>NZ_CP154825.1:606294-1212588 GCF_041897805.1 Actinokineospora auranticolor
CCGAGTCCGACCAGCGCGGGTGAGCGCGCCGACCGACCCGTTCGGCACCGCGGCCCTGCGCGCCGCCGTGCTGGGCGCGTGGGCCACCTCGCCCACCCGGTTCCGCGAGGACGCCAACGCCGAGGAAGACCTCTACCTCGGTGGCTACCGCGACCGGCTGCTGGTCGAGCTGGCGCAGAACGCCGCCGACGCGGCCGACGGCGCCGGTACCCTCCGACTCTCCCTTGTGGACGGTGAGCTGCGGGCGGCGAACACCGGTCGGCCGCTCGACGCCGACGGCGTCGCCGCGCTCGCCTCGTTACGCGCGTCGGCGAAGAACCCGGCCCAGGGCGTCGGCCAGTTCGGCGTCGGCTTCTCCGCCGTGCTCGCGGTCACCGACGCGCCGTCCGTGCTCTCCCGCGCGGGCGGTGTCGCGTTCTCGGCCGAGCGGACCCGCGCGGCCATCGCCGAGCACCCCGACCTGGCGGCCCGCGCCGCCGAGCGCGGTGGGCGCGTGCCGGTGCTGCGCGTGGTGTGGCCCGCGGACGGTGACGTGCCGGACGGGTTCGCCACCGAGGTCCGGCTGCCGCTGCGCGACGGTGTCGACGGTGCCGCCCTGCTCGCCGACTTCGCGGGGCAAGCCGCCGACCTGCTGCTGGCGCTGCCCGGGCTGGAGCGCATCGAGATCGGCGCGGACGCGTGGTGGCGGGTCGGCGACGGCGCCCGCGTGCACATCCACGGGCCGGACGGTGTCGTGTCGTGGCTGGTGCACCGGGTCGCGGGCGTGCTGCCGGAAGACCTGGTGGAGAGCCTGGGCGTCGAGGCCCGGGAACGGCCGCAGTGGACGGTGTGCTGGGCGGTGCGGGTGGACGCGGACGGCGTCCCGCTGCCGCTGGGCGACGACGTCCTGCACGCGCCGACCCCCACCGACGAACGGCTTTCGCTGCCCGCCCGGCTGGTCGCCACGCTGCCGATCGAGCCGTCGCGGCGCAGGCTGCACCCCGGTCCCGCCGCCGACGCCGTGCTCGCCGAGGCCGCGCGCGCGTACCCGGCCCTGGTCGACCTGACCGCCGCGGAGCACCGCACGGCGCTGGTCCCGCTGGTCGGTTTCCCACTGTCCGAAGTGGACGAGAAGCTGCGCGAGCTGCTGCTGTCCGCGCTGCGCCGCGCGCCGTGGCTGGCCGCCGCCGACGGCACCGGTGATCTCACCCCGGCCCGCGCGCACGTGCTCGACGTGAGTGCCGACGGCTTGGCGGAACTGCTGTCCGAGGTCGTCGCCGACCTCGCGGCGGGCTACCTCTCGGAGCAGCGGCACACGGCCGCGCTCGCCGCGCTGGACGTGCCCCGGCTGCGGCCCGCCGACGTGGTGGAGACGATCACCGGACGGGCTCGTCCACCCGAGTGGTGGCACCGGCTCTACACCGCGCTCGCCCCCGTGATCGAGACCGATGGCACCGCCCGGATGGAGCTGGGTGGTCTGCCGGTCCCGCTGGCCGACGGCCGCACGCTGCCGGGACCGGCCGGTGTCGTGCTGGTCGAGGACGCGGAGCTGCTGGAACTGCTGGGGCAGGCCGAGGTCGGCGTGCTGCCGGTCGTGCACGCGGAGGCCGCGCACCCGGTGCTGGAGCGCTTGGGCGCCCACCGCGGCGGTCCGGCCGACCTGCTCGACGCGGGTGGGTTGCAGGACGCGGTCGAGCGCAGCCTGGACGACGTCGAGTCCGGTGTGGACATTCACGGGCTGATCTCCGTGGTGCTGCGCCTGGTTCGCGACGCGGGTGTGCGGACCGGTGATCGCCCGTGGCTGGGTGCGTTGGCGCTCGAGGACTCCGTCGGCGACTGGCGGCGCGCGGACGAGCTGGCGCTGCCCGGTTCGCCGCTGCTCGACATCCTCGACGAGGACGCGCCCGTCGGCGTGCTGTCGGACGAGGTCGCCGCCGAGTGGCCGGACCACGTGCTGGCCGCCGTCGGTGTGCTCGACGCCTTCGCGCTGGTCGTCGACGAGGCCCCGGCTGGCCCCGACCACGCGCTGGCCGACGAGGTCGTCTGGTGGGACGCCCGCCCCGAGCCGCCCGCCCGGGTCCTGGCCGTGCGCGACCTCGACCTGGTCACCGACGACGCGTGGCCGCGGGCGCTGAACCTGCTCGCCGCCGAACCCGACACCTGGCGCGCCCTGCTTGAGCCCGATGGTTACACGGGTTGGTGGATCGCCCGCAACGCCGTCCTCGCGGGCGCCGCCCCCGGCGACTGGCGCCTGGCGGAGGCCGACGAACTCGAGGGCCTCTACGACGTCATCCCCGACATCGGCGTCGACCCCCGGGTGCTGGCCGCCATCGGCGTCCGCTCCACCCTGCGCGTCGACAACGCGGACGACGCGGAAGACCTGCTGGTCCGCCTGGGCGACCAGGACCGCGCGCTGCCCCCCGGTGCCATCCTGCGCACCCACGCGGCCTTGGCCGAGGCGGTGGTCGACGAACTCTTCGACCCCGCCGACGTCCGCCTGCCGGAGACGACCCGCACCCTCGCGGGCACGGTCGCCACCGACTGCCTGGTACTGGACGCCCCCTGGCCGCTGGCGGTGCTGAGCGAAACCCAGGTCGTGTCGGCGGGCCCGGACTTCGCCCTCGCCGAGCCCCTTGCGGAGCTGCTCGACCTCCCCCTGGCCACCGAGGAGCTGGACGAGGAGATCACCTCGGCCGCGGAGCCGGTCCCGTGGTCGGAGCTGGGCGCCGTGGCCGCCGCCTGCGAACTCCTGGACGTCCCCACGCCCCTGGGCAGCCTCCTCGTCCACGAAAAGCTGATGATCCACACCCCCACCGGCACCCACAACGTCCCGTGGTGGGTCCAGGACGGCGTGGTCCACTGCGAGGACACCCCGGAGGCCCTGGCCCGAGCACTGGCCTGGACCACCGACCGCTGGACCGACCGCCACCTCTTCACGGCGCTGATCGAGGAACCCGCCCACTACCTCACCTGAGTGCCCCAACGAGGCCGGTGTGGCTGCCGGTTGCGTGCGCGACCGACACTCCACAGTGGACATCGCGTTGCCGCTCGCCCCCGACTAGTCCATCTTCTGCGCGCCGCGCGAGCCCCGGCGGACGGCCTTGCGCTGCCAAACCATGACGAGTGCACCTACGATCCCCAGTGCGGCTCCGGAGATCGCCGTCCACAGCCAGATGGGCGGGGTTTTGCCGAAGCCGTAGTGGGCAATGCCCAGCACAACGGCGGCCAGGGCCCACAGCCCGGTGCCGCCGTAGACGATGGGGGCCATGGCCAGCAGCCGCGCGGGTAGGGGCGGTGTGGGGCGCGGGTCGGGGGTCTTCGCTGGTCCAGCCATGTTCGGGAGGCTACGCCATGGACAAGCCAACCTCGGCCGTCGACCGGTTCTTCCGGATCAGCGAGCGCGGGTCGACGACGGGCCGGGAGGTGCGCGGCGGCCTGGTCACCTTCGTGACCATGGCCTACATCGTGGTCCTCAACCCGCTGATCATCGGCAGCTTCGCCGCGGACGACCGCGGCGCGCACCGGGACCTGCTCGGCGGCGTCCTCCCGGTCGACCAGGTAGCGGCGGTGACCGCGCTGGTCGCGGGGGTGATGACCATCCTCTTCGGCCTGCTCACCAACCTGCCGTTCGCGCTGGCCACCGGGCTGGGCATCAACACCCTGGTCGCGGTCACCATCGCACCGCAGATGACCTGGCCGGAGGCGATGGGCCTGGTCGTGGTCAACGGCATCGTGGTGCTGCTGCTCGTCGTGACCGGCGTGCGCAAAGCCGTGTTCGACGCGGTCCCGGCGCCGCTGAAGTCGGCGATCGCGGTCGGCATCGGCCTGTTCATCAGCCTCATCGGACTGGTCGACGCCGGGTTCGTCCGGCGCGTCCCGGACGTCGCGGGCACCACGGTCCCGGTCAGCCTGGGCATCGACGGGTCCATCGCGTCCTGGCCGACGCTGGTGTTCGTCGTCGGACTGCTGGTCACCGGCATCCTGGTGGCCAAGCGGGTGCGCGGCGCGATCCTGATCGGCGTGCTGTCCGGCACGGTGCTGTCGATCGTGCTGGAGGCGGTCGCGCACGCGGGCCGCTCGGCGGGCGTCAACCCCAAGGGCTGGAACCTCGGCTACCCGGCGCTGCCCGACCAGGTCTTCGCCCTGCCCGACCTCTCCCTGGTCGGCGACGTCTCCTTCGGCGCGTGGTGGCGGGTGCCCGCGATCACCGCGGCGCTGCTGGTGTTCACCCTGGTGCTGACCGACTTCTTCGACACCATCGGCACCATGACCGGCCTCGGCCGGGAAGCCGACCTGATCGACAAGAACGGCGACCTGCCCGGCACCAGCCGAGCCCTGTTCGTCGACGGCCTCGGCGCCGTCGCGGGCGGTGCGGCGTCGTCGAGTTCGAACACCGTCTACATCGAGTCGGCGGCGGGCATCGCCGAGGGCGCGCGCACCGGGCTGGCGAACGTGGTCACCGGGCTGCTGTTCATCGCCGCGATGTTCTTCACCCCGCTCTACCAGGTCGTCCCGATCGAGGCGGCGGCCCCGGCGCTGGTGGTCGTCGGGGCGATGATGATGACCCAGATCCGCGATGTCGACTTCACCGACTTCACCATCGCCCTCCCCGCCTTCCTGACCATCGTGGTCATGCCCTTCACCTACTCCATCGCCAACGGCATCGGCGCGGGCTTCGTCACGTACGTGGTCCTGCGCGTGGTCACCCGCCGCGCCCGCGAGATCCACCCGCTGATGTGGGTGGTGGCGGCCGCGTTCGTCGTCTACTTCGCCATGGGCCCCCTGCGCGCGGCCATCGCCTGACCGACCCCTTGCCGCGTCACAAGTCGATGGTGAAGCGGCGGATGGGGATCGGGGGGTTCTCGTCGTGGTCGGACGTGTCCTCGGTGCGGGTCCATCCCTTGTGGACGTAGAAGTCGATGCCGAGGGTGTTGCCGTCGGCGACCCAGAGGTACGCCTCGGCGTAGCCGAGGGTGCGCAACTCCGCCAGCAATCGGTCGTGCAGCAGGCTGCCGATTCCCGTACCCCAGCGGTCCGGGTGGACGTAGAGCAGGTTGACCTCACCTGTGTCCGCGGGCCCCGGTTCGCGCGGCGGACCGGCCGCGCCGACGCCGACGATCTCGCCGTCGGACTCCGCGACGAACGCCCTGGTCTCCGTCGGCGTTGTGACGATCGTCTCCCACCGGCGCGACGACGTGCGCACGGACAGGGCGGCCAGCCGGTCCTCGGGCATGATCCCCGCGTACGCGCGGCGCCAGGCCGCGACGTGGACGCGGGCGATCCCGGCGCCGTCACCAGCGCGGACGCGGCGGACCACGTGCGGAGATCGACTCATGGCTCCACGATAGCCGTGGCCCGTACGGTGTGATGTCCGCGTAAGTTCGTGGATAACCGACCTTTTACTGAGGTATGCTAACGAATGTGTCGGAGTCAGCTGAGCGCGCGCTAACCAGCCGGTTGCGGTTGGCGGTCGTGCGGCTCAACCGCAGGCTCCGCGCCCAGCGCACCAACTCCGCGGTCACCCTGACGCAGATCTCGGCGCTGTCCTGCCTGCACAAGTGCGGGCCGCTGACGCCGGGGGAGTTGGCCGCCAAGGAAGGCGTGCAGCCGCCGTCGATGACGCGGATCATCGGCGCGCTGGAGGAACTGGGGTACGCCAGCCGCTCGCCGCACCCCAGCGACGGGCGGCAGGCCATCGTGGCGCTGACCGACGCGGGCCAGGCCTACATCGAGGCCGACATCTCCGCGCGCGAGGCGTGGCTGGACAGACGACTGGCGGAACTGGACGACGGGGAGCGGGCGATCCTCGCCCAGGCCGCCGACATCATCGACAGGATGGCGGGGAACCAATAGGTGCGGGCACAAGCGGGTGGTACCCGAGAGGAACGGACCGACCAAGCGATCTCGACACCCCTGCCGCCGCCGCACAGACCCACCCTGGAGTCCACTCCAGACCCCGAGCCGGGCATGTTCGCCTCGCTGCGGGTGCCCAACTACCGGCTGTTCGCGAGCGGGCAACTGGTGTCCAATGTGGGCACCTGGATGCAGCGCATCGCCCAGGACTGGCTGGTCCTGGTGCTCACCGACAACAACCCGGTGGCACTGGGCGTCGCGGCGGCGCTGCAGTTCCTGCCGACGCTGATGTTCTCGCTGTGGGCGGGGGTGCTGGCGGACCGGCTGGAGAAGCGCAGGCTGCTGGTCGGGGTGCAGTGCGGCCTGGTGGCCTGCGCGCTGGTGCTGGGGCTGCTGGACGTGACGGGTCTGGTGCAGGTGTGGCACGTGTACGTGCTGTGCTTCGTGCTCGGCGCGTTCGCGGCGGTCGAGGTGCCGGTGCGGCAGTCGTTCGTCGCGGAGATCGTCGGCCGCGCCCAGGTGGCGAACGCGGTCGCGATCAACTCGACCAGCTTCAACGTGGCCCGGATCGTCGGGCCGGCGATCGCGGGCGTGCTGATCACGGTGATCGGCACCGGGTGGCTGTTCCTGGGCAACGCCCTGCTGACCGTGGGGGTGATCACCGGGCTGCTGCTGATGGACCCGGCCAAGCTCATCCCCGGGCCGAAGGTGCCGCGCAAGAAGGGGCAGCTCGTCGAGGGCCTGCGCTACGTGCGCAAGCGCGCCGACATCCTGACCGTGATGGTGCTGGTGTTCTTCGTCAGCACGTTCGGCATGACCTTCTTCGTGACCCTGGCGGTCGTGGCCGCGACGGTCTTCCACCGCGACGCCGACGGGTACGGGCTGCTGTCGACCACCCTGGCCGTCGGCACCCTGATGGGCGCGCTGTGGGCGGTGCGCCGCAGTTCCCGGGGCAAGCCCCGCACCCGACTGCTGCTCGGGTCGGCGTTCGCGTTCGGGGTGCTGGAGGTGGTGGTCGGGCTGATGCCGTCGTACGCCAGCTTCGCCATCGCACTGATCCCGGTCGGGCTGTGCCTGATGACCTTCATGACCACGGCGAACTCGACCGTCCAGCTGGCGGTGGCCCCGGAGATGCGGGGTCGCGTCATGGGGCTGTACATGCTGGTCTTCGTCGGCGGCAACCCGCTGGGCGCGCCGATGGTGGGGTGGATGGCGGACCAGTGGGGCGCCAGGTCCCCGTTCGTCGTCGGGGGTGCCATCGCGGCGTTGACGGCGGTGGTCTGCGGGGCGGTGCTGTTGCGTCGCGGGGGAGTGGAGTTGCCGGTGACCGGGTGGGGGAGATTGCTGTTGCGGCGGCCTGGGAGACGGGCCAGGTGATCAAGGCCCCGGCTTCGGCCGGGGCCTTTTTCGGGCGTTCACCAGGGGGAGTCTGCTCGGGACGCATCCGCTCTTGCCCTGGCAAAGAGGTTAGGCTAACCTAACTCTCGTCCGCTTCGTGGTGGGAGCGGCAGTCAGTTCGGGAACAGTGAGACCCCCGCTCCAAGCGTCCGGAGCGGGGGTCTCGCGCATCCGGGCGCGAATGCGACGGGTCCCCGCACCGGAGCGGACTCCGTGCGGGGACCCGAAAAACCGGCGGGGGAGCTTGTCGGAGCATCTCGCCGGGGCTTGTCAGGCCTGGGGGGCCGGGGGGCGGAGGCCGTTGACGCCCGCGCGGGCGGCGTCGAAGCGGGCGGTGACGTCCGCCCAGTCGACGAGGTTCCACAGTCGGTCGATGTAGTCGGTCTTCACGTTCTTGTACTGCAAGTAGTACGCGTGCTCCCACGTGTCGAACACCAGCAGCGGCGTGGTCGCGATCGACAGGTTCGAGTGGTGGTCCTTCAGCTGCTGCGTGATCAGCCGCTCGCCGACGGGGTCCCAGGCGAGGATGCCCCAGCCGGAACCCTGGATCGTGGCCGAGACCGCGTTGAGCTGGGCGCGGAGGTTGTCGAACGAGCCGAAGTGCTCGTCCACCGCGGCCGCCAGCTCGCCGGTCGGCTTGTCGCCGCCGTCGGGGCTGAGGTTCTTCCACCACTGCGCGTGCAGCGTGTGGCCCGCGAGGTTGAACGCCAGGGTGGTCTCCAGGCCGACGATGGCGGAGAAGTCGCCCTTGTCGCGGGCGGCGGCGATCTTCTCCAGCGTGTCGTTGGTGCCCTTGACGTAGGCCGCGTGGTGCTTGCTGTGGTGGAGCTCGTTGATGTCGCCGATGATCACCGGCTCGAGCTGGCCGTAGTCGTAGTCGAGGTCGGGAAGGACGTAGGGAGCCACGTGCTCTCCTTGGAACGTTGGTGCCAGTCGGTGCTAATTGCAACCTACTCGCAACTGCCACGATGTGCCGACAAGGGTCCACCCAGCGGGACCTACACCGGCCAGGTGTGCACCGGGTCGCCCGCCTCGCTCAGCTCGATGTACCTGCGCAGCATCGTCACCAGCGCCGCGTCCCGGTCCACCCCGTGCGCCTCCAGGTCGGCGACCGTGTCCCGCTGCCAGCTCGACCCGGTCCGCCGGGCCAGGCAGCGCCGTTCGATCACGCCGAGGTAGCGCTCGCGGGACTGGTCGGACACGCCGCAGTCGCGCAGGCCCTCGTGGGCCATCGGCAGCAGGCGGCGCAGCACCAGCTCGTCCGGGGGGATCCACCCGATGCCGGGCCAGTACAGCTGCGCGTCGAACGCGTGCCGGGCGCCCGCCTGGAGGTTCTCCTCGGCCGCCTGGAACGACATCCTGGTCCACAGTGGACGCTCTTCGGCGGTCAGCGCGCGTTGCGCGCCGTAGAAGAACGCCGCGTTCGCGATCAGGTCGACCACGGTCGGTCCGGCGGGCAGCACGCGGTTCTCCACGCGCAGGTGCGGCACGTCGTCGGTGACGTCGTAGACCGGGCGGTTCCACCGCCAGATGGTCCCGTTGTGCAGCCGCAGTTCGGCCAGGCGCGGGGCGCGGCCGGATTCCAGCGCCTCGAACGGGTCCTCGTCGTCCATCTCGGGCAGCAGGCCGGGGAAGTAGCGCACGTTCTCCTCGAACAGGTCGAAGATCGAGGTGATCCACCGCTCGCCGAACCACACCCGCGGCCGCACGCCCTGGTTCATCAGCTCCTGCGGCCGGGTGTCGGTGGCCTGCAGGAACAGCGGGATGCGGGTCTCGTGCCAGAGCGCCTTGCGCAGCAGGAACGGCGAGTTGGCCGCGATCGCCACCTGCACGCCCGCCAGGCACTGCGCGGCGTTCCAGTTGGCGGCGAAGCGCTCCGGCGGCACCTGGAGGTGCAGCTGCGCGGACGTGCACGCCGACTCGGCCAGGATCGAGTCCTGCAGGCACCGCAACCGGTCGGCGCGCTGGCCGGGCAGCGCCGTGCCCTCCATGTGCAGCAGCAGTTCCTCGCCCCGGCTGGCGAAGATCTGGTCGTTGAGCCGGTGGTAGCGCGGGTTCTGGGTCAGCCAGCGGATGTCGAAGTGCTCGCGGCGCAGCGTGGGCAGCGCGCCGATCATGACCAGGGTGGCGCCCGCGTCCTGCGCCTTGTGCCCGGCCAGCGCGAGCGACTGGCGCAGCTCGGACTCCAGCTCGGTGGACTCCGAGTCGCGCAGGAACCGGGGCCGCACGTTGAGTTCCAGGTTGTGCTGGCCCAATTCGGTCGTGTAGCAGGGGTCGTCGATCTTCTCCAGGACCGTGTGGTTGAGCATGGCGGGCCGCAGCGCGTCGTCGACCAGGTTCAGCTCGATCTCGAGGCCCATCCTCGGGTGCTCGTCGGCGAATCCGCCTTCGGCCAGCATCCGCTCCAGCGCGTCCAGGCACCGCCGCACCTTCTGGCGGTAGCGCTGCCGGTCTTCTCGGCTGAAAGCGTCGGTTCGTACGTCCTGCCCCATGCCGCCCTCCCGTCTGGCCGGATCGGCGTCCGGCACACGCGCGGGGAGCCAACATTCGCACAGCGGACACGGCCGGGCTAGCGGCCAAATTGGTGCCGTGCGTTATGAAGGCGTTACACAGAGCGAGCGTTCGGGGAAGAAGTCGCGCGGGACAACGTCACCGTTACACCCCGGCGTGCGAGACTGCCCCGGTGGCGCAGGTGATCGAGGTGACCGACCCGGCGGACCCGCGGCTCGACGACTTCCGGGACCTGTCGACCGCCGACCGCCGACCCGACCGACCGGGCGGTCGCGGCCTGGTCATCGCCGAGGGCGTGGTCGTCGTGCAGCGGCTGCTCGCCTCCCCGTACCCGGTGCGCGCCCTGCTCGGCGTGCGCCGCCGGATCGACGCGCTGGCCCCGGAACTGGCCGCGCTGGATGTGCCCGCGTACGTCGCGAGCGCCGACGTGATGGCCGAGACCGTGGGTTTTCACCTCAACCGCGGGGTTCTGGCCGCCGCCGACCGGGCACCCGCGCCCGACCCCGTTCACCTGATCGAGCGAGTCCGGACGGTGGCCGTGCTCGAGGGCGTCGGCGACCACGAGAACCTGGGCGCGCTGTTCCGCAACGCCGCCGCGCTCGGCGTGGACGCCGTGCTGCTCGGCCCGGGGTGCAGCGACCCGCTGTACCGGCGCAGCGTCCGGGTGTCCATGGGGCACGTGCTCGCGGTGCCGTTCGCGCCGCTGGAGCCGTGGCCCGACGGGCTCAAGTGGTTGCGCGACAGCGGCTTCCGCGTGCTCGCCCTGACCCCCGCCGCGGACTCCGTCGCGCTGGCCGACGCGGTCGACGCGCACGAGCGGGTGGCCGTGCTGCTCGGCTCCGAGGGGCCCGGGCTCACCCCCGAGGCCATCGCCGCCGCTGACACCGCCGTGCGCATCCCGATGGCGCGCGGCGTCGACTCGCTCAACGTCGCCACCGCGGCGGCGGTCACCTTCTACGCGCTCGGCGAAAGGGGCAGCGGTGGAACTGCGCGCCAAGGGTGAGCGGGCCGTCCTCGTCGGCGACGACGGCACCGGCGCCCGCGAGGTCGACGTCGACAGCCTGGCCCTGGGCGGTGAGCTGACCGCGGCGCTGCACGAGTGGGCCAAGGTCGTGCACGCCGTCCGCCGCTCCGTGCCCGCGGGCGCGCCGGACCCCGAACCCGAGTCGGGCGACTCCGCCACCGCGGTCGTGTCCCGCCGGGGCCACCAGCTCGCCGAGCGCGTCGCGGCCGTCATGGGCGCCCCCGTCCGCTATGAGGATCCCCTGTCCGGAGAGGTGTCGATCGTGGAACCACCCGTTGCCGCAGAGGCCGAGCCCGCCACCGCCGCCGAGCCCGCGGAGCCGACGCCGTGGGGGACCGGCCTGCTGGTCGCGGGCTTCTCCCTGGCCCTGGTCCTGTTCGCCGTGCTCACCCTGGCGATCACCCTCTACGAGACCAACCCGCTGCTGGCGCTGCTGTCCAACGCGGTGATCAGCGGTGGTCTGCTCCCGTCGGTCTGGCTGGCCCGGAACGTGCCGACCTGGCGCTGGGTGGCGGTCGGCGTCGCGGCGGGCATCGCCCTGGGCTGGCTCGCGCTGCCGTTCATCGTCTTCGGCTGACCCCGCCCGGCCCCGCTCGGGGAAACTCGCGTGCTTTCGGCGCGGGGTGCTCGCTACCGTCGAGGACCGGCCGGGTGGCGAGCGCTGAGGGGCGGGCATGGAGCGGGTTGGGACGGTCGCGGCGTTGCGGCGGTTGGTGCCGTACCTGAAACCGGTGCGGGCCGGGCTGATCGGGTCCGGTGCCGCGGTCACCGCCGGCATGCTCAGCGGGTTGGCGATCCCGCTGGTGCTGCAGTGGATCCTCGACGGACCGGTCGCCGCCCGGGACACCGGCGCGCTGCCGTGGCCCATCGTGGTCGTGGCGGCGCTGAGCGCGCTCGAGGCGCTGATGTTCTACCTGCGCCGCAAGCTCGTCGCCGGGCCGAGCACGCTGGTGGAGGCCCGGATGCGCGCCGACCTGTACGCGCACCTGCAACGGCTCCCGATCTCCTTCCACGACCGGTGGCAGTCCGGCCAACTGCTCTCCCGGGCCATCTCGGACCTGGCCACCCTGCGCCGGTTCATCGCCTTCGCGGGCGTCTTCCTCGTGGTCAACACGATCACCCTGGTGCTGGGCATGGTCGTGCTGTTCTCTCTCTCGCCCGCGCTCGGGCTGATCACCCTGGTGTGCTCGCTGCCGTTGCTCCTGATCTCCACCCAGTTCGAGTCGAAGTACGCGGTGCTCGCGCGCCGGGCCCAGGACCAGGTCGGCGACCTGGCCACGGTGGTCGAGGAGTCCGTGCTGGGCATCCGGGTGCTCAAGGCGTTCGGCCGCGGCCCGCAGCTCGCGGCCAAGTTCCTGGGGCAGGCCCGGCGGCTGCGGCGCACGGAGCTGGGCAAGTTCCGCGTGCTGTCGCTGCTGTGGGGCGCCATCATCCTGCTGCCCGAGCTGGGCATCGCCGCGCAGCTGCTGATCGGCTCGCTCGGCGTGGCGGACGGCACGATGACCGTCGGCACGCTGGTCGCGGGCATCACGGTCGCCGGGTTCCTGCGCTGGCCGACCGACTCGATCGGCTGGCTGCTGGCCGAGGCGAACCAGGCGGCCACGGCGTCCACCCGGTACTGGGAGGTGCGCGACGCCGAGGTGACGATCACCGACCCCGACCGGTCCCGGCCGCTGCCCGCCGATGGCGTCGGCGCGGTCCGCTTCGAGGGCGTGCGCTTCGCCCACGCGGGCGCGGACCACGAGGTTCTGTCCGGAGTGGACCTGGCGCTCCGCCCGGGTGAGACGGTCGCGCTGGTGGGGCCGACCGGGTCCGGCAAGTCGACGCTGACCATGCTCGTGCCGCGGTTGGCCGACGTGACCGGCGGGCGCGTGACCGTGGACGGCGTCGATGTGCGCGACCTGCGGCTCGACGACCTGCGCGCGGTCGTGGCCGTCGCGTTCGAGGAACCCGTGCTGTTCTCCGCCAGCGTGCGCGAGAACGTGGCGCTCGGCTCGCCCGGCGCCACCGACGAAGAGGTCCGGGAAGCGCTGCGGGTCGCCCAGGCCGAGGACTTCGTCGACCGGCTGCCCTGGGGCCTCGACACCCGCATCGGCGAGGAGGGGCTGTCGTTGTCCGGCGGTCAGCGGCAGCGGCTGGCGCTGGCCCGCGCGGTGGTCGGCAAGCCCAAGGTGCTGGTGCTCGACGACCCGCTGTCCGCACTGGACGTGCACACCGAGGCCGAGGTGGAACGCGCGCTGCGCCAGGTGCTCTCGGGTGTCACAGCGCTCGTGGTGGCGCACCGGCCGAGCACGGTCCGGCTCGCCGACCGGGTGGCGCTGCTCGACGGTGGCCGGATCGTGGCGCTGGGCACGCACGCGGAACTGCTGGCCACCAGCGCCGCCTACCGCGCTCAACTATCCACTGTGGAGGACGAGCGCGCGGAGGCGGCGTCGTGACCGCCGAGCGGGACTGGCGCGGCGTCGCCGCCGAGGACACCGAGGACGTCGCCGCGGCGGTCACCATGAAGCTGCGCGCGCGGTCGCGGGCCCTGCTCGGATCGCTGCTGCGTCCCAGGTTCTGGCCCGCCATGGTGGTGTTGCTGCTCGTCATGCTGGGCAACGCCGCCCAACTGGCCGGGCCGCTGATCGTCGCCGCGGTGATCGACGTCGGCATCCCGAACGCGGTCCGCGGCGACGGCACCGTGCTGGCCTGGTGCGTGGTCTCCTACGCGGTGTGCTCCCTCGCGTCGGCGCTGCTGTGGATGTGCTTCCTGCGGTTGTCCGGCCGCATCGGCCAGGACCTGGTGCTCGACCTGCGGCAGCGGATCTTCGACCACGCCCAGCGGCTTTCGGTGTCCTTCCACGAGACCTACACCTCCGGCAAGGTCATCTCCCGGCAGAGCAGTGACATCGACGCCTTCGGCGACCTGCTGGAGGTGGGCATCGACGACCTGCTCACCTCGGTGCTCACGGTCACCGGCATCGCGATCCTGCTGCTGACCCTGGACCTAGAGCTGGCGCTGGTCGTGCTGGTCACCGCCATCCCGCTGGCGTTCATCGCGCGCTGGTTCCTGCGCCGCAGCAACGAGGCGTACCGCGGTGTCAGCGGCCGCACGGCCACGCTGATCGTGCACTACGTCGAGACCATGAACGGCATGCGCGCGGTGCAGGCGTTCCGCCGCGAGGGCCGCAACAAGTCCATCATGGACGGACTGAACTCGCGGGTCCGCTCCTCGGCGCGCGATTCGCTGAGCGTGGTGGCGGTGTTCACCATGGCGGTCCGGATGATCGGCAACCTGACCATGGTCGCGGTGCTGACCATCGGCGCGCTGCGGGTCGCGGGCGGCTCCATGGAACTCGGCGTGCTCACGGCGTTCATCCTGTACGTCCGCCGCTACTTCGAGCCGCTGGACGACGTCGCGATGTTCGCCAACTCGTACTCGTCGGCGATCGCGGCGCTGGAGAAGATCTCCGGTCTGCTGGAGGAGAAGCCGGACGTGCCCGAACCGGAGCGCCCGGTGCCGCTCCCGCGGCGGCGCGACGGCGGGCTGGAGGTCGAGTTCGCGGGGACGGAGTTCCGGTACCGCCCGGACACCCCGGTCGTGCTGCCGGAACTGGACCTGGCGATCCCGGCGGGGCAGACGGTGGCGCTGGTCGGGCCGACGGGCGCGGGCAAGTCGACCATCGCCAAGCTGGTCGCCCGCTTCTACGACCCGACCGAGGGCGAGGTCCGGCTGGCGGGCGTCGACCTGCGCGCGGTGTCCGATGTGGACCTGCGCGCCGCGGTGGTCATGGTGACGCAGGAGAACTTCCTGTTCAGCGGATCCGTCGCGGACAACATCGCGCTGGGCAAGCCGGGCGCGAGCCGCGCGGAGATCGAGGCCGCGGCCCGGGCCGTCGGCGCGGACGAGTTCATCCGCGCCCTCCCCGACGGCTACGACACCGACGTCCGCAAACGCGGCGGCAGGCTCTCGGCGGGTCAGCGGCAGGTGGTGGCCTTCGCCCGGGCCTTCCTGGCCGACCCGGCGGTGCTCGTGCTTGACGAGGCGACGTCCAGCCTGGACCTGCCGACGGAGCGGATCGTGCAGCGGGCCCTGGAGTCCGTGCTGGCCGACCGCACCGCGCTGATCATCGCCCACCGGCTCTCCACCGTGCTCATCGCCGACCGGGTGCTGGTGGTCGACCAGGGCCGCATCGCCGAGGACGGCGCCCCGGAAACCCTGATCGGCAAGGGCCGCGGCCCCTTCGCCGACCTGCACTCCGCCTGGCAGGACTCCCTGGCCTAGCCGGTTCGGCGCCGCGCACCCCGCGCGGCGCCGAACACCGGGGTCAGTCGGCGATGTTGGCGATCCGGTCCAGTGCCCCGTGGGCCGCGAGCCGGGTCAGCGGTGCCGCACCAGGTTCGACCAGGTCGCGCTCGGCGCGCGCCGCGCGGGTGATCATGGCCCGGAACTCGGCGCGCTCCGCGTCCCGCTCCGCCTCCGGCCAGTCCGCGAACCCGGCGAGAGTGGCGGCGAAGGCATCCATGGCCCTGGCGGTAGCCGGGCGGGCAACCGGGTTACCGCTGGTCAACGGGCAGGATCGGATGGGTAACGAACAAGATCGGCACGAGCCGGATCCGGACACCGGCGGCATCATGGACCCATGACCCGCCCTGATGCGGTGCGGTTCCTGCGCACGGAACCGACCATGGCGTTCCCGGACGGCCGACTCCTCGCGATCCGCGCGGGCGAGGTGCACGTCCTCGCCCCGGACGGCTGGGTCCACCTCGGCCGGGTGAAACCCCCGTCCGCCGACTACCTCTCCCGCGAGTCCGCGGAGGACTGGTGCGAACGCGAGGGCTGGCCCCTCGACCTCCTCAACGAGGTCCCCGCACCCCCATCACGACGGCTATGAGAAAGGGCCCGGTTCGCGAACGAACCGGGCCCTCAAAACTCGACGCCTACCCGCGGTTGGACCGCGTGCCGAGCAGCACGTCCTCCCAGGACGGGACGATCGGGCGGGCCTTCTTCGCCTTCGGCCGCCGGTTCGCCGCCGCGGCGGGTTCGGCCTGCTTGCGGGCGGGTTCCTCGATCAGCGCGTCCTGCTCCGGCTCCTCGGCGACCGGCTGCTGCTCCTCGGCCACCACCGGCTCCGCCGCGGGCTGCTCCGGGACCACCGGCTCGGGGGTCAGCTCGAAGTCCTCCACGTAGGACTGCTCGAACGGCTCCTCGACCTTCGGCGGGTCCGGCACCGGCGCCACCGGCGGCTCGAAGACCGACGCGTCCAGTTCCAGGTCCGCGTCGGGCTCCACGACCGGGGCGGGCGGCGGCATCTCGATCGCCAGCGCCGCCTGGGCCAGTTCCGTCACCGGTCGCACCGTGCGCAGCGGGCGGTTCGGTTGCGGGTCCATCAGGTCCTGGGCGTGCTCGTCGAGCGGGGTGACCGTGCCACCGTGCGCTCCGGGGTGGAACGACCAGTGCGCGCGGTTCTCCGACCGGCCCGCGGTCCAGCACAGCCGGACGACCCACTTGCCGTCCTCGCCGCGCCAGGAGTCCCAGCCGGTGGTGGGGTAGTCCTGCCCGCGCAGGCCGAAGGCGTGCGCCACGACCTCGCCGAGCGTCTGGACGTCCGGGCCGTCCTCGCGCACCGGGTGGGCGCGTTGGGCCAGCTCGGCCGTGCGCGAGCGCTCCAGCAGCACGGGGTAGGCGAAGCGCTCCACCTTGTGCGTGGGGATGCCCGCTGCCTCGGCCACCTGTTCGACGGACTCACCCGCGCGGATGCGGGTCTGGATCTCCCGAGGACGCATCTGGCTCTCCAGCTCGATCTCGATCTGGCCGAGTCGGGTGACGTCGCCGCGCGCGGCGGCGCGCAGGCGCTCGTCGGCGGGCAGGGTGAAGCGCTCACCGCGCGCCGGGTCCTCGCAGATCACCGTCTTGCCGTCGTCGGACAGACCGACTACCCGCAGCGCACGCATCGCTCACCTCCCCGCGACCTGAGCAGACTTCACCCGCCTGCGTCCCACGGTAGATCGGTGAACCGGATTGGCGCGCAAGGCGCGCCGCGATCCCCGTGACATCTAGTTGTGATCTTGCCGTATCCACCGGCCCTACCGCACCTGGGTTGATTCAAGATTCACCCATTGGCTGGCATGTCGGGTATCCGCTGGTCACCTGCGGGGTGCGCAAGCGCTTGCGGCGGTGTCACGGACAGAGCAGTGCTCGCCCGCGCGCAAGCGCGGGACTCCCATGAGCACCCAACCGGCGCGGTTCCGGCGAACCGGTTCCGTGGGCTCGCACCGGGGTGAACGCTCGCGGCCGAGGTCACTGGCAGGCGCGGAGAGCTGTGCCCACAGGCGGACCCGCGACTCCGCGGGCACAGCTCAGCGCCTGCTCAGCCCAGCTGCTCGACGACCCAGTCGATGGCCTGGGTCAGCTTGGTGATGTCGTCCGGCTCGACGGCCGGGAACATCGCCACGCGCAGCTGGTTGCGGCCCAGCTTGCGGTACGGCTCCACGTCCACGATGCCGTTCGCCCGCAGCGCCTTGGCCACCGCCGCCGCGTCGATCGAGTCGACGAAGTCGACGGTGCCCACGACCTGGGAGCGGTTGGCCGGGTCGGCCACGTACGGCGAGGTGTACGCGGTCTTCTCGGCCCACGAGTACAGCCGGTCCGATGAGTCCTTGGTCCGCGCGACCGTCCACTCGAGCCCGCCGTTGCCGTTCATCCAGTCCAGCTGCTCGGCGAGCAGGAACAGGGTGGCCACCGACGGGGTGTTGTAGGTCTGGTCCTTCAGCGAGTTGTCCAGCGCGGTCGGCAGGGACAGGAACTCGGGCACCCAGCGGTCCGACGCGCCGATCTCGGCGACCCGCTCCAGCGCGGCCGGGCTCATCAGCGCCAGCCAGAGCCCGCCGTCGGAGGCGAAGGACTTCTGCGGGGCGAAGTAGTAGACGTCGAAGTCCTCGGCGCGGACCGGGAGGCCGCCCGCGCCGGAGGTGGCGTCGATGGCGACCAGCGCGCCATCGGACCCGGCGGGCCGCGAGACCGGCACGGCGACACCGGTGGACGTCTCGTTGTGCGCCCAGCCCACGAGGTCGGCGCCGGACTGGTAGGCGATCGCCGGGGCGCTGCCCGGGTCCGCCGAGACCACGATCGGGTCGGCGAGGAACGGGGCCTTCTTGTTCACGGTGGCGAACTTGGCCGAGAACTCGCCGTAGGTGAACAGTTGTGCGCGCTCGCGGACGAGGCCGAACGCGGCCGCGTCCCAGAACGCGGTGGTGCCGCCGTTGCCCAGGACGACCTCGTAGCCGTCGGGCAGGGAGAACAGCTCGCGCAGACCGGAGCGGACCCGACCGACCAGGGACTTGACCGGCTTCTGCCGGTGCGAGGTGCCCAGCAGCTTCGCGCCCTCGGACGCGAGCGCCGCGACCTGCTCGGGACGGACCTTGGACGGGCCACAGCCGAAGCGGCCGTCGGAGGGCTTGAACTCGGCCGGGAGTTCCAGCGTGCTCGGATCGGCGGTCTGCGTCATGTGGGCGCCTTTCTCCCAAATGGTGTGACTGGGGACGAACCCCGGCGGCGTTGGCGGAGCGCGCCTCCCAGTCTCGCACCCTCAGCCCTCCAGGGTGCGCCAGCCCCGCTCGTCCACCCCGCCGGGGATGGCGGCCGGGGTGCCGTAGGGCTCCCGGGTGAAGATGAACGTGTTCAGGTCCAGGTGGGTTGGCCGGTTGTCGGCACCACGGCACAGGCGCAGCGTCTCGCCCGCGTAGTAGGCGTCGACGCCGGTCCAGGTGTCCTGGCCGGACGGCCGGAACCGGGACGCGCGGCCCCGGCCGCTGACGGGGGTCAGGTTCAGCCAGCCGTCGGGCAGCAGGCGCAGCACGTACGGGGTCGGGCCCCAGTGCCACTGGCCGGTGAGCGCGAGCAGCGCCGGGTCGGCCTCGGTGGCGGGCTCCCACTCGGCGGGCAGCGCGGGCTCGTGCTTCTCCACCAACTCGATGAGGTCGCCCGCCAGCGCGCCGATCGCCGCGCCCGAGGTGGTGTTGGCCAGCACGCAGGCGCCGGTGCCGGTCTTCGGGTCGATGAGGTTCATCGCCAGGAACCCGGGCATGGAGCCGCCGTGGCCCGACACCCGCCTGCCGTTGATCCGCAGGACCTGCAGGCCGAGGCCGTAGGCGGAGCTCCAGTTCTGGTCGTCGTCGATGTGCGCGACCTCGCGCATCTCGGCGACCGTGTCCGGGTGCAGCACGTCGCCGGTGTCGCCGCCGACGAACCGGGTCCAGCGGGCCAGGTCGGTGATGCTGCACCACAGCTGACCGGCCGGGGCCATCGCGCCCGCGTCGGGGGTGGGCTCGTGCAGCAGGACGTCGGCGTACGGGTGCACGGCCCAGCCGGTGGCCGCGGCGCCCTCGGGGTGCGGCGACGTGCGGGTCAGGCCGAGCGGTCCGACGATCTCGGCGTTGAGCGCCTCGAGCCACGAGGTGCCCCGCAGCCGGGCGACGAGTTCGCCGAGCACGCCGTAGCCGGTGTTGCTGTAGTGGAACCGGGCGCCGGAGCGGTGCTTGAGCGCGCCCTCCTCCAGGCTCCGCTCCAGCGCGGACCAGTCGGCGCCGGGGGCCCGCTCCCACCACACGCCAGGCGACTCGGCGGTCATGCCGCTGGTGTGGGCGAGCAGCTGGGCGACGGTGACGGCGCCGAACGCCGTGCCGGGGACGTGCTTGTCCAACGGGTCGTTGAGGTCCAGCTTCCCCTCATCGCGCAGGCGCATCACCAGGGTCGCGACGAACGACTTGGTGATCGACCCGATGCGGTACTGGGTGTCGGCGGTGGGGGTCGCCCCGTCGACCTTGCCCCGCGCGCCCGTCCAGGTGGTCCGGTCGCCGCGGACGACCGCGGCGACCAACGACGGCACCCGGTTCTCGGCCTGTTCGACCGCGAGCCTGCGCAGCAATGCGAACTCGAGTGTTTGCAGCATGCAGGGAATTGTGCGCCATAACTCAACCCAATAAGCCTCGCGACATGGCCGTCGTGACCGCCGCGGTGCGATCGGAGACGTCGAGTTTGCCGAATGCGCGCAGCAGGTGCGTTTTCACCGTGGCTTCGCTGATGTGCAGCTCACGGCCGATGTCGGCGTTCGTCAGGCCGCGGGCGACCAGCCGCAATACCTCGACCTCGCGACCTGATAGCCCCTGTTTGGGTGGTTGACGCACCTGGCGGACCAAACGGCCGGCTACAGAGGGTGCGAGAACCGTCTCACCGCGACTGGCCGCGCGAACCGCGCCCGCCAATTCCGTTCGGGAAGCGTCTTTGAGCAGATATCCGGAAGCGCCCGCCTCGACCGCGCGCAAGATGTCGGAGTCGGTCTCATAAGTGGTCAGCACCACCACTTTGCTCGGCCCGCCCGCGGCCACGATCCGCGCGGTCGCGCCGACCCCGTCGAGGCCCGGCATGCGCAGGTCCATGAGCACCACGTCGGGCCGCAGCGCGGCGGCCACCGCGACGCCCTCCGCGCCGGAGCCCGCCTCGCCCACCACGGTGAGGTCGGGCTCGGCCTCCAGCATGCCGCGCAGGCCCTCGCGGACCACGGGGTGGTCGTCGACCAGCAGGACGGTGATCACGGCCGCTCCTTCGGGTCCTCGGTCGGCTGGTGCGCCGCCGCGGTGGGTACGGACACGGTCAGCGTGGTGCCCGAACCCGGTGCGCTGTGCACGGTCACGGTGCCCGCGACCTGCTCGGCCCGCGCCCGCATCCCGCGCAGACCGTAGCCGCCCGCCGGTGCGCCGGGGTCGAAGCCCGCGCCGTCGTCGCTCACCGTCAGGGTGACACCCGTCGGGGTGTGGCAGAGGTCGACGGACACCGACTCCGCGCCCGCGTGCTTGCGGATGTTGGCGAGCGCCTCCTGCGCCGCCCGCAGCAGCACCACCTCCACGCCGGTGGGGAGTCCACTCGGGTCGCCCTCGGTGTGGAAGCTGGTCGCCGCGCCGGTTTCCGCCGCCAGCCGCTCGGCCAGCCTGCGCAGCGCGTCGGTGAGGCTGCCCTCGCCGAGCGCGGTCGGGGCCAGCGCGGCGACCAGCGCGCGGGCCTCGGCCAAGTTCTCCCGGGCGGTGCGCGCGGCCAGGCCCAGTGCGTGCCGCACCTTGGCGCTGTCGCGGTCCACTTCGGACTCCGCGGCCTGCACCAGGGCGACGATGCTGGTGAACCCCTGGGCCAGGGTGTCGTGGATCTCGCCCGCCAGCCGGGCCCGTTCGGCGGCCACCCCCGCCTCGTGCGAGAGCTGGGCGACCTGGGCCCGGCTGTCCTCCAACTCGGTGATCAGCGCGGCCCGCTCGTGGCTCTGGGTCACCACCCGGTGCACGAAGGTGCCGATCAGCAGCGACAGCGCCAGACCGAGGACCGACGTGGGCAACTGGCCGCGCCAGCCGCCGATGTCGCCGTGCCGCGCCGCCTCCAGCGCGGGGGGCAGCACGTTGAGCAGCACCACCACCGGGGCGGCGACCGGCAGCGGCAGCGCCATGAAGATCAGCGGGCACATCTCGAACAGCAGGAAGGTGCTCACCGGGACGAACCAGACCGCGAGGAGGAACAGCAGCGAGGTCACCACGACGAAGACCGCGGTGTGCCCCCGGGCCTCCTCGATGATCGCCTTCCGCCTGCCCCAGACGAGGTAGAGCAGGGCGATCGCGGTGATCGCCCCTGCCGCGACACCGCGATCGCCCCAGCTGTTGTCGGTGCAGAGGACCAGCGTCGTGACGAACAGGAACCCGACCGCGAAGTACAGGTCCCAGGTCCAGAAGTTGCGCGTGGTGGCCTCGACCCGGTGCCGCTCGGTCAGCCCGCGCGCCGGTCCGTCCAGCGGAAGGTCAGCAGGCAGAGCACCGTGCCGACCACGCACCACGCGCCCAGCACCAGCGCCGCCGTCCCCAACTGCCACGTGCCAGCCACCTCTCCAGCCGCCATGCTGTCCGGAAGGAACACCGCCCGGAAGGACTGCGCCATCCACCGGACCGGGAAGAACGCGGCCACGTCGACCATGGCCTTGGGCAGCGAGCCTACGTAGACGAACACGCCCGAGATGAACTGCAGGGCCAGCACCGGCACGTTGAGCACCGCGCCCGCGCTGCGCGCGGACCGGGTCAGCGCGCTGGCCGCGATGCCCAGCAGGGTGCAGGCGATGACCGAGAGCGCCAGCACCCACGCGAAGGTCAGCCACTTGCCGGGTTCGGTCGGCAGGTCCAGGTCGAAGGCGAGCACGCCGACCGCGAGCAGCACGGCCACCTCGGCGACCGTGGCCACCGCGACCAGGATGACCTTGCCGGTGAAGTAGGCCCCGGCGGTGACCGGCGTGCCGCGCAGCCGCTTGAGGCTGCCGTCCTCGCGGTCGGCGGCGATGCCGACGCCGATGTTGATGAAGGCGGTGGAGAGGATGCCGTAGGCGATCATGCTCGCGGTGAGCACCCGGCTCATCGGCACACCCTCGGTCGCCTCGCCGCTGTTGATCGAGCCGAGCAGCAGCAGGATGATCGCCGGGAAGGAGAAGGTGAACAGCACCGCCTCCTTGGAGCGGAAGAACATCCGCAGCTCGGCGCCGCCGCGCAGCACGCCGCTGCGCAGCGTCGACGGCAGCGGCGGCCGGGCGGTGGTGGTGCGGCGGGGCAGCGTCCCGGTGGTCATGCCTTGGCTCCGATCAGGTCCAGGTAGATGTCTTCGAGGCTGGGCTGGCGCACCTGCAGCCCGCTGACCGGCCCGCGCCGGGCCAGGTTGGTGACCGCGCCGACCGGGTCGACGGTGCGCACCTCGTGCGCGCCGGACACGTCGGTCCAGGTGACCGTGGCGGGCGCGGTGTCGCGTCCGCCGACGGTGAACGGGGTGCCCTCGGCCACGATGCGGCCCGCCGCGATCACCGCGAGCCGGTCGGCCAGCGCCTCGGCCTCGTCCAGGTAGTGCGTGGTGAGCAGGATCGTGGTGCCCTCGCGGGCCAGCGCGCGGACCAGGTCCCAGAACTGCCGCCGCGCCTCGGGGTCGAAGCCGGTGGTCGGCTCGTCGAGGAACAGCAGCCGGGGGCGGCCGATGATGCCGAGCGCGACGTCGACCCGGCGGCGCTGGCCGCCGGAGAGCGAGCTGATCCGGGCACCCGCCTTGGCGGTGAGCCCGCACAGCTCGATGACCTCGTCCACGCCGCGCGGGTCGGGGTAGTAGCCCGCGAACTGGCGCACGGTCTCGCGCACCGACAGCTCGGCGGAGTCGGTGGCGGTTTGCAGCACGATGCCGAGCTCGGCCCGCCAGTGCCGCCCGGCGGTCGCCGGGTCCTGGCCCAGCACGCGGACCTCGCCGCCGTCGCGCTCCCGGTAGCCCTCGAGGATCTCCGTCGTCGTGGTCTTGCCCGCGCCGTTCGGACCGAGCAGCGCGAAGACCTCACCCTCCCGCACCACCAGGTCGACGCCCGCGACCGCCGTGTTGGCGCCGTAGGTCTTGCGTAGCCCGTGGACTTCGATCGCGTTCATGGCTCAATGCTGTCGCGGTGCGCGTTCCCCGGGGACGAACGAGCGATTGAACTCGGCTGTCCACCGGTCGGTGGACAGCGGTGTCCGCTGGCCTACGCGGAAAAGGACAACGGGGCCGACCGACGTGGTGTCGGTGGCCCCTTTCCGGTGAATCGTCGAATTGTCAGCCGCGGACGGTCGACCAGCCCTCGACGTCCTCCGGTCGGCGCGGTGCCGGGCCCACGTACTTGGCGGCCGGGCGGATCAGCCTGCCCGTGCGCTTCTCCTCCATGATGTGCGCGCACCAGCCCGCGGTGCGGGCGCAGGTGAACATCGCGGGCATCATGTGCGGCGGCACCTGGGCGAAGTCCAGGATGACCGCGGCCCAGAACTCCACATTGGTCTCGATCGCCCGGTCGGGGCGGCGCTCGCGCAGCTCGGCCAGCGCGGCCTGCTCCAGCGCGGCGGCGACCTCGTAGCGCTCGGCGCCGAGCTCCCGGCAGGTGCGGCGCAGCACGCGGGCCCTCGGGTCCTCGGCGCGGTAGACCCGGTGGCCGAAGCCCATCAGGCGTTCCTTGCGGTCGAGGATGCCCTTGACGTACGCGCGGGCGTCACCGCTGCGCTCCACGTCGGCGATCATCGGCAGCACCCGGGCGGGCGCGCCGCCGTGCAGCGGACCCGACATCGCGCCGATCGCCCCGGACAGCGCCGCCGCCACGTCCGCGCCGGTGGAGGAGATCACCCGGGCGGTGAAGGTGGAGGCGTTGAGGCCGTGCTCGGCGGCGGAGACCCAGTACGCGTCGATGGCCCTGGTGTGCGCCGGGTCGGGCTCGCCGCGCCAGCGGGTCATGAACCGCTCGGTGATGGTGGCGCACTCGTCGATGCGCCGCTGCGGCACCGCGGGCTGGTGGATGCCGCGCGCCGACTGGGCCACATAGGACAGCGCCATGACCGACGCCCTGGCCAGCTGCTCGCGGGCCTCCTCGTCGGTGATGTCCAGCAGCGGGCGGTAACCCCAGATCGGGGCCAGCATGGCCAGGCCCGCCTGCACGTCCACCCGCACGTCACCGGAGTGCACCGGCAGCGGGAACGGCTCGGCGGGCGGCAGGCCGCGGCCGAAGCGGCCGTCCACCAGCAGGGACCAGACGTCGCCGAAGGTGACCTTGCCCGCGAGGTCTTCGATGTCCACGCCCCGGTAGCGCAGGGCGCCGCCGTCGCGGTCCGGCTCGGCGATCTCCGTCCGGAAGGCGATGACGCCCTCGAGGCCGGGTTTGAAACCGTCGTCCGGCGGGGTGGGGGTCTGCGCGGGAGAGCTCTGCTCGGTCTCGCGCACCGCGTTCTGCATACGCCTCGCCTTTCACGCCATGTCCACGACGGTTCACGGAGGTTTCCGCGGGGTCGGCAGCGGCACTGCGAGGCAGATCGCCCACGCCGGGCACCACTGCACGGCTTTCGGGCAACCCTCCTCCTCGTACCCGGTGTTAGCAATCGTTCACACCGGTGTCTTCGGTCACGATCCAGTGAAACGATCCAGATTGTCGGCGATCGCCAGCTCCGGGCGCTTGGTGTCCGCTGTCACCGTGCGGGCGGTTTCCGTTCACCTCGATTCCCCGTACCGTCCAATGAACCAAACTGGCCTCGTGGTGCGACCCCGCCACGCGCTGCGGTGAGGAGACGTGGAATGGCTGACGGCGACATCGCCCTTGAGCTCCCGACCATGCGGGTGTCCTACGAGCACGGCGACCTGCACGAGAGCGACCTCGCCGCCTCCTGGCACGAACAGCTGCAAGCCTGGCTGGACGCGGCCAAGCAGGCCGGGCTGGCCGAGCCCAACGCCATGGTGCTGGCCACCGCGGGCGCCGACGGCATGCCGTCCTCGCGCACCGTGCTGGCCAAGGGCCTCGACGAGCGCGGGCTGGTGTTCTTCACCAACTACACCTCCGCCAAGAGCCACGACCTCAGCGCCACGCGCTACGCCTCGGCCACCTTCCCCTGGTACGGGCTGCACCGCCAGGCGACGATCCGCGGCACCGTGGAGAAGGTCAGCGCCAAGGAGACCGCGGCGTACTGGGCCAAGCGGCCGCGCGGCTCGCAGCTGGGCGCGTGGGCGTCGCCGCAGTCGATCGTGGTGAGCGGGCGCGGCACGCTGGAGACCGCACTGGCCAATGTGGAGCGCCGGTTCGCCGACGCCGAGACCGTGCCGGTCCCCCCGCACTGGGGTGGCTGGCGGATCCAGCCCGAGCTGGTCGAGTTCTGGCAGGGCCGCCGCGACCGGATGCACGACCGGTTGCGCTACAAGCTCGGCCGGGACGGCTGGAAGGTCGAGCGCCTCGGTCCGTGACCCCCGGTTCTGAGACCGCGGGCTCCGGGAAAAGTCACAGGACACGGATTGGTTAGCTAACCTAAGCTAACCAATCGTGACCACTGAGGCGACTGGGCGGGCAAAGGGCATCCTGGGTCGGATCGTCATCGACACCAGGCCACTGAAGGTGCTCGACTACCGTCGCATGTGGGTGTCCACCGTGGTCACCGCCATCGGCAGCCAGTTGACCACGGTGGCGGTGCCGCAGCAGATCTACGAGCTGACGCACTCCTCGGGATACGTCGGGTTGACCGGTGCCGTCGGGCTGGTCCCGCTGCTGATCTTCGGGCTGTGGGGCGGGGCCATCGCCGACGCCGTCGACCGGCGCACGGTGATGCTGTGGAGCAACATCGGCGTCGCGGTGATGTCGGTGCTGTTCTGGGTGCAGGCGTTCGTCGGGCTGAACTCGGTGCCGGTGATCCTGGTGCTGCTGGGGTTGCAGCAGGCGTTCGTGGCGGTCAACATGCCCGCCCGCAGCGCCGCCGTCGCCCGGCTGGTGCCCGCGGAGCTGCTGCCGCCCGCGAACGCGCTGAGCTTCACCACGTTCACCTTCGGCATGATCTTCGGCCCGCTGCTGGCCGGTGCGCTGATCCCCGCGCTCGGACTGTCCACTATGTACCTGATCGACGCGGTCGCGCTGACGGTGGCGTGCTACATGGTGTGGCAGCTGCCGCCGATCGCGCCGGGGGAGCTGGCCAACCGGACGGCCGGGCTGCGGTCGATCGTCGAGGGCTTCCGGTACCTGGGGATGCGCAAGCTGCTGCTGGTGTCGTTCCTGGTCGACATCATCGCCATGGTCGCGGGCATGCCCCGGGCCCTGTTCCCCGAGATGGCCCAGCGCACCTTCGGCGACCCGCCCAGCGGCGGCACCGCCCTGGGCGTGCTCTACGCCGCGATCCCGATCGGCGCGGCCCTGTTCGGCCTGTTCTCCGGCGCCTACTCGCGCATCGCCCGCCAGGGCGTGGTGATCACCTGCGCGATCGTCGGCTGGGGCGCGGCCATCGCGGCGTTCGGCCTCACCAGCTCCCTCTGGCTGGCCGTCGTCTTCCTGGCGCTGGCGGGCGGGGCCGACCTGGTGAGCGCGGTGCACCGCAGCTCGATGCTGCAAACCGAGGCCACGGACGAAATGCGCGGCCGGATGCAGGGCGTGTTCACGGTGGTGGTCGCGGGCGGACCCCGCATCGCCGACCTGACCCACGGCTGGGCGGCCGCCGAGTTCGGCACCCGCGCGGCGGCCACGTGGGGCGGCGTGCTGAGCATCGTGCTGACCATCATCACGGTCGCTTTCCTCCCGGCCTTCTGGCGCTACCGCTTCGCCCCGCAACCCGAGAAGATCGACTGACTCAGCCGAGCAAACCGGTCACCGGCTGCCCCATGGCGTCCCCGACCAAAGCCAGCGAGTTCTCCGCTCCGGCCGCCAGCGCCAGTGGCTTGACACCCGCCGCGAGCTTCGCGTGCACAATCCGGTCGAGTCCCGCGCCGACCAGCGGTGCCGCTGTTCGAAGCGCTGCTTCGAGCGCAACCCCGCCGGTGCTCCCACCGTGCGCGACGATGTTCCGCTGCCGGTAGAGCCGCCTGAATATCCCTCTGAAGACCCGGCGGACGCTCTCCAGTTGCGGCTGGGGATCCTGCACCATCGCCGTCATGCGGTCGGCCGCAGCGCTATCGCTCGCGGTTGTGATCACCAGTGAAGTGTTGCCCAAGGCGTTCGCGACTACCTCCGAACGGCGCTGGTTGTTGGGGCAATTCGCCAAGTCCTCGCTGAGCTTGTCTGGAGCAGGAGGTTGATGCTGGTACGACAGCGCTGTCAGCTCGGCACGCGGCCAAGAGCAGGCGGTGATCGCCGCGAGGCGGTCTCCGGCCACAGCTCGTCCCACCTTGGTCTCGGCCTTGTCGCCGGGGTGGAAGAGCAACGCCTCGATCGCCGCCCAGGCCCCGGTCACCGCCGAGGTCGAGGGACCGGCGTCCAGCGGCGCGGCGAGCTCGAGCGCTTCATCCAGTCGGTCGCTCTTCTGCACGTCGAACATGGTTCGCTCCCGCATGAGCGAGGGAATCGCGACGCCACGCGGCGGGGGGAGCAGCGGTAGCGGCTTCGCCGCACCCATGACCCACACCTTGCCGCACGGCCGCAACGTCTTGTCCGATCTCCGGGAGTAGGACCACCGGTTCTCCATGCGCCGGACCAGTCCACCCATGGTTCGGGCGTCGGCAACAGCGTCCTTCGCCGAGACGCGGTAGCGGAACGCGCCGTTCTGGCGCTCGGGGTTGGTGAGGTTCTGCGCTTTGAACCAGGCCGAAGCCTCGTCGGGAGAGAGCCATTCACGAAGGTGTTCGACTAGTAGTTGCTGCTCCGGTACGGAGATGAACGGGACGATGACCTCGAACTCCTGGTCCACCCTGTCCGCCAGTTCGCGAGCGGAGTCCAGCAGATCGGCCAGTGATGCCTGCGGCTCGCGAGTGAACGCTCGGACCCAGCGGTGCAGCTGCCCGGAGCTGTGGCCGCAGTCGAGGAGATGTGTGGCAACAGCCTTGGCCAGCCGCTCTGCTGAAGGCGGGCGGGATGAGTCGACACTGTCCGCCCAGCGGGTCAGGTAGTTCTTCTGGATCGCGGGTAGGAGCTCGATCAGCTTTCGGCGGTCTTGTCCGTCCGGGGACAAGCCGTTGCGCAGCAGATCGGTGAGTTCGCGACGCAAGCGCCCATCGCCGAGCCCCCGGTCAGGGCCTAGCGCGCGTTCCAGATCGTGCAGGTACCAGGCCACCGAAGCTCCTGAGAGAACATGGGCACGGAGCCAATTGCCCGCCTCCACCGCCTCGCGGAGCGCGAGCACGCTGCCCACGTCCCACAGTCGCCGTGGCCACGGAGTGGTGTCCGCGAAGAAGTCGGCCAGCCGCGCAGCGACATGCTTGGCGAAAGGGTCTTTCGCCAGCAAGCCAGCCCGAGTGTTGACAGTGTTGGCCACGGTGTGGTTCACTCCTAACCAGTGCGTTGAGCACGATGACTAAAGCCTGGGTGCCGCCCCTTTGGGGCCGTCCCCAGGCTTTCTTATTTTCTGTGTGGCGCCCAGCGCGTTGACATCACGGCAACGGGTGCTGTTGGGGTTCGCGAGGGACCGGTGGGTGGCGAACGGGGCAGAGGTGTTGTGCGTGGCTCAAAACGATGTTTGGTTTGAGTCCTTCCGGGACACTGTTGCGGCATGACCTCCCAGGAGCAGGCGCAGCCTGAGTTGAAGCGGGTGATCGGGCCCGGGTTGTTGCTGCTGTTCGTCGTCGGGGACATCATCGGTACCGGTGTCTACGCCCTGACCGGCACGGTCGCGGGCAAGGTCGGTGGCGCCCTCTGGCTGCCCTTCCTCCTCGCCTTCGCCGTCGCCTTCTTGACCGCGTTCAGCTACCTGGAGCTGGTCGGCAAGTACCCGAAGGCCGCCGGGGCCGCGCTCTACGCCAACCGGGCGTTCAAAGTCCAGTTCCTGACGTTCATGGTGGCCTTCGCCGTCATGTCTTCCGGTATCACCTCCGCTGCCTCCGCCGCGCAGGCGTTCGGGAACACCTACCTCAAGAAACTCATGGGTGACTCGCTCACCATTCCCACTGTCTGGATCGCGGTGGGGTTCGTCGTGCTCTTGGCGGCCATCAACTTCCGGGGTGTTGCCGAGTCGTTGTGGGCCAATGTCGTGCTTACGGTGATTGAGCTTTCGGGGTTGCTCATCATCATCGTGGTCGGCATCTACGCCATCGCCAACGGTCAGGGGGACCCCGGCAGGCTCGTCGAAATCGACACCTCCGGCCAGAGTTCCCTCATCGCCGTCAGCTCGGCCACCGCGTTGGCCTTCTTCGCCATGGTGGGGTTCGAGGACTCGGTCAACATGGCGGAGGAGTGCCGCGAGCCGGTTCGCATCTTCCCGCGCGCCATGTTGGTCGGCATGGGGATCGCGGCGGTCATCTACGTACTGGTCGCGGTCACGTCCTCGCTCCTGCTCCCCGCCCGCGAGTTGGCGGGGTCCGGCAGCGACGCGCTGCTCAAGGTGCTTTCCGCGGGCGCGCCCGACTTCCCGCTCTGGGTGTTCGCGTTGATCGGGTTGCTCGCCGTCATCAACTCGGCGCTGATCAACATGTTGATGGCCAGCCGGTTGGTCTACGGGATGGCCAACGAGCGGATCATCCCGAAGGTCTTCGGCGTCGTGCACCCCGCGCGGCGGACGCCGTGGGTGTCGATCGTGTTCACGAGTCTCATCGCCGTTGTGCTGGTGGCCACCGTCGACATCAACCTGCTCGGGGGCACGACTTCGCTGTTGCTGCTCGTGGTGTTCACGGTCGTCAACATCGCCGTTCTGGTGCTGCGCAAGGACACGGTCGAGCACAAGCACTTCCGCGCGCCGACCGCGCTCCCGGCCATCGGCGCCGTGGCCTGCGCCTACCTGGCCAGCCCGCTGTCCGGCAGGCCCGCCCGCGAGTACGGCATCGCCGCCATCCTGCTGGCCGTCGGCGTCGTCCTCTGGCTCGTCAACCGCTTCGTGGTCGGGCGGGTGCGGGTGGACGCGGAGAAGCTCAGCGTGTGAGCTGGCGCAGTTCCACGACGTCGTGGGCGGAGAAGACCGTGACGTCGTGTGCGGCGAGCATGGTCCGCAACCGGTCCTGGTTGGCCTTGCGGGCCTCCTTCTCCGTCTGCACCAAAGACTCGAACACCCGCAGCCCCACGGTCGACTTGGCCGTCGGCCCCATCTGCGCCCGGTTGAAGTACGCGTCCCCCGCGTGCAGCAGCCAACCGTCGTCCGAGCGGACCGCCACGCCGCAGTGCCCGCGCGTGTGGCCGACCAGCGGGACGAGCAGGAAGTCGTCGGACAGGCCCGCGAGCCCGCGCACGGCCTCCATGCCCATCCAGCCCTCACCGCCGGTGGGCTCGTGCACCTCCCACTTCGGCCCGTGCGCCCAGTGGGCCTGCCGGTAGCGGTGCCGCTCGGCGCCGGTCGCCGGGGTCAGCGCCGCGCGCAGCTCCGGCCCGTAGACGTGCACGCGCGCGTCGGGGAAGTCGGCGAGGCCGCCCGCGTGGTCGAGGTCGAGGTGGGTGAGGATGATGTGCCGGACGTCCGCCGGGTCGTAGCCCAGCGCCTTGACCTGCCGGACCGCCGCCTGCGCCGGGTCCAGCACCGGGCGCACCAGGGCCACGAACGGGCCGGGCAGGTTCGTGCGCGGGTCGGTCAGGTCGGTGACGCCGAAGCCGGTGTCCACGAGCACCAGGCCGTCGTCGGATTCGACGAGCAGCACGTGGCAGACCATGTGGGCGAACCGGAACAGCCCCGGCTCACCGTCGACCAGCTTCCCGCCGAGCGGGTGCATGCTGCCGCAGTCGAGGTGTCGAACGCGCATCTAGGAGTCCTTTCGAAGCAGTGGTGCGAGTGCGGTGGCGACCGCGCGCAACGGGGCCGTGTCGCGTTGGTTGCGGGAGAGCAGTTGAGCGCCCTCGACGGCGGCCAAGAACGTGGTGGCCAGCGCGTCGGGGTCGGGTAGCCCGTGCCGGGCGAGGTGGCCGCGGACGACGCCGTGCCACGCGCGGAACGCCTCGGCGCAGGCCGCGCGCACCGGCTCCGCGTCCCCGGCGTCCTGGGCGAGGGTGCCGATCGGGCAGCCCCGCCGGAACCCGGAGGCCGCCAGCTCGTCGGCCAGGAACCCGGTGATCGCGGCGAGCGCGCCCACCGCGTCCGGCGTCTCGGTGAACGCCCGGTCCACCCACGCGCACACCTCGGCCCCCGCCAGCCCCACCGCCTCGGCGGCCAGCTGCTCCTTGCCGCCGGGGAAGTGGAAGTACAGCGACCCCTTGGGCAGGCCGCCCTCGGCGACGACCTGGTTGAGGCCGGTGCCGTGGTAGCCGTGCGTGCGGAACAGCTCGGCGGCGGTGCGCAGCGTGCGGTCTCGGGTGTCGGTACGGCGGGGCATGGCGGTTATTATACAGACCGGTCTAGTAAGAGTCGCGACCGTGGCGACCCGACTAGCCTCCTTGGCATGGCCGAGACCGAGATCCGCTTTGGCGGCGCCCGTGCCGTCGCCACCCACCACGGCGCCGCGCTGCGCCTCTTCGAGTTCGACGACGTGCCCTACCTGGAAACCTTCCCGGCGGGGGAGCAGCCACCCATGGGCTCCGGCGCCGTGCTGGTGCCCTGGCCCAACCGGGTCGCGGGGGCCGTCTGGCACCACGACGGCGAGGAGTTGCGCCTCGACGTAACGGAGCCCGCGCGCGGCAATGCCAGCCACGGACTCGTGCGCCGCGAGACCTGGGAGGTCGCCGAGCGCGCCGACGACACCGTGACGCTGGCGGTCACCGTCGACGGCCGCCCCGGCTGGCCCTTCCCCTTCCGGACCACCACCACCTACACCGTCTCCGCTGCGGGCCTCACCGTCACGCACGGCGTCGAGAACCTGGGCGAGCGCCCGATGCCCTTCGGCGTCGGCGCTCACCCGTACCCGCGCCCCGGCCGCCTCGACGTCGACGACTGCGTGCTCACCCTCGCCGCGACCACGCACCTGCCGCTCGACCCGGAACGCATGGTGCCCACCGGGTCCGCCACCCCGGTGCCCCGGTTCTCCCGTGTGGTCCGGGAAGTCACGCTCGACGACGCATTCGGCGGTTGCGCGCCGGAAAGCGACGGACTGGTCCACCACACGCTGCGCGGCGGGTCCGGCGGCGTGGACCTGTGGGCGGACCCGGTGTTCCGCTGGGTCCAGGTGTACACCCCGGATTCCTTCCCCGGCCGCGAAGGCGGCGCGGTCGCGGTCGAACCGATGACCTGCCCGCCGGACGCGCTCAACTCGGGAGTGGACCTGTTGGTTGTGGACGCGGGCGCGCGCTGGACCGGATCCTGGGGAATCTCACCGATCTAGCCGTTCGGGCCGGTGGCATGTTGATCATCGCGCTACGGTGGTGGTGTGACTATCGCCGTGACGGGTGGATACGTGGTTCCGGTTGTGGGCGCGCCGATCGAGGGCGGGACCGTGCTCATCGATGGCGGCCGGATCGCCGCCGTCGGCCCCGCCGCCGACGTGGACGTCCCGGACGACGCGGAGATCGTGGACGCGTCGGGTTCCTGGGTGCTGCCCGGTTTCGTCGAGGCGCACGGCCACGTCGGCGTCCTGGAGGAGTCCGAGGGCTGGGAGGGTCGCGACCTCAACGAGACGACCAACCCCGTCACCGCGCAGGTGTCGGCCCTCGACGCGATCAACCCGGACGACGAGGGCTTCCGCGACGCGCTGGCCGGTGGCGTCACGACGATCGTGGTGAAACCGGGCTCCGGCAACGTGATCGGCGGCCAGACGGTTGCCGTGAAGGCCTGGGGCCGCACCGCCGACGAGATGCTGGTGCGCGCGCCGATCAGCGTCAAGAGCGCGTTGGGGGAGAACCCGAAGCGCAACTACGGCGAGCGCAACGTCATGCCCGCCACCAGGTTGGGCGTCGCGGCCGTCATCCGCGAGGCCCTGACCAAGGCCCAGGACTACCGCGCCCGACGGGACCGCGCGCGGGAGAACGGCGAACCGTTCGACCGCGACCTCGCCGACGAGACCCTCGCGCGCGTGCTCGACGGCGAGATCCCCTGGTGCCAGCACGCCCACCGCGCCGACGACATCGCGACCGCGATCCGCCTGGCCGACGAGTTCGGCTACCGCCTGGTCCTCAACCACGGCACGGAAGCGCACCTGATCGCCGACCTCATCGCCGAACGCGACATCCCCGTCGTCGTCGGGCCGCTGTTCGTCAGCCGCCTCAAGGTGGAGCTGCGCAACCGCACGCTGCGCACCCCCGGGATCCTGGCGCGGGCGGGTGTTCGCATCGCGATCACCACCGACCACCCCGTCGTGCCCATCAACTTCCTCGTGCACCAGGTGACCCTGGCGGTGAAGGAGGGGCTGGACGAGGAGACCGGATTGCGGTCGATCACCACCAACCCGGCGGAGATGATGGGAATCGGTGACCGCGTCGGCGCGCTGGCACCGGGGCTCGACGCCGACGTGGTGCTCTGGTCGGGCGACCCGCTGGACGTGATGAGCCGCGCCACGCGGGTGTTCGTGAATGGGCGGTCGGTGTACCGGTTCGACGAGCAAACCGGGTTCGGCGTGACCGAGAGCCCGTTCCACCGGGGCTGAACCGGCGGAATTCCGCGCTATTTCAGCGCCGCCGCGTCGATTATGTCGTTGACCGTGCTATCCGGGCTTTGCCCGCAGGCGTACAGGACGCTCGCCACGATGTACGGCTCGTCCTCGCGCCGTTCCTGGCCCTTGCCGCGGTAGGCGCGGACCAGCAGTCCCCGCTGTTCGGGTTCTTTCAACGTCCAGAAGGTCCGGCACGGTGTGGTGCCGTCCAACTCGGGTTCCTCGGTCAGCTCGACGAACAGCGCGCGACCACCCACGACCAGGGCCAGGGCCAGGACCGCCGCCCCGGCCCCCATGAGGACCCGCTTGGGCACCCGCGGGGAGTACCGGGCGGGCAGGGGCTCCTCCGGCGGCTGCGGCGCCGCGCCCGCGGCCTGCGCCAGGTTCGAGACCTGGTCGCGGAAGGACGGGTCGCGGGCGAACTGGTCGTTGAGGATCGTGGTCAGCGTCGACCTCGGCTGCGGCGCGGTCGGGTCGGCCTCGAACACGTCGAACGCGGCGGCCAGCCGGATCCGGCGCAACCGGCCGAGCACCGCGTCGAAGAGGACGTCCGCGGCGCGCTTCTGGTTGCCGGACAAGGTGTTCGACGCCAGGTCAGCCAGGATGTCGACCACCTGGTCGGCCAGGACCGGTTGGTTCACCGAGCACCACCGCAGCGAGCCGAGACAGTGTTCCCCATGTCGTCATGATCGTCGATACTGACTGTCGCGTAAGGGGGTGACGCGTGATCGGCGTGAATCCGGCGGTTCGCGGTATTCACAGCGGACCGTTCACAACCCGTCTTCCCGCGACCGATCGCGGTCCCCTCAGGCCGTCCCGGTCATCCGGTCACATCGGCTTCGCGCAGCTGGCGGGCGATCACCACGCGCTGGATCTGGTTGGTGCCCTCGAAGATCTGGGGCACCTTCGCCTCGCGCAGGTAGCGCTCGACCGGGAAGTCGCGGGTGTAGCCCGCGCCGCCGAGGACCTGCACCGCGTCCGTGGTGACCTTCATGGCCGCGTCGGTGGCGACCAGCTTGGCGATCGAGGCCTGGCGGACGAACGGCAGGCCGCGGTCGCGCCTGCGGGCGGCCTCCAGGTAGGTCGCGCGGGCCGACTCCACGGCGGCGGCCATGTCCGCGAGCAGGAAGCCCAGTCCTTGGAAGTCGATGATCGTCCGGCCGAACTGGGTGCGCTGCTTGGCGTAGGACACGGCCTCGTCCAACGCGGCCTGCGCCAACCCGACCGCGCACGCCGCGATGCCGAGCCGCCCGGAGTTCAGCGCGGAGAGCGCGATCTTGAACCCCTGGCCCTCGGCGCCGAGCAGCCGGTCGGTGGGGACCCGGGCGCCGGAGAACAGGACCTGGGTGGTGGACGAGCCGGTGAGGCCCATCTTGCGCTCCGGCGGGGTGAACTCCACGCCGGGCGTGCCCGCGTCGACCAGCAGGCAGCTGATGCCCCGCGCGCCGTCGTCCGAGGTGCGGACCATGGTCGTGTAGAAGTCCGCCTGACCGCCGTGGGTGATCCACGCCTTGGCGCCGTTGACCAGGTAGTCGTCGCCCTCGCGCCGGGCCCGGGTGGTCAGCGCGGCGGCGTCCGAGCCCGCGTGGCTCTCCGACAGCGCGTACGCGCCGAGCAGGTCCCCGCCGAGCATGTCCGGCAGGAACCGGGCCCGCTGCTCCTCGGTGCCGTGCCGGGCGAGCGCGTAGCAGGACATGGTGTGCACGGACACGCCGACGCCCACCGTCATCCACGCCGCCGCCAGCTCCTCGAGGACCTGGAGGTACACCTCGTAGGGCAGCGCCGACCCACCCCACTCCTCCGGGTACGGCAGCCCCAGCAGGCCGCTGCGGCCGAGCAGCCGGAACTGCTCGCGGGGGAAGCGCTCGTGTTCCTCGTACTCGGCGGCGACCGGCGCGAGTTCGTCGCGGGCGATCTCACGGGTGAGGGCGAGCAGGTCCTCGGCCTCGGTGGTGGGCAGCAGGCGCTCGGCAGGCATGTTCGGGCCTTTCGGTCAAACCTGAGCAGTACTCGGGACAGTACTGGGGGACGCTCCACAGTACTGTTCGGGGTCCTGACCTGTCGATACTGTGAACGACATGAACCCGCGACGCACCCCGACCGCCCGGCAGGCCGCCCTGCTGGAGCAGCTGCTCGGGATCTTCCTGGCCGAGGGGTTCGCCGACACCACCCTCGACGGCTTCGCCGCCCGGCTGCGCTGCTCCAAGTCCACCCTGTACGCGCTCGCGCCGAGCAAGGAGCAACTGGCGCTCAAGGTCGTCGGCCACTTCTTCCGCGGCGCCACCGAGCGCGTCGAGAAGGGCGTCGCCACCGCGGCCGACGCGCGCGAGCGGATCGAGCGCTACCTCTCCGGGGCCGCGCGGGAGCTGGGCGTGGCCTCGCCGCGCTTCGTCGAGGACGTCGCCGCCTTCGCCCCCACCCGGGCGGTGTACCAGCGCAACGCCAAGGCCGCCGCCGAGCGGATCCGCGGGTTCATCGCGGAGGGGGTGGCGGAGGGCATCTTCCGGGACGTGCACGCGGCGCTCGTGGCCGAGATGGCCGGGTGGCTGATCGAGGGCATCCAGTCCGGTGTGCTCACCGCGCGCGCCGAAGTCTCCGACGCCGAGGCGTTCACCGGTTTGGCGGATCTATTGCTCGGTGGACTGAGCCGGGATGCGCCGCCGGGAAATCCGGCGTAAACGTGGCGTCATTTGTGATACGTGTCCCAAGAGTGCCCGACGCCCCCGGTCACGGCTGTCCGTAATGCGCGCGGAGCACTAGCGTAGGAGGCTCAGGACCCCAATGGGGCGGTGCTGCGCTGTGGCCGCAATTCGCATCGGCCGTGATCGCACCCGACCAGGGCCGTACCGGCTCGGCCGTCACCGCCGCCCTGCCCGAGTGTGAGAGGTACTTGCATGCCCGACGGGACCGCTGTGCCCACCGGCACCGAGCACACCGCCGCCCTCCGATACCCCGGCGGCGAGCACGAGATGGCGGTCGTGCCCGCCACCGAGGGTTCGTCAGGCGTCGACCTGGGCAAGCTGCTGGCCAAGACCGGCCTGGTCACGCTCGACCCCGGCTTCGTGAACACCGCTTCGTGCTCGTCCGCCATCTGCTACATCGACGGTGACGCGGGCATCCTGCGCTACCGCGGGTACCCGATCGAGCAGCTCGCCGAGCGCTCCAGCTTCATCGAGGTCAGCTACCTGCTGATCTACGGCGAGCTGCCCAGCCAGGCCGAGCTGGACGACTTCACCCACAAGATCAGCAGGCACACCCTGCTGCACGAGGACCTGAAGCGCTTCTTCGACGGCTTCCCGCGCGACGCGCACCCGATGCCCGTGCTGTCCTCGGCGGTGTCGGCACTGTCCACCTTCTACCAGGACAGCCTGAAACCGTTCGACTCCCACCACGTGGAGATCTCGACCATAAGGCTGCTGGCCAAGCTGCCGACGATCGCGGCGTACGCCTACAAGAAGTCGATCGGCCAGCCGTTCCTCTACCCGGACAACTCCCTTGGCCTGGTGGAGAACTTCCTGCGCATGACCTTCGGCTTCCCGGCCGAGAACTACGACCTCGACCCGACCCTGGTCCGCGCGCTCGACCAGCTGCTCATCCTGCACGCCGACCACGAGCAGAACTGCTCCACCTCCACGGTGCGGCTGGTCGGCTCGTCGGAGGCGAACCTGTTCGCCAGCGTGTCGGCGGGCATCAACGCCCTGTTCGGCCCGCTGCACGGCGGCGCCAACAGCGCGGTGCTGGAGATGCTGGAGGGCATCCGGGACTCGGGCGGCGACGTCGGCTCGTTCGTCAAGAAGGTCAAGAACAAGGAAGACGGCGTCAAGCTGATGGGCTTCGGCCACCGGGTCTACAAGAACTACGACCCGCGCGCCGCCATCATCAAGAAGACCGCGGACGAGATCCTGGGCAAGCTCGGCGGCGACGACTCGCTGCTCGACATCGCCAAGCAGCTCGAGGAGCACGCGCTCGCCGACGACTACTTCGTGTCGCGCAAGCTCTACCCGAACGTGGACTTCTACACCGGCCTGATCTACCGGGCCATGGGCTTCCCGACCAAGTTCTTCACCGTGCTGTTCGCGCTCGGCCGCCTGCCCGGCTGGATCGCGCACTGGCGCGAGATGATCAACGACCCGGCCACCAAGATCGGCCGCCCGCGGCAGGTCTACACCGGCCACACCGAGCGGGAGTACAAGTCCGTCACCGAACGCTGACACCCCACCACGATCGCGGCGCCGTCGACTGTGGACGGCGCCGCTGCCGTTTCCACGGTCGGGTTAACCCGATGGAGTGGCACTGCGGGGTGGGCCGGTGATCGGTAACCTTGCCCGCCGTGGCGGAGACTCCTGCGGTGGTGTGGTTCCGGCGTGACCTGCGGACCGGCGACCACCCGGTCCTGTTGGCGGCGGCCGAGCGCACACCGCGCGGGCTGGGGCTGTTCGTGCTGGACGAGGAGCTGCTGCGGCCGTCCGGTCCGGCGCGGTCGGCCTTCCTGTACCGGTGCCTGCGGGACCTCGACGAGCAACTGGGCGGACGGCTGCTCGTGGTGCGCGGGGACCCGGTCGACGTGCTGCCGCGCGTGGTGCGCGCGGTGGGTGCTGGATCGGTTCACGTGTCGGCGGACTTCGGTCCGTACGGCAGCGCGCGCGACGACCGCGTGGCCGAGGCGCTGGACGTCGAGTTCGTCCGCACCGGGTCGCCGTACGCGGTCGCGCCGGGGCGGGTGGTGAAGTCCGATGGCAAGCCGTTCAAGGTGTTCACCCCGTTCAGCCGCGCCTGGGCCGACCACGGCTGGCGCAAACCCGCAGACACCGACGCGTCCACACTGGACTGGATCGATCCCGCGGACAAGGACGGCGGCCCGCGGCGGGTGCGCATCCCGGACGACCCGTCGGTGCGGGCGGAGCTACCCGAGGCGGGGGAGCGGGCCGCGTTGGAGACCTGGGCCGAGTTCCGCGACGAGCGGCTGGGTGACTACGACCACGACCGCGACCGCCCCGGCGTCGACGGCAGCAGCCGGATGTCGGCCTACCTGCGCTGGGGCTGCGTGCACCCCCGGACCCTGCTCGCCGACCTGGGCCCCGGCACCTACCGCAACGAACTCGCCTGGCGCGAGTTCCACGCGGACGTCCTGTGGCACAACCCGACCGCCGCCCGCAAGAACTACAACCCCAAGTTCGACGCCATGCGCACCGACACCGACACCGACGCCGAGGACAACTTCGACGCCTGGTGCCGCGGCGAGACCGGCTACCCGATCGTCGACGCGGGGATGCGCCAACTGCTGGCGGAAGGTTGGATGCACAACCGCGTCCGCATGATCGTGGCCAGCTTCCTGGTGAAGGACCTGCACGTCCCGTGGTGGTGGGGTGCCCGGCACTTCATGCGCCACCTGGTCGACGGCGACCTGGCGTCGAACCAGCTCAACTGGCAGTGGGTGGCGGGCTCGGGCACGGACGCGGCCCCGTACTTCCGCGTCTTCAACCCCACCACCCAGGGGGAGAAGTTCGACCCGCACGGCGACTACGTCCGCAAGTACGTGCCGGAGCTGCGGGGGTGTGTGGGCAAGAAGATCCACCAGCCGTCGGGTGTGCCCGGCTACCCGGACCCGATCGTCGACCACGCCCACGAACGGCAGGTGTCGCTGGAGCGGTACGGGCAGATCAAGTGAGCAGAGGCCGGATCAGGCCCTCGATGTGCTCGAACACATCGGCATCGGTCTCGCGCTGCCACTGCGGCAACTCGTCCCAGTCGGCGACGTACGACGCCTTGGGCGCCTCGATGTGCTTGTAGACCTGGGCGACCCAGCAGAGCGCCACAAACCGTCCCTTTTGGACCCTGCTCAGCCTCGAGGTGTCCCCGAGCTCCACGAACGCCCGCACCTGCTCGTACACCGCGTTCGCCGCGGCCCGCTCCCAGGCGGGCAGCTCGTGCCACGGCACGGTGTGCTCGGCCTTCGGTCCGCCCGGGAAGTGCCGGTGCACCCCCTCGACCCAGGCCCGCCGGAAAACCTGCCCTCCCTCGATCACGCGCCCTCCCTCAGCCGGTGATCACGCCATCCAACTCGCCGAGCCTCCCGCGCGCCAGGTGCGGTGGTCGGTACGGTGATTCCCGGTTGCCGCGCGGTCAGGGGCGGCGCAGGGCCTGGCGGAAGTTCAGCCGCGGGCCGGTGCGCAGGACGGCGCCCGTGTAGATGCGGCCGCTGAGCCACGTCAGCACCGCCGTCGACCCCAGCATCAGCAGGATGGCCACCACCACCTGCCACGTCGTGCTCACCGACAGGGCGATGCGGCCCGGCATCAGGATCGGCGCGAACGGCGGCAGCACCGACAGCACCGCCGTCGCCGTGGTGTTGGGGGCTCGGGTGAGGAGGCCGAAGCTCAGCACGAAGGCCAGGACGAGCACCGAGGTGATCGGCAGCAGGACCGACTGGGTCTCCTCCTGGCGCGACACCAGGGAGCCCGCCGCGGCGAAGACGGTGGCGTAGAACAGGTAGCCGAGCAGGTACCAGAGCAGACCCCACAGCAGCGTGCCCACCGCCGCCGACGGGATGGTCAGGACGCCCGTCACGACGGCCAGCACCGTCCCGGCGCCGCCGACCACCACCAGCTGCGCCAAACCGACCAGACCCAGGCCGAGGACCTTGCCCGCCAGCAGCTCCCACGGCCGCACGGTCGCCAGCAGGATCTCCACGACCCGGCTCGACTTCTCCTCCACGACGCCCTGGGCCACCATCGTCCCGTACAGCAGCAGCGACAGGTACAGCAGCGCGACGATCACCAGCGCCATCGCCAGCCGCTGGTCGTGGGTGGGGTCAGGGGCGCGCAGGGCGCGCACGTCGACCGTCGCGTCGGCCACCGTGGACAGGACCTCGTCCGGGTCCAGGTCCTCGACGGAGGCCAGTTGGGCGCGCAGCACCTCCCGCTGCACCAGCGTGTTCAGCGCCCGCCGCAGGTTCTCGTCGAGCGACTCGTCGACCACCACGTGCAGGGACGCGGGCGCGCCCGTCACCAGCGCGTCCAAGTCGCCGTCGACGATCGACGACTCGCCGGACGCCGGGTCGCGGACCGTGCTCACCTCGACGTCGAGCCCCCGGGACGCCGCCTCCTCCGCCAGCGCCCTGGCGATGCCGGTCGCCTGGCCGGACAGGCCCACCCGGGTGACCCGTTCGCCGCCGAACAGGGTGCTCTGCATCAGCACGAACCCGATGAGCACGGCGATCGACACCGCCGTGCCGATGAGGAACGACCGGGTGCGCAGCCGGGTCCGCAGCTCCCGCCGGGCCACCAGCCACACGGCCCGCACCGGGCTCACCCGCCCACCCCCTTCACGGTGTTCACGAGGTCGTCCCCACCACGTCCCGGTACAGCTCGGCCAGCGTCGGGTCCTGGTGGGTGAACCCGCGCACCGGCCCGGTCGCCAGCGCCGCGGCCAGCACCGGCTGGTCGTCCGCGCCGTCGGCCAGCCGCAGGCGCGTGCGCCCGCCGCGCACACCCAGCACGGTCACCCCGGGCAGCCCGTCCGCCCAGCCCGGCCGGGCCGCGGGCGCGTCGACCACCAGCGTGCTGCCCGACCCGGCGCGCAGCTCGGCCACCGTCCCGCAGGCCGCCAGCCGCCCGGCCCGGATGATCCCCACCCGGTCGCACAACCGCTCGACGAGGTCGAGCTGGTGGCTGGAGAACAGCACCGGCACGCCCGCCGCCGCCCGCTCCCGCAGCACCTCCGACAGGACGTCGACGGCCTGCGGGTCCAGCCCGGAGAACGGCTCGTCGAGCACCAGCAGCACCGGGTCGTGCACCAGCGCGGCGGCCAGCTGCACCCGCTGCTGGTTGCCCAGGCTAAGCCGCTGCACCTCGGTTTCCCGGTACCCGCGCAACCCCAACCGGGTGATCCACCGCTCGGCGTCGCGGTGCGCGTCGTTGGTGGTGAACCCGTGCAGCTCGGCGAGGTAGACGAGGTGGTCGAGCACCCTCATCCGCGGGTAGAGGCCGCGCTCCTCGGGCAGGTACCCGAACCGGCGCCGGGCCGCGCGGTCGACCGGCGCACCGGCCCAGCGCACCGCGCCCGCGTCCGGCTCGACCACGCCGAGCACGACCCGCATGGTGGTCGTCTTGCCCGCGCCGTTGCCGCCGACGAAGCCGAACAGCTCGCCGGGACCGACGGTGAAGCCGACCCCGTCGCAGGCCACGACGTCGCCGTAGCGCTTGGCGATCCCGTCGACCTCCAGTGCGGGGCGGGTCGTTTCCACACCCCCCAGTATCCCCGCTCCCCGGTCCGGCCTACCGGCTGGTCAGCTCGCCCGGTGCGACCGCAAACGAGTTGCGCGATTGCGGCCCGGCGCGGAACCGAACGCGCGATGCTCCGTCAAAGCTCGACGGATGATCCGGGTTGGTTCGCAGTTGGAGGGGCGCCAGATGAACCCTGAGCAGTGGCTCGCGCAGTACGACGAGACGCTGAAGAAGGCCGCGGCGAGTGCGCAGAAGGCGGACAAGGCGCTGCGGGAGGTGGGGGGATCGGCCACGTCGACCGACGGCGAGATCAGCGTGCACGTGAGCGCGGGTGGCGCCACCACCGGCTTGGTGCTGCGCTCCGGCGTCCGCGACTACGAGCCCGAGCAGCTGGCCAGGGCCATCCTGGCGGTGACCAGGGAGGCCCAGCGCGACGCCAGCGCCAAGGTGGTGGCGACCATGGAGGAGCTGGTCGGCGACTCGCCCGCGCTGGACGTGGTCAAGGCGCACCTGCCGCAGGGCTACGCGGGCGACGCCGAGGACGACACCGACGCGCCCCCGGCCAAACCCCGCGACCGGCCTTCCGACGACGAGTACTTCGACAACCCCCCCGAAGTCGTCCACTAGACACCCCAGAGGCGGATCTGATGGGTACTGGTTTCAACGTCAACGTGGCGGAGATGCGGGTCCACGCCCGCACCGTCGCGACCTGCTCCACGCAGGTGCAGTCGGCGACGGGGGCGACGCAGTCGGTCTCCGACGCCGCGTTCGGCATGATCGGGCAGTTCTTCGCGACCGCGATCCTGGCCGCCTGCGGTGACGTGCTGCAGGGCATCCAGAAGGTGGCCACCGCGTTCGACGACGTCCGCAAGGGCATCGAGGACGTGGCCCGCGAGTACGAGCAGATCGACCTCGGCAACGCCAACACCTTCGCCGGGAGGTCCGCGTGAGCGCGCCGACGACCACCACGGCAGGCACGACCCAGGTGACCGGCCAGCAGGCCGTCACCAGCCTGAACAACGACGTCCGCGGCGCCAAGGCGGCGATCGAGCGGGGCGACTGGCTCGACGCGGGCCTGCAGGTCACCAACGTGGCCATGGACGTCATCAACATCGCGGGCGACCCGCTGGGCGCGGCCGCCGGTGCCGGGTTCGGCTGGATCATCCAGCACATCAAGTTCCTGCGCGAGCCGTTCGACAAGCTGCTCGGCGACGCGAACTCGATCATCAGCAGCGCCCAGGGCTGGGTCAAGGCCGGTGACCAGCTGGTGCAGGCCGCGGACAAGTACCGCCAAGCCGTGAAGACCGAGACCTGCAACTGGCAGGGCGCCGCGGGCGATTCGTACCGCCGCGCCGCCGCCACCCAGGCCGAGGGCCTCGACGCGCTGGCCGAGGTCAGCAAGGGCGTCGGCGAGGCGATCAGCGGGGCGGGCAAGCTGCTCGCCGAGGTGCGCAAGACCGTTCTGGACTTCATCAACAAGTGCGTCCAGAAGGTCATCATGATCATCATCGAGGCGCTGGCCAAGTCCTGGCTGAGCTTCGGGGCCAGCATCGCCGAGGGCATCGCCAAGTCGGTGGCGCAGGCGGTGCAGACCGCGCAGAAGGTCCTGAGCAAGGTCCAGAAGTTCGTGTCCTCGCTGCAGAAGATCCTGCAGACGGTCCAGAAGATCGTCAAGCTGGCCCAGGCGGTCAAGCAGCTGCTGGAGACCATCGGCGGCAAGGCGAGCGGCGGTCGCGCGGCCAACACCCGCCAGGCACCCGCGGTGAACACCTCCGGCGTCGACACGGCGGCGAACACGCGCTACACCAACCCGAACCCGACCTCGGGCCCGACGTACACGTCGACGGCGCCGCCGAGCTACAACTACACCCCGTACCAGCCCCCGGGGACCGTGGGCGGCCAACCCACGTACAACCAGGGCGCGCTGCCGACGTACACGGGGTACCAGCCGCCGACGGGCGGCACGGGCCAGTACGTGCCGTCGTACCCGGGGCAGAGCGTCCCCGGCCAGGTCGGGCAGGTGGGCATCCCCGGCACCGGCCCCGGCGGCACCCCGCCGTGGGGCAGCAGCGGTCCACCCCCCACCCAGGGCGCCCCGGCGTCCCGTGTGGACCGGGCCCGCTGGATCGGCGCGGTCGTGGAAACCCTGATCAACCACGGTGTGGATCCCTCGAAGATCAACGCCGAGCAGATCGCCCAGATCGTCGACCGCACCTCCGGCGGCAACCCGCACGCGGTGACGCTGCCGGACCCGAACGGGGGTGGGGGGCTGCCGTCCAAGGGGATGGTGCAGATCACCGACCCGGTGTTCGACCAGCACAAGGTGCCGGGCTACGACAACATCTGGGAACCGGTGGACAACATGCTCGCGGGCGTTCGCTACTTCCTCACCCAGTGGGGAAGCCTCCTGGAAACACTGCGCGCGATCTCGGGAACCGGGCCCGCAGGTCCGATCACCATCCAGCAGCAGTAACTCCGGCTCGCGACAAGGCCCCCGCCGATTCCGGCGGGGGCCTTGTCGTTGAGGGGAGACAACACCCCTTGCAGCGAAGTTGTCACCTCCGCGACCTGGCAGCACCAAGCGGGCGGTACTGGGCCTCTGGCGAGTGGGTCTTCAGTCGTGGTGGAGCCTTCCCGCCAGGGACGCGTCCTAGAATGCCGTCTTGCCTGACCGGTAGTATTTGACTGATACCAGCACGCCCGTTGCGGAGACTGTTGCGCTGATCAACAAGATGGTGAGATGCAATCTTGAGATTGTTGAAATGTGCCAATAGGCGTGGGCGAGGAAGGCTGCGACTGCCAGCATGAGCGAAGCGAAGGTCGCCTTTGAGGTGAAGTCGTCAATCTGGTCGAATGGAGATTCGCAGCCCGGGACGCTCAGCTCGGAGGACGTGTTCCAGTGCATCGGGTGGGGAGGGACGAGCAGGTAGCCAATGCCGCTCTTGGCGAGGGTTGGCCATGGTTGAGTTCTGAACTGTGTGGGCCCTGGGGTGGGTTTGCCTTTGTGGAAGTGAGTGTGCGGATCCTGAGGGATAGTGCTCTTGGTGTGCTGGGTGGGCGGTGCTGGGGTCCTGACCTGCGTGGCCTGCGGATAGCCTGACCCGGTGGGTTTGCGGATGATCGATCTGTTCGCCGGTTGCGGCGGGATGACCTCGGGGTTCACCGCCGCCGGGTTCCGGCCGGTGCTGGCCGTCGAGTGGGACCTGCACGCGGCGGCGACGTACGCGGCGAACTTCGGGGCCGGTCACGTTCGCTGGGCCGACATCACCACCGTCACCGACGTGCCCGAGGCCGACGTCGTCATCGGCGGCCCGCCCTGCCAGGGGTTCTCCAACCTGGGGAGCCGCGACGTCGATGACCCGCGCAACCAGTTGTGGAAGCAGTACCTGCGGATCGTGCGGGAGGTGCGGCCCGCGGCCTTCGTGATCGAGAACGTGGACCGGTTCCTGTCGTCATCCGAGTTCGGCCTGCTCCAGGCCGAGGTGCGGCCCGGGGGCCTGCTGTCGGGCTACCACCTCACTTCAGGGCTGCTGCTCGCCGCCGATTTCGGGGTGCCGCAGCGGCGCAAGCGGGCGTTTGTCATCGGGTCTCGCGAAGGCGCTATCCCGCTGCCGACCCCGACGCACCCGAGTTGGCATGGCGTTCGGACCGTCCTGCATGGACTTCCCGAGAAGCCCGCTGCCACAGCGCTCCCGAAGTCCACTGTGGAGTACTTCGGGCAGACCGTGCCCGGTCGGTTCACCAGCGCGGACCTGCACCTCGGCCGCAACCCCACCGCGCTCTCGCTGGCCCGCTACCAGGTCGTGCCACCCGGCGGCGGGCGATTCGACCTGCCGGACCACCTCCTCCCGCGCTGCTGGCGCGAGAAGAAGACCGGTACCACCGACGTCATGGGGCGAATGCGCTGGGACGAGCCGTCGCTCACCATTCGGACCGAGTTCTACAAGCCCGAGAAAGGGCAGTACCTGCACCCGCAATGGGAACCGGGGCCTTCGGGGCATCGCGTTGACCGGCCCATCACCCACCTGGAAGCCGCCCGGCTGCAAACCTTCCCCGACGATTTCACCTGGTGCGGCTCGAAAATCGAGATCGCCAGGCAGATCGGCAACGCCGTGCCGCCGGTGCTCGCGGAGGCGATCGGCAGGCACGTCGCGGCGCATCTCGGGGGCACGAAAGCCGAAAGTGCCTGTCGGCTCTGCGTGTAGCGGCTATTCCGCGAGCAGTCCGTTCAAAGCCTTGACCACGAGCCGCTCCACCGCGGGCAGTGCCGCCGCGGCGTCGGCGTCGACCAGGCCGATCCGGGTCCGCCGGTGCAGCACGTCCTCCGCCGTCAACGCACCCTCCTGGCGGACGGCCCACACGACCTCCGCCGCCGTCACCGGGCTGCCCGGCGCGACCGGCTCGGCGAGTTCCGGGTCCAGCAGGCCCAGCGCGTGCACGGTAGGGGCTTCCGTCCCGTAGCGGGCCACCAAACGTCGTGGAGCGTCCACAGTTGACAGTGCGGAACGCGATGCCGCGCCTACCAAGGGAAGTTTGCCGGTCCGCGACGGGCCGCAGTTGAGCCCCGCCGTGTCGACGGCGGCGTCCACCGCGTCCGCGGCCATGCGGCGGTACGTGGTGAGTTTCCCGCCGACCAGGGTGATCACACCGTCCGGCGAGGTCGACACCGCGTGGTGGCGGGACAGGTCCGCGCTGCGCGAGTTCACCCCGGGCGCGTCCACCAGCGGACGCAGACCGGCGAAGGTACCCAGCACGTCCGCCCTGGTCAGCCGGGTTTCCAGCACCGAGGAGCCGACGTCGAGCAGGAAGTCCACATCGGACTCCGGGGCCACGGGTACGTCCGGCACGGGACCGTCCAGCGGTTCGTCGGTCAACCCGAGGTAGGCGCGGCCGTCGTCCTGCGGCAGCAGCAGCGCGAACCGGCCGAAGCTGCCGGGGATCGGGATGGTCAACGCGGTCGCGCCGCAGTCGACCGACCGCGCGTCCAGCACCAGGTGCGACCCCAACGACGGCCGCAGCCGAACCGACGGCACCAGCGTGCCCGCCCACACCCCGGTCGCGTTGACGACCGCGCGCGCCCGGATCTCCGACCGCGTCCCGGTCATCCCGTCCACGACCTCGGCACCCGTACCGGTCAGCCCCGTCACGCGGGCCTGGGTGACGATCCGCGCACCGAGCGAGGCCGCCGTGCGGGCGAGCGCGACGACGAGCCGTGCGTCGTCAACGAGTTGACCGTCGAAGGAAAGCAGGCCGCCGCGCAAACCGGTGCGGCGCAAGCCTGGGGCGAGGGCGAGCGCTTCCGGCGTGGACACCCGGCGCGGCCGGGGCAGCAGGGACGCGGGGGTGCGCGCGGCGCGGCGGAGGGTGTCGCCTGCCAGCAGACCCGTGTAGGTGAGCGAGGCGTCCCGGGTGGACACCGGCGGGTGCAGGGGGACCAGCTGCGGCAGCGTGCGGACCAGGTGCGGCGCCGTGGTGGCCATCAGCACCCCGCGCTCCACCGCGCTCTCGTGCGCGAGGGCGACGTCGCCCCTGGCCAGGTACCGCAGTCCGCCGTGGACCAGCTTGCTCGACCAGCGAGAGGTGCCGAACGCCAGGTCGCGCGCCTCCACCAGGGCCACGCGCAGGCCGCGGGCGGCGGCGTCGAGCGCCACCCCGGTGCCGGTGACACCACCGCCGACCACGAGCAGGTCGACGACGTCACCGCTGGTCAGCGCGTCGAGGTCGGTGGCGCGGCGCTCGGCGTTGAGCGCTGGTCGAGGTCGGGTCATCTGGGCTCCGGTCGCAGGCTCGCGTCGAGCAGGTGGGTGAGTTCGCCGAACAGGGCCTCGGTGTCGACGTCCGCGGTGGCGGGCCGGTGCGAGAGCACGAAGGACTGCGCGACCAGCAGCAGCGCCCTGGCCTGGGCCGCCGGGTCGGCCACCCGCACCGAGCCGTCGGCGTGGCCCGCGACGAGCTGGGCGTGCAGGAACTTCTCCGCGATGTGCTGGGTGCTGCCCAGCCGCTCCACCACGTAGGGCAGCACCAGCTCGCCGTCGCGTTCCAGGACCGTGCGCATGAGCGGATCGTCGGCGATGGCGCGCACTCCCGCCACCGCGCCGCCGACCAGCCTGGCCCGCGCGTGCGGACCGGCCGCCGCGGCGCCCGCGGTGGTCAGCTTGTGGCCGAACTCCCTGGTCATCAGGGCCGCGAGCAGGCTGCGCACGTCGGGGAACCTGCGGTACAGCGTCATCCGGCTCACCTGGGCGGTGCGGGCGACGTCGGTCAGCGTCGTGCGCCGCACCCCGTGGGTGAGGACGCACTCGCGGGCCGCGTCGAGGAGGACGTCGTCGTCCACCCGACCGGGCGAAGCGGTGTGACGTTTGAACGTCATATGTCACACTCTATTCGTGAACGTGCCTGCGGACCACCTCGACCACCGGGTCCGCGGCGGCTGGACCCCGGCCGGGGCCGCCGCCGCGCACCTGCCCGCGCACGCGAGCCGCTGGCTGAGCGCGAGAACCGGGCTGACGCCGACGCGCACGCCCGTCGCGCCCGACTCCGCCATGCGGGTGGCCGAGTCGGAGCTGCCCGCTGAGGTGCGGGCTGTCCTGAACGCCATTGTCGGGGCCGAACACGTGCTGGTCGAGCGCGTAGACCGGCTTGCACGTGCAGGTGGGCTGTCCTATGTGGACCTCATGCGTCGTCGTGGGGCCGGTGAGCTGCCGGTACCCGACGCGGTCGTGCTCCCCGCCGACGCGGTCGAGGTCGAGCGCGTGGTGGCTTTGTGTGCCGAACACAACGTCGGGATCGTCCCGTTCGGCGGCGGCACCTCGGTGGTCGGCGGGGTCGCGGCCCTGCGCGGCGACCGGGGCGCGGTCATCGCGCTGGACCTGAACCGGTTGCACCGCCTGCTGTCGGTGGACCCGGTTTCCCGCCTGGCGACGTTCGAGGCGGGCGTGGTCGCCCCCGAGGCCGAACGGCTGCTGGCGGCGCGCGGTTTCACCCTCGGCCACTTCCCCCAGTCCTACGAACGCGCGACCCTCGGCGGCTTCGCGGCGACCCGGTCGTCCGGCCAGGCCTCGGCGGGCTACGGCCGGTTCGAGGACATGGTCGAGTCGCTGCGGGTCGCGACACCGCGCGGCGACTGGCGGGTCGGCGTCGCCCCGGCGTCGGCCGCCGGGCCGGACCTGCGGCAACTGGTGCTGGGCAGCGAGGGCGCGTTCGGGGTGATCACCGAGGTCACCGTGCGCGTACGGCCGATACCCGCGTGGACCAGGTACGAGGGGTTCATCGTGGACGGGTTCGCGCAGGGCGCCGAGATCGTGCGCGCACTGGCGCAGAGCGGCACCCTCGGCGCGGTCACGCGGCTGTCGGACCCGCAGGAGACCGAGGTCGCGCTGGCGCTGTCCGGCGGTTGGAAGATGGCGGCGCTGCGGGCGTACCTGCGGGTGCGGGGGATCGCCGAGCCCGCGTTGTTGATCGTGGGATGGGAGGCCGGATCCCGCCGGGATTTGCGCGCGCGTCGACGGGAGAGCCTGCGGCACCTGGGCGGAACGGTCCGACTCGGCACGGCGGCTGGCGAGACCTGGCGCCACGGCCGGTTCGCCGGACCACGCCAGCGAGACGCGTTGCTGGACGCCGGGATGTGCGTGGAGACCTTGGAAACCGCGGCGTACTGGTCCCGACTCGGCGAACTGCGGGACACGGTGACCAGCGCGTTGCGGGACTCCCTGACGACGGCGGAGCGCCGACCGGTGGTCGCCTGCCACATCTCGCATTCCTACGAAACGGGCGCTTCGCTGTATTTCACGACGCTGGTGCCGCGGGCCGCGGACGATCCGATCGGCCAGTGGCAGCAGGCGAAGGAAGCCGCCTGCGCCGCTATCGCCGGACTCGGCACCATCACCCACCACCACGCAATTGGTGTAGACCACGCGCCGTACCTGGCGGCGGAGATCGGCGAATTGGGCGTCGGCGTACTGCGCGCGGTTCGCGCGAACCTCGACCCAAATGGCGTGCTCAACCCTGGGAAGCTCACCTAGGCTCCACCGGTGGGAACGTACGTGTCGATCAGGGGATGGCTTGAGTGCGACGACAAGCAACTCGTCGCCATCCAGGAGGTGATCTCGTCGCACGACGACGGCGACTTCTACTCGGGCGGCTGGGGCTTTCCCCGCAAACCGTTCAACTGGACCCGCTACGTCTTCTACGGCGGCGACATCCGGGAGTCGACTGTGGACTGGTTCCTCGGCCAACTCGGGGAAATCGCGCGCATCCCGGCGTCGGACGAGGACAACGACCTCGTCCGGGGGCTGTTCCACGCCCGGCACGAGGTGAACGGGACGAGTGAGTGGCAGGTCCGTGCCGGCCAGGTCTTCATCTCGCCCGCGGATGCCAGGTACGGCTACCTGGACGAGTAAGCGACCTGGAGCGAGCCGGTCAGCGGGACCGGACTGCCTCGTGGACGCGCAAAGCGGCGGCTGCTGGGTCCTCGTGTTCCCAGACCCGCACCGCCAGCCACCCCGCGTCGTCGAGGCGGGTGTCGGTGTCCTGGTCGCGGCGCCGGTTGGTTTCGATCTTGGTTCGCCAGAAGTCGGCGTTGCGCTTGGGCCAGGTGGCGTGGTCGGGGCAGCCGTGCCAGAAGCAGCCGTCGACGAAGACGGCGACCTTGGCGCGGGTGAAGACCACGTCGGCCTCCCGGCGGACCCCGGTGACCGGGCGCCGGTGCACGCGGTAGCGCAGGCCCAGGGCGTGCAGGGCTCGGCGCAGGGCGATCTCGGTGCCGGTGTCGCGGGCCCGCTGCCTGCTCATCCGCTTGCTGGTCGCTTCGGTCGTCTCCACGCCGCTCCACTACCGGATTAAGTTCCGTACCCCTACGGATGCCGACCCTGATTGTTCCCCACCGGGCGTCACCCGAAAGTGGCGATCAGCGAACCGCCGCCACCCTGCCCGTGCGGCGAGCGTTCGGTAGATCCGGAAAGGAACCATCGTGAAGAGAACACCACGGTCCTGGGGCCTGCTGGCCCTGGCCGCGGCCACGGTGCTGGTCCCACTCGGTGCCACCATCGCGTCGGCGGCCGAGGCGGCACCACCGGCCAACGCCCCAGCGAACTACGAGGGCTCCACCGTCCCCGCCCGCTCCGGGGACGCCTCGCCGATGTTCGCCAACGGTGAGGACGCCACCGTGAGCGAGTTCCCGGGCATCGTCGCGGGTATCCGCGCCGGTGGGCCCCGGCCCGAGGGACAGACCTGCACCGGCACCGTCGTGGCGCCGCGCAAGATCCTGATCGCGGCGCACTGCGCGGACGCGGCCGGTGAGAAGAAGTTCGTCTACGGCCTCGACGACCTCAAGGACTACCAGGGCGGCAGCGGGTCCGGCCTGGCCGTCGGGGTCGTCAGCTACAAGAAGCACCCGAAGTACGTCAACTTCGACCAGGGCTACGACGTGGCCGTGGTGACCGTGGACCGCGACATCCCGCTCAAGGGCGGCGCGGCCTACCCGCAGTTCGCCACCTCGGCGGACGCGGGCGGCGCGGCCCCCGGCAAGAGCGGCCAGGGCTTCGGGTACGGCAAGAAGGACTTCGACGACAACTCCTTCGACGCCACCCTCGACAAGGCCACCCTGCCGATCGTCAACGGCGACTCGCTGTGCCAGGGCGTCGGCGCCGGGTTCAAGTCCGCGTACATGATCTGCGCGGGCTACAACGACGGGCGGGTCACGATCCTGCCCGGCGACAGCGGCGGCCCGCTCGTGGTCGGCGGCAAGGTCTACGGCGTCGCGTCGTGGAGCCGGTCGGACTTCAAGTGGTACTCGATCTACGGTCGCCTCGACAACGAGATGGGCGACTGGGTCAAGCAGGAGGTCGGCACCGTCACCGAGCCGCCCACCGGCGACCTCGGCGTCCGCGTCGACCCGGGTAGCGGCAGCGTCGCGGCGGGCAAGTACCTGTCCACGACCGTCGCCACCACCGGCAGCGGCGAGAACGCGACCCTCTCGGCGTCCGGCCTGCCCAGCGGGGTGAAGGCTGTGTTCCAGCCCACCTCGGTGGCCACCGGCTCGTCCGCGAAGCTCACCTTCGACGCGGCGGCCGACGCGGCCAACGGCACCTACGAGGTGACCGTGACCGCGACCACGTCCGGCGGCCAGACCGCCACCGGCAAGTTCTCCCTCACGGTCACCGGCGGCGGCAACCCCGAGCCCGGCGACCTCACCCTCGCGGCCTCGCCCAGCAGCGTGAAGGCCGCCAAGGGCAAGTACGTCTCCACCACCATCAACAGCACCGGCGGTGGCCGCGGTCAGAACCTGACCCTGTCCGCCGCGGGCCTGCCGACCGGGGTGAAGGCGGTCTTCCAGCCGACCACCATCGCCGCGGGCTCCTCGGCCAAGCTCACCCTCGACGTCTCCGCCACGGCGGCGGCAGGCACGTCCACCATCACCGTGACCGGCACCGACACCGGCGGCAAGACCGCGACGACCACCGTCTCGCTGACCGTCGAAGGTACCCAGGAGCCGCCGACCGGTGACGTGACCGTGACAGTCACACCCGCGTCAGGCAGCGGTTTTGCGGGTAGCCTGGTCCAGACCACTGTGCGTGCCAGTGGCGGCACGGGCACCCTCCGCCTGACCGCCACCGGCGCGCCCGCGGGCACCCAGGTGACGTTCAACCCGGCCACCATCGCCCAAGGCGGTGCCAGCAACGTCTGGTTCTTCACCGGCTTCGGCACCCCCGCGGGCACCTACCCGATCACCATCACGGCCACCTCGGCGGACGGCAAGACGGGCAAGACCACCTTCACCCTGACCGTCACCCGCCTCGGCGGTTTCTGAACCCGGTAGGGCTTTGACCGGCCCCACCAACCGGCGGCGGGCTCCTCTCGGGAGCCTGCCGCCGGGCGTTTGCGTTTGGAGGAGCAGTGCACCACCCGATCCCGCTGGACACCTTCCCGACCGCCCTGACCGGCGCCATCGAGGACCGCGGTATGAGCCTCGACCAGCTACAACGGAAGCTCGCCGCGCACGGCGTGCGGGTGAGCCTGTCCACGCTGAGCTACTGGCGCCGGGGCCGGACCCGCCCCGAGCGCCCGGAGTCGCTGCGCGCGGTCGAGGTGATCGAGGAGGTCCTCGCCCTCCCGCGCGGCTGCCTGACCGGACTGCTGGGACCCCGCAAGCCGCGGGGCCGCTGGGTGTCGCGGGGCGGCGTCGTCCGCCCGCACGAGACGCTGTGGGACGACACCTCGGGGCTGCCGTCGGTGCTGGCCGAGCTGGGGGAGCCGGGGGCGGGGGAGCTGACGTACCTGAGCGTGCACGACCGGCACTTCGTCGACGTCGGGGGCCGGGACGTGCGGACGGTGGTCCGGGTCCTGGTGCGGTCCGAAGTGGACTCGCTGGGGTCGATGGTGGTGCTGCACCGCGCGGACCCGGGGGACCACGCGCTGCCGGTGCTGCTGGCCCCGGTGGGCTGCGCGCTGGGCCGGGTGCGGTCGGTGCCGTCGAGCCGGTTCACGGCGGCGGAGGTGCTGTTCGACCGGCGGCTGTCGGCCGGGCAGACGGCGGTGTTCGAGTACGAGGTGCGGTGGTTCGGCGACGCGCGGGCGGACCGGTACTCGCGGGCGTGCCGCCGGGGCGTGCGGGACTACCTGGTGGAGGTCAACTTCCACCCCGCGCTGCTGCCCACGTCGAGCTACGCCTTCACCCAGGACGCGGCGGACGAGCCGGAGGTCCGGCTGGCCAACCTGGAGGTGGGCACCTTCGGCGGCATCCACGCCGTCATCACCGACACCGAGTCCCCGATCGTCGGCGTCCGGTGGACCTGGCCGGCCTAGCGCTCAGGCGGCCAGCCAGCGTTCGGTGACGCAGAGTTCCTGGTACGTCCAGCGCCCTTCGCGCGTGCCCCGGGTCAGCACGGCCTTCACCTCGGGCAGGTGCTCGTCCGACGGGATGTCGAGGGCCAGCGTGCCCTCGCCTGCCTCACCGCCGATCCCCCACGGCTTGAACTCCGCCCACACGGCCGTCGTGTCGCCGTCAGCCGGGTGGACGGTGATGGTGTTGCGCCCCGAGCTGGACACCGGCGCGATGGCCCACACCACCCCGTCCTGGTCCGCCCCGATCCGCACGACGTCGTCGTAGGCGACCCCCGGCACGTGGAACGGCACGTTCTTGATCTGGACCGTGTCCTCGTCCACCGGCGCCGCCCACAGGCCCTCCGACTCCGCCCACTCCAGCCCCTCGGGCGGTGCGATGCGGAACCAGATCTTGATGAGTGGTTCGGGGTTCGTCACCCGTTCATCATGCCGCAACGGCGGAAGGCCCGGGGCGGTGTGCGCGCGCCCCGGGCCTTCCTGCCTACCCTCAAACAGTCAGCGTCCAGCTGTCGATGGTGCCCGTGTCGTAGGTGAACACGTCCGTCACCTGGAGCTTCCAGGTCCCGGCTCGGTTCTCCGCCGACGCGTCGACCGTGTAGGTCTCGTGCAGGCCCGCGGCCGAGCTGGTGCCGGTGTTGGCCTTCTTCAGGCTGTACGACTTCCCGGACGGCCCGACCAACGCCACCGACAGGTCGCCGGTGTACGTGTGGTTGATGTCCACCTTGACCTTGGTTGAGGTAGACGCCTTACCCGTGCACGCCGAGCCGACCGCCACCGAGGATGAGACCGCCGCGCCACCGTCCGGAATGGACACGTCGTCACCGTTGGTCGCGGGGTCGCAACCACCCGGCTCCGGTCCGGGGCCGCCCGTGATGAAACCGCTGTACAGCAGCTTGTTCGGGGAGCCGGAGCCCGGGTTGGTGACCTTGCCGGAGGTCGCGTTGTTCACCAGCGCGTCCCGCAGCGCCTGCGGGCTGGTGGACGGGTTCGCCGACAGGTACAGCGCCGCCACGCCCGTGACGTGCGGGGTGGCCATCGAGGTGCCCGACATGCCCGCGGTGCCGCCGTTCAGCGACAGCGAAGTGATGTTGTCGCCCGGGGCGAAGATGTCCGTGCACGTGCCGTAGTTCGAGAACGACGCCCGCGCGTCGTTCTGGCTGGTCGCGTTCACCGTGATCAGCGCCGAGTACTTGGCCGGGCCGGTCGAGCAGGCGTCGGTCGAGCTGTTGCCCGAGGCCACCGCCATCTGGATGCCCGCGCCGAGCATGCCTGCCAGGGCGTCGTTGCCGATCTCGGCCGTGTCGAACGTCCAGCTCGCGTTGACCACCGCGGGCTTCACCGCGTTGGCCGTGACCCACTCGATCGCCTTGACACCGGCGGAGTCCGGGCCGTTCATGCCGCAGCTGGTGCCGAGCATGCGGACCGAGACCAGCTTGACCTTCTTGGCGACGCCGTACGTCTTCGACCCGACCGTGCCCGCCACGTGCGTGCCGTGACCGGAGCAGTCGATGCCGTTCTGGCCGTCCTCGATGAAGTCCGCGCCGACCGACGCGCGGCCCTCGAACTCCGCCAGGGACGTCTTCACGCCCGTGTCGGTGATGTAGACCGTCACGTTCGACGCGCCACCGCTGGGATAGGTGTACTTGCGGTCCAGCGGCAGGTTCTGCTGGTCGACGCGGTCGATGCCCCACGTCGCGTTGTCCTGCGTGTCCGCGGTGTGGGCCGTGCCGTCCTGGTAGACCTTCTTGACCGACGGGTCCGCGGCGAGCTGCCGGGCCTTGGCCTCGGACAGGCCGGTGACCTGGAAGCCCTGCATCGACTTGGTGAACACGAAGTCCAGGTCGCCGCCGTAGCGCCGCACGAGCGAACTCGACGCCGCCTGGATGCTCGCGGCCGACGCGGCCGCGGTGGGCTTGAGGGACACGACGAAGCTGCCGCCGGGCACGGGTTGCCTGGCGTGCACGAAGTCGGCTTCCGCGGCCTGGGCCGAGCCCGTGGTCGCGATGACGGCGGTGGCCAGGGACGCCACGCCCACCACCGCCAGTGCCCGCCCGCGCAGGCGAGATTTCGGTTGCATGAGGGGAGATTCCTTCCGGAAGTGGACCGGCCCGGACACGCGCGTGCCCGGGCCGGGAGGAGTGATCCCTAGACGGCCAGCGTCCAGGCGTCGATGGTGCCGGTGTCGTAGCTCCACACGTCGGTCACCTGGAGCTTCCAGGTGCCGTTGCGGTTCTCCGCCGAGGCGTCGACGGTGAAGGTCTCGTGCACGCCCGCCGAGGTCGACGCGCCACGGGCCTTCTTCAGGGGGTAGACCGCGCCGGACGGGCCGACGAGGTCGATCGCCAGGTCGCCGGTGTAGGTGTGGTTGATGTCCACCTTCACCTTGGTGGCGTTGGACGCCTTGCCGGTGCAGCCGCTCACGGAGACCGAAGAGGACACCGCCGCACCCGCGTCCGGAATGGACACGTCGTCGCCGTTGCTCGCCGGGTTGCAGTCACCCGGCTCCGGGTCGCCACCGCCGATGAAGCTGACGTTGAGCAGCTTGTTCGGCGAACCCTTGAGGTCGGTGACCTTCCCCGAGGTGGCGTTGTTCACCAGCGCGTCGCGCACCTGCCGCGGCGTGGCCGACGGGTTCGCCGACAGGTACAGCGCGGCGCCGCCCGTGACGTGCGGGGTGGCCATCGACGTGCCGTTCATCGCCGTGGTGCCACCGCCGTTCTTCGTGGACGTGATGTTCGAGCCGGGGCCGAAGATGTCCACGCAACTGCCGTAGTTGGACTCCTGGCTGCCCGCCGTCCACACGGAACGCCGGTCGCCGCTGTCGCTGGCCGCGACGGTGATCGCCTCGGGCGTGCGGGCCGGGCTGGTCTGGCAGGCATCACCCGCGTTGTTGCCCGCCGCCAGCACGAACGTCACACCGGCCGCGATGGCCTTCTGCACCGCGTTGTCGACCGACGTGTCCGCGCCGCCACCGAGGCTGAGGTTCGCCACGGCGGGCTTGGCCGCGTTCTTGGCGACCCAGTCGATACCCGCGATGATCTGCGAGTACTGGCCGGTGCCCTGGCAGTTGAGCACGCGCACCGCGACCAGGTCGACCTTCTTGGCCACGCCGTAGGTCTTGGAGCCGACCGTGCCCGCGACGTGCGTGCCGTGGCCCTGGCAGTCGGAGGCGTCGCCGTCGTTGTCGATGAAGTCGTAGCCGTCCTTGGCCCGGCCCTCGAACTCGGTGTGCTGCTTGTAGATGCCGGTGTCCACGATGTACGCGGTCACGTTGGACGCGGTGTTGGCGTAGGTGTACTTCGAGTCCAGCGGCAGGCTCGTCTGGTCGATCCGGTCCAGGCCCCAGGTGGGGTTGCTCTGGGTGTCGGAGGCGTACGCGTAGCCGTCCTGCTGCACGTAGGCGACCGCCGGGTCGGCCGCCATCGCCCTGGCGCCCGCCTCGTCGAGCCGCACGGCGAACCCGCGCAGTGACGAGGTGTAGGTGTTGCGCACCTGCCCGCCGTGCTTGCGGGCCAGGTCGAGCGCCTTGCCGTTGGTGACCGGCGCGGAGCTGCGGTCGTCCTTGAACACCACGATGTAGCTGCCCGCGACGGGCTGCGCGGCGCTCAGCACGGTCCCGGTCGCCTGGTCCTGCTGGGCCACCGCCGTGCCCGCCACGGCCGCGATGGCGGCCACGGCGGTCACCCCGACGGCGATCCCGCGGGTCTTGCGATCAAGTCGCATCTGGGATTCTCCATTTCCGCTCCTCCGGGTGACTGGGCATCCCCCGGGGGTGTGGCTGCCGGGCAGGGTTGATCACTGACAGCCACTTGCGGATCACCATCGGGCGGAGCGCGCGCCCGAACAATCCGGGTATCGGTAGGTAGGGATACCCGTCTTTCACTGAAGATCAACTTCTCGGCTGGTGGTCGCCAGAGGTTCCGGTGCCCGGTTCCGCCGCCTAGGCTGTGCCCATTTCTCCCGCCACCCGCCCCCTCTTCCCCACCCGGCATCGTTCCCGACCTGGCAGCGGACCCCGCTCACGTGTTCCGAGCGTGGACACACGATCCGGTGCACGACGTAGACTCCTCGGCCCATCGGAGGCCGAGCCGATCATGAGGGCGCGGGAGGGTGCGAATGACCCGGACAGCGAGACCGAACGCGGTGCGGACCGCCGGGGCCTCCCTGGTGCGGACCAGCTCCCCGGTGCTCGTCGGACGGGTGGACCAGTTGGGGGCGCTGCGGACCGCGGTGCCCGCGCAGCCCGCGGTGGTCATGGTCGAGGGCGAGTCCGGGGCGGGCAAGAGCCGCCTGGTGCGCGAGCTGCTCGACACCGACCTCGGACCGATGGCCGTCCTCATCGGCCACTGCCACCCCGTCGGCGAGCCGTTCCCGTACGGCGCGGTGCTGGAGGCGCTGCGCGGCGCCGAGTCGCGGCTGGCGCGGGTGCGCGGCGGGCTCAGCGCGGTCGCCGGGGTGCTCGCGCCGCTGCTGCCGGAGATCGCCGAGCACCTGCCCCCGCCGCCGCCCCCGATCGGGGACCCGCGCACCGAGCGCCACCGCGTGTTCCGGGCGCTGCGCGAGGTGCTGGGGTCGCTCGGGCCGGTGCTGCTGGTCGTCGAGGACCTGCACTGGGCCGACGACGGCTCGCGGCAGGTGCTGCGGTTCCTGATGACCGACCCACCCGCGAACCTGTCGATCGTGGTGACCTACCGGCGCGAGGACGTGCCGGGCGGCATCCCGCTGGGCGCGGCGTTCCGGCCGCCCGGCGGGATCACCAGCGTCCTGGTCGAGCTGGGTCCGCTGACCGTCGACGAGGTGCGCGCGCTCACCGCGGCGATCCTGGACGAGGACTCGGTGTCCGCCGAGTTCGCGGCGAAGCTGCACGAGCGGACCGCGGGCATCCCGTTCGTCGTCGAGGAGACCCTGCGGGCGCTGCGCAACCCGGCGGGCGCCGTGCACGCCGACGGGGCCACCGCCCGGCGGCTGCTGGACGCGGTCGAGGTGCCGGTGCTGCTGCGCGACGCGATGGCCGAGCGGCTGGCGGCGCTGCCGGTCACCGCGACCCGGCTGGCGCAGGCGGCGGCGGTGTTGGGCGTCCCCGCGCCCGCCGAGCTGCTCGGCGAGGTCGCGGCGATCGGCGAGCAGCGGATCCGGGCGGCGCTGACGCACGCGCTCACCGGGCACGTGCTGCACGAGGTCGACCCGGGCCGCTACGGCTTCCGGCACGCGCTGGCCCGTCAGGCGGTCTACGACACCCTCGGCGGGCCCGACCGGCAGCAGCTGCACACCCGCGCGATCGAGGCGCTGGACCAGGTCGAGCCGCGGCCGCTCGTGCAGCTGGCCGAGCACAGCGAACGCGCGGGCCGCACGGCCGCCTGGCTGCGCTACGGCGAGGCGGCGGCCGACCGCGCGACCGAGGTGGGCGACGCGGGCACGGCCACCGCGATGCTGCGCCGGTTGCTGCTGGCGCCGTCGCTGCCCGCCGTCGACGTGGACCGCCTGGCGATCAAGCTGGGCCAGGTCGCGCACCTGGGGCTGGACCAGCGCGACCCGACGGAGACCCTGGAGCGGCTGCTGGGGGACCGCAGGCTGTCGACGTCCGTGCGCGGGGAGGTGCGGTTGTACCGGGGGCTGCTGCTGATCCGGCAGGCGGGCGGGGTCGAGCAGGCGCGCGGGGAGCTGGAGACGGCGGTCGCGGACCTGGCGCGGCGGCCGGAGCTGGCGGCCAAGGGCGCGGCGGTGCTGGGGCAGCCGTTCATGGGGATGACGCCGCTGGCGGAGTTCTGGCCGTGGCTGGAGCGCACGTCGAGGTATCGCGAGACCACTGTGGACAGTGAGGTCCGGCTTTCGCTGCTGGCCAACGAGTTGGGCTCGCGACTGCACACCGGCGATCCGTCGGTCATGGCGAACCCGGACTGGCTGGCGGAACCCGTGTACACACCGGGGCAGCGGCGGCAGCTGGCTCGTGCGCGGTGCAACCTGGCGGACGCCTGCACGTCGACCGGCCACTTCCGGTTCGCGGGCGAGATGCTGCGCGACGGGTTGCGGGCGGCCTCGGAGTGCGGGGCGCCGTTCGTGGTGAGCACCGCGCGGGCGACCGGTGTCCGGCTGGACTGGCTGACCGGCGAGTGGGACGGCTTGGCCGAGCGCGCCCACCGGCTGCTCGACGAGTACCAGGACCTGTTCCCCGTGGCCAGCGAGCTGTGCCTGGTCCTGGGCAGCCTCGCCACGGCCCGCGGCGAGTGGGCGGAGGCGACGAGCTACCTGACGGAGACGGGCGCGTTCAACCCGGAGGAGTCGATCGCCCCGGTCGCCATCGCGGGCTGCGCGGCACTGGCGTGGACCACGCTCTCGCAGGACGACGTCCCCCGGGCCTGCGCCGACGCCGACCGGGGCGCCGCCATCATCCGCGCCAAGGGCGTGTGGGCCTGGTCGGCGGAGATCGGCCCGGCCGCCGTCGCCACCTACCTGGCGGCGGGCCGGACCAAGGACGCGGAGCGATTCGTCGCGGAGATCGCGGAGGGCGTCGAGGGACGCGACCTCCCCATGGCGGTGGCCGCCCTGGCCCACTGCCGGGGCCGCTTGGCCGAGGCCCGGGGCGACCTCCCGTCGGCGGTGGTCCACTACCGCGAGGCGACCGACCGCTACGCCGCCCTCCCGGCCCCGTACTACGCGGCGACCACGGCCGAACGCGAGTCGATGTGCCTGTTGCCAACGGAAACCGACAAGGCCGCCGAGATCCTCTCGACCCTCGTGGACACCTTCGACACCCTCGGCGCCACCCGAGACGCCGCCCGCTGCCGCCACACCCTCAGAGGAGTCGGCGGCACGAAGCCCTCGCGGCGCGGTCGACGGGGGTACGGCAACGAACTTTCCCCACGGGAACAGGAAGTGGCCCGCCTCCTCGCGGCGGGCCACACCAACCGAGAAATCGCCGACGTCCTCTTCCTATCCCCACGCACCGTAGAACAACACGCCGCCCGAGTCTTGCGAAAACTCGGCGTCTCGTCCCGAGCCGAACTCCAGCCGGAGTCACTCGGTTAGCGGTGGTCTTCGCCCCGCGACGAACCGGGTCCGCCTGCGTCACGAGGTGCGTTCGGCCATTCCGGTTAACGTTGATTTCCGGGTTGCCGAATAGCCGAATGCATTCAGGCGCGGTGGGGAGGACCGTACGGGGTGGACGGTCCTCCCCACCGGGGGAACCTGCGCCTGCCGACCCCCTGCGTCCAGGTCGGCCGGGCGGGGTCGGTGCGGACCCCGGTTCCCAGTGCGGCGGATCGAGGACCGCCGAGGGGGGTGGGGGTACTTTCGCCCTGCTCAGGGGCTTGGGGCAATGCGGGGTGGGATAGGTGGGGGTACCTATCTAATTCCGTCTACCGCTTATCGAATGGGAAAGAACCGGTAACGGGTGACTACGTCCGCAGCCTTGTCTTGCGCTCCGGGATCGGGCCACGATCCTTCTGCGTCGTCGGGTGAACCGGTCGTGAGGGCCGATTCGGGGCACCGGGCAGGCGCGGCCGTTATCCCCACCTCCAGCGCCGGCGCACCCGGCACTCCCTGCAGGAGGCACGTGTGAGACGCAAACGCCTGTCCGTCGTGGTCGGGGCGGTGGCCGCCTTGGCGGTGGTGCTGTCCGGCAGCGCCGCGGTGGCCGGACCCGCGCAGCAGACCGCCCAGCGGACCTCCGCCGAGTACGCCGTCGTCGGGGTCAAGACCAACCACCAGCGCTCCGACATCGCGGCCACCGGGGCCGCGGTCAACGGGGTCGAGGACAGCAGGTTGCTGGTCACCGCGACCGCCGACGAGGTCCGCGCCATCCGCGCCCTCGGCTTCCGCGTGGACACCGTGAGCACCGCGCTGGCCGACCGCGGTACCGCGACGCCCTACGACTTCCCCAGCGCGGACTCGAACTACCACAACTACGCCGAGATGACCGCCGACATCAACAAGGCGGTGAGCGACCACCCCGGGATCATCACCAAGCAGGTCGTCGGCAAGACCTACCAGAACCGCGACATCTTCGCGATCAAGATCTCCGACAACGCCGCGACCGACGAGCCGGAGCCCGAGGTGCTGTTCACCGCGCACCAGCACGCGCGCGAGCACCTCACCGTCGAGATGGCGCTGTACCTCATCAACACGCTCACCGACGGCTACAACTCCGACGCCCGGGTCAAGGGCCTGGTCGACAGCCGCGAGATCTGGATCATCCCGGACGTCAACCCCGACGGCGGCGAGTTCGACATCTCCACCGGCTCCTACCAGAGCTGGCGCAAGAACCGGCAGCCCAACGCGGGCGGCCAGGCGGGCACCGACCTCAACCGCAACTGGGACTACAAGTGGGGCTGCTGCGGCGGTTCCTCCGGCAGCACCAGCAGCGAGACCTACCGCGGCCCGTCCGCGGCCAGCGCCCCCGAGGTGCGCGCGCTGCAGAACTTCGTCAACAGCCGGGTCGTCGGCGGCAAGCAGCAGATCATCACCGGCATCGACTTCCACACCTACTCCGAGCTGGTGCTCTGGCCCTACGGCTACACCTACAACGACACCGCCCCCGACCTGACCGCCGAGGACCAGCGGGTCTTCTCCACCATCGGCCGGGCCATGGCGGGCAAGAACGGCTACACCCCCGAGCAGTCCTCCGACCTGTACATCACCGACGGGTCGATCGACGACTGGCTGTGGGGCGTGCACAAGATCTACGGCTACACCTTCGAGATGTACCCGACGGGCGCCGGTGGCGGCGGCTTCTACCCGCCCGACGAGGTCATCCCGCGCGAGACCGCGCGCAACAAGGAGGCGGTGCTCTACTTCCTGGAGTACTCCGACTGCCCCAAGCGCGCCATCGGCCTGAACTGCGGCACCACCCCGCCCGACCCGCCCGGCAAGGTGTTCGAGAACGCCACCAACGTCGACATCCCCGACAACGGGCCCGCGGTGACCAGCGACATCGCCGTCACCGGCCAGACGGGCAACGCCCCGGCGACGCTCAAGGTCGACGTCGACATCAAGCACACCTTCCGCGGTGACCTGGTCATCGACCTCGTCGCACCGGACGGCAGCACGTACCGGCTCAAGGCGTCCAGCACCAGCGACTCGGCGGACAACGTCATCGCCACCTACACCGTGAACGCCTCTTCGGAGGTCGCCAACGGCACGTGGCAGTTGAAGGTGCAGGACACCTACAACGCCGACACCGGCTACATCGACCTCTGGCGGCTCACCTTCTAGCGAGCCAGACGCCCCGGGCCCGCCGCGCTCCACCGCGCGGGCCCGGGGTCGTCCCACTGTTCCGACCGCCGTGCCGTGGCGGTCAGCAGGAAACCCACCGGCCGCCCGCGCCCTGCGTAGCTCCACTGTGGACGGCCACCCATCCACCCCTGCGTCGGCGCCCCTCCGAGGGCGCCGAGTGGACGTTTCGAGAGGAAGCACCCGGTGAAGAGGTTGACCAGAATGCACAAGGCCCTGGCCTTGGCCGTGGGCACCATCGCGGTGGCCGCGGCCGTCGCGGGCCAGGCCATCGCCGCGCCGCAGGCCGACGACCCCGGCACGATGACCCCGCAGGTCGTCGGCGGCACCCGCGCCGCCCAGGGCGAGTTCCCGTTCATGGTGCGGCTGTCCATGGGCTGCGGCGGCGCGCTCTACTCGCCGAACATCGTGCTCACCGCCGCGCACTGCGTGGACGGCACGGGCAACAACTCCGGCATCACCGCCACCTACGGCGACGTCGACCTCCAGGGCTCCCAGCGGGTCACCCGGACCTCGAACTACGTCTACCGAAACCCCGGCTACACCACCTCCACCGGCGGTGACTGGGCGCTGATCCGCCTGTCCAGCCCGATCACCGGCGGCGCCACCCTGCCGATCGCCACCACCAACGCCTACGACAACGGCACCTTCACCATCGCGGGCTGGGGCGCGGCGTCGGAGGGCGGCTCGCAGCAGCGCTACCTGCTCAAGGCCCAGGTCCCGCTGGTGCCGGACAGCACCTGCCGCAGCGCGTACCCGAGCCTCAAGGCCGCCGTGGAGATCTGCGCCGGCTACACCCAGGGCGGCACGGACACCTGCCAGGGCGACTCCGGCGGCCCGATGTTCCGCCGCGACAACGCCAACAACTGGATCCAGGTCGGCATCGTCTCCTACGGCAAGGGCTGCGCCCGGGCCAACTACCCCGGTGTGTACGCCGAGGTGAGCGCGCTGTCCTCGGCCATCGCCGCGAAGGCCGCGGAACTGGGCGGCACCACCCCGCCGACCACGACCCCGCCGACCACCACCCCGCCCAACGGCCGCGTCTTCGAGAACGCCACCAACGTGGACATCCCGGACAACGGCCCGGCGATCTACAGCGACATCGCGGTCTCCGGGATCAGCGGCAACGCCCCCGCCACCCTCAAGGTGGACGTCGACATCAAGCACACCTTCCGCGGTGACGTGGTCGTCGACCTCGTGGCCCCGGACGGCAGCACCTACCGGCTGAAGAACTCGAGCACCAGCGACTCGGCCGACAACATCCTGGCCAGCTACACCGTCAACGCCTCCTCGGAGGTCGCCAACGGCACCTGGCGGCTCAAGGCGCAGGACACTTACAACGCCGACACGGGTTACATCGACAGCTGGAAGCTGACCTTCTGACCTGCGACGACCGACCGGTATCGGTAACCCCGACCCGGCCGCCGGACCCTTGTCCAGCGGCCGGGTCGGGGCTTTTGTCACCATTGCCAGATATCGGTTGGGTCGCCCCCCTGGCCCATGTGAGATGTTGGCGGCAAGATACAGGCCAAGTTACCGCTAGGTAGCCGGTTGGAGTCGATCCACCTGCGACCTGACGTGTAGGAGGAGAACCATGCGCGAGTTCGCCGTCCCCGCTGTCGCCAAGCGTGAAGAGACGGGCGGCCTCGCTGACCTGGTGTTCACCAACGCCCGCATCGGCCCGTCGGACGTGTCCTTCCGCAGGCGCGCGGGGGCGGGGTGGGAGGACGTCACCGCCGCCCGGTTCGCCGAGGAGGTCACCGAGGTCGCCAAGGGCCTGGTCGCCTCCGGCGTCGGCGTCGGCGACCGGGTCGCGGTGCTGGCCGCGACCCGCTACGAGTGGACGCTGCTGGACTTCGCCATCTGGGCCGCGGGCGCGGTGTCGGTGCCGATCTACGTCACCTCCGCGGCCGAGCAGATCGAGTGGATCATGTCCGACTCCGGCGCGGTCGCGATCGTGGTGGAGACCGACGAGCAGTTGGCCCGGCTCGACGGCGTCCGGCCGAAGCTGCCCAACCTGCGCGAGGTGTGGCGGATCGACGACGTCGCCGCCATCGTCGCCGCGGGCAAGGCCGCCGACGGGGCCGAGGTCGAGGCCCGCCGCACCGCGGTCAAGGCCGAGGACATCGCGACGATCATCTACACCTCCGGTACCACCGGACAGCCCAAGGGCTGCGCGCTGACCCACCGGAACTTCTTCGACGAGTGCGGCTACGGCGTGGAGATCCTGCCGCAGCTGTTCAAGGGCCAGGGCATGGCGGAGAAGCCGTCCACGCTGCTGTTCCTGCCGGTCGCGCACGTCTTCGGCCGCATGGTGCAGGTCGGGTGCGTCTACGCCCGGTGCACCATGGGCCACGGCCCGGACACCAAGACGCTCCTCGAGGACCTGGCGACCTTCCAGCCGACGTTCATCCTGTCGGTGCCGTACGTGCTGGAGAAGGTCTACAACGGCGCGCGGCAGAAGGCGCACGCGGGCGGCAAGGGCAAGATCTTCGACGCGGCCGCGGCCACCGCCATCGCGTTCAGCGAGGCGGGCGGTCGCCCCGGCCTGGGGCTCAAGCTCAAGCACCTGCTGTTCGACAAGCTCGTCTACGGCAAGCTGCGCGCGGCCATGGGCGGCAAGACGAAGTACGCCATCTCCGGCGGCGCCGCGCTCGGTTCGCGCCTCACGCACTTCTACCGCGGCGTGGGCATCACGGTGCTGGAGGGCTACGGCCTCACCGAGACCACGGCCGCCTCGACGGTCAACACCCCCACGCACTTCAAGCCCGGCACCGTCGGCCGACCGCTGCCCGGCACGGCCGTGCGCATCGACGAGGACGGCGAGATCCTCATCAAGGGCGGCCAGGTCTTCGGCCGCTACTGGAACGACGAGAGCGCGACCAGCGAGGTCCTCGACGCCGACGGCTGGTTCCGCACCGGCGACCTCGGCGCGCTCGACGCCGAGGGCTACCTCTCGATCACCGGGCGGAAGAAGGAGATCCTGGTCACCAGCGGTGGCAAAAACGTGGCACCGGCGGTGATCGAGGACCGGATCGCCGCGCACCCGTTGATCGGTCAGGCGATGGTGGTCGGCGACGGCCAGAAGTACATCGCCGCCCTGGTCACGATCGACCCGGAGTACTTCACCTACTGGAAGACCACGGTGGGCAAGCCCGCCGACGCGACCGTCGCCGACCTGCTGCAAGACCCGGATCTGCTGGCGGAGGTGCAGAAGGCGGTCGACGACGGGAACCTCGCGGTCTCGAAGGCGGAGTCCGTGCGCAAGTTCCGGGTGCTGGCCGCGGAGTTCACCCCGGAGACCGGTCACCTGACGCCGTCGCTGAAGCTCAAGCGTCGAGTGATCATGCGCGATTTCGGGGCAGAGGTGGACAAGCTCTACTCGTAGGGGTGGGTTGGCGTCTAGTCTGGCGCCACCTGATCCCCGCGAGAGGTTTGAAGCCACCATGGGACGACACTCGTCGCCCAAGAGGCCGAAATGGGGCTTCGGTTCCACCGTTGTGCTTCTCGTCGTGTTGCTGGCACTGGTTGTCGGCGGGTGGTTCGCGCTGGACACCTTGCGCAACCGCGAGACCACGGCGAGCTGCGAGGTCGAGGTGCTGCGGGTCGTCGCGGCACCGGACATCGCACCGGTGGTCGAAGCCGTCGGCAAGCTGTCCACGGACGCCTGCCACCGCATCGAGGTCGACGCCAAACCGTCGTCGGCCGCGGTGGAGTCCCTGGCGGTCACCGACGCCTCGCAGGCACCGGACGTGTGGATCCCGGAGTCGAGCCTGTGGCTGCGCCGCGCGCAGGAGCGCGGCGCCTGGCCGAACGACGTCTCGGGCAGCTCGATCGCGTCGTCGCCGGTGGTGCTGGCGATGACCGAGGACCTCGCCAAGTCTCTCGGCTGGCCGGACGCGGCGCCGACCTGGGCCGCCGCGCTCAGCCGGGACGTGGCGGCGGGGATCGCCGACCCGACCAAGGACCCGATCGGCCTGTCCGCGCTGATCGGCATCCGCGCCGCCACCGCCACCGCGGCGGACCCGGGCGCGGCGTCCACCACGGCGATGCGGCACCTGTCCCCGAACACGATGCCCCAGGCAAGCGACCTGTTCACCCGCCTGCCGGGCACGTCGTCGACGGCGGGGCCGATCAACGCGTTCCCGGCGTCGGAGAACTCGGTGCTGCGGTACAACGCGGGCAACCCGCCGTTCGGGCTGGTGGCCGCGTACGCCGACACCCCGTCCCTGGACTACCCGTACGCCATCCTGCCCACGGTCTCCGACACGCTGCGCCCGCTGGCCGACCGGTTCCTGGACCAGCTGCACAAGCCGGAAACCCTGTCCTCCATGGCGGACGCGGGCTTCCGCGCACCGGACGGCTCGTTCGCGGGCACCCGCGCGGCGGACAACCGCACCTCGACGCAGGCGCTCAACTCGATACCGCTCCCGACACCGGACGAGGCGGTGCAGGTGCTGACCCAGTGGGCCGGGGTCAACCTGAGCGCCCGCATGCAGATCCTGCTCGACGTCTCCGGCTCGATGGCCGAACCGGTGCCGGGCACGGGGATGGACCGGATGGCCCTGACCATCCAGGCCGCCGAGCACGGCATCGGGATGTTCCGCCCCACCACGAAGTTCGGCCTGTGGCTGTTCGCCACCAACCTCGACGGCGACAAGGACTACCGGGAGCTGTTACCGGTGCGCCCGGTGACAGAGCAGCTGAACTCGGGCGCGATGCAGAAGCTCCGGGACGTGCACGCCATCCGCGGCGGTGCCACCGGGCTGTACGACTCCGTGCTGGCGGCCTACCAGTCGGCGCGGACCAACTGGGAACCCGGGCGGCTCAACCTCGTCGTCGTGCTGACCGACGGCAAGAACGAGGACCGGGACGGGATCACCCGGGACAAGCTGCTGGAGGAACTGGGAAAGCTCCAGGACCCGAAGCGCCCGCTGCCGATCGTCGGGATGGGCATCGGCCCGGACGTGGACACCGCGGAACTGGAGGCCATCGCCCGGCCGACCGGTGGCCAGGTCTACTCGACGCCCGACCCGGGCAAGGTCGGCGAGATCTTCTACCAGGCGCTGAGCAAGCTCCTGTGCCCACCGCAGTCCTGCCGCAAGTGATCAATCGCCCGCGCTGAGCGCCGCGAGCATCCCGGCGAAGGAATCCTCGGACACGACGGGGATGCCGAAGCCCCGCGCCTTCGCCGCCTTGCCGGACATCGTGTCCAGGTCGGCCGCCACCAGCAGCCGGGTCTTCTTCTTCGAGACACCGGGTCCCACGACCAGACCGGCCGCCGCCGCGCGTCTTTCCCAGATTTCCCGGGGTTCCCGGGTTTGGCCGGTGAAGACCACCCCGTCGCCGACGGCCAGGCGGAAGCGGGGGGACAGCGCCTGACCGATGTCGTCGGCGCCCAGGCCCAGGAGCGCGCCCACGGTGCGCAGGTCGGTGGCTTCCTCGTCGGTGAGCACCTGGTCGGCCCAGGCGACCCGGCTGAGGTCGGCCAGGTAACCGCGGTGCAGGGTGAGCACCTCGGCCCGGCTCAGACCGAGACCGTTCGCGGTGTCGAGCAATTCCTGCTGCTCGTCCGCCGACAGGTACCGGTCCCGCAGGGCGCGGTCGAGCACCGCGAGGTAGTCGTCGGCGGACGCGGGCTGCCCGACCCTGGGGAGCCGGTCGACCAGCCTGCCCAGGAAGTGCGGGTCGTCGGGGCCGTCGGCGCCGCGCACCACCGGTTCGAACGCGACGGGCGGCAGGTCCGGCCACGGCCAACCGGCCGCCACCCGGGTGAGGTTGCGCCAGGGGGCGGGTGCGCCCGCCCGCCGCAGGCAGTGGGTCAGCAGGGCCGCCGTCGCGCGGGCGTCGTGCGCGGCGGAGTGGGCGGACACCAGGGGGATCCCGGCGGCCTCGCAGCAGGCGGACAGCGAACGCGACGGGGTGTCGAGGAAGCGGCTCGCCAGCCGCATCGTGCAGAGCGTCGGCAGGTCGGTGAACTGGACGTCCACGCCGAGCCGCTCGTACTCGGCCTGGAGGAACCGCGCGTCGAAGGAGACGTTGTGCCCCACCAGGACCCGCCCGCCGAGCAGCCGCACCACCGCACCCGCGATGTCGGCGAACACCGGTGCCCGCCGCGCGTCGGCCGCCCGGACGCCGTGGATGTGCTGCGGCCCCAGGTCCCGCTGCGGGTTGACCACGGTGCACCACTCGCCGGTCACCTCGCCGCTGTCGTCGAGCTGGACCACCGCGATCTCCACGACCCGGTGCTTGTACCCCGGCGACAACCCGGTGGTCTCCACGTCGACCACGGCGTACCCGGCACCCATGCGAGCCTCCGAACTCCACTCCAGACTGTGCAAGGCGTGTCGCGTAGCCGTGCGTGGTGTGTCGGTCGCGCGGTGACGTCCACCCCTTCGGACTAGCGGGGGTGGCGGTGCGGCGGTCGTCGCCGGGTCGCCACGGCCGGAGGTGAGCGCGCCTGGAGGCGTGCTCGTGTACCCGGTGTCGCCTGGAGCGGACCGGTTGGGGCATCGCGACGCTGTGGCTAGAGGCCCAAGACCCGCAAGAGGGTGGCGAACTTGGCTGAGGTCTCGTCCAGTTCGGCGGTGGGGTCGGACTCGGGCATGATGCCCGCGCCCGAGTACAGCCGCATGCGCGAGCCCAGCACCTCCCCGCACCGGATCCCCACGACCCACTCCCCGTCCCCCGACGCCGAGCACCAGCCCACGGCCCCGCCGTAGAAGCCGCGCGAGAACGGTTCCAGTTCGCCGATCACCGTCCGGGCCAGGGGTCTGGGGGTCCCGCACACGGCCGGGGTCGGGTGTAGCGCCGCCGCCAACCGCAGGGCGGAGACGTCCAGGTCGACGAGTTCTCCGGTGACCTTTGTGGACAGGTGCCACATGGTCGGCGTGCCGACCAGGGACGGTCCACTGGGGACGGTCAGCGACCGGCAGAACGGGCGCAGCCCCTCGACCACCGCCGCCACCACGACCCGGTGCTCGGCCAGGTCCTTCGCCGACGCCAGCAGCTCCGCCCCGGCCGCCCGGTCCGCCGCGTCGTCCGCGCCGCGCGGTCGGGAGCCCGCCAGCGGGTTCGACTCCACCCGTGACCCGCGCCGGGACAGCAGCAGCTCCGGGCTGGCGCCGAAGAGGGTCGCGCCGCCGGGGAGCGGTGTGGCGAAGGTGTAACCGGATGGGTTCGTCTCCACCAGGCCCGGCAAGAGCGCGTCCAGCCGGATTCGCTCGGCGTAGGTGAGTTCGAGGGTGCGCGCGAGGACCACTTTGCGTAGACCTTCGTCCGCGCGCATCGCGCTCACGGCCGCCGCCACGGCCCGCCGGTAGCCGTCACCGGTGGGTACCTCGGTTACGGTGGGTGGCGACGGACGCCACGGCTCCACAGGGGACCGGTACGGGTGGACGGTCCCCGTACACCGCACCGACTGGGGGACAAGGACATGCGGCGCGGCGTCGCCGTCGAAGGGCAGCGCGCCCACGGCGACCGGGACGCCGGAGTCCACGAGGTCCTTGGTGACCCGGGTGGCGAGCTCGTCCGGGTCGGTCTCCGCGACCACCGCGCGCACGCCGTCGGCGACCACCGTGGTCTCCGGACCGGCCAGCAGGAACGAACCGTCGAACAGCCTGGTGGCACCGCCTTCGGAGTCCATGCCCCCATCATGCCCACAGCCGCGTCGAACGGCTGGTATGGCGTTGGCCACCGGCGCGTCCGGGAAAGAGAAAACCGCTGGTGAGCGGCCCGTGGGCGCTCACCAGCGGTGCTCGGGGGAAACCTAGTTCAGCGCGTCGATCAGCGCCGAGCGCTGCCGATCGCCGAGGCCCGCCGCGCGCCGGTCGGGGTCGATCCCGGCCTGCTCCAGCAGGGCGGCCACCTTCACCGCGCCCAGGCCGGGAACGGCCTTGAGCAGGGCAGCGACCTTGGTCTTCCCGATGGTCTTGTCCTCCTTGGCCTTGCCGAGCACAGTGGCGATGGACTTCTCGCCGGACTTGATCTGCGCCAGCAGCTCGGACCGCGCCTTGCGGGCCTCGGCGGCCTTGGCCAGCGCATCGGCGCGCTGCTCGGGAGTCAACGTGGGCAGAGCCAACGTGGTAATCCTTTCCTTCTTCACCCGACCGCGGCAGCGGCGGGTCAGCAGTGGTTCCGGGGCATCGCGGCTACCGACGGTCACCGGAGCGGTCTGCGACCCCCGCTCCAGGCGCACCGTGCGACCCGGCGGCGCCATGCCTTTCACCAGTAAACGACACCTCGCAGGGCAACATACCCCCGACACGCGCAAACCTCCTCCCGAGCACGCGACCCTGGGCGTGGCGACGCAGCGTGACAGCATGATCAAATACCGAAAATGGTCGATTTGCCTCGTGTTCCCGACCCCCAAACGTGCCTTATCGTCTGCGACTACCAGTCGGTAAGTCGGGGCGGTCCAGGGAGCTTGAACAACGATGCTAAGCACGATGCAGGACGGCAACCTGTCCATCGCCACGCTGTTGCGCCACGGCAGCACCGTGCACGCCGCGAGCGAGGTGACCACCTGGGCCGGTGACGGGGGGCGCACGAGCACCTACGCCGAGGTGGGCGCCCGCGCGGGCCGGCTGGCGAACGCGCTGCGCGGGTTGGGAGTGACCGGCGACCAGCGGGTCGCGACGTTCATGTGGAACAACACCGAGCACCTGACCGCCTACCTCGCCGTCCCCGCCATGGGCGCGGTGCTGCACACGCTCAACGTCCGGCTCTTCCCCGAGCAGCTGACCTACATCGCCAACCACGCCGAGGACCACGTCGTCATCGTCGACGCGACCCTGGCGCCGCTGCTGGCCAAGGTGCTGCCCACGTTCACCACCGTCCGGCACGTGGTCGTCGCCAACGGGCCCGCCGAGGCCCTCGCCGCCCCCGACGGCGTCGCCGTGCACTCCTACGACGCCCTGCTCGACGCCGCGTCCCCCGACTTCGACTGGCCCGAAGTGGACGAGCGCGCGGCGGCGGCGATGTGCTACACGTCCGGCACCACCGGCAACCCCAAGGGCGTCGTCTACTCGCACCGGTCCATCTGGCTGCACTCCATGCAGGTCTGCATGGTCGACGGGCTCGGGCTGTCCGCGGGCGACCGCTCGCTGGTCGTGGTGCCGCAGTTCCACGCGATGGCCTGGGGCCTGCCGTACGCGGCGTTCATGTCCGGCTCGTCGCTGGTCATGCCGGACCGGTTCCTGCAGCCGGAGCCGCTGGCGACCATGATCGCCACGCTGCGCCCGACGCACTCGGCCGCCGTCCCGACCATATGGCAGGGCCTGCTGGCGCACCTCGAGCGGCACCCGGCCGACCTGTCCTCGCTGCGCGAGGTGGTCATCGGCGGCGCGGCCTGCCCGCCGTCGCTGATGCGCGCCTTCGCCGACCGCCACGGCGTGCACATCACCCACGCGTGGGGCATGACCGAGACCTCACCGCTCGGCTCTGTGGCCCGCCCGCCCGCCGGGGCCACCGGCGAGGAAGCCTGGGAGTACCGCGTCACCCAGGGCAGGCTCCCGGCCTCGGTCACCGCGCGGCTGATCGGCGAGGACGGCCAGGACGTGCCGTGGGACGGTGCGAGCGTCGGCGAGCTGGCCGTGCGCGGACCGTGGATCGCGGGCGCCTACTACCGGCCCGAGCCCGGCGAGGACGCCGAGAAGTTCACCGACGGCTGGCTGCGCACCGGCGACGTCGGCACGCTCACCCCGAACGGCTTCCTCACCCTGACCGACCGGGCGAAGGACGTCATCAAGTCGGGTGGTGAGTGGATCTCCTCGGTGGAGCTGGAGAACCACGTCATGGCGCACCCGGCGGTCGCCGAGGCGGCCGTCATCGGCGTCCCGGACGAGCGCTGGACCGAGCGGCCGCTGGTCGCGGTCGTGCTGCGACCCGAGGCCGAGGCGGGCGCGGAGGAGCTGAGGGCCTTCCTCGAGGGCAAGGTCGCGGGCTGGCAGGTGCCGGAGAACTGGGCGTTCGTGGCGGAGGTGCCCAAGACCAGCGTGGGCAAGTTCGACAAGAAGGTGTTGCGGGCCGACTACGCAGAGGGACGACTGGAGGTCAAGCACCTCGGCTGACCAGTCGGCGCCCCGGGACGGCCATACGCCGTCCCGGTACCGCCGAATGGGGACATCGGTTCACCTTGCTAGGTATGGTCTTCGCGTTCCCCGTGCCGAGTTTTCGCCAGGAGGTGCCACCCTGCCCCCCGAACCAAGCCAGGGCGCGCGCGAGCGCAAGCTCAACGCCACGTCATTCGTGGTACTGGGGATGCTCGCCCACGGCCCGGCGACCAGCTACGACCTCAAGCAGCGCGTCGGCGGCACCATCGGCAACTTCTGGGCCTTCGCGCACTCGCAGCTCTACGACGAGCCCGCCCGGCTGGCCGAGGCCGGATTGCTGGTCGCGTCCGAGGAGGAGGGCGGCAGGCGCAGGCGCACCTACTCGATCACCGACCTCGGTCGGGCCGCGCTGCGCGAGTGGCTGTCCGCGCCGACCCCGGACCAGACCGAGGTGCGCGACCTGGGGCTGCTCAAGCTGTTCTTCTCGACCTTCGGCGCCGACGGCGACCTGGCCACGCTGGCCCACGACCGGTTCGAGTCGCACCGGGCGCGCGCGGACGAGTACGCGCGGATGTACGAGGTCCTGGTGCCGCACGCCGACCCGTGGTCGATGAAGTCGCTGGAACTGGGGATCCGGATCGAGCGCTGCGCCCAGGAGTTCTGGGCCGAGTTCCGGGACGAGCTCGGCGGAGCGTAGGACAGTGGTTTACAGATCGCCACGAAAGAGGGAAAATAACCCCCGCAAGGGTGGGCGGACGTGACGCACCCGCGAGCCCATGCAGGGTGGGGTCCCAACAGGGATCGGGGTTGTGGGGTGTTACCGGTGGGACGGCACGGGTAACACCCCACTCTCCGTCTTCAGCCCGCTCGGCCGGGCTTACGGCCGGAAGTACGCGCTGTGCTCGATCCGCCCGCCGGAGCAGACCGCGCCGAAGGCGAACGGCACGGTGAAGGGGCTGGTGCCGTCCGGCGGGATGACCCGCAGCCCGGTCGACGCGCGCTGGCACGGGCCGTCCGCGTTGTCGCCGGGGCCGGTGACGACGCTCCAGTGCAGCCGCTTGTCGGCGGTCGCGCCGGGGGTCACCACGAGCGCGCTCGGACCCGGGTTGGGCGTGCGCACCGCGTCGGTCGGGTTCGGCAGGCCGTCGGCGGCGTAGAAGCCCAGGCCGCCGTAGCCCTGCAACAGGCACGCGGTGGCCGAGGTGTTGCGCACGCGCAGCGTCGCGTACCGCTGGCCCGCGCCGGAATCGAGGTCGCGCACCTCACCGGAGAGTTGCGTCGGCGCGCATTGGCTTATCGCCACCCGGTTGGCTTGCTCGGTTGGTTGGTCGGTCTGGTTGATCACCGCCTGCGGTGCGGCCGCGGTCGCGGCGAGCGCCAGTGCGGCAAAAGCGTTCCCCCACATGGTTTCTCCTCGGGTAGTCGCAGAACGGCTGAGCTACCCGTCTTACTAGCGCTCGGGAACACCTGGGGCGCAACGGCTCACGTTCACTCCATTGGCGGTACCAGGGGCATTCCGTCGAAGGGGGCGATCCAGACATAAGTCCAGGCAAGGGTTCCGTCTTCGAGAACCACCCGGACCCGTTTGTACTCATCGCCTTCGTAGTCGTCGATGGCGCTGAGGTCCGTGCCGTAGTGGATGGGGACCACGCTGCCGGTGACGCCGGGGCCGTCACCCAGAACCATTGCCGGGTAACCGAACCCGGTGTCGTAGAGGCTGCCCGCGAGCCGTGCGCCGCGCGGTGGCCCGGCGGCGTGGTCGGCCAGCAGGTGCCAGTGCGACCGGCCGGGGCGCAACGTGCCGTAGACGAATAGCGCTCCCGGGAAGTCGGCGGGATCCGGCGCTCCGGTGATCGCCTCCACGGTCAAGCCGTCGCTTCGCGCGGGCTCGCCGACGAGCGCGACCGCCGCCGCCTGCGGGACGTCGGCGCACCGGACGGGTTTCCCGTCGACGAGCAGGGGGCGGCGGATGGTGGTCGCGCCGACGTAGGCGGGGACGCGGTCGAAGGTGCCGTGCGCGTCGATCAGCGCGACCTCACCGGAGGCGACGCGGGCCAGCGCGTACCGCTCGCCCCGGCCCTCGCAGACGTCGAGCACCGCGACCTGGTCGGGGGTCACCATCAGGACGGCGTGGTCCTCGACGGCACCGGGGTAGGCGGCCAGCACGACCGGCCGCTGGTCGTCGACCACGCGGAACCCCGCGGCCCACACCGCGGCGAGGTCGCGGCACCGGGCGCGCAGCACGACGACGGGACCGGTGAGCCCGAGGTCGGTGCGCAGCCAGGTGATCTTGGACGGGCAGGGGTTCGAGCCGTAGGACAGCACCGGCACCCGCGCGGCCATCGGGGCGGCGCCGCGGTCGGCGAGCCAGTCGTCGAGGTCCCGGGTGTCCACGCGCCAGCCGGAGAGCGCGGCGGGGTCGGCGGTGATGGCCCAGCCGCCGTCCGCGTCGTGAACGTAGGAGTGCGCGGGCCGGGAACCGGGGTAGGGGACAGCGGGGAAATCGGCGTCGGCGAACGGGGTCACCGGGTCGCGGCCCGCCGCTCGTCGTAGTCGGCCTGGGCGCGCAGGATCTTGGCGGTGCTGCCCTCGATGAGCCGGTACAGGCCGCGCACCTGCTCGGCGATCGGCACGCCGACCGCGGTCAACGAGTAGTCGACGTGCGGCGGGATCACCGGGCGCACCTCGCGGTGGACCAGCCCGTCCCGCTCCAGCGCCTGGAGGGTCTGGGCGAGCATCTTCTCGCTAACGCCACCCACCGCGCGGCGCAGCTCGCTGAACCGCAGCGTGCCGTCGAGCAGGACCGCGAGCACCAGCACGCCCCAGCGGCTGGCGATGTGCTCCATGACCGCCCGGCCCGGGCAGTTGCGGTCGTAGACGTCGAACGATGTGGTTTCCGTCATGCCGCCCATCGTGGCCAGACCTCTCAGCAGGACTCTTTCGTCGAGGTAAGTATAGGACTCTGGGGTAGGTACTTACCAGAAGTTAGTGACCCTACCTACGGTTCCCCCGACTCCTGGTTCTCTGCGGAAGGAACACGATGACGATCCTGGTGACGGGCGCGACCGGCAATCTCGGCGGGCTCATCGTCAAGCAGCTGCTGACCCGCGTCCCGGCCGCGGACCTCGCGGTCTCGGTCCGCGCTCCGGAGAAGGCCGCGCACCTGGCCGCCCAGGGCGTCGACGTCCGCCAAGGCGACTTTGGGCAGCCCGAGTCGCTGCGGTTCGACGGCGTGGACACCCTGGTCCTGGTGTCGGCCGACGGCCCGGACGACGTCCGCGTCGCCGCCCAGAAGTCCGCCGTGGACGCCGCGGACAAGGCGGGTGTCGGTCGGATCGTCTACACCAGCGTGAGCTTCGCCGACGTCTCCCCGCTGGGCCTGGCCCGCGTGCACGCGGCCACCGAGGACCACATCCGCGCGTCCGGCCTGCCGTTCACCTTCCTGCGCAACGGTATGTACCACGAGAATTACGTCAACGGGCTCCCCGGCGCGCTGGAGCGCGGCAGCCTGGTCACCACCACGGGCGCGGGGCGGATCGCCTCGGTCAGCCGCGAGGACCTGGCCGAGGCCGCTGCGGTGGTCGCGACCACGCAAGGCCACGACGGCGCCGTCTACGAGCTGACCGGCCCGCGCGCGTGGGGCTTCGACGAGCTGGCCGCGCTCGCGGCCGAGGTGACCGGGAAGCCGCTGACTCACGTGAGCGTCGAGGCCGCGCAGCTGCACGGCAACCTCGTCGCGGCGGGCCTGCCGGAGTTCGTCGCCGAGCTGCTGACCGACATCCAGTCCAACATCCGCACCGGCGCGCTCAGCGAGGTCCGGCCGGACCTGGCGAAGCTCATCGGCCGTGCGCCCACCCCGATCGAGACCGCGGTCCGCGCGGCGCTCTAGCCGACGGGGCGACCGGTTGTGCCGCGTGCGGTGCGGCACAGCCGGTCCGGGTTCCCCCGGAACAGCGCGTGACCGGATCCCCGGAGCCTTCCCAACTCCCGCTCCCATCGGCGAAGCTGACCCCATGACCACGCCGCCGCCGCGACCGGACCTCCCGGCCCTGCCGCACCCACCCGCCCGAGCGGAGCCGCACGCCGACCCGGCACCGCCCGCCGCGGACCCGCTCGCGCAGATCACCGTCAGCAAGCGCGTCTTCGCCGCCGTGCTGGCGGGTGTCGCGCTCGTCACCGGGCTCGTCCTGGCCATCGTGCCCGTGTCCGTGGCCCACCCGGTTCCCAATCGGACCGTCACCTGCGGGAACACCTTCGGTGGTGCCGAGTCCGCGTCCGTCGTGGCCGACCTCGACCGACCGACCCGCACGGAGGTCGTCAGCTACATCGACATCTGCGAGCGCGCCATCAGCGGGCGCGCCGACTACGCGGTGCTCCTCTTCTTCGGCGGTCTCGCCACCCTCATCGGGCTCGGTGTGGTCCGCCGCGACTCATAGTCCAGCCAGGAAGTCGCCCACCGCCGCGTTGAACGCCGTCTGCCGCTCCAGGTTGGGCAGGTGCGCGGCGCCCTCGATGACGACCAGCGACGTCGACGGGATCAGTTCCGCTTCCGCGACCGGGGTGTACGAGTCCTCGCTGCCGACGACCACGAGGGTGGGGACCGGGTTCGCCAGCAGGCTCTCCCGGTAGTCCGGCCGTTCGGCGCGCCCCCGCTGAGCCGCCGCCGCGCCGTCGGGCGGTGCCGCGAGCATCATGCGCCGTACGTGTTCCGCCGCCTCGTCGTTGCCCGGCGCGACCATCTTCCAGAGCGCCTCCGCCGCGTACGGCGCCATGCCCTCGCGGCTGAGCCGGTCGGCCATCGCCAACCTTTCCCCTTTGGTTTCCGGGGTTTCCGCGCGCGCCGAGGTATCCGCGAGGATCAGCGCGCGCACCCGCGACGGGTACAACCGGTGGAACTCCATGGCGATCTGCCCGCCCATCGAGAGTCCACACAGGACAACCGGGTCCGGCCCGGCGACCTCGGCGAGGTCCGCGGCGAAGGTCGACATCGGGGTGACCCCGGACGCGGCGGGTCCGTCGCCGTAGCCGCGCAGGTCCGGGGCGGTGCCGCCGAAGCGGGTCAGCTGCGGTGCCCACATCGTCCGGTCGAAGGGGTGGCCGTGCACGTAGAGGAGCATGGTTTCGAAGGTATTCGCGCTATAGTCGCGGTGCAATCAAAACAATGCCCTCGGAGCAATCGATGGACTACCGCCAGGTCGCCGACCGGATCGCCGCCGACATCGCGGCGGGCAGGCTGAAACCGGGCGAGCGGCTGCCCACCCAGCGCCGGTTCGCCCGGACCCACGGCATCGCCGCCTCCACGGCCTCCCGCGTCTACGGCGAGCTGGTGCGCCGGGGCCTGGTGGTCGGCGAGGTCGGCCGGGGCACGTTCGTGCGCGCGGGCACCCGCCTGCCCGGCCCGGTGCTCGCCGAACCCGCCGCGCTCGCGGTCGACCTGGAGCTGAACTTCCCGGTCCTGCCCGAGCACGCGGACCTCCTCGCGGAGAGCCTGCGCAAGCAGGTCAAACCCGCCGCCATGGCCGACGCGATCCGCGCCGTCGGGGTCGCGGGCACCCTGGCGGCCCGGGAGGCGGCGGCGGTCGCGCTGGCCCGCGACGGCTGGTCGCCCCAGCCGCAGGACGTGCTGTTCGCGGGCAACGGCAGGCAGGCCATCGCGGGCGTCATCGCCGCGATGGTGCCGCCGGGGGAGCGGCTGGGCGTCGAGGAGTTGACGTACGCGGTCGTCAAGGGGATCGCCGCGCGGCTCGGCGTCACGCTGGTGCCACTGGCCGTCGACGGCGAAGGCGTCACGCCCGCGGCCCTGCGCGCGGCCGGTCCACTGCGCGCGGTGTACCTGCAACCCGCGCTGCACAACCCACTCGGCGTGTCGATGAGCGCCGTCCGCCGCGCCGAGGTGGCCGAAGTGCTGGCGGACAAGGGGATCCCGCTCATCGAGGACACCATCTACGGCTTCCTGCACGACGACCCGCCGCTCGCCGCCCTGCTGCCCGACCGCGCGGTCGTCGTCGACAGCCTCTCCAAGCGGCTGGCCCCCGGGCTGAGCCTCGGCTTCGCCATCGCGGGCCGGGCGCTGCGCGCCGAGGTCGCCGCCGCCATCCGCACCGGTGGCTGGGGCCCGCAGGGCTTCGCGCTCGCCGCCGCCACCGCCTGGCTGACCGACGGCACCGCCACCCGCCTGCGCGCCGACAAGCGCGCCGACGCCCGGGCCCGGCAGCGCCTGGTCGCCGAACGCCTGGCGGGCTTCGACGTCCAGGCCGACTCCCGCGCCTACCACTGCTGGTGGCGCCTGCCCGCGCACTGGCGCGCCGAGACGTTCGTGGCCGCCGCGGCCCGCTCCGGCATCGCCATCACCCCGGCCGCCGCCTTCACCGTCGCCACCGCCCGGGCCCCGCACGCGGTCCGGCTCGCCACGGCGTCGCCACCCCTGCCGACCCTCGCCGCCGCGCTCGACCGGCTCGCCGACATCGCCCGCACCGAGGACCTCGGCGCGGATTGAGCCGTCGCTACGGTCGTCGGCATGTCGATCAACGACGGCCAGGAGCGGACCCGCGCGGCCTTCGACGCCGTGGCGACCGGGTACGCGGCGGTGGTCCCGACCATCGACGACGACCACCCGATCGACCGGGCCGTGCTGGGCGCCTTCGCCGAACTGGTGCGCGGCCCCGTGCTCGACGCGGGCTGTGGAACCGGTCGGGTGACGGGCTTCCTGCGCGCGCGGGGCACCGACGTCGCGGGCGTCGACCTGTCACCCGGCATGCTCGCCGTCGCGCGCACGGCACCCCGGCTGCCGCTTCACCGAGGGTTCCCTGCTGGCCCTGGTCAGTCCGTGATGATCCGCAGGGCCTCCACCAGCACCGTGCCCGGGATGCGGACCTGCAGGTCGGGGGCGGCGTGCAGGAGCAGGTCCGGTGGGCCGCCCGGGACGTCGGAGAGCCTGCGGATCAGCAGGGCGACCTCGACGCCGCTGAACTGCTGCCAGTGGCCGGGCCACGCGCCCGGCATCGCGTCCTGGCTGACGAACGCGTCCACCACCCGGTCGCGCAGCACCAGCCGGGTGCGCGGCGGGCGGTTCGGGTCGGCGGGCAGCACCAGGGTCGCGGCCATGACCGCCAGCACCGCCTCGCGGTACTCGATCTGACCGGTGTGCGCGAGCTGCAGGACCGACTCGGCCTCGGTGCGCGGCTTGGGCCAGCCCAGCGCGACCGGGGACGGCCGGTAGTTCGGGTTCGGCTGGAAGGCGTCGATGATCCAGCCCTGACCGTCCACCGGGTACCGGCCGACCAGCGCCCACGGCGGTCGCTGCGGTCCCGGGTGGGCCGGGTCGAAGACCTCCACCCAGCCGCCGGGGTTGTACATCGCCCAGGAGCGCATCTCGTGGGTGATGACCGGCGGGGCGCACTCGCGGTAGTTCGGGTTGGGGATGAACTCGTCGGTGACCTCGCCGCCCGCGTCCACCCAGAACCGCCCGACGACCTCAGTGGACCCCGGCGCGAGCACGGGGATCCAGCTGTTGGGTGCGAACCTGGCCCGCGCCCGCACCCCCGAGGTGACCTCGGGGGGCCTGCGCGGTGTCGACATCGGTGATGCCACGGGGCCCTGCCTCACGACGTGCTGGCGACTGGATGCTCACGGCTTACTTCGCAGGGTAAGCGACCCGCTCGTCCGACAGGCGACGACGACACCCCCGGGTGGCCGATCGGGGGGTACTCCACCCGGTCGTCGCGGGCCGGGGGTGCGCTGTTCGGGTGACGCGGCCACGTTCGGTGGCTTGCCCGCGCGGGTTCCGCTCCGCCGACCCGTTCGGGTGGGCCCGATAAAAGCGCTCACCCTGCGCGCACGGCGTCGGGAGCGCGCCCACGCGGGCGGTCGCCGCGTCCGCCGCGGGCGCGCCGGGAATTGCCGGGCGCCGAAGGGCGCGGTGACGATTGTTTGGTGGTTACCCCATTCCCCGCGGCCGGGACAGCGGTGGCACGCGGTACCGGGTGGTGGTGCCGCGTCGCCCGGGGATGAACGCGCGCGCCCGGGTCCGGCTTTCGTTCCCGGCATCGCGTTCCGCCCGGGAGAGAAATTTGTCTGGTGACAACTTGATGGCCGACCGCACGAATTGTCCGGGTCAGCGAAAAAACGGCACCGGGATATCACCCGATCGGGTAAAACCGGCCCGGTCCGCCGCCTACTTCTCTCGTCCACAGTGGACAGTGTGGTGGCCGCCACGGGTCGAATGCCTCTGGCGGATGGGGCGGCCGGCGGGCATCGGACTCGGCGCAGTGTTGCCTACAACGCAGAAACAATTAGCAACATAAAGGCATTGGCGTTTCACGGTCGTCATGTCGGCGACTATGCGGGATCATCTCCGCCATGACCGGGCGGGACGGTGAAGACAAGACCTCTTGGCCACTCGGGGAAGTTCTGCGTCGAGCAAGGGACGACAAGGGCTGGTCGCAGGAGGACGCGGCCCAGAAGGCCCGCTTCTCACGCACCTCGTGGCAACAACTGGAAAGCGGGCGGAGGGCGGACCGAAAACCGTTCCGGCCCAAAGCGGATACCGTCATCAACGCGGCGCTGGCCGTGGACGTGGATCCGCGCGAGGCGCTGGAGCTGGCGAAACTCGATCCCACGCGGTACGAACCGGCCCGCGCGGGCAGGCCGACGGCCACCGTGACCGAGGTGCGCGAGCTCGTCATGCGGCTCACCGAGGAACAGCGGCAGGCGGTGGTGAACCTCATCCGCTCCTTCACCGAACCGGCACCACCGAGCGCGCCCGCGACGGCTGAGGCTTATCGGCACAATTCCGTGCTCAACGCCCGCAAGCGCGTGCGCGACGTCGACTCCGACTGACACCGCGGGCCTGGAGCGGCCCGCGGCATCCCGCGTTCGATTTCCCGGCGGACCACGGACGACCCGCGTAGCGCTGGTCGACCCGGCCCCGTGGTCCCCCGATTCGAACCCGGTCTCCACCCGCTCGAACCACCGGAGCCCGGCCCGGGCGCTGTCCCGCCGTCGACCAGCGGCGATCACCGGTTCCTCGAGCGGTCGGCCGTAGGTCTAGACCAACGGCCGACCGGGTGGCTACGGTCTGCCGCATGCGGTCGAGGCTGTTTGTCCTGGTTTCGGTGCTGGTAGGCGTGTTGGCGCTGGTCGCGGCACCCTCGGCGGGCGCGGCCGCGGTGGTCCGGCTGCCCGAGCCCACGGGCGGGTACCCGGTCGCCACCACCTCGGTGCACCTGGTGGACCAGTCCCGTGTGGACACCTGGGCGCCCACCCCGCGACCCCGCGAGCTAATGGTCCAGACCTGGTACCCCACCCGCTCCGCCGCGGGCAGGCCTCGGGCGGAGTACGCGCCCACCGAGGTGACCCGCGCGCTGGAGGGTGCCCTCGGCGCGCCCCGGGACTCCCTGCGGTCGATCACGCCGACGGCCGTCCTGGACGCCCCGATCCTGCCCGGCAGGCTGCCGGTCGTGCTGGTCAGCCACGGCTACGGCGGTAGTCGCGCGACTGGGACCGCGCTCGCCGAGGACCTCGCCAGCCACGGCTACCTGGTCGTCGGCGTGGACCACACCTACGAGGCCGCGGCCGTGAAGTTCCCCGACGGCCGCGTGATCACCCACGACCGGCCTGCCGAGGAGACCCCCGAGGACGTCGCCGCCGCGATCACCTACCGGGCCCGCGACCTGTCCTTCGCGCTCACCGCCGTCTCCCGGCGTTGGCAGAACTCCGTCGACCCACGCCGCGTCGCCGCGATCGGCCACTCCGCCGGTGGGGCCACCGCCTTCGAGGCCGCGCGCCTCGACGGCCGGATCCGCGCCGCCGCCGACCTCGACGGGGGACTGTCGGCCCCCGTCACCACCGAGGGCGTCCCGGTCCCCGCGCTCCTGCTGACCGGTGCCTGGCACTTCGACTCGTGGACCCGGTGGCGCGACGCCCAGTCCGGCTGGGGCAGGCACCTCGCCGCGGACACCATGGGCCACTACAGCTTCACCGACGCGCCTTTCTACGTCGCACCCGGTGGACTGGACCAATTGCCCGCCGAGGTCTACGCGGAGCTGTTCGGCACGGTCACCCCGGCGCGCGCGGTGCGGGTGCAGCGGACCTACGTCCGCGCCTTCCTCGACCGCTTCCTACGCGGCACCCCGACCCCGCTGCTGGACTGCCCCACCCGCGGTTTCCCCGAGGTCACCGTCCGCTGGGACGGCCGGTAGCGACCGCGCCGACTCGTCCAAGGCGGACTGCGACGCCGCGTCCGCCGCGGGGTAGACCACCAACCGCAGACCCGGCTTCTGCAACGGGTTCAGCACCTCGTAGTCGACCGCCAGCTGCCCGACCCCCGGGTGCCGCAGCGGTTTGCGCCCGCGCCCGTTGACCCGCACGTCCCGCAGGTCCCACAACCGGGTGAACTCGGGACTGCGGGACAGGTCGCGCACGAGCCCGGCCAGCGCGGCGTCCGCCGGGTGCGCGGCCCACGCGGCGCGCAGGTCGGCCACCGCGATCCGCATGATCCGCTCGCGGTCGAGGTAGAAGTCGCGGAACCGCGGCGTGAGCAGGCACAGCGCCATGACGTTGCGCGGGGCGTCCGGCACGGTGTCGAAGTCGAGCAGCAGCCGGGACATCTCCGGTTTCCACGCGAGCATGTCGAAGGCGTGGTCGAGCAGCATCGCGGGCAGCGGCGACCAGCCACCCGGCAGGGACCGTCCACCAGCCGTTTTGTTGGTTGAACCGGTTGCGGTGGGGTCGTCGCTCCCACGAACTCCGTCTGCCCTCACGTGGGTCCGACAGCGTCCGCGTTGGCTCGCCGAGTCGGGGACGATGCCGGGTGGGGAAGAGGGGGTGGGTGGTGGGAGGGAATGTCACAGCGCTGGCGGTCCCAGGATCAAGGCTCCCTTCACGCGGGTGCTCGAGCCCGGCAGCCTGGTGGCAGTTGACGGAGACAGGAGAGGAACCGTGACAAACTCACTCGACACCTACCGCCTGCTCGGCCGGTCCGGGCTGCGCGTCTCGCCGCTGTCGCTGGGCGCGATGACCTTCGGCGCGGACTGGGGGTGGGGTGCCGACAAGGACGACGCCCAGCACCTGTTCGACACCTACGTCGACCGGGGCGGGAACTTCGTCGACACGGCGAACAACTACACCAACGGCACCTCGGAGTCGCTGGTCGGCTAGTTCGCGGTGGGCAGGCGCGACCGGCTCGTGCTCGCCACCAAGTACACCCTCAGCAGCCAGGCCGACGACCCGAACTCCGGCGGCAACCACCGCAAGAGCATGGTCCGCTCGGTCGAGCGCAGCCTCGACCGGCTCAAGACCGACTACCTGGACCTGCTCTACCTGCACGCGTGGGACGCCACTACGCCGGTCGAGGAGATCCTGCGCGCGATGGACGACCTGGTCCGCGCGGGCAAGGTCCTCTACCTCGGCATCTCCGACACCCCGGCCTGGCAGGTCTCGCGCATGCAGGCCGTCGCCGACCTGCGCGGGTGGTCCCCGCTGATCGCGCTGCAGATCGAGTACAGCCTGCTGGAGCGCACCGTCGAGCGCGACCTCATCCCGATGGCGGGGGAGATGGGGCTCGGCGTGGTGCCGTGGTCGCCGCTGGGCAGTGGGGTGCTGACCGGGAAGTACTCCCACGCCGACCTGGCGCCCACCGGCGCCCCGGTGTCGGCCGAGGGGACGCGCCGGGACATCGCGCTGGGGAACGGGGCGTTGACCGAGCGGTCGCTCGGCATCGCCGACGCGGTCAAGGAGGTCGCCGCGGAGATCGGCACCACGCCGTCGCGGGTCGCGCTGGCCTGGACGCTGCTCAACCCCGGTGTGACCTCGACGATCACCGGGGCGCGGACCGCGGCGCAGCTGGCGGACAACCTCGGCGCGCTCGACGTCGAGCTGGCCGACGCGCACGTGGCCCGGCTGGCGGCGGTCAGCGAGGTGCCGCTGGGCTTCCCGCACGCCTTCCTCCAGCTCCCGCTGACCCGGCACGTGGTGTTCGGCGACGTGCGGCTCGCGAGTCGGTAATCCCGGCTAGGGTGCCGCCAGACTTCAGATCGTTTCCGAGGAGGCGGCGCGTGCGCGGTGTGGTCGTGGTTCTGCTGGCCGCAGTGGCGGTCTCGGTGGCCGGGTGCTCGGCGCAGGTGACGGGCCTGGCGGTCACGGCCACGGCGGTGGCGGGGGAGGTCTCGACGCGGACGACGGCGCCGCGGTCGCCGTCCGAAGATCCGTCCGACACCGCGGAACCGACCACCAGCGAGTCGCCGAGCAGTGAGCCGACCGCCATCGGGTCGACGCCGGCGTTCCCCCGGCCGTCCGCGGACCGGTCCCCACCGTCCGACCACGGGGTCACGATCACGTTCGCCAACCTCAGGTCCGATCGGGTCGTCATCTACTGGGTCGACTTCGACGGTCGCGAAGTGCTCTACAACGCCCTCAACCCCGGTGAGAGCTACAAGCAGCCCACCTTCACCGGACACATCTGGATCGTGCGCGACTCCGTCTACGCGGAACTCGGTAGATTCGCCGCTCCCGGTACCGATGGCGAATACACCATTGACTGAGTCGGAATCGACCGGCGGTGTCGTCGAATTGTTGCGGACGGGTTCGGCGTCGATAGTCCGCTGTGGACCTGTCGATTCCGGACCGGTTGTTCAGGCGCTCAGGTTGGCGTACCGCCACCGCAGGCCGTAGGCGAGTCCCGAGGTGAGGTTGTCGAACCGGGCGTGCACCTCGCGCACCGCGTCGACGGTGGTCGCCTCGGCGTCCTCGGTGTCGGTCGAGTCGAGGTCGCGCGCGCCGCGCACCAGGCTGACCGCGGTCGGCACCGGGGCCTGGGGGAAGCGCACGCGCAGGTCGAAGGAGTCGCAGCGCTGCTCGGGTAAGTACATGTAGTGCGGTGGGGGCGCGGCCCGCGGCATGTCCACGACCAGGCCGTACTCGTGCCGCTGGCCCGCCGTCAGCGGCGTGGGCAGCCGCAGTTCCAGCAGGCAGCCGCCGTCCGCGCGCGGCACGGTGTCGAGCAGCTCCGCGCCGAAGTACGAGCGCACGGGCGCCGTCGAACCGGGGTCGACCGACCGGGGGCTGACCGGCACCACGATCCGGTCACCGAGGTCGCGCTCGGCCACGATCGTGCGGCGCTCGATGCACTCCGGCGCGCCCGCGTCCAGGCGCACCACCGCTTCCAGCCGTTCGACGCGCCACGGCCCGGTCCCGGGTCGCGGCGCGGCCGGACCGGTGGGCTGGGCGAGGTCCGGTGCCTGGTGCAGCGCCGCGTGTTCGGCGAGCAGGTCCAGCGCCTCGTCGATGCGCCGCCGCACGGTGCGCACATCCCGGTCGAACCGGTCGGCCAGCGCCCGCATCCGGTCGTTGAGGAACTTGGCCGAGGAGCCGGGATCCAGCGCGAGCGCGGTGCCCACGGCGATCCGCAGGTCGTGCGGCAGCGCGGCACCCAGGTGGGCGATCCGGGCGCCGAGCTTCTCCCGGATCGCGGCGTGGGAGTCGTGCGGGGTGATCGCGCACAGCGCGCGCAGCGCGGGACCCACCTCGTCGCCGATGCGCGGTCCCTGCACACCGCGGCCCCGGCGCAGCCTGCGCAGTTCGGCGGCGAACTCGGTCGAGGAGAACGGCACGGCCCCTCCGTTTCAGGTGGATTCCCCGCGGTTTCCCGGCGAGGTACCCAGAGGATCGAACGCGTCCCGGGCGGTGTTACGAACAGTCATGTCCACAACCGACGCTCACTCGAACGGATTAATGCGTGGGCAATTTCGCGCGAAGTGGACCGGTCCTTCCACTTTCCGTTATGCGATGTTTCGCGTGTCGGTCCAGCGCAGGCCGTAGCCGTAGCCCGGCTTCAGGTCGGTGAAGCCGATCCTGGCCTCGTGGATGGTGTCCACCGGCGTCCGCTGCCCGACGAAGCCGGGCTCGTCGATGTCGCGGTGGAAGGCCTCGTGGATGACCTCGACGGCCCCGGGGTCGTCGTCGGCGGGAAAGCGCACCCGCAGGTCGAAGCGCTCGCAGTGGCGCTCGGGGAAGAACAGGTAGTACGGCCGCATCCGCTGCCCGACCGGGATCCGGTTGACCAGCCCGTACTCGTGCTCCTGGCCGACGGCCAGGGCCGGGATGCGCATGTCCACGGTGAACCGCTTGCCGCGCACCTGCTTGCCGACGACCTCGGCGCCGAAGTGGACACGGGTGAGAAGACCGACCGGTCGCTCGGTGTCGCCCGGGTCGCGGGCGGGCGGGATGGTGATCGAGTACCGGATGTGGTCGAGCCCCTCGCGCAGGGCCACGATCGTGCGGCGCTCGAAGCACTCGGGGGTCTGCAGGTCCAGGCGTAAGACGGCTTCCAGCCTGCGGGCCGACCAGTCGGTGCCCTCGACGGCGGTCACCACCGAGTTGGCGGCCAGCTCGGCCAGCAGCGAGATGCCCTCGTCGATCCGCCGCCGGATGGTCCGGGTGTCGCGGTTGTACCGCTTGGCCAGCACGGCGGTGCGCTCGGAGAGGAAGGGCGCGTGCCGCTCGCCCGGCGCGGGCAGCGCGAGCGCGGTCCGCACGATCTCGCGCAGGTCGTCGGGCAGCCGTGCGGTCAGCTCGACCAGAGTGGACTTCACCCTCTCCCGCACGGCAGCCGCACCGTCGGTCACGCCCACCCCGCACAGCACCCGCAGCGCGGGCCCCACCACCTCGACGATCCGCCCGTCGACGCCCCGCCCCTTGCGCAGCAGCCGCAGCTCGGCGGCGAACTCACTGGAGGAAAACGGCATTCGGCCCTCCGTCATGCCCACTCGTCGGCCCCGGCCCCACCCGGACCCGCACCCCGGTCAGGGCCATCGATCGTACGACGTACCAGCTCAGCGCACCCGCGCAGCGTCGACCGATACCGTGGGCTACTTCTCCCCGGATCATCCAATCCCCAGGCCACGACCGGGAATCGGGAGTTATCCACAGGGTTGTCGCCGGTGGTCGGCTCCGGTGGGTAGTGGCCCGCGGGCCACACCGGACTAGCGGTCGACCCCCTCGAAGATCAACGACAGCAGGCGGTCGGCGGTGTCGGGCGGCGTCACGGCCTCGTTGACCCACGCCACGGCCATCGCCAACCGCACCACCTCGGTCGCGGTCAGGTCGGCCCGGACCTCCCCCTGGGCGCGCGCCCGCTCGACCAGGTCCGCGGTCGCCGCTTCCACGGCGTGGCACCGGCCGCCGAGCGGGCCGTCGGGCCCGGCGTGCGCGATGGCGTCGACCAGACCCCGGTAGCGGCTGATGTGCCGGACCAGCTCGACCACCCACCGCCGCAGCGCGCGGGGTTCGGCGCGCAGGTCGGCGGCGAGCGCGGCGAGGTTGTCGAGGCTGTCGCCGACCACTTCGGCGATGAGCGCGTCCTTGTCGGCGAAGTGCCGCCAGAGCGTGCCGGGGCCGACGCCCGCCCGCCGCGCCACGTCGTTCATCGCGGTGGCGTCGGCGCCGACCTCGTCGAACAGCTCGGCCGCGGCGGCCACCAGCCGAGCCCGGTTGCGCCGCGCGTCCGTGCGCCGCGGTGTGGACACCGGGAACCACCTCCTTGCCGAAGCGGAGTGATACTCCGTATTATCCGGAGTATCACTCCGGATCGTATCGCGAGATCGCGCCGCCTCGGTGGAGCCGAGGCCGTCAACACTGGGGAGTTGCCGCATGCTGCCGTCGCTGGGTCGGGTGGGTGTATGGGTCGCGGGGATTGATCTGCGGCCCGTGTCGGAATCGGCCGCTGCGGCGGCGGAGTTGGAAGGGCTGGGGTTCTCCGCGCTGTGGCTCAGCGAGGGTTTGTTGCGCGACCCGTTCCTGGAGTCGGCGAACCTGCTGCGGGCCACCGAGTCGCTGGTTGTGGGCACGGGGATCGCGGTGATCTGGGGGCGGCACCCGCGGCTGGTCCGCAACCAGGTGCGGTCGCTGACCGAGAGCCACCCGGACCGGTTCGTCCTGGGGCTGGGGAGTTCGCACGCGCGGGTCGTCGAGGGGGCGCTGGGGCTGCGGTACTCCCGGCCGCTGACGGCCCTGCGCGAGCACCTCGACGGCCTTGACGAGCCGGACCCGATCCTGCCGCTGGTCGGCCTGCCCGAGACGCGGCCGCGGGCGCCGCGCGTGCTCGCGGCGTTGGGGCCCAAGGCGCTGGCGTTGGCGCGGGACCGGGCGGACGGCGCGATCACGTACTTCGTCACGCCGGAGCACACGGCTCAAGCGCGGGAGATCCTGGGGCCGGACCGGCGGCTGGTCGTCGAACAGGCCGTGGTCGTGGGGGTTCCGGACGCGGCCGAGCGCGCGCGGACGCACGTCGGCACCTACCTCGCCACGGCCCCGTACCACGATTCCCTGCGGCGCCTGGGTTTCACCGACGCGGATCTCGCCGACGGCGGCAGCGCGCGCCTGGTCGACGCCATCGTCGCGACGTCCGGGTCGGCGGTGGCGGACCGGGTCGACGCCCACCTCCGGGCGGGCGCCGACCAGGTCTGCCTCCAAGCCCTACCGGCTGACCCGAGGACGTTGCCCTTGGACCAGTGGCGCGAGCTGGCCGAGCTGCGCTAGATCGTCACGCGCCAGTTGCTGTTGGCCGCGGGCACCTGGGACGTCAGCGTCGGGCAGTCGAAGTCGGCCGGTCGCGGTGTCGCGGCGGGCCGCATCGGCGAGTTGGCGGCCGTGGCGGCCGACCACTGCCCGCCGATCCGCAGCTTGATCGAGCTGGACTCGAAGACCTGCCCCTTGGCGTCGGTGCAGTAGTAGGCGCGGCCCGTGGAGTTGTTGTGGGTCGCGTAGATCTCGAAGATGTCCCAGCCCTCGTTGAGCTTGCTCTGGTCGGTCCCGCTCTGCGTGAACAGGTTGTCCCACGCGTTCGTCTTGACGTTGAACAGTTGTGCGGTCCACGTGTTGTTGGCGGCGTTGGTGCGGATCTCCTGCACCGTGTACGCGGGCCGCCCGTTGACGGTGGTGGTGTAGTTGGTCAGGAACGCGCTGTTGATCTGCGTGACCTTCGCCGGTCCGACCTTCCCGCACCAGTCCCACGCCCACACCTGGGCGCCCTGCCCGAGCCCGTAGGCGGTGACCACCTCGATGCAGGAATGCCCGGTCGGCTTCATCGTCGGCGCGTAGACCACATCGGCGGAATTGGAGAGCCGCAGCGAAGGAATAACGCTCTGCGTCGCCACGAAACCGTCGGCGTTGGAACCGAGCTGCGGTTCCGGACCCCAGAACATGTGCTTCTGCGCCGCCGCCTGGGCCGTGGCGGCTGCGGCGGACCGGTCCGCCTGGGCCCGCCGGACCTGGCGGAAGCGATCCGCCGACGGTCCGGCGGCCACCGTCGCCGCCTCGCCGGTCAGCCCGGGAACCTCGCCGGCGGGAGTGCCGGGCGCGGCGTCCGCCGCCCCGGACGCACCCGCGATCACCGCGGCCACCAGGCCCGCGGCACAAGCCATTACCGAAAATCTGCGCACCATGCCATTTCCTCGCGCTCGCAGGGAAAGTCGGTGGAGGCCGGGACAAGCACTCCGCCGTGCGCTAACTTTAGGTCGGCAATTCCGCGGTCGGGCAGTCCTTGCCATTCACACTAGGCATATCGCCCCAGCTCAAGCCGGTAATAGCACTTTCTTCGACGGTCGAGTTATACGGCAAAAGCGGCCGCAACCAGACATTACGACCGCGGCCCCCGGAGCCCGTCGAGCAGCGGGCACGTCAGGGTCTCGACGACCTCGTCGACGGGGGTCGCCTGCGGGGCGCAGGCGGGTTGGACAGCACGGCGGCGCGGATCTGGTCGTCGGTGCCGACGGCAGCTGGTCCGCAGGCCCGCTACCCGAGTGCCCTGATCCGGGGCCGCATCGCGGCGGTGTAGACGGCGGCGGAGACGATCAGCCCTACCGGCAGCGACAGGTCGATCCCGCCGATCGCCGCCGCCAGGAAACCGGTGTGCAGGCCGGGAATGGCGACGCACGAGAAGGCGCACGCGATTCCCGTGACGAGCGCGCCGACGCCCGCCCAGTTGACGCCGCCGGTGTACCAGAACGGGCCGCCGTGCGATTCGTCGCTCAGGGCGTGGCCGTCGTAGCGGTTGCGGCGCAGCAGCACGTCGCTGGCGTAGATCGCCATCATGGGGGACAGCACCGCCACCATGAGCTGCAACATGGTGCTCACGGCCTCGAGGAAGTTCGAGACCAGCAGCGCGTACATCGTCATCAGCACCCCGATGGTGCCGTCCAGCAGCACGCTGCGCGAGCGGCGGATCCGCAGCCCGATCGCCTGGATCGCCAGGCCCGCGCTGTAGATGGTCATCGCGTTGTTCGCGATGGCGCCCAGGACCACCGCGATCAGGAAGACGGGGGTGAACCAGCCGGGGAGCACCTGGGCCAGCGCGGTCTGCGGGTCGCTCATGTCCAAAGTGGTCGCCGCCAGCGCGCCGAGCGCGGTGAACAGCGTGCTCGGGAGGTACGCGCCCAGGGCGGTCCACCCGGCGACCGACGAGCCCTTGGCGGACCGGGGGAGGTAACGGGCGAAGTCGGCACTGTTGTTGTAGGACAGGGCAGTGGAGGCGACCAGGGCCAGACCGCCCGCGAGCGCCGCCCACAGCTCGGTCCCGGCTGGCGCCACCGGCGGGTGGTACGACCAGTCGGTGTGACCGAAGACGAACACGGCCAGCACGGCGAACACCACGGTCAGCACCAGGGTCAGGCGCGGGTACAGCCGCACGATCATCGCGTGCCCGTAGACGCTGATCACCAGGGTCGCCGCCGCGATGCCGACGATGACGACCGCCTTCCCGGCGGTGTTCAACTCGATGCCGTAGCGGGCGAACAGGCTGAAGGTCGTCACCGAGGCGGCGGACCAGTTAAGCGCCGCGTAGCAGACCGAGATGAACCACCCGTTCACCCCGATGACGACCCGGTTCGCCCGGGTCCCGTAGACCGCCCGCGTGATCACCTCGCTGGGCGCGCCCGCCGCGGGCCCGCTCATCGCGAGCACACCGACCAGCACCCAGCACAGGTTGCCGACCACGATCACCAGCAGCGCCTGCCACAGCTGCAGGCCCATCACCACCAGCGCCCCGCCCACCACCAGGGCCAGGTAGTTCACGTTCGGCGCGGCCCACACGCCGACGAGGTCGCGCGCGCGGCCGTGCCGCTCGTCGTCGCCGATCACGTCGATGCCGTGGGCCTCGACGCGCCCCGCCCGGCCGGACCCGGCCGGTGCCCGGGGCGCGTCGGCGGGCGGGGACGCGGGAGTCGATGTCATGCCAAACCTCCGGAGTGCCGCACTCCCCGACGAGTGGACGTGGGTGGGGCGGGAAGTGCCCGCCTGCGAACTAGCGAGCGGAGCGGTGCGCGACCTGACCGTCCACAATGGTCATCGCCACCGGGAGGTCGGCCAGTTCTCCGCCGGGGCAGGCGAGGGGATCGCCGCCGAAGACGGTCAGGTCGGCGCGGAAGCCCTCTTGGACCCGCCCGGCCACCTGTTCCTCGCCGACGCCGTAAGCGGCCCAGGTCGTGTATCCGGCCAGGCTCTGCCGCGCGGACAACGCCTGGTCCAAGCCGACCGGCGCGCGGTCGTGCTCAGCCGCGGGCCGCCGCAGTCGCGCGCCCGCCATGACGACGCGCGGGTCGTAGTGCGCGACCGGCCAGTCCGAGCCGAGCGCGATCCGGCCGCCCGCTCGCACGATGTCCGCGCACCGCCAGCCGTGCGCGCAGCGCGGGGAACCGAGCCGCCGCGACCAGTTGTCGGTGTGGTCGGGCAGGGTCCAGTCCATGTGCGTCGGCTGCATCGAGGCCACGACGTCCAGTTCGGCGAACCGGGAGACGTCCTCGTCGGCCAGCAGTTCGATGTGCTCGACCCGGTGCCGACCGGACTTCGGGCGCCCCACGGCCTGGTAGGTGTCCAGCACGGTGGAGACCGCGCGGTCGCCGATCGCGTGCGTGAGGCACGGCAGCCCGAGGTCGACCACCCGCCGCACCGCGGCCTCGTACCGCCGCACATCGATCCACATCGGACGGGTCCCGTCGCCCGCGCAGTCCGGGTGCCCCAGCCAGGCCGAGCCGCCGTCGACGGTGCCGTCGAGGAAGAACTTCACCGCCCCGGTCCGCCAGCGGCCACCGGAGCGGCGCTCGCGCACGGAGTCCAAAGTGTCCTCGACGCCGTTCGGGAACATCCACGGCGCCAACCGGATCCGCAGCGGCAGCCCGCCCCGCGCCTCCAACGCGTCCAGCACGCCTTCGGTGCCCGGCCAGCTGTCCGGCACGTGGATCCCGGTGATCCCGCACGCCGCCTGCGCGGCGAACAGCTCCCCGGCCAGCCTGGCGATCTCGTCGGCGGACGGCGGGGGAACCGCCGCGTACCCGTGCAGCACGGCGGTCATCTCGTGCAGCAGGCCGGTCGGCACGCCGTCCTCGTCGACCAGGATTTCCGAGCGGTCGCCGAAATCCACCGGTCCGGTGATGCCCGCGAGACCCAGCGCCCGGGTGCTCAGCACCGCGTTGTGGGAGTCGGCGAACCACAGGAACGCGGGCCTACCACCGACGGCGTCGTCGAGGAACGCGCGGGGGAGGACGTGCGCGGGCAGCGCGCCGTACTCCACGCCGTTGACGACGACCCAGGCGTCCGGCGGCAGCGCGGCGGCGGTGCGGCGCAGGAGCTCGTCGAGTTGGTCCGGGCCGGTGAGCCCGGCGGCGCTGGTGGCCCGGGTGTCGGCGATGCCGTGCATCGGGTGCTGGTGCGAGTCGACCAACCCGGGGGTGACGACCAGGCCCGGGGTGTCGACGACCTCGGTGCGCGGACCGAGGTGCGCCCGCACGTCCCCGACGGCCACGATCACCCCGCCGCGCACGGCGACGGCGTCGGCGGTCGGCCGGTTCGGGTCCATGGTGTGCACGGTCGCGCCGAGGATCACCAGGTCGGCCGCGGTCATCGGGGTGCTCCGTCCGCTCGGGTGGCGGCACTCAAACTAGCCACAGTGGACGGATGACGTCGGTGGTCGATCACCGCGGGACCTCCAACGGGTGAGGCGTGGGTCACGTGGGAGGGGACAGTAGGTGGCCGTCGCCCCGACGGTCGATGGACGCGGGGTTGAACTTCGCCGGGCTGTGTGGACACTGTGTCCATGCCGCTGACCGTGGATGCCCTGCTCGCCCACCGCGACCTCCGCCTGACGCTGGTCGCGGGCGCGGCGGGTCGGGAGCGCGTCGTGACGGCGGCGCACGTCTCGGAGTTGGCGCGGCCCGGCGAGTGGCTGCACGGCGGCGAACTGCTCATGACCGCGGGCGTCGTCCTGCCGGTCGACCCGGATTCGTGCCGCGACTACGTCCAGGACGTCGTGGACGGCGGTGCGGCGGCGCTGGCGTTCGGGGTCGGGCACGGCCAGCCGCACCGGGAGCCGCCCGGCGGGCTGGTCGCCGCGGCGGAGGAAGCGGGGCTGCCGCTGCTGGTCGTGCCGGACGAGGTGCCGTTCATCGCGGTCACCAAGGCCGTCTTCGCCGCGCTCGCCGCCGAGGACCGCCGGGCGCTGGAACACACGATCGAGGTACAGCGGAAGCTCACCGTCGCGGCGACCTCGGGTGCCGGGCCGACCGGGATCCTCAAGGTCTGGCAGGCCGCGACCGGCCGCGCGGCTGTGGTCACCGACCTCCTCGGCCGCGAACTGGCCGCCGTCGGCCCCACCGCGCCCGCGCTGCTCGCCGCCGGTCGGACGGTCCTCGACGAGGTCGCCGCCCGAGGGCTCCTGGGCAGCGCGGCGGTCGAGGTCGACGGCCTCGCGGTCGGTGTGCAGCCGATCGGCGCCAAGCGCTTGCGCGGCCACCTCCTGCTGGCCCGACCCGACCGCCCGAGCACCCTCGACGCCGCCCTGGTCTCCCTGCTGACCCTCGAACTCGAACGCCGCCACCTCGCCGACGAGCCGCGCAGGCGGGCGGGCACCGAGGCCATGACCAGGCTGGCCGCCGGGTTGCCGGAGGACCAGGCGGGTCCCGTGCTCGCCGCCTTCGGCCTGACCGCCCCGAGGATCCGGGGTGTCGCCGTGCTGGCCCGCCCGCGTGAGGCGGACGAGTTGGCCGCCGACCTCGCCCTCGTCCTCCCCGGCGGCCTGGTCCGGTGCGCGGCGGACACCGTCGAGGCGCTGGCGGCGGCGGAAGTCGACCTCACCGCCCTGCTCGACCGCTTCGCCCCGGCCCGCGCGGCGGGCATCGGCGCCGCCGTGCACCCCGGCGCGGTCGCGGTCTCACTCCGGCAGGCCCGCGCCCTGCTCCCCAGCAGCGAACGCCTCGGCCGCCCGGCGGAGGCGGGGGAGCACAGCACGAGTCGACTGCTGCTGTCCCTCGGTCCGCCCGAACTCCTCGCGTCCTTCGCCGACACCGCCCTGGCCCCCATCGACGCCGCCGACCCGAAGGGCCAGCTGCTGCCGACGCTCCGGGCCTGGCTGGACGCCAACGCGGCGTGGGACACCACGGCGCAAACCCTCGGCGTGCACCGGCACACCGTCCGCAACCGGATAGACCGCGTCGAGGCCCTGACCGGCCGCGACCTGACGACCGCCCCGGCCCGCTACGAACTGTGGCTCGCCCTCGAGGCCCGCGACGCCTTGGCCTACGCGCACTCGACGGCGTAGGCGGCTAGTCCGCAGTGGATGGAGCGTCCCCGGCCGCGAAACCCTGGCGGCGCACCTCGTAGCAGCCGACGGCGGCGGCCGAGGCGACGTTGAGCGAGCCGATCTTGCCCAGCTGCGGCACGAACGCGACCACGTCGCAGTCCAGCAGGCAGGCGGCCGACACGCCGCGGTCCTCGTGGCCCAGCACCAGGCACACGTCCCGGGCCAGGTCGACCTCGGGCAGCGGCACGGCCGCGTCGGCCAGTTCCAGCGCCACCACCAGGAAACCGTCGGCGCGGGCCCGCGCCACCGCCTCCGCCGTGGTCTCCAGGCGCTCGGTGCGCAGGAACCGGTCGCTGCCCATGGCGGCCTTCTGCGCGGCGGCGGAGCGGACGTCGACGGCCGAACCCGCCAGGTACAGCGCCTCCGCGCCCATGGCGGCCGCGGTCCGGGCGATCGCGCCGACGTTGAACGGCGACTGCAGGTTCTCCAGCATCAGCGCGAGGCGGAAGTGGTCCTTGCGGCGCCACGTGCGGTGCAGGCGCTTGAGATCGGTCTCACCCAGTTGCTTCATGCCCCACCGCTTTCCGCCGCGACCTCGGGCCGCGGCCGGACCTCCAGGATGCGGAAGCCCTTGGTCGAATTGCGGCGCGTGGTCGGGAACCCCTCGCCGATGAGCCACTTCGCCAGCGAGTCGGCGCCGAGGTTGCGCTGCACGACGAGGAACGCCGCGCCGTCCGGCAGCAGACGGGGCAGCCAGTGCCGCAGCATGTCGTGCAGCACGGACTTGCCGACCCGGATCGGCGGGTTGGAGTAGATCGCCGCGAACCGGACGTCCGCCGGGACCTCGTCGGGGGTGCCGACCTGGACGTTGCCCCGTCCCGCGGCCTCGGCGTTGAGCCGGGTCAGCTCCAGTGCGCGGGTGTTCACGTCCGTGGCCCACACCTCCAGGCGCTTGCGCCGGGTGGCCCAGGTCAGCGCGATCGGCCCGTAGCCGCAGCCCAGGTCGAGGATCGGTCCGCGCACGGGCGGCGGCGGCGCGTGCTCCAGCAGGACCCTGGTCCCGGTGTCGAGGTGGTCCCGGGAGAAGACGCCGACGTCGGTGGTCAGTTCCAGGGACAGGTCGGGCAACGTGAGGGGGATCGACTTGCGGTCGCTGCCGCTGCTCGGCGCCTCGTCGAAATAGTGAGTCCCCAACATCCCGTTCCCAGTTTCCCCACCCGCTCCTCGGGCGTCACCGTCCGTATCGTACCCAGGGGTTTGTGGGCTGGACATCCTGTCCAGTCCCGCCTGTGGAATTGGACATGGCGTCCATCGACCCATCCGTTGCGCCGATCGTACGGTTCCGGCACGGTTCTCGGCGCCGGGCAACCGGCGGAAGGTGAGTGCGTGATGGGAACTCCGGATGTGGATGTCGCGATCATCGGAGCGGGTTTCTCCGGGCTGACCGCCGCCCGCGACCTGGTGGCGGCGGGCCGCTCGGTCCGCGTGCTGGAGGCGCGGGACCGGATCGGCGGCCGCACCTGGTACCGGACCGACCTGTTCCCCGGCTTCGGCCTGGAGATGGGCGGCACCTGGATCGTCCCGGAGCAGGCCCACGTCAGCGCCGAGGTCCGCCGCTACGGCATCCCCGTCACCGACAGCGAACTGCCCGCCCGGATGACGTGGTCTGACCACGGCACGGTCCTCGACACCCTGCTGCCAGTCCCGCCCGACGAACTCGGCGACCTCGAACACGCCGTTCGCGCGCTCATCGCCGCCGGGGCTCGCCTCGACGTCGACCGCCCACTGTCCGAACAGGACCTCGCGGACCTCGACGTCCCCATCCGCGACTGGGCCGGTGCCGCGAACCTCAAGGGCAACGCCCGGGAGCTGCTGATCTCCTGGTTCTGCGGCTGCGGGAACGCCGCCGCCGACACCGGCTCCGCGCTCGACATCCTGCGCTGGCTGGCCGCCATGGACAACTCCGTCTGGGGCATGGTCCAGGCCAGCGTCCTCGGGCAGACCTTCGACAACGGCACCGCCGCCCTCGCGGCCGCCCTCGCACGGGACGTCGACATCCGGCTGGACACCCCCGTGCGGCGAGTCCGGCAAGCCGAGGACCACGTCGTCGTCAACGACGAGTTCACCGCCGCGCGGCTCCTGGTCACCGTGCCCATCGGCGTCCTGCGGCACATCGACTTCCAGCCCGGCCTCGCCCCGGCCAAGCTGGCCATCTCCGCCGAGAACCACGCCGGGCAGGGCCAGAAGGTCTGGGCGCTCGCGCGGAACGTCCCCGAAGACCTCAGCGGTTTCGGCTGGGGCACGGCCTTCGACTACGTCGGCGCCATGCGCACCCTGCCCGAAGGGGTCGTCCTGGTCTGCTTCGCGCCGGAGCACGACCGCGTCGACGCCGACGACCTCGACGCGGTCCAGCGGGCCGTGCGGGAGTTCGCCCCCGACGCCGAGGTCACCCGGGCCGCCACGCACCGGTGGGTCGACGACGAGTGGTCCCGGGGTACGTGGACCACGTTCCGCGCGGGCCAGATCTCCCGCTACGAACGGGACCTCGCCACCCCCGAGGGCCGGGTCCACTTCGCGGGCGCGCACACCGCCCGGCGCTGGCCCGGGTTCATCGACGGCGCCATCGACAGCGGCAAGCGCGCCGCCGCCGAGATCCTGGCGGTGCTCCCGTGACCATCGGTCCCGTCGACGCCACCCGCGTCCCCCGGTACGCCGGGGACGCCACCTTCGCCCGCCTGCCGCGCCTGGCCGACGTCCCCGACGCCGACGCGCTGATCTGGGGCGTCCCGTTCGACACCGGCGTCAGCTACCGGCCCGGCGCCCGCTTCGGACCCGGCCACGTGCGGCAGAGCTCCCGCCTGCTCCGCCCCTACAACCCGGCGCTGGACGCCGAGCCGTTCGCGGTCCGCCAGGTCGCCGACGCGGGTGACGTCGGCGTCAACCCGTTCGACATCGCCGAGGCGGTCGCGACCATCGAGGCCGCCGCCACCGACCTGGCGGGGACCCGGCGCAGGCTCATCACCATCGGCGGGGACCACACGATCGCGTTGCCGCTGCTGCGGGTCCAGCACCGCCGCCACGGGCCGATCGCCGTGCTGCACTTCGACGCGCACCTCGACACCTGGGACACCTACTTCGGCGCCGCCCACACGCACGGCACCCCGTTCCGGCGGGCCAGCGAAGAGGGCCTGGTCGACGAGGAACACTCGGTGCACGTGGGGATCCGCGGGCCGCTGTACTCGCGGCTGGACCTCGACGAGAGCGAACGCCTCGGGTTCACCGCCGTGCACGCCCGCGACTTCGCCCGCGCGTCGATAGACGACATCATCAACCGGGTCCGCGCCCGACTGGCGGACCGACCGGTGTACGTCTCGGTCGACATCGACGTGCTCGACCCGGGTTTCGCGCCGGGCACCGGCACACCGGAGGCGGGCGGGCTCTCCAGCCGGGAGCTGCTGGAAGTGTTGCGCGGCCTGGCCGGGCTCAACGTGGTCGGCGCGGACGTCGTCGAGGTCGCGCCCGCGTACGACCACGCCGAGATCACCGGGATCGCCGCCGCGCACGTGGTCTACGAGCTGTTGAGTGTGCTGCCCCAGGAGGAACGGTGACCGTGCGCAACCTCGTCAACGGAGTCTCGCGGGACACGGACGCCACCGCCGACCTGGTGGATCCGTGCACCGGCGAGGTGTTCGACACCGCACCACTGTCCACATCGGAGGATGTGGATGCCGCATACCGTGCTGCTGTCGCGGCCTTCGACACCTGGCGGGACACCACACCCGCGCAGCGCCAGGAAGCCCTGCTCCGGGTAGCGGACGCACTGGAGAGCCGCGCGGACGAGTTCGTCGAGGCGGAGTGCCGCAACACCGGCAAGCCGCGCGCCACCACCCGCACCGAGGAGGTCTTGGCCTCTGTCGACGCGTTGCGCTTCTACGCGGGCGCCGCGCGGCTGCTGCCGGGCCTCGCCGCCACGGAGTACCTGCCCGGCCACACCTCGTACGTCCGGCGTGAGCCCGTCGGCGTGGTCGGCCAGGTCGCGCCGTGGAACTACCCGCTGCTCATGGCGGCGTGGAAGATCGCCCCCGCGCTCGCCGCGGGCAACACCGTCGTGCTCAAGCCCGCAGACACGACACCGGTGACGGCGGTGCTGCTCGGCGAACTCGCCGCCGAGTTCCTGCCCGCCGGGGTGCTCAACGTGGTGTGCGGTGATCGGGACACCGGTCGCGCGGTCGTCGCGCACCCGGCCGCGGCCATGGTCTCGATCACCGGCTCCACCCGCGCTGGCATCGAGGTCGCCCGCACCGCCGCCGACCGCGTCGCCCGCGCGCACCTCGAACTCGGCGGCAACGCGCCCGTGCTCGTCTTCCCCGACGCGGACCTCGACGCCACTGTGGACGGAGTACTGGCCGCGGGCTACTTCAACGCGGGACAGGACTGCACGGCGGCGTCCCGGATCCTCGTGCACGAGGCGATCCACGAGGAGTTCACGGCACTCCTCGTCGAGCGGGCGAAGAACGTCCACACCGGACCTCCATCCGACAGGACCGCCGACTACGGACCGCTCAACAACGCCGAGCAGTTCGCCCGTGTCCGCTCGATCCTCGACAGCCTGCCCGACCACGCGCGCGTGCTCACCGGGGGAGAGGTCGTCGGCGACCGGGGGTACTTCCTCGCGCCGACGGTGATCTCAGGTGTCCGTCAGGACGATGACCTGGTACAGCAGGAGAACTTCGCGCCGCTGCTGACCGTGCAGACCTTCGCCGACGAGGCCGAGGCGCTGCGCCTGGCCTGCGGGGTCGACCAGGGGCTGGCCGCGAGCGTCTGGACCGCCGACCACGGGCGGGCGCTGCGGTTGTCCGCGCGCCTGGACTTCGGCTGCGTCTGGATCAACACCCACCTGACCCTGGTGTCCGAGATGCCGCACGGCGGTTTCAAGCAGTCCGGCTACGGCAAGGACCTCTCCCACTACGGGCTCGAGGACTACACCCGCGTCAAGCACGTCATGCACAAGCACTGACACCGGAGAACCCCATGACCGTGCCCTACTGGGTCGCGGGCACACCGGCGACCGGTCCCACGCTCCTGGACGTGCGCGACCCCGTCGACGGCCGCCTCGTGGCCACCACCAGCCTCGCCACCCCGTCGGACGTCGAAGCGGCGATCACCGGCGCGGTCGGCGCGCGGGCCGAAACCGCCGAACTGCCCGCGTTCGCGCGCGCCGCGGCGCTGACCCACGTCAGCACGCGGATCGCCGAGCGCGGCGAGGAGTTGGCGCGGCTGATCACCGCCGAGAACGGCAAGCCGATCCGGTGGGCCCGCGTCGAGGTCGCGCGAGCCGCGTCCACGTTCCGCTGGGCCGCGGAGGAAGCCCGCCGGTGGGCGGGGGACCTGCAACGGCTGGACACGGATCCGGGCAGCGCCGGTCGCGTGGCGCTGGTCCGGCGGGTGCCGCGTGGACCGGTGCTGGGCATCACGCCGTTCAACTTCCCGCTCAACCTGGTGGCGCACAAGGTCGCGCCCGCCATCGCGGTCGGCGCGCCGTTCGTGCTCAAGCCCGCGCCCGCGACCCCGTTGTCCGCCTTGGTGCTGGGCGAGATCCTGGCGGAGACCGACCTGCCCGCTGGCTCGTGGTCGATCCTGCCCACCACCAACGAGGTCGCTGCGGAGCTGGTCGCCGACCCGCGGTTGCCGGTGGTCAGCTTCACCGGGTCCGCGCCGGTCGGTTGGCGGATCCGGGACGCGGTCCCGCGCAAGCACGTCGTTCTGGAACTCGGCGGCAACGCGGCGGCGGTGATCTGCCCCGACCACACCGACCTGGCCCAGGCCGCGACCCGGATCGCCACCTTCGCCATGTACTCGGCGGGGCAGTCGTGCATTGCCGTGCAACGAGTCTTCGTCCCCCGCGCGCACTACGACGAGTTCGTCCGAATCCTGGTGGCGGAGGTCGAGAAGCTGTCGGTGGGGGAGGACGTCGGGCCGCTGATCGACACGGCCGCGGCGGACCGGGTGCAGCGCTGGGTCGCGGGAGCCGTCGACGCGGGTGCGGTGGCGCGGACCGGTAATCGCCGTGACGGCAACACTTTCGCGCCGACCGTGCTCACCGACGTCCCGCACACGGCGGCGGTCTACCGCGAGGAGGCCTTCGGACCCGTCGTCACGGTCGACCCGTTCGACTCCCTGGACGACGCGTTCGCCGCCGTCAACGACTCCCGCTTCGGCCTGCAAACCGGCCTGTTCACCCGCGACCTCGACATCGCTTTCCGCGCCCACGCACGGCTGGAGGTCGGCGCCGTGATCGTCGGCGACGTGCCGTCGTACCGCGCCGACCAGATGCCCTACGGCGGTGTGAAGGACTCCGGCACCGGCCGGGAAGGCGTGCGCTCCGCCATGCACGACCTCACCGACGACCGCGTCCTCGTGCTCACCGGCGTCCCGCTCTAGAGAGGCCGGCCATGACGTCCCTTGTGGACCGCCGCGCCGCCGCGGTCGCCGCCGGTGTCACCAGCCTGCTGCCCGGCCACTTCGCCACCCACACCGAACCCGGCGCCCTGCGCGACCAGGACGGTACCCGGCTGATCGACCTCGGCTCCGGCATCGGCGTGACCTCGGTCGGCAACGCCGCGCCGGCCGTCGTCGCCGCCGTCCAGCGGCAGGCCGCCGAGTTCACGCACGCCTGCTTCATGGTGAACCCGTACGAGAGCTACGTCGCGGTGTGCGAGCGGCTCAACGAGCTGACGCCGGGCGCGCACGAGAAGCGGTCGGCGCTGTTCAACTCCGGCGCCGGGGCCGTGGAGAACGCCGTCAAGATCGCCCGGCACGCCACCGGACGTTCCGCGGTCGCGGTGTTCGACCACGCCTACCACGGCCGCACGAACCTGACCCTCGCGGCGGGCGGGCTCCCGCTGGCGGGGGTCACCGGTCGCGCCGAGCTCATGGACGCCGTCCACCCCGGCGGCCTCGGCGGCACGTACGGCGGCAACCCCCTGGCCTGCGCCGCCGCCCTGGCCACCGTCGACACCATGCGCGCGGACCACCTGGCCGACGCCGCGAACCGGATCGGCGCCGCGATCCGGTCCCGCCTCGCCCCGCTGCTCGGCCACCCGGCCCTCGCGGAGGTCCGCGGTCGGGGCGCGATGGTCGGTCTGGAGTTCGTCGGCCCCGGTGGTGCCCCGGCTCCCGAGGTCGCCCGCCGGGTCGCCGCCGACTGCCACCGGGCGGGGGTCATCGTCCTGACCTGCGGCACCTACGCCAACGTCATCCGCCTGATCCCACCCCTCGTCATCCCCGCACCCATCCTCGACGAGGGCCTGACCCTGTGGCGAAATTCGCGCTGGTTTCACTCCGATGGGTGACCTAGGTTTAGGTAGGCAACCCTCAGTGGAACGGTGGGCGATGACTGCGGTGGACGAAGGGTTCGCGGCTCGACTGCGGATGGGGACCCGGGACGAGCACGAGCGGGCCGAGCGCTCGGTGTTCGTCGAGGCGCTGCTGGGCGGCGGCCTCGGGCGGGAGGCCTACGCCGGGCTGCTCGCGCAGAGCTACCTCTTCTACGGCGTCCTCGAGGACGCGGGCGAGTCGTGGCGGGGTGATCCCGTCATCGGCGGGTTCGTCATCGACGGGCTGCTGCGCCGGGGCGCGCTGGAGCGGGACCTGGCGTTCCTGCTCGGCCCGCGGTGGCGCGACGGCCTGAGCGCGCTGCCCGCCACGCAGTCCTATGTGGACCGCCTGGAGGAAGCCTGCTTCACCGACCGCGCCGCGTTCGTCGCGCACCACTACACGCGCTACCTCGGCGACCTCTCCGGCGGCCAGGTCATCCGGCGCCGCATGCAGGAGGTCTTCGGCCTCAGCGAGGACGGCGTGCGCTTCTACGTCTTCGACCGGATCGCCAGGCCCAAGCCGTTCCGCGACCACTACCGGTCCCTGCTCGACGGCGCCCCCTGGAGCGACGCCGAACGCGCGGCCCTGGTCGAGGAGGCCAACACCGCCTTCCGGCTCAACCGCGCCGTGTTCGACGAACTGTCCGGGGTCTACTGCTGACTTTTCCCGCCGGGTAGGGGGTTCCGAACGCGGGACCCCTGCTTCGGCGTGCCTGAGATACCACTGTGGACAGTGTGTCGGGCGTCGCCCTTGCCAACCGTCGAACCGTGTATTTAGGTTAGCCTTGGCCACCATCACCCGCCCGTCCGCGACCCCAACCAACGGCGTCCTCACCTGGCAAAACACCCCAGCGACCCTCGCCAGTTCAGAAGCGTTCGCGGGCTTCTACCAAGCAGGCGCCGACCTGGACCCCATAACCCTCGTCCTCGCCGCCCACTGCGCGACCCCGCCGACGACACCGCCCGCTGCCAACCCGGCCGCACCCCCTGCCGTCACCCCAACCCAGAACCTCGTCCCAGAGGCCCGCTTCCGCCCGGCGCAACACAATCCCTAGCGTCCACGGGCGTAGACGCGGAGCACACGTTGTGGGCCGGAGTCGTCCTCTTCCTGGCGGGCCTGGCCCTCCTCCTGGCCACCTATCGCCCCGCCCGCCGCTGATCCCCGTCAACCGCACCGCCCGCCGCCGCCCGGTAGAAACCTCGCAGCCGAACACAGACAACCAATCCCCGACGTCAAGCCAGACGAGCGTGCCCACCTGTGGCGGAATGTGATCAGGTTGCCCACATGTCGGCAATCCATCCACCGTCCGCACTCACCAGCTTTTACCGATCTGGCCTCGGCAGATAGGCTCAAGGCGGGGCCTGCCCCGGGTGGACGGGGCCATCGCGAACCTGGCGCCGGGATTGGGGCCGCCCGAGTGGCGTGCCTGGTCGGGGTGTGGCGCCAGGCTCCGGTCAGGCGTTCTCGGGGACGCCTGACCCGAGGATGGCGAGACGGGTCTGGCTCGCGGCGCGGTACAGCTCGCGGCCCGCGTCCGTCACCCGCACGAAGACACCACGACGGTCTGCCTCGCACAGCGTCCGCTCAACAAACCCGGCCTTCTCGAGCCGGGCCACCGTGCGCGAGAGGGCGCTCTGGCTCAGGTACATCTGACCGGCCAGGTCCTGCATGCGCGTGTCGCACGGCTGGGTCGACTGCGTCAGCAGCCGGTCCAGGGTTTCGAACTCGTTCATGCTCACGCCGTGGGTCTCGTCCAGTGCGCGGTCCAGTGCGCAGGCGAGCTTGTGGTAGCGCTGCGCCAGCGATCGCCACTCGTCGATGAGCTCTGCCTCCGTGGACATGGCGCGCATCCTATCATGCGAGGACATCTAACCCCAACGCATCTTATTTGCTGGAATATTATGTTGCCGCACTAGATGTGGTCGCATGTAGTTTGAGCACGTGACTCTCACCGATCTAGCGCCCGCACCCACGCGGGCCCCCGTCTGGTCCGGCAGGCTCTGGGGTGTCCTGGCCGTGCTGTGCCTGGTGCTGTTCCTCGACGGGATGGACGTCTCCATGGTCGGCGTCGCGCTGCCGTCGATCGGCGCGGAGCTGGGCATGGCCGAGTCGTCGCTGCAATGGCTGGTCAACGGGTACGTGCTCGGCTACGGCGGTCTGCTGCTCCTCGGCGGCCGCACCGCGGACCTGCTCGGCCGCCGCCGCGTCTTCCTCATCGCCCTCGGTGCCTTCGCCGCTGCCTCGCTGGTCGGCGGCCTCGTCGACAACGGCGTCCTGCTCGTCGCGACCCGCTTCATCAAGGGCCTCGCCGCCGCGTTCACCGCGCCGACCGCGATGTCCATCCTCACCACGACGTTCCCCGAGGGCCCGGCCCGCAACCGCGCCCTCTCGATCTTCACCGTGTTCGGGGCCAGCGGGTACTCCTCCGGCCTCATCCTCGGCGGCCTCCTCACCAGCGCGGGGTGGCGCTGGACCTTCCTGACCCCCGTCCCGGTGGCCCTCGCCGCCCTGATCGTCGGCATCCGCCTCATCCCCCGGGACACCGCCCGGGCCGAAGGCGGCCACGACATCTGGGGTGCCATCACCCTGACCGGCGGCATGCTCCTCGCCGTCTACACGGTGGTCACCGCACCCGAACGCGGCTGGCTGCACCCGCTGACCCTGGCGTCGGTCGTGGTCGTCGCCGCCCTGCTGACCGCGTTCTTCGTCATCGAAAACCGCATCCCGCACCCGCTGATCCGCCTGGGGATCCTGCGCATCGGCACGGTAGTCCGCGCCAACCTGAGCGTCGTCGCGCTGATGGGCTCCTACATCAGCTTCCAGTTCGTCATGACCATCTACCTGCAGAACGTCCTCGGCTGGACACCACTGGCCATGGCGCTGGCCCTGCTCCCCGCGGGCATCGTCGTCGTCATCGGCTCGCCCCTGGTCGGGAAGCTGATCGACCGCTACGGCACCGCGCGCCTGATCCTGGCCTCGATGGTCTCCCTCAGCCTGGGCTACCTCTGGTTCCTCGCCACCGCCGGGACCACCCCCAACTACCCGCTCACCATCCTCCCGACCATGCTCCTGCTGGGTGGCGGCTTCGGCTTCGGCTTCAGCGCGATCATGGCCCAGGCCACCGACGGCATCGACGACGCCGAACAGGGCTTGGCCGCGGGTCTGGTCCAGACCTCGGGTCAGGTCGGCTCCGCCCTGGTCCTGGCGGTCGTCACGGCACTGATTGCCAGCCCGTTCACCCCAACCGACCTGAGTTTCTTCCGCCCCGGCCTGAACCTGGTGACCGCCGTCGCCGTGGCGGGCTTCCTGCTCAACTTCGTCCCCCTGATCCGCCGCCGCGCCTGAACCGACGGGGGTCGCCGGACCGGCGGCCCCCTTGCGCGGCTTCACCTTGCCTGCCCCGCGATGTCCACAAGGGTCGCAGCACGCGCACGCACGCGTGGGTGGGAAGCCTTGGGAAGGGTTATAGCGTCCTGGTGGGTGCCATCCGCGAGACAGCGGCACTTACGTTGGGAATGTCCCAGCACAAAGGAGCTGTGCCCATGTCCCGCACCAAAGTCCTCGCCGCCCTGCTCGGCATCCTGGCCGCGTTCGCGATGGCGTCCCCCGCCACCGCGTCGACGTCGCTGGTCCGCACCATCTACTACGACACCACCCGCGCCGCCGAGCTGGCCGACGAGGTCGACCAGGCCGCGCAGATCTGGAACGCCGGCGTCACCAGCGTCAAGCTCGTGAAGGGCACCGGCGGGGTCAGCATCACCACGGCCCAGAGCGGCTCCGCCCCCGGCACCGCCAGCTGCGTCGGCTGCACCCGCGGCCAGATCTACTTCTACCGCGCCCAGATCACCAGCTCCGGCGCCGCCCCGCTGCGCGTCGTCGTGCACGAGCTCGGGCACGTCCTGAGCCTGAACCACCCGTCGGACATCGGGAACTGCGCGAAGGTGATGGCCGGTGGCCGGTGCCAGAACGCGCAGCCGAGCGCCGCGGAACTCGCCGCCGTGCAACGGTTCTGGACCGGGCGGGTGGCGGCGCCGACCGTCGGCCTGGTCGCCTGACGGCTGTCCACTCCCGGCTATCCCGTGCGGGGTAGCCGGGACGCACCCACCGGCCACACCGGACTCGCGGAGCCGCTGACCTGCGCATACGACACCGCCAGGTCGCTCGGGCAGCTCTTGCGCGAATCGGGTGTGGCCGCTGCCGCGCTCAAGTACAGTCCGCCTGACGGCCGACGCGAGGGTGGTGGTCACGGACTGTGAGCGGGTACGAGGTCGAGATAGGCCAGCTGCGGAGCGCGGCCAAGGCCGCCTGGTCCGCCGCGGACCAGGCCAGAGCGGTCGAGCCGGGTACCGGCCTGGGTGCGGTCGCGGCGGCGCTGCCGGGTGGCGAGGCGGCGAAGAACGCGCCCACCCTGGCGTCGACGTTCAACGAGCGCGCCCAGGGGTGGGCGGGCGAGATCGACCAGTGGGGCGACTCGGTCAACTCGTCGGCGAAGGCGTACGCCGAGAACGAGAACACCGCGGAGAGGGCCTTCCGGGGATGACCATCGGCTACGACGACGTCCGCAAGTGGGACGCGGAAGCGCTCGACACGACGGCCACCAACCTGCGCGGGCGGCGGGACAAGCTCATCGGGCTCCAGGACGAGCTCGACGACGCCAGGCGACTGCCCGACTGGCACGGTCCGGCGGGCGAGAGCGCGCGCAACTCGCTCGGCACCACGCGCAACAACGCCGAGATCCTGATCGCGGAGCTGTCCGCCGTCGAAACCGCGCTGCAGAACGCGTCGGACGACGTCTCCGCGCTGAAGACGCGGGTCGCCAACAACGATTCCCTCGCAGGCACCTACCAGTTCGGCATCGCCCCCGACGGTGCGATCGTGGACAACAAGCCCCCGGACCCGCCGCCGAGGTCGCGGTTCGAGGCCGAGGAAGGCGCCGAGGCCCGGCGGCACCGCGAGACCATCAGGAACCAGTTGGCGCAGGAGACCAAGGGAATCCTGACCACCGCCAACAACATCGACGCCGCCCTCGCCAAGGTCGTGCAGCTCGCCCAGGAGCGCAAGATCAGCGACCACGGCGCGACGACTTTGGACGGTGCCAGGCAGGGCGGCGAGATCGATGCCAAGGTCGCCGAGATGGAGCAGTCGCTGCGCGACGCGGGCCTGCTGACCGGCCCACCCGCGTCCGGCTACTACCGGCAGTGGTTGGAGAACGCCGTGCGCCGGGGCGTGTCGGTCGACACGATCAAGCAGATGATCGTCGACCACCACATCACGCCGGAGGACTTCAAGGTCCTCGACGGTATGGAGGAGATCCGCGAAGACTCGGACGGCGACGGCACCTTCAAGTCGTACTTCCTGATGCCGACTGACATCAGCGGCGACGACGCCGCCAAGGCGGTCCGGATGACCTACATCATGAACGCGGGCACCGACTACGGCCCGGGCGGCGACTTCACCCCAACCCCGTACGGCTCCGACGAACTGCGCCGAATCACCGAACGCCAAAAGGAAAACGCCTGGAGCTACAACGAGGACGTCGGCTTCGTGCACGGCAACGGCGGCCGGTTGGTCACCACCCCGAACGGCATGATGATGGGCCTGGGCGGCAACCTGATCCAGGACCAGTTCAGCCAACGCGGCGGGACGACCTGGGGCGACACGTTCATGCTGAACATCGACGACCCGTCGGACCCCGCCCAACAACTCCGCGACGTGGCGAAGTCCGGCCACGCGTGGTACGAGGGAGATGACGGCCCGTACCAGGGCAGCCTGGACATGGACCGCCTGCTCCACCACGAGGAACGCCACTCCCAGCAATGGGCCCGCGAGGGCTACAGCGGCTTCCTGGCCTCCTACGTGTGGGAGCAGATCACCGGTGGCAACGAGACAGAGGAAGACGCAGGACTCTCCGATGGCGGATACCGCTAACTGGCCGCGCGTCACCTGCGCCACCATCCTGGTCGCGGCAACCCTCGCGGCGTGCGAAACCAAAGCCCAGTTCGCACCATCCCTACCCCCCGCCGCGGGCTTCCGCGTGGACGACGGCGTCCTGAAGCTGTGGACGGGCACCCCCTGCCAAGGCGTCACCGGCATAACCCTGATCTTCGACACCGGCACCGCGAAAAGCACAGAACAAACCTGGACCGCCCCGCCCCCAGGAGTCCTCTTGGAACACATGGACCTCTTGGGCACCAAAGAACCCACCACGACCCCCCTAGAAGTCCAAACCCCCCTCCCCACAACCTACGACTGGACCAAAGCCGACTCCCTCAACTTCGCCGTCAGCGGCCCACCCGCCAACGGCGCCCGACTCACCATCCCCCAAGTCCTCGTCGAATCACCCCAACACCCACCCAACACCTACCTCTTCGGCCAACGCGGCTGGATGAACGCAGCAGACGTACAACGGGAAAACGGCAAATCCTTCCTGACCGTCTGCACGCCGGACCCAGGCTGACGCCGAGAAACGCGGTTCACGTGCGACTCCACCGACCCGCTGCACCTACCGGTGGCCTACCGCACATCGCGCCCGCGCCGTGCCGGTCCGGTGGTGACCGGCCTTCCACTGGGGCGTCGCCGAGGTGGTGTTCGGCGTTCACGGCGTGCGGTCGGTCGCGATGTGACAGTCTTGCCCGGTGACGGCCCGTCCGGGGGAACGTCGCCGGCCGAGCTGACCGCCGCGGGGGATGGGTTGTGACAGAGTCGTGCGAGTGCGTCGGGGTCCCGGGTGCGCCACCACGCGTTGACGCCCGCCCACGTCGGCTGACCGGCCCATGAAACGCAGGCACGGCGACTCGCCCCACCACGGCGGTTCGAGCGGTTCGAGCACGCCGACCCCGGCCGGCCCCGGTAGCCCCGGCGGCGCGTCGGGCACGGGCGTGGACCCCGACGCCCTGGACTCCGCGGGCAGCCGCTTCGCCAACCGGGCGGACCAGATCCGCGACGGCGTCGGCGGCCGCCTGAACATCGGCGCGTCGTCGCAGAGCGCGGGCGTGTTCGGCCAGGTCGCAATGGTCAAGGCCGACGAAGCCATCCGCACCGCCCGTGATGGCGTGGCCCGCGCGGCCGCCTCGGCGGAGACCAGCGGGCAGAAGGTCAAGGACACCGCCCAGGCGGCCCGGGGCGCCGACCAGTCGAACGCGTCCACCCTCCGCCAGTCCGGCGACGGCCTGGGCAAGTCCGCGCCCCGCACCTCCGGGAGCGCGAGCACCGCCACTCCCCGCACCTCCGGGACGCCCGCGTCCACACCGCGCGGCGCCCCGACCACCGCAGGCACGTCAAACACCCCGCCCCCACGTTCCGACACCCCAGGGGCCCGCCCATCACGCTCACCAAGCGTGTCCGACGGCACGAACGCTCCGCGTTCGGGGACGCCCGCGCGTCCGTCGGGGTCCCCGACCACGCCCGGTGACCGGGGCGCTCCAGCCGCGAGTTCAGGTGCGCCTGCGCGCCCGTCCAGTTCGCCCCCTGCTCCCACGTCACCGACGCCCGCCACGTCGTCCGGCCCGGGCCCGGCAGGGTCCCGCCCGGCGTCGTCGTCTGGCGGGCCGGGCTCGACTCCGAGCACGCCGTCGGGGCCGCCCACCGGGCGCCCGGGTGGGTCGCCTGCCACGTCCGGGCAGGGGCAGCCCGGCCACGCACCACCTCAGCAGGCACCTGGTCGGCAGCCTGCGCAGGGACCTGGCTCGCCCGGGCAAGACCGCGGCACCCCGTCCCAGGGACAGGGCTCGCCGAGAGCGGGTCAGGCCCCACCCCAGCAAGCGCACGGCGCACCGCAGTCGGGTCTGCACGGGGAGCAGCGCCCGGCGAACGCGTCACCGCGGTCGGATCGACAGGGTCCGGGGCAAGGTTCGCCGCAGCAGGACCGCGCCCGGCCCCACCAGGGACACCGCGCACAAGGTTCACCGGAGCCGGGCCAGCCGCAGCGGGGTGGGCACGAGTCGAATACGGGCGACCGTCCGAGGCAGGCGGCAGGCACACCGCCCCAGCCAGGCCACGGCGGGCCACAGAGCCAACGGTCACCGGCCTTGCCCCAGCCACATGGCGCTGCGTCCCGGACTGGTGACGCTCCGTCGCAGAGCCAACGCTCCCCGGGTTCGCCGCCCAGCGGCTCGCCTCAGTCGCACGGCGCTTCGCCCCAAGGGACTGACACTCCGTCGCAACGCTCCCCGGGCTCGCCGCACGGCGCCCCACCCCGAGCGGGCGACGCGCCGCCGCAGGGCCATGGTCAGCCCCCGCCGGGTCATCGCCCGCAGCCGGGCGCTGGACCGTCCCACCAGGGGCCGCCGCCCACCCCCGGTTCGCCACGACCGGGCACCGGTCCGCACGGGCAACCGTCGACCGGACCGACCGCGCGGCCTCCGGATGGCGACGGTCCCCACCGGGACCACACGCCGGCGCGGCGCGAGCAGGCAGCGCCGGACCCGGGGCCCGAACCACGTCGTCCGGACCACCCCGGGCGCCCGGAGCAGACGCGAGACCAGCGCGACCGCACCGACCCGAACACCACCGGCGAACGCACCAGCGACGACCCGGGCCGGAGCCAGGACCAGGACACAGCCCACGACCGGCCCTCGGACCAGAACCCGACCACGGATCACGGGAGGGACCAGGACGGGGCCGAGCCGGACCGGCCGACCGACCAGGGGCTCACGCCCGACGAGCGCCGGGACACCGCGGACGAGCAGGACGTCGACGACGCCACCTACACCTTCCTGTTGGTGTGCACGGAGTACAGCCCGGAGAAGGGCGGCGTAGTGGTCTTCAACCGGGCGCTCGCCGAGGCGCTGGCCGACGCCGGGCACAACGTGATCGTGCGCATCGGCGAGGACGCCTCCCGCTACGCGGACGCCCAGCGGCCCAACCTGCGGATCCTCGGTCCACGCGACCTGCCCGACGCACCCGATTCGCGCAAACTGCTCGGGACCGCGGACGATCCCCACGACATGCCCGACCACGTCGATTTCGTCATCGGGCACACGCGCTTCTCCGGCCCGGACGCCGCGGCGACCCGCGACGCCAGGTACCCGGACGCGAAGCTGATCCACTTCGTGCACATGGTGCCGGAAGCCCTCGGTCGGGTGAAGGCGGACGACGATCCGAGCGACCTGGCCGCGGGCATCAAGAACCACGCCATCGAGCGCGCCCTGGTGGCGAACGCGGACCTCGCGGTCGGCGTCGGACCGGCCATCGCGGAGAACGTGCGGGAGATGGTCGAGCAGGCCAGAGCGGCGGGAGGACCGGTGGCGACGAAGGACGTGCACGAGCTGATCCCCGGGATGGAGTTCGTGGACCGCAGACCACGCTCTATCGAGGGACGCCCGATGAAGGTGCTCTTGTTCGGCCGCGCCGACGTCGGCCAGAAGGGTGCCAAGGAGGCGGCGAGAGTGGTCTCCAGGTTGCAGTTCGAGGGGCGGCCCGTGCAGCTGACCGTACGCGGTGTGCCCCCAGCGCAAGTTGTGTACCAGCAGAGGCAGCTCGCCAACATCGCCAAAACCGACGTCGAGGTCCGCCCGTTCACGACGGACCGCTCTGACCTCTACACCGACTTGGACGATGCCGATGTGATGGTCATGACCTCGCGCGCCGAGGGCTTCGGGCTCACCGCCCAGGAGGCCGCCGGGGCGGGTGTGCCCGTCGTGGTCCCGTCCAGCAGTGGCTTCGGCCGCTGGCTCGGCGACGAGTTCTCGGCGGCCAACGCCGGACCGAGCATCGTCGACCAGGGCTTCGAGGACCGGGTGCCGGAGGACCGCTGGTTGGAGGCGCTGAGGAACGTGGCGGACAATTACGACGATGCGCAGAACCGTGCCCTGGCGTTGCAACAGGAATTCAAAGACCAGAATGCCACCTGGCCCGGCACCGTGGAGAAGTTGGTCAAGGCTCTTGGGAGGCTGTGATGTCCGGTGACGAACTCGCGGACCGCTATGCGCGGTTGCGGCGGGCTGCCGCTGCGCTGCTTGAAGTGACTGCGGCTGCCGAGGTATCTGTGGTACACCGGCGGAAGTTGGATCGTTTGGCGGCGGCGCTGGCGGAGTCCGAGGCCGCAGATACCACCACCAGGGAGCTTGTCGATCCCACCCTGCACCTGCTGTGCTCGCGGGATTACCAGGGCGGCACGCCCGATGGCGCGCCGCGCCCGTTTGCCGGCGAAGCGCAGAGCATTCGGGACAGCCTGGCCCTTGACGACGCGACTGAGGAGCCGCCCGGGGAGTGGCCCAATGTGTGGGACCCGACGTTGACGGAGGTGCAGGCCATGGTGGTGGGGACGCTGCTGCGAGAGTTGGCGGCGCGGCTGGTTGCCACGGGTGACCCCGGTGGTCGGGAGTTGGCGGTTGTGGTGGGGGAGTTGGCCGACGAGGTGCTGGAGCCGACGTTCGTTGGGGCGCAGCGATGAGTGGCGCGCGGCCGGTGGTGGTCTATTCCGGGCGCAGCGACCTCACGCAGCACGGTGCGTACGAGTCCGCGTTGATGGTGCGCGGTATCGGGCCTGAGCGACCGGTGCGCATGGTCGTGAACGGCGCACCGCCGGAAACGGTGCGGGCGGCCCGGCGGTTGTTGTCGCAGGTCGCCGGGCGAGCGGTGGAAGTGCGCGCCTACTCCGCGGACAAGCAGGCGCAGCGCGAGCTGGTCCGCGCCGCGGACCTGGTCATCGTGCCCGCGCACGCGGAGAACGTCGGCATGACCGCACTGGACGCGATCATGGCGGACGTGCCGGTGCTGGTACCGGACACCTGCGGCGTGGGCAACTTCCTGGTCAAGAGCGGCCGAATCGACCCGCGGGTGGCCGAGCATTCGGTAATCCGGCGCGCCGAGGGGGAAGCGGTGGCGCCGATCGACCGGTGGGTGGCCGAACTCGCGGCAGTTGTGGACGATCCGCGGGCGGCCCGGCGGCGGGCGGCGGAACTGCGCGGTGCGGTGGTGGCCGCGCTGCGGACGTTGCAGAGCGCGGGGCAATCGGCTGGTGATCTGATCAAGTCCATCATGACCGTGCGCGAGGAGAAGCGATGACCGGCGACGACTTGGCGGCGCGGTACGAAGCCCTGCGCGCGGCTGCGGCCGACTTGGTCCACCACCAAACGCCGCACGATCCCCCGGTGCCGTATACGGCTGAGCTGGATGACCTGTACCAGTTGCTGTTGGCCGAGCAGGGTTCGGCTACGCGGGTGGAGTCGCAGGCGGGTTCACCCGATCCGACGCGGTTCAGCCTGGCGTTCACCGACTTCCGGGACGACGGGTCGTCGGCCCCGTACGGTTTGGTGGAGTTGGCAGCTGAGCTCCGTGCGGATCTGGCGGGTGATCGCGCTCGCGGGGAGCGCCTGCGGGGTGAGCCGCTCCGGGATGTGCATGTGTCCGAGTTGCGGGCGTTGGTGATCGGCCAGCTCCTCCAGGAGGTGGCGGACAGACTCGCTCCGGGGCCCGCCGTCGGTATGGCGGAGGCCGGTCGTGACCTCGCCGCGTTGGCGACGGAGCTCTCCGAGAAACTGATCAACATGACTTCCCTGTGACCGCTCTTCGGTCCTGATAGGACTGTGATGACCGGCCGGGGGTTCGTGGGCGCCGACTGCCGTCGGGGAGGAAGATCGTGACCATGCGCATCGGGGTAATCGGCGACGCGACGCTTCTTGTCAAGATGGGGCCCGACTGGACCGCGCACGTCGCGGCGGACGCCCCGGTGGACGGGCAGGTCGTCACCCTCCCCGACGGGCGGGAGGTCAAGCGGCTGCCGTTGAGCGAGTTCGAGTCCGTGTTCACCACGAGCATCCGCCCGTCCGAGATGGACGTTCTCGCGATCGACCCGGACGTGGGCTTCCTGGCTGAGGCGGCCGTCCGGCAGATCCGTGCGGACATCCCGGACGGCCGCCCGGTGGCCGGTTTCGCGTCGGTGCTGACCGAACCCGCGGCGGGTACCAAGCCGGGCACGGCCCCCCTCGACGTGGTCCCCGGGTTCGAGCGCGCGCTCCTCGGTGCCATGCCGGAGGGATGGCACCGGCTTCTCGTCGACTGCGAGGCCATGGGGACCCGGATGCGGATCGGGGGCGTCATCCAGAACGAGAACGGTGAAATGTGGTACTGGTCGCCGCCCGCGATTGTCGGCCAGTGGCTGCACCGGCAGCGGATGCGGGACTACCACCCCACCCGGGGCACGTGGTGGCGCGCCCAGTTCGAGGTGCGGCAGGGCGCACTGGCCAAGATCACCTACCTCGTCGAACCCCTGGAACTGACCACCGACGAGGACGCCGAGGTCGCCGCCGCCGAGCTGCGCATGCTTCCCCGTAGCGCGGCCACCACCCCGGACTGGCTGCTCGCGGCAGCCGTGCGCGGGGAGCAGACCCTTGCCGCGCAACGGATCGAACCCGCACCCGCCGGCCCGCCGGAACTGGTCCGGTTGTTCGACGGCGTGGCCGACGGAGGCCGACCGACCTGGTACCGCCCGGTGCTCGGCGAACTCGAACGCGAAGCCGTGCTGGCCTACCTGGAGGGCGCGCCGCTCGTGCTGTCCGCCCGCGGCACGACCCGGGACGCGCTGGGCACCGAGGACGTGGTGCCGATGGGCTTCCACACCGACGGCCGGTTCGTCTGGCCGAGCGCGGTGGCGTACTACCTGAGGGCGCACGGGGTGCCGCCGGTGCTGCCGCTGGTGGAGTGGATCAGGGCGGCGCGGTACCGGCTGCCGGACGGTGTCCCGGCCGTCGCGCTGGACCGGGCGGCGGCGATGGCCGTCGGCCGACCGTGGGATGAGTCCGAAGTGGAGGCCAAGGCGCGCCAGGCGATGGTACCGCTGGAGGACGTGATCATCGACAAGCGGATCAGCCCCCGGTACTACAGCGTGTTCGCCGAGCGGGAAGGCGCCTGGTGCCTGGTCCGCGACGGCGACCGGTACCGCGTGCAGTGGTCGTCGGACCGGTCGGGCGCGGTCCGCTTCGACGACGTGCGGCAGGCTGCGGCGTACCTGGCGGGGCAGTTGTCCGCGAACGCCGCCGAACTCGGGATCGAGCTGGGCGAGGAGATCCCGGCGTGGCAGTCGCCGCTGGCCGTGCTGTCCGACGACCCGCCGGTCGAGTCGTTCGCCGGTGTCACGCCGGTGGTGCTCGAGGACGTGGAGGTGGACCGGTACGGCGAGCCGGACGGCAACCTCGTGTTCGTCGCGGACACCCCGTTCGACCAACGCGGCCTACCCGCCGACTTCGCCTCCCGTCCCCTGCACCGGTACCGCCTCGCCGGCGGCGCCTGGCAGGTCGTCGCGGTGACCTCGGCGGCGGGCGGCCGCGGTTACGTTCTGCCACAAGCAATCAACGAGTACCTGCGCTCCGGCCACATGGTGGAGATCACCCACCCCGCCCACGCGACCCCCTCCGCTCACCCCAGCCATCCCGGCCTGCCACCGATCACCGACGCGATGCGCGCCGAAGCGGCCAGAACCCCGGGCGGCTGGGTGTACTGCGCCGACCCGGACGTCGACCCCCGGGTGATCGAGGGCATGCCGCTACCCGTCCTGCTGGGCGGCTACAAGGTCGGCCAGGACGGCCGGTTCACCGGCGAGACCTACCTCAACGAGGACTACCGCCCGAGCCCCCGCCGCCGCGGATACCCGGAACCGCAGACCTACTTCGAACTGGTCCTCGGCTACGCCGCCGCCGGCTGGCTACCACACGCCCGCCTACCACACGCTTTCCTGCAATCCACGTTCATCCTGGAACCCGACAGCACAGGCAACCCGCGCATCGCCACCAACGCCACCGGCACCCGCCTCCTCGCCGTCTACTCCTCCCCCCGCTACGTCCCGCAAAACGCACCGCGAGTGATCCAGGCCGAAGGCCGAGCCCTCGCCCGGGCCGTGTCCGGGACCACCGTCATCGTCAACCCCGGCGCCGACTTCGGCATCAAACTCCCCGGCGACGACCTGGTCCGCGCCACCCAACACCCCTGACCCCACCGGCGGCGTAACCAGGCCCCGGCCGTTCAGTGCTGCCGCTCCAGCGCCGCGGCCAGCCGGTCGATCTGGGTCGCTATCTCGATCTTGCGCCGCTCCTGGGCGGACCTGTCCTCGCCGCTGATCTCCTCGATGCCGCTGCGGAGCTTCTGCGTCGCGCGGAGCTCCAGCAGCTCGAAGCCCACGGCATCGCGCTTCTCACTGGCGCGCAGCTGTCGTTCGTGCAGCCGTGTCGACGTGTGGACCTGTTGCCGTAGTACCTCGTCGTAGGCGGTTCTGCCGCTGAGCATCTTGCTCAGCACCGGCATGCAGTCCAGCGCTATCAACAACAAAGCCAACAGCACGTGGGCCAGGAGGATCATGGCGCTCTTCGCGGAGAGCCTGCCCAGTGCGTCGAACTCGTCGAGCAGGCCCTTGTCGGTGAGGTTGCCGCGCTTCTCCGCCACCGCGGCGTCGATGGCGGCGTTGATCTCACGCTCGGTGGCGCCGCTCGCCTCGGCCAGTTCCCCGTTCAGCTGCTCGATGCGGAGGTCGGCCCCCGCGAGCTGCTGGTGCAGCGCTTCGACCTGGCCGTCCCGGCGGAACTCGTCCGCCTTGGTGCGGTTGCGCTTGCACTCGGGACCCTCACCCGGCACCGCGCTCAGGCCGGGGCCCGCCCGGCCTGCGCACTCGTCCCTGGCGAGCCGCTCCAGCTCGGCGAGTTTGCCGTCGACGTCGGCGACCTTCGCCTTGAGCTGGTCGCGCACGACCACCGCGCGATCCAGTTCCTGCCGCACGGAATCCGGCCCCTTGCTGAACGCCACGGCGTAGCCGTCGCACGACTGGTCGGTGTTCCGCGCCCCGGAGATGGGGTTGCACCGCACCAACGCCGACTGGTACCCGTCGATCTCCGCCTTGCGGTACTCCTTGATCTCGTTGCTGATCGGCTGGTGGAACACGCTGAGCACCAACGGTTCGGCGATCACCAACCCCAGCAGCGCCGACAGCACCAGCCGCGGCAGGTACGTCCCGGCCAGCGAGGTGCGCGTCGCGCCGTGGGTGCTGGAGATCAACCAGCTGTCGAGGGTGATGATGATCGCCGCCCACGCCAGGTCGGCGACCACGAGCCACCAGTGGTTCCCGGCCACGGTGGACAACGCCATGTGCATGGAAACCCCGGCGAGCAAACCGGTGTTGAGCACGATGAAACCGAGCCGGGTGTACCTCGGGCGGTCCTCCGGCACCCAGTCGAGCACGCCCTCGTTGACGCCGATCAGCCTGCGCATCAGCTGCGGCAGGCCGCGCTTGGGCAGCACCGGCCGCAGCGCGCCGACGGCGGTGTCGTTCGGCAGCGACGAGCGGACCGGCCGGTCCAGCAGACCTGTCATGCCTCCACCTTCGTGTTGCGCTCCTCGTCGTCGAACTCGCCGTCGTCGTCCACCGGCTCGTCGTCCGACGCGGTGATAGCGGTCGTCTCGGCGGATTCCTTCGACTCGATGGTCGGGGTGTGCCGTTGCCCGAGCAGGTCGTTCACGAACTTGTCCAGCCGCAGGTTCAGCATGTCGAGCTGGCCGTGCTTGGCCAGCTCGCGCAACACCTCGAGCTTCGCCTCGACCTCCTTGAAGCCCGACTCCCGCGCCAGCCGCCGGTCCTCCCGGTCCCACTTGGCGTCCTGGAGCCGGTCGGCGCGCTCGGCCTCCCACCGGGCGCGCTCCAGATCCCGCTCGAACTCGCGGTTCGCCTCGGCGTGGTCGAGTTCCCGGCGCCGCTGCATCTCCTGCTGGTGCTTGATGTCCTCGCGCTCGGCGTCCCAGCGGCTCCGCTCGCGCTCCCGGTCGAAGTCGTTGCGCGCGGCGAGTTCCCGGCGCTGGTCGTCGAGCGCGATCCGGCGCTGCTCCAGCTCCTGCTTGAGGTCCTCGCGTTCGGCGTCCCAGCGCTGCGTGTCCCGCTGCCGGTCGTACTGGACGCGGTTGCGCATATCCTCGCGGTCTTGCGCGATCTCGTCCTCGCGCACCGCCGCGGCCCGGTCCGCGAACTCCTTCGCATCGATCTTGCCCGAGGTGTAGGCGAGGGTCAGCACGGCGAAGGGGTCCATACCAACGGCTTCGGCTGTGCGCTGCAGCTCCGTCCGCTCGTGTTCCTTCTGCGCGGCGTCCATCTCGCGCAGGTGCGTGCCGCCGCGCTGCTCCCGCCGCTGCTGGTGGCGCTCCTTGAGGTCGTCGAGCATCTCGGAGTTCGTGAGCTCTTCGGTCCGCACCGCGTGGTCCCGTTGCGTGGCGCGCATCTTGCCCTGGAACTCGACGACCTCGTCGGGCGTGCGGACCTCGACGCTCGCGAGACTCGTCCGCATGCCCTGCAGGCCGGGCGGGCTCACGGTGGCGTAGGCGCGCACCTGTGCGCTCAGCTTGAGCCGGACGTCGTTGATGTGGTCGATCGCGTAGTTCAGGCCGATCTCGAAGTTCCGCTGGTGACCGCGCAGGTAGCCGGTCAGCATGTGGGCCGCGTTGCTCCCACCGGCGCGGACGACCTCGACCGGGTCCTCGACGGTGCACAGGAACGTGACCCTCATGGTGAAGAACGAGCCGTCCTTCGACGGCAGCGGAACCTCGACCGGCACCTCGGTGTCCGGTGTAATGTCCACAAGGGATACATGCGCGGCCTCGACGACGGTAGCCGAGTCCAGTGGCAGGTTGGCGGTGTCCAGTGTGTACTGGCCGTGGGTGCGGTAGACCAGGCACTGCCCCACCATCGGGACCGGAACCTCGGTGCTCGACCTGCGGGGCGCCTTGCCGAAGAGCCGCTTCGGCGAGACGGGGGCGAGCGCCCGCTCGTTGACCACCGGGTAGGTTTGCTTGTCCATCAGGTGTTCCGCTCTACTCGTCGTTGTCGCCGCGGCCCTGCAGGGCGTCGAGGATCGCGTTGATCAGGGATTTGATGTCGATGCCCTTGGTCCGCCGCGCGGCCACGGTCCGGAGGTCCTCTTCCAGCGCACCGTGTTCGTCGCGCGGCAGGTGGGCGCGCAGTGCCTCGCCGAGCGCGTGCGCGCGGGTGCCCGCGGTTTCCGCGTCGCGAGCCAGGTCTTCGAGCACCATGTGCAGTGCCCGCAGGGCCTGCTCCCTGGTCGGGCGGTGCATCAGCACGCCCGCCAGCAGCTCGGCGATCAGATCGGTGTGCTCCGGCCGTTCGGTGAGGTGTGCGAGCACGGTGGAGCGCTTGGTGTTCTCGTCCCTCGACGCGATCACCGCGATCACCACCCGCGCGGTGATCGTGCGCGTTTTGGGCCGCGCGCCCGGGCGGATGAACCGCTTCACCCGCTCGACCAGGAAGTTCAGCACCAGGTGCGCGTTCCCGGACGAGCGCACCAGGGTGCTGAACAGCTCACCGAAGACCTTCTCGACATCACCGTCGACGGTGTGCGACTGCATGCACACCTGCCACAGCCGCCTGCGCGCGTCGTGGGGGTAGCGAACGCCGAGTTCGCCGATGAACGCCATGGTGCCCACCCACCGGTGCGTCGGCTCGCCGCGGGTGATCCACTCGGTGGCGATCTTCAGCGCGGTCGGGGCGAGCGAGTCGTCCTGTGCCATCAGGTAGAGGGTGTAGACGGCGGCGCGCTGACCGGCGGTGCCGCGGTTGCCCCGCGCCCAGTGGTCCAGGGTCGGCACCACCTCGCCGATCGCGACCGCGCCGAGTTCGGCCAACCCACCCGCGGCGGAGAACTCGTAGCCCTGTGTGCGGAGCACGATCTCGTCCAGCCAGTCCTTCACGGCGTCCCAGAACGCCACGCCCATCCGCCGCCAGAGCTGCGCCAGCACGTGCCGGTGGTACCCGGACTTGGCGAAGACCATCGCGTTGCGCGTACCGAGCTCCGTGCGGATCTCCACGGTGGCGACGAGGTCGTTCTCCCGCCACAACGCCCGCGTGCTGTAGAAGCGCTTCGCTTCGGCTGCGCCCTCCTGGGCCTCACCCTCGGCGGCCTTCGGCTCGGCGGGCGGCATGTACTTGTCCAGCAAGCGCTTGAACCGCAGGTGCGCGGCTTCGAACGTGCGCTCGTCGACGCCGACGGTGAACGCCAGCGTGGTGATCTCCGAGATCCGCGCGTGGTCATCGGTGTGCTCGTCGAACCAGTTCTCCACGACCGCGCGCACCCGCGAGTCGAGGTGGTTGAGCGCGTCCTCCAACGTGCTGCCACCGGCGAGCTGCTGGGCCAGTCCGACCAGGTCCCGCACGCGGTCGACCGTGCACAGCACCTCCGAGAGCACCGCCGCCTGGTCCGGCGACCACTCCTGGTCCCAGTACGCGCGCAGCACCTTCTCCGCGGCGGGTGCCTGCCAGGTGGTGTGCCCGAAGCGCTCGGTCACCTCGTGCGGCTGCGTGACGACGAGGTAGCAGCCGTTCTTCACCACCTGGTCGCGGGCGAGCCGCCAGTCGAAGTCCGACTCCTTGGCACCCCGGTCGACCACCCGGTCGAACACGACGTAACCGCAGCCCGCTTCGTACTCGTACTCGGCCAGCTCCGTGACGGATACGTGTGGTGACAACATGTATAGCGTCTCGTTGGTGACCTCGCGCAACAACGACAAGGCGGACGAGCGCTTGCCGGTGTCGGCCGGGCCGCACAGGACCAGGATCTGATCGCGGGCGAGCTGGGACAAGCCGTCGTCGAAGCAGTCCGGCTGCACGAACCGGCCCAGTGCCTCGATGTCGCTGTCGTCGACGAGACCGGTGGAAGTGGTCACCTTGGGCGCCCGCTCACCTGCGCCGTCCGAGGAGTGCACACCGATGTACGCGGTTTCGATCCGACCGTTGAAGCTCTGCCGGACGTCGTTGACCATTCCGATGTCGTACGAGTTGGCGGCCTTGTCCCTCGCCGGCTCGCCACCCTTGTCCTCGCCGTCCGACCGGGTCTCGGGTTGGGCCTCTTCACTCATCGGTTGTTCTGGTACGACACGCCGAACACGTGCCTGTCGCCGGTGATGTTCCCCTGGACGTTCGTGATGGTAGTGGCGTGCTGGTTCGCCACGGACGCGTTCGCCGCGGGCCGATCAGCGGGAGGCGGTGCGTCGTCCAGGTTCAACGAGTGGACGTCGTAGCGGGGCACGTACAGCCACGCGGCTTCGTTGAATTTCTTCACGCTCACCGCGACCTTGCGGAACCTCTCCGCGGGAATCGCGGTGTGCCCCTGCCGGACGTACTCGTTGTAGAGCGTGGTCGACAGCAGCACGACGAGGTTCGCCTCGGGGCACGCGATGAGCGCTTGCCGCGCCACCGAACTGGCGACCATCCTGGACACGGTGACCACGCCGGTGCCCGCGAACCCGCCCGCCGCGGGCCGGACCATCCCCTCGTGCATCGCCATGCGCATGCGCAGCCGCATCGCCGGGCGCGCCGTGCTGTTGTGCGTGGTGAGCGCGTCGCACAACGACTCCGGCAACTCGTCGATCACCGAGGTCATCAGCTGGTTGCGCGGCAGGACGGCGAGTTCGCCGTCCCCGCCCTGCTGGATGTCCCAGCCGGAACGGTCCAGCCCGGCGTCGCCCGCCGCCTGCTCGCAGACGTCTACCCGCACCTGCTGCAACTCGTGCTGGTCGACGTCGGTACGGGAGCTGTAGCTCTCGGAATCGGAGTCGATCAGGCCGTGGCGTCCGAATTCGTTCAAGGTACGAGTCCTTCACGTCATGTCGGAGGTGGTGTCGTCGGGAGTCTGTCCGACAGGGAGAAGGCGAACTTCGCAGAAATCCCGGTTGTGATGATCAATCCATTTCAGCCGCGGCGAGTAACGCGTCGAGGTCCGGCGCGGATACCCCGCGGTACCGCACCTGAACCAGCCCTTCTGCGCGGAGCCTGCGCATAGCGTCCCTTGCCGAGTCCGGCTTGGCGCCGACGAGCTTGCCAAGTTCCTCTTGCGACAGCTCGATCCCCAACTTCTTGCCATGACCGTGGGGTACGCCGTGCACGGTGAGTAGTTCGAAGATCACCCGCGCCAACCGAGCCTTGACGCTGTAGGCGGCGAAGTCGAGCCTGCGCCGGTTCGCGAAGTCGCGACATTCGCTGATCAGAGCGCACAAGGCGAAATACGCCTTCGGGTACGTGCTCAGAAACCCCAGGAACGTGTCCCGGGCGATCGACTGCACCGCGATGTCGGCGCAGGCGGTCACCGTTGCCGAGCGCGTGCCGTCGGCGTGGAACATCGCACCCTCGCCGACAACATCACCCGCCACGCGGATCGCCAGCAAGGTCTCCGACCCGTTGGCCATCACGCCGCTGACCTTTGCAAACGCCGCCCGCGGCCCGGTCGGCGCGCGCAGCAGGAACACATCGGACCCGTGCATGCCTTGGGTGATGAAGGAGGCTCCCGCCGAGATCGTGCGCGAGGTGCCCAGCCGCAGGAGTTCACCACGCGTATCGGTATCGAGGCGGGCGAGAAATGTTCCACGCAGCCACGACCCTGGAGGCTGAGGTCTGCCGGTCAATGCGGGGTCTCCTGTCGTGCAATGTTCAGGTTGCACTTCCGGTAGTTCGACGGTGTCCCTGACACTGTTACACGGGCAATGAGGGCAGATGCACACGATTCGACGCTCCGTCAGACGTTCGCACACTTCTTGTGTTGGCGCGCAAGAGGACCCGCCTCACCTCGGTGTGCCAGCGCCGCGCCATTGAACCTGCTGGGCGGACACTATCAAATATGGCACGCCGACCCGGAGCGCACTGCGGTGCTGACGTGTTTTTGCTGTCCGGGATCCCAATTTGACCGGGATCTGTCCTTGACCGCTGAAGGGTTTATGCGATACGGCAGCTGGGCGGGCCGTGTTGTCCGGATAGTTGAAGAACTGTCATCGCTGAATCCGCGCACCACGACAGGTGACACGCGGGATATAAGTATGGGATGACTACGGGAATCGAGCCCCGCGGATCGGCGGGCGGTGGGCTGATCCGGCTCGGGCTCATCGACAACGACCGGATGCTGTTGGCGACCACCGAGGGCTGGTTCGCGGCCAACGCGCCGGGTATGCGCATCGAGCACAAGGCCAGCACGGTGGCCGAGTACCTGGCCCTCGAACCCGCCGACGACCTGGTGCTGCTCGATCTCAGACTCGACGACAGCACCAGGTTCGTCGACAACATCTCCCGCCTCGTCCAGTACGGGACGGCGGTGTTGCTGCTCTCCGCGCACACCAGCCGCGACGTCAAGCTCGACGCCATCCGCGCGGGCGCGGTCGACTTCCACCCCAAGGGCGACCTGGTCGGCCTGGTCCAGGCGGTGGCCGACATCGCCGCGAACCGCTATGTGCTCGGCCAGGAACTGGCGTTCGCGATCAGCCGTGATCGCGGTCCTGGCAGCCCGGACCTGTCGGAGCGGCAAACGGAGGCGGCAATGCTGCGTGGTCGGGGTCTGCAGGTGAAGGAGATCGCGAAGCGGATGAACGTCACGCCCAAGACTGTCGAAGGCTACTTGGAACGGGTCAAGGCCAAGTACCAGGACGCCGACCGGCCCTACAACACCGCCGCGCAACTGCGCGACCGCCTGCGCGAGGACGGCGCCGAACTCTGACGAGGCGGAAATGAGGGGGAAACACCCGTCACCGGGAGAGCGCTCGATCGGGCATCGTTTCCCGCATGCGCAAGGGTGGAGTGGAAGAACAAGTACGGGCCTGGCTGATGCGGGCGCTCGCGCTGCTGTGGTTCGCGCAAGTCGTGCCGTGGGGGGTGTTGCTGCTGTGGCCGGGTTCGGAGTCCTCACGGGCGCCGGTACCGGTGGTCGTGTCCTACCTGCTGTACCTGTTGTGGGCGGCGGGACTCCTCCGATGGGTGATCAAGCGCCCGTCGGTCGGCCGGGTCCAGATCACCGTCGCGATCGCGGTGATGACGGCCGCGGAGATCTTCGTCGGTCTCGTCCTCCCGGCGGAGGCGGTGTCCACCTGGCAGAACTGGACGCCGTCTCCCGCGACCGGGGTTGCCGTGCTCGCCCACGTCTACGGCGGGTACCGCTGGGGCGCGAGCGCCGTGGTGGCGCTGGGCGGGGCGTATCTGGCGACCGGGCTGCGCGGCCACGGTCTAGACCAGGCTGGCACGCTGCTCGGCGTCACGGGTCAGTTGGTGGTGTTCACCTTCGCTGGCGGACTGGTCGCGGCCAAGCTGCTGGGCACCGCCCGGCAGGCGGACGCCGAAGCGGAGGGCGCGCTACGGGCCCGTGAGGCCACGGCCCGCGCGGAGGAGCGGGTCCGCCAGTACGAGGTGTTGCACGACAACGTCCTCAACACCCTTGCCCTGCTGGCGAGTCAGCCCGCCCTACCGGAGGCGGTCCGCGCCAAGTGCGCGCGCGAGGCCAGGTTCCTGCGCGCCATAGTGGACGGTGGAACCGGTGCGGAAGGGACCACTTTGGACTCAAGACTGGCCGAAGTCGTCTACCTCCAAGGCGCACACGCCCTCGAAGTGCACTACAGCTCGGACGGCCTGCCTCCCGAGATGGCAGCCGCGACGGTCAGCGCCCTATCGGCGGCCGTCACCGAGGCGCTGAACAACGTGGCCAAACACGCGCGCACCACACGCGCCTGGGTCGTGGCCACCGGTGAACCGGACGGTGAGGTGACGGTGACCGTCACCGACCACGGGTGCGGCTTCGACCCGGCAACCATCCCGGACGACACCGGGTTGCGCCGCTCCATGACCGCCCGGCTGGCCGAGGTAGGGGCGACGTCGTCCATCGACAGCGGCCCCGGACGGGGCACAGTCGTAGAGATCCTCCTACCTGCCAACCCTTCTGCTTAAAGGAGAGCGCCATGAAGAGACGCAACAACGTCCCGCTCCCGAACACCCAGGCGGGCGCCCCCATCGAGGTCGCCGCCCTCGGCTCGATGTACCAGGCGGAGCGGTCGGAGAACGTCTCCCTCCTCAACACCAACATCGCCCTCCTCGGCGCCGTCCTGGCCTACGCGGCCGCGTCGGTAGCCTTCCTCGACAAGGTCCCACAACTACCCCGCGTGGCAGCGGGCCTCGTCCCCATCCCGCTGTGGGTCGGCATGCTCTACAGCACCGTGCTCGTCGCACTCGCAGGCAGACGTGGATCCTCAGCCCTCATCGTCGAGAAGGCCCTGTTCAGCCACACCGGCATGGACCCGAAGAAACAAAACCAGGTCGGCTCAAAAGCGGGCGAGTACATAGTGAACCCGACACTGGCGCCGTGGCCCTACCGAATCATCATCGCCGTGGTCTACGTAGTCCCCTGGGTCCTGGTCGGCCTATACACGACACACCTGCTGGTGACCTACGTCCGCCCCGGAACCCTGTTCTACACCATGGCCACCGCCTACGCACTCCTCCTAGTCCTGGTCATCACCGCCTACTACCGGGCCTTCCGCGACCGACCACGACCCTGACCCCAAATATGGCGAAAACCGCCCAAATGATCCCCTCGCCCCCCGAACCGGCAGCGGGACCACTGATACAACGACCTTCCAACCCACCCACACCCCACACCCGCACCCACACCGCACCCGCGCCCACACACGCCACCACTCACGCACGCACCGGTTGGGGGTCCGGGGGCGAAGCCCGCCGGGCGGGTCTGGGGTTGCACCCCAGAGAAAATGACGAGCGACCTGGTTCGCGCTTTCCGCGAACACACTTCGCCCAGAGCGAGTGCCCCCGGCAGGATTCGAACCTGCGACACACGGTTTAGGAAACCGATGCTCTATCCCCTGAGCTACGAGGGCTGGCGGTGACACCCTACCGGGTGGGGTCGAAGGGTGGGTGCCGGTGGTCCCCTGGGTTGACGCCGGGGGGTGGGGGTGGGTGGTCCACTAGGGGGGATGCCGGATGTCGGTCCGCTTGTGAGCGGGTGATACTCGGCGAGTCCGATCAAGAGGTTGTTGAGGGGTGACGGTGGTGGCGCAGCGGCGGCTGGAGATCGTCGGGGTCTCCAAGCGGTACGGGGACGTCGTGGCTTTGCGGGAGATGACGTTCGAGGTGGGGGCTGGGGAGCTGTTCGGGTTTGTCGGCTCGAACGGGGCCGGCAAGACCACGACGATGCGGATCGCGTTGGGGGTGCTCGCCGCGGACGGGGGCGAGGTGAGATGGGGTGGGGAGCCCATCACGCTGGAGACGCGCCGCCATATCGGGTACATGCCGGAGGAGCGCGGGCTCTACCCCAAGATGAAGGTCGGGGAGCAGTTGGTCTACCTGGCCCGCCTGCACGGGCTGGACGCCGTGACGGCCCGGCGGTCGGTGGAGGAGTGGACCGAGCGGTTGGGGGTCGCCTCGCGTCGGGATGACGAGGTGCAGAAGCTGAGCCTGGGCAACCAGCAGCGCGTGCAACTCGCCGCCGCGTTGGTGCACAACCCGTCGATCCTGGTGCTCGACGAGCCGTTCTCCGGGTTGGACCCGGTGGCGGTGGACGTGATGAGCAAGGTTTTGCAGGACAAGGCCGCCGAGGGGGTGCCCGTGGTCTTCTCCAGCCACCAGTTGGAGCTGGTCGAGCGGCTGTGCCACCGGGTCGGCATCGTGCGCAGTGGACATATGGTGGCGTGCGACACCGTCGAGGCGTTGCAGGCCGGGGGGACGGTTCGACTGGTGGTGGACGCACCGAACGCGCAGCCGGGGTGGGCCGACGGGGTGCCCGGGGTGGTGGTGGAGGAGCAGTTCGGCGGTCGGACCGTGCTGGAGCTCCGGGACGGCGCCGACGACCAGGCCGTGCTGCGCGCCGCGCTGGCGACCGGGCCCGTGCTGGAGTTCAGCAGGCGCAGGCAGTCGCTGACCGAGCTGTTCCGCAACGTCGTCTCCGAGCACACCCCGGAGGTGGCCGCGTGAACACCACCCCCGACGTGCGCATGGGCAAGTGGGAGGCGGTCGGCCTGGTCGCCGGTCGCGAGGTCAAGACCCGGTTGAAGTCCAAGGCGTTCCTCGCCACCACCGCCGTCACGATCGTCCTGCTCATCGGCTTCACCCTGGTCATGAAGCTCGTCCAGGGCGGCTCGGACGCCTCCGTCGGCGTCGCGGGCGGCTCGACCGCCCTCGAGGCGCCGCTCAAGAGCACCGCCGAGACGCTCGGCCAGACCATCGACGTGCACCCGGTCGACGAGGCCGCGGGTCGGCGCCAGGTCGACGACGGCAGCCTGGACGCGCTGCTGGTCGGCGACGGTTCGAAGATCGTCGTGGTGGTGAAGAAGGACATCGACGGGAAGCTGCGCTCCGCGCTCGACGTGCTCGCGGGCAGGCTCGCGCTCAACCAGGAGATCGTCAAGCTCAACGGCGACCCGGCCGCGATCAGCCAGGCGGTCGCCGAGGCCAAGGCCGTGGTCGAGCCGTTGGAGCCGCCGTTCGACTACAACGGGCAACAACTGGTCATGGGCATGATCGCGGGCGTGCTCATCTACATGTCCCTGCTGATCAACGGCCAGTCGGTCGCCCAGGGCGTGGTGGAGGAGAAGTCCAGCCGGGTGGTCGAGCTGCTGCTGGCCACCATCCAGCCGTGGCAGCTGATGGCGGGCAAGGTGCTGGGCATCGGCGTGGTCGGCCTGGTCCAGATGGTCGCGATCGGCGGGTTCGGCCTCGTCGCCGGGCTCGCGACCGGGGTGCTGACGATCTCGCTGTCCGCCGCGGTGGGCACGGTGGTCTGGCTGATCGTGTGGTTCCTGCTCGGCTTCTTCGCCTACTCGCTGGTCTTCGCCGCCCTCGCCGCCCTGGTCTCCCGCCAGGAGGACGTCGGCGGCGTGATCACCCCGCCGCTGATGTTCGTCATCCTCGGCTACGTGCTCGGCATCTCGATCCTGCCCAGCGACCCGGGCAACCACCTCGTCGAGGTGCTCTCGCTGGTGCCGCTGTTCGCCCCGACGCTGATGCCGATGCGGATGGCCATGGGCGGTGTCCCGGTGTGGGAGGCGGGCCTGGCCGTGGTCCTGGTCCTCGCGCTCATCCCGGCGCTGGTCTGGCTCTCCGGCCGGATCTACCGCAACGCGGTCATGCGCAGCGGTGCCAAGGTGAAGCTCGTCGACGCCCTCCGCGCCGCCTGACCCGAGATCGACACCGCGGGGCTCCTCGGCTTCGAGGGGCCCCACGGGTGTGTCAGCACGTCCGGGCGGCCCGACGGTAGAATCCAACCGCATGGACGTGTTGTTGGTGACGCGTTGACGCAGGTCGGGAGGTGCGCGTGATCAAGGTGCTCATCGCGGACGACGAGGAGCTCGTCCGCTCGGGCCTGCGGACGATCCTGCGCGGCGCGGGCGACATAGACGTCGTGGCCGACTGCGACGACGGCGTCCGCGTCTTGGACCTGGTCCGCCTGCACCGCCCGCACGTCGTCCTGCTCGACATCCGGATGCGCACCACCGACGGCATCGACGCCCTCCGCGCCCTCATGACCCTCCCGCGTCCCCCGGCCATCTCGATGCTCACGACGTTCGACGTCGACGAGTACGTCCGCGAAGCCCTGCGCTGGGGCGCGAACGGGTTCCTCCTCAAGGACGCCGAACCCGGGCACATCGTCAAAGCCGTGCGGGACCTCGCGCGCGGTGGGGCCGTTTTGGACCCGAAGGTCGCCGCGCGCGTGGTGAACACGGTCGCCGATGGTGCGCGGGTGGCCGAACCTGCGCGCCGGTTGCTGTCGATGCTGTCCGACCGCGAGTTGGAGGTCGTCGGGCTGGTCGGCGAAGGCTTGTCCAACGCCGAGATCGGGCACCGGTTACACCTATCCGAGGCCACGGTTAAGGGATACGTCTCTGCTGTGCTGGGGAAGATGGGTGCGGCCAACCGCGTGCAGGCGGCGTTGGTCGCCTATAGGGGCGGTCTCATCGCGTAGTGGGCGCGGGCGCGTGCACCTCGACCCGGTTGCGACCGTGCCTCTTCGCTCGGTACAGCGCGGCGTCGGCGTTGGCGAACAACCGCTCCAGCGTGTTGTCGCCGGTGGCGACACCCACGCTGACCGTGGGTCGTTGTGTGCCACCAAGCACCGCGGTCCAGTCGTGCATGTCCACCGCGACCCGGATGCGCTCGGCCACCGCGACGCCCACGGGACTCGTGCGGCCCTCGGAGTGGTCCATGGGCGCCTCGGTGAGCAGTACTACGAACTCGTCGCCTGCCCACCGCGCGATCACGTCACCCCCACGGCATTCCGCGCGCAGCAGCTGCGCGATCTCCCGTAGTGCGGCGTCTCCGGCCGCGTGCCCGGCGGCGTCGTTGACGCTCTTGAACCAGTCGACGTCGATCAGCACCAGCCACGGCACCCGGCCGCCGACCACCGCGCGCTCCAGGATCTGCGGCGCGGTCCGCTCCAGCCCCAACCGGTTGGCCAGGCCCGTCAACGGGTCCAGCGCGGCGGCTTCCTGCGCGGCCATGGCGAGCCGCTGCGCCCGGATGGCCAGTCTGCGCTGCTCCAGCGCTTGACCCAGCCCCTCCTGCAACGTCTCCATGGCGGTGTGGCGCGCGGATATGTTCAACCGCAGCGCGGCAGCCTCACCGGCGGTGTCACCGCTCTCGTGGCAGATGTCGGCAAGATCCGCGGAGTAGCGCTGGAGCAGCGAGGTGTCGTTGATGCGCGCGGCCTCGTCCACCGCGATCTTGCCGTAGTCGGCGGCTTGGCCCATCGCGCCCTGCCTGCGCCGGATCATCGACAGGACCCAGTTCGCGACCGACCGCGCCCACCGGTTCTCCTGCGCCGCGGCGAGGGCGATGGCGTCGTGCGCGGTGCGCTCCGCGCGGTCGAGCTCGCCGATCCCGGCCAGCGCGGCGCCGTAGGCGGAGAGCAGGGCGAGGTGCACGCGGCCGTCCGCGACCAGCGTCAGGCCCTCCTCGAACAGCGGGATGGCCTCCCGGAAGGTCGCCTCCGCCGCCTCGGCCTCCTGCTCGCACGCGCGGAAGTTCAGCGTGCCCGCCAGTCCTTGCAGGCAGTGCGCCAGGATCTCCCGGTCGTCACCTGTCCGGGCGACCTCCACCGCCACCCGGCAGATGTCGAGCGACGCCCTGCGGTGACCGATGCCCTCCAGCAGGTACCCGAGGCGGCCCAGGGTGTCGGCGGCGAACGACCCGCGCGGCTGCTCGGCGTCGATGTCGCTCCAGCCCTCGGCGGCCAGCTCCAGCGCCAGCGGGATGCGCCGCAGCCGCCACGCGGCCACCGCGCGCCTGGTCAGGATCGCCGCCCGCGTCCACGGGTCCAGCCCCGGCGGGACCTTGGCGAGCTGCTGGTCGAACAGGCTGTTGGCCTCTTCGTCGCGACCCGCGTCGATGAGCAGCCGGACCTCCCGGTCGGCGCGCAGCGCCTCGGTCGCGGCCACTCGGTCGTCCAGCCCCACAGCGCCCACACCGTCCTCGATGTCCCCTGCGAACGGCCCGAACGTGGCCTGCGACACGGTAGTAGCCAGGCTACAAGGGTTTGGCGGGGTGGCCCGAACGGAGTAGTGGTATCGCGAACCAATGGTTAACGGAATGTGATTGATCCAGTACCACCCGCTCAGGTCTGGGTCGTCGCGTCGGGGGAGTCCCGCCACTGCGCGAACGGCCGGTCCAGCCGCCAGCGGCCGTGCTCCAGGGTGAGCACCCGGTGGTCGCAGTGCGGCGGGTTCGACAGCGACTCGAACAGCTCGATGCTCCACGAGAACATCCGCCTGCACAGCAGCCGCATGGTCAGCCCGTGCGAGACCACGAGCGTGGTGTCCGGGTGCGTCGGGTCGTGCCGGATCCGCGCTTCCAGCTCGGTGAGGAAGCTGGCCACCCGGTCGTCCACGTCCGCGCCGGACTCGCCGTGCTCGAGCCGGTAGAAGAAGTGCCCGAACTCGTGCCGCTTCTGCTTCTGCACCTGCTGGCCGACGGGGTCCTGCAGGTTCCCCCAGTCCTGCTCGCGCAGGCGGGGTTCCTGGACGCGGCGCACCACGGGCACGCCGAGCAGCTCGAAGGTGCGCATCGCGCGCACGTATGGGCTGATGTAGGCCGCGACGGGTCGGTCGCGCAGCAGGTCGCGCAGCCGCGAGCCCTCGGCCCGGGCCTGCTCCTCGCCGCGCGCGGTCAGGGGCAGGGCGTGGTCTGGGATGCGGCAGTAGGCGAGTTCGTCGACGTTGCCCAGGCTCTCGCCGTGCCGCAGCAGGATTATCCGCACACTCACTATCGTGCCCAATGTCCACGCACCACAGTGCGGGCAACCGAGCGACCCGGGAGTGCGAACCAGTGACCAGGTACTTCAGTGACCGAGACCACATCTCCGCGCGCGTGGCGGGGGTCCGGGCATGAGCGGCGTCCCCGGAACGGTCGCGGTGGTCGGCGGCGGCACCATGGGCGCGGGCATCGCGCACGTCTTCCTGGCCGCCGGGAGCGCGGTGGTGCTGGCGGAGGCCGACGCCGAACGCGCGGCGGTCGGTGCGCGCAACGTGGCGGCGTCGCTGCGCAAGGCCGAGGAGCGCGGGAAACTCGCCGGTACGGCCGAGGAAGCCCTGACCCGTTTGTCCACTGTGGAGAGCCTGGGCGCGCTGCCGGTGGAGACCGCGCTCGTGGTGGAGGCGGTGCCGGAGAACCTCGACCTCAAGCGCGCGGTGTTCACCGAGGTGGCGCAACGGTGCCCGGAGGCGGTGCTGGCGTCCAACACCTCGTCACTGTCCATCACCGAACTGGCCCAGGGGTTGCCCGGCGAGCGGGTGATCGGCATGCACTTCTTCAACCCGGTTCCGGTGCAGGCCCTGGTGGAACTGGTCGTGCACGCGGGTCTACCGGCGGAAACCGTGGCCGTCGTGCGCGGTTGGGCGGAGGCCCTGGGCAAGACGGTGATCGAGGTCCGCGACTCGCCGGGGTTCGCCACCTCCCGCCTCGGCGTGGCGGTCGGACTGGAGGCGATCCGCATGCTGGAGGAGGGCGTGGCCACGGCGGAGGACATCGACACCGGCATGCGCCTGGGCTACGGGTGGCCCATGGGGCCGTTGCGGCTCACGGACCTGGTGGGTCTGGACGTGCGGTTGTCCATCGCGGATCACCTGGCGACGCAACTGGGGGCGCGGTTCGCGGCGCCGCAGCTACTACGGGACAAAGTCGCCCGTGGGGAACTGGGGCGTAAGAGCGGTCAGGGGTTCTTCACGTGGTAACCATTCGCGCGTACCGGGAAGAGGACGCGGAGGCCGCCTGGCGCTTGCGCCGCTTGTCGTTCGGTGGACCACGCGAGACATCCGTGCCTGATCTACCCGGTGCGTGGAACGGGCTTGTCGCGGAGTCGGATGGCGCTGTCGCGGGGTTCTTGCGGATTTGGCGCTACAACCAGTTCTTCGGCGGTGCGGCCGTACCGATGGGTGGGGTGGCCAGCGTTGCCGTTCACCCACATGCGCGCGGACAGGGCGTCGCGGGTCGACTGCTGACCGAGGCGTTGCGGGTGATGCGCGCGTCAGGGCAGCACGTGTCGACGTTGTACCCCTACGTCATTCCCGTCTACCGCAACCACGGTTGGGAACACACGGGCACCAGGCTCTACGCGAACCTGTCCCTGGCCGCGTTGAGCGCCGTCCCACGCGTCGACGTGCCGCTGCGGCCCGCGACTCCCGAGGACGTCGAGGGAATGCGGGAGTCCTACCTGCGCGTCGCGCCGGGCATCAACGGGATGCTCGACCGCGCGGCCCCCGCGTTCGACCCGGCCCTGGTACTCGACCACGACGTGGTCACGGTGGCGCCGCACGGCCACCTGGTCGCCGACCGGCCCGACGGCAAACGCTTGATGGTCCGCGATCTCGTCGCCGAGGACCTCGCCACCATGTCGGCCCTGCTGCGGCAACTCGCCAGCTGGGCCGGTGGCATGACCGAGGCCGAGGTCCGGGTCCTCGACGGGACGCTGCTCGACCTCGTCGCCCCGGGCGGCGTGACCCTGAGCCGTGACCCGTTCATGTTCCGGGTCGTGGACCTGCCCGCGGCGGTGGCGGCGCGCGGGTGGTCGGTCGACGGCCGGTTCGAGGTGGACATCGAGGTGACCGACGACCAGGCGCCCTGGAACGCGGGTCGGTGGCGCCTGGTCGCGGACGACGGCGTGGTCACGTGCGAACCCGGCGGGACCGGGGCCGTGCGACTGGCGTCGCGCGCGCTGGGTCCCTGGTACGCGGGCTCGGCGACGGCGGCGACCCTCCGCCGGGCGGGACTGCTCGAAGGAGACCGGGAGATCGCGGAGAGGCTGGACCGGCTGACGGGCGCGCCACACCCGGTGCACATGGTGGAGGCCTTCTAGACCCTGGACGACTCTTCGCCGCCGCGGTCGGCGAGGTAACGTGCGCGTTCGTGCTGCTCGTCGTCCTGGAACTGGCGGGGCTCGCGGTCTTCGCGGCTTCCGGGGCACTGGCGGCCGTCCGGGCCCAGCTGGACGCCTTCGGTGTCGTCGTCCTCGGTCTCACGACGGCCCTGGGCGGCGGTGTCATCCGTGACGTCCTCTTGGGCGTGCACCCGCCCGCAAGCCTGAGGAACCTCCCTTACCTCGTCGTCCCCGTAGTGGCCGCGCTCATCGTCTTCGCCTTCCACCCCCAGGTGGCCCGACTCCGCCGCGCCGTCCTCTTGGCCGACGCGGTGGGTCTCGGGTTGTTCACCGTTTCGGGTACAGCCACCGCGCTCGCGATGGACGTCCCCGCCTATACCGCGTGTCTTATCGGGATGACCGCCGGCATCGGGGGCGGCGCACTACGCGACCTCCTGCTGCGGGAGATCCCCTTGGTGCTCCGACGGGAGATCTACGCTCTTGCCGCCTTGGCCGGAGCCGTGGTCGTAGTGGTGGGACACCGGCTGGCGTGGCCGGCGGGACTGGTGGCGGTCGTGGGTTCGGTCCTGGTAGTTCTCATCCGGGTGGTCACGTTGTGGCGGCAGTGGCACGCGCCGGTCGCGCGGGGCGTGGAGAGGTGAAATCGGTGTTGGAAACTGACGGGCTGCTCTCAGGCGCGTCTCAGCAGCGGGGGGAACACTGAGCGGCATGCGCATCCTCGTAGTCGACGACGACCGTGCCGTGCGGGAGTCCCTGCGGCGGTCGTTGCAGTTCAACGGCTACCAGGTGGACCTGGCCACCGACGGGCAGCAGGCGCTGGAGTCCGTGCTCGGCACCGGCGGCGCCGACGCGGTCCGGCCGGACGCCATGGTGCTCGACGTGATGATGCCCCGGCTCGACGGCCTCGAGGTGTGCAGGCGGCTGCGCGGCGTCGGCGACGACCTGCCGATCCTCGTGCTCACCGCGCGCGACCTGGTGTCCGACCGGGTCGCCGGGCTCGACGCGGGCGCCGACGACTACCTGCCCAAGCCGTTCGCGCTGGAGGAGCTGCTGGCCCGGCTGCGCGCGCTGCTGCGCCGGGCCACCCCGGAGCAGGCCGTCAGCACCGCGCCCGCGCTGCGCTTCGCCGACCTGGAGATGGACCCGGGCACCCGCGAGGTGCGCCGCGGCGAGCGCGCGATCAGCCTCACCCGCACCGAGTTCGCGCTGCTGGAGCTGCTGCTGGCCAACCCCAAGCAGGTGCTCACCCGCGGCCGCATCCTGGAGGACGTCTGGGGCTACGACTTCCCCACCTCCGGCAACGCGCTGGAGGTCTACGTCGGCTACCTGCGGCGCAAGACCGAGGCCGAGGGCGAACCGCGGCTGATCCACACCGTGCGCGGTGTGGGCTACGTGCTGCGCGAGACCCCTCCCTGATGGGCGTCCCCACCGGAACCGGAGTGGAGCACCACCAGCCGCAGCGCGTCTCGCTGCGCGCCCGGATCAGCCTGCTGGCCGCGTTCTGCGTCGGCGGCGCGGTCGCGCTGGTCTCCCTCGGCGCCTACATCACCGTCTACAGCGGGCTCTACCAGCAGGTCGACGACGACCTGCGGGCCCGCGCGGACGCGCTGCTCAACAACACCCGCGTGGTGGAGGAGGGCCGCCGGACCGAGCTGCCGCGCATCCTGCTCGACCTGTCCGACCTCAAGTTCGACGTGGTCGACCCGGACGGCCAGTCCGCGATCAACTCGGACATCACCCGGCCCGCGATCGGCGGCGAGGAGCTCAAGGTCGCCGCCGGGCTCACCGACGAGTCCATCCGCACCGACACGGCCACCGACACCCGGGTGCTGGCCCGGCCGTACCCGTTCCTGAAGAACACCGCGCTGGTGCTCGCGCAGCCGCTGGAGTCGACCAAGAGCACGCTCGGCAAGCTGGCCGTGGTCATGATCGTCATCGGCGGGTCCGGAATCATGGTGGCCGCGCTGGCGGGCACCGCGGTCGCCCGGGCCAGCCTCCGACCGGTGCAGCGGCTCAACGCGGCCACCGAACGCGTCACGCGAACGGGTGATCTCCGGCCGATCCCGGTGGCCGGGGACGACGAGCTGTCCCGGCTCACGCACAGCTTCAACACCATGCTCGGCGCCGTCGCCGAGGCCCAGGAGCGACAACGCAGGCTGGTCGCCGACGCGGGCCACGAGCTGCGCACCCCGCTCACCTCGCTGCGCACCAACCTCGAGCTGCTGCTCGCCTCGGAGGCCCCGGGCGCCCCGCAGCTCTCCGCCCAGGACCGCCGCGAGATCCAGGACGACCTGCGCGCCCAGCTCGACGAGCTCACCCAGCTCATCGGCGACCTCGTGGAACTGGCCAGGGAGGACGCCGCGCCCGCCGTGCAGGAGCACGTGGAACTCGTCGAGGTCGTCGAGCAGGCGCTGGACCGGGCCCGCAGGCGCGCCGGTGACGTGCACTTCGACGTCCGGTTGCAGCCGTGGCACCTGATCGGCCACGCCGCCGCGCTGGAGCGGGCCGTGCTCAACCTGCTCGACAACGCCGTCAAGTTCAGCCCGCCCGGCGGGACCGTCCGGGTGGACCTGGTGCCCTCCGGCGACGGCTACGCCTTCCTGCAGGTCGCCGACGCGGGACCGGGCATCAACGACGAGGACCTGCCGCACGTGTTCGACCGGTTCTACCGCTCCCAGGAAGCCCGCACCCTGCCCGGATCCGGGCTCGGGCTCTCCATCGTCAAGCAGGCGGCGGAACGGCACGGGGGTACGGTGTTCGCCGGTCGCTCGGCCGACGGTGGCGCGTTGATGGCGATGCGGCTGCCGGGCACCTGGGCGCGGAGCGAGTAAAACAAAATCGCGCGTTTGACTGCGTAGAATTGTGTTGTGCTCGCTCGTCAGCGTCAGGAAGTGATCCTGGAGGAGATACGGCGCACCGGCGCCGTCCAGGTGCACGCCCTCGTCGCCCGGCTCGGCGTGTCCGACATGACCATCCGCCGCGACCTGGACGTGCTGGCCAAGCGCGGCCTCGTGGAGAAGGTCTACGGCGGGGCCACCTCCGCGGTCGGCCGCAGCACCCACGAACCGGGCTTCGAGGCGAAGTCCGTGCGCTCGCTGCCGCAGAAGGAAGCCATCTCGGCGCGCGCCGCGGGCCTGATCCGCCCGGGCACCGCGATCGGCATCTCGGCGGGCACCACGACGTGGATGTTCGCCAGGTTCCTCGAGGGCGTGCCCGACCTGACCGTGGTCACCAACTCGATCCGGGTCGCGGACGTGCTGCGCAGCGGCGGGCGCGGCGACCGCACCGTCGTGCTCACCGGCGGGGTGCGCACACCGTCCGACGCGCTGGTGGGGCCGGTCGCGGTGCAGACGCTGCGGTCGCTGCACCTGGACATGGTCTTCCTGGGTGTGCACGGCATGGCCGAGGGACCGGGCTTCACCACCCCCAACATCAACGAGAGCGAGACCGACCGGGCGCTGGTCGAGGCCGGGCGCAAGCTGGTCGTCATCGCCGACCACACCAAGTGGGGCGTCGTCGGCATCTCCACCATCGCCGCGCTGGAGGAGGCCGACGTGCTGGTCACCGACGACGGCCTGCCGGTCGAGGCGGTGCAGGTGCTGCGGGAGCGGGTCGGTGAGCTGATCGTGGCCGAGGCGCCGGAGTTCGCCGAGGCGGAGGCGTGAGGCGGACCTCCCGCGTGTTGGCCGACGGTCGGGAGATCCTCTACTACGACCGCCCGGATGCACCGGAACGCTCGGCCGTCGACACACGCGACCTACCGCGCACGGAACCCACCTCGCAGATCCGGCGCGATCCGCTAACCGGTGAATGGGTAGCGCTAGCCGCGCATAGGCAAACAAGGACCTACAAACCGCCTGTCGGATTGTGTCCACTGTGTCCGACTACGCCGGGTAGGCCCACCGAGGTCCCGGAGAGCGACTACGACGTCGTGGTCTTCGAGAACCGCTTTCCGGCCTTCGCACAGCGGGCGACCGGTGAGGCCGTCCAAGGGCTCGTACCGCGCGCACCGGGGGTGGGGCGGTGCGAGGTCATGTGCTTCACCTCGGACCACAACGCGTCGTTCGGGACGCTTAGCCCTTCCCATGTGCGGACGGTCGTTGACGTGTGGGCGGACCGCACGTCCGCGCTGTCGGAGCTTCCCGGTGTAGCGCAGGTTTTCCCGTTCGAGAACCGGGGCGACGAGATCGGCGTGACGCTCGGCCACCCGCACGGCCAGATCTACGGCTACCCGTTCGTCACCCCGCGAACCGAGCGGATGCTGGCCGTCGCGGCGGCCCGGGGCGGATCTGTGGTGGGGGACGTCTTGGCGGCCGAGCGGGCCGAGGGCACCCGAGTGGTCGCGGAGTCCGCGTACTGGACGGCCTATGTGCCCGCAGCGGCGCGGTGGCCCGTAGAGGTGCATTTGGTACCACACCGGCAGATTCCCGATTTGCCCGCTCTTACCGCCGACGAGCGTGACGACTTCGCCGGTCTCTACCTGCGGGTCCTGGGACGCCTGGACGGCTTGTACGACCGGGAATTGCCCTACATCGCCGCGTGGCACCAAGCCCCGGTGCGCGTCGGCCGGGACCTGTCCTGGCTGCACCTGCAAGTGTTCTCGGTGCTGCGCACCGCGGACAAGCTGAAGTACCTGGCGGGCTCGGAATCCGGCATGGCGGTGTGGATCAACGACGTCGCCCCGGAGGACCTCGCGGAGCGCTTGCGCGCGGCCACACCCCGCTACGGCCGCTGAAGACCGGAAATCCTCGGGAAGCGCACAGGACGGTCTCAGGTCCCTCTCAGTCGCGGGGCGCATCGTTGTGCACATGACGGAGAACAAGCCCGACGAAGGAACCGGCGGGGTCAGCCCGTGGTCCGCCCAGGGAGCCTCGGGCTCCCCGGCGAACCCGCTGCCCGAGCCGGGGTCGGGCCAGTCGACGCCGGGTGGGGAACAGGGCCCCACCCGACCGGAGTCCGGTCCTCAGGCGCGCGGGGAGCAGGGCCCCGCCGCGCCGGGGGCCGGAGACTCCGCCCAGCCCGGAACGGCCGGGTCCCAGGCGCGGGCAGGCGCCTCGGACCAGGCGGTCCAGGGATCCCCGGCGTGGTCGGGAACCTCCTGGCAGGCGCGGCCCGCGGAGCACGGGACAGCTTCATGGGCGCGGCAGGAGTGGCACCCCGGGGACAGGGTGAATCACGGTCCGGCGGGCGGGCAGGGCTACGGCCTCCCCGCCGGGCCGTACCCGGGACAACACCAGGTGCCGCAGCCGCGCGGGGAGTCGCGGCGGGGCACCGGGATGCTCGTGGGCATGACGGTGCTGGCGCTGGTCGTGGGTGGCGCCGCCGGTGCCCTGGGCGGGTACGTCGCGGCCGACACGAAGTCGAGTTCGGTCACCGCGCTCGACACCCCCGCGCCCGCCAAGCAGGCCGCCGCCGCGCCCGCGGGCTCGGTGGAGGCCGTGGCGCAGAAGGTGTTGCCCACGGTGGTGCAGTTGCAGGTGCGCGGCCGGTCCTCCGCAGGGGAGGGGTCCGGCTTCGTGATCAGCGCCGACGGCCTGATCATCACCAACAACCACGTCATCGAGGAGGCGGCGGGCGGCGGCGGCCAGATCAAGGCGGTGTTCCAGGACGGGCGCACCGCCCCGGCCACCATCGTCGGCCGCGACCCGACGTCGGACGTCGCGGTGGTCAAGGCGCAGGGCGTGGACAAGCTCACGGTGTCCGAGCTCGGCCGCTCGGACGACCTGCGGGTCGGCCAGGCGGTCGTGGCCATCGGCTCGCCGTACGAGCTGTCCGGCACGGTCACCTCCGGCATCGTGTCGTCGCTGCAGCGGCCCACCCGGGCGGGCGGCGAGTCCGGCAGCCAGGCGACGGTCATGGACGCCATCCAGACCGACGCGGCGATCAACCCGGGCAACTCCGGCGGCCCGCTGGTCAACACGCAGGGCCAGGTCATCGGGATCAACTCGGCGATCTACAGCCCGCAGACCGGCGCCACCGGCCAGGGCGGCTCGGTCGGCATCGGCTTCGCCATCCCGATCGACCAGGCCCGCCGCACCGCGGACGAGATCGTCAAGACCGGCAAGGCCACCCAGACCGTGCTCGGCGTCTCGGTCCGCGACAACCAGGACGGCGGCGCGCTGATCGCGGACGTCGTCGCGGGCGGTGCGGGCCAGGGCGCGGGACTCAAGGCGGGCGACGTGGTGACCAAGTTGGACGATCGCCGCATCGACAGCTCGGACGCGCTGGTCGCCGCGGTCCGCTCGAAGTCCCCCGGCGACAAGGTCACGCTGACCCTCAGCGACAACCGCACGGTCCAGGCCACCCTCGGCGGCCAGACCGTGGAACCGCAGTAACCCCGAACGCTCGGGCGCCCCGCGCCCGAGACCAACCCCGGTTCGAGTTGCCCCCGAACCGGTGAGCCGGAGCTCTACCCCCAGGGAGCTCCCGCTACTGGAGCCGCACCACCGGAAATCCCCTCATCCGGTAGGTGCGGCTCCAATGCTTTGCGGCAGTGCCGAACCGGAGCCGACCCGGGCCGCGGACTCTGCTTCCCAACGGCCCGTGACGATCCGTGCGACGGTGTGCGCGGCCCGGATCGCGTTGTCCGGTTCGCTCATCCGGTAGGGCGCCGCCAACAGCTGTGCTCAAAGCTCGGGGCAGGACTTCCGGGAGAAGTGCGTCGGTCCGCCTCCGGTTCGGGGGTTTCCGCGATTGTCCGCTGGCGGGGCCTCGCCCTGTTCGCCAGGTGGTGCCCACCTGGCGAACGAGTGTGAACTCCGGCGAACGCGGTGTGAATGGGCGACGGGGTAGGTGTACGACATGCGGACGTCGCCCAAGTGTTTCTCAACTCCGCCTGAAGGTCGGTGGTCGGCGACCGTTCGGTCCGGCGCCGGGGAAGGGCGATCCGGAGGGGGTTCGTTGCCCGCGAAGGGCTGATTTCGGGGCCGGAAGGGCGGTGTCGCGGAAATGTGATCGGTTTGTGTTGTCCGGTGCGGACACCCCGTCCCGGTTTCCCCGAGGTGGTTGCCCTGCTTTCGGAATGCAACATGCAGATCCGGCTCCGATGATCTTTCGTCGCTGGTCGGAGACTTTCCCGATTCTCCACTGTGGACTTTGGGAGCGCGACCAGGTGGTCCGGTCCATCGCGCCGTGGACAGTCAAACTCTTGTTGTGGAGTCCTACCGGGACGGCCGAGGTGGGCTCTGACCTGGGGGAGTCCGCCCGGAGAAGGCGGGGGTGGCGAGCGCGGAGCGGGTCGCTGCCCTGACAATGGGGGCATGTCCTCGCCGCTGCGCCGACTGCGCGACACCCTCAGCGGGCCGATCCGGCTGCCGCTCGGGGTGGCGGCCGCGGTGCTGTGCCTGGGTGTGGCCGTCCTGCACGCGACCGTGCTTACCGTCCGGGCGCCCGTGGGGCTGGCCGCGTTCCACGAGTTCCTGGTCCGCTGGGCGCATCCCGCCGTCTGGGTGGTGCTGGGGGCGATCTGCCTGGAGTACGCCCTGCGCGCCGAGCGCGTGGTGCTGACCAGGACCGCCATGCTGGCCATCGGGCTGTACTTCACCTTCCTGCTGTCCCTCGGGTTCGCCTGAGGGTTCACGTGCGGGTGCGTCGGGCGGGGGCGCCGGGTGGGTGGCCGGGAAAAGTGACGTGCGCTCGACTTCGTGCATTTGCCGGTGAATTGCCAGGTGGGCGACGGTATTCGACGTTCGCTCAGTTGTCGGGCCAATCCGGCTGGGCGATTCCCGTGTCCACAGTGACCGTCCACTCGCGCCGCTTCGGCGATTCCCTCCGAGAAGCGGACCGTTTCGCCCGCATTGTCCACGCGTGTTGACGTACCCGCGCTCCGGCGTGTCGTCGGAATGGGGGAGCGTTTACGCCGGATGGCGGTTTCGAGAGGTGATTCCCGGCGGATTCCCACCGACCGCGCACCCGCGGCGGCCACCGCGGGCGCGCTGTGACGGCCTCCACCTCCAGCGGCCCACCCCGGCCCGTACGGCTACGGTGACAGCATGGAACGCAGCGTGCAGCGGCTCGGCAGGGCCCTCATCGTGATTGTGGACGACCGGGTCGCGCACCGGGAGCACGAGGACACCGTGGGTCCGCTGGTGACCGAGCTGCTGGAGGAGGCGGGCTTCATCGTCGACGGCATCGTGTCCGTGGTCGGCGAGACCGTCGCCATCCGCAACGCGCTCAACACCGCGGTCATCGGCGGCGCCGACCTGGTGATCACCGTCGGCGGCACCGGCGTGTCCCCGCGCGACGTCACCCCCGACGCCACCCAGGGCGTGCTGGACCGCCCCATCCCCGGCATCGCCGAGGCCATCCGCTCCTCCGGCCTGGCCGCGGCCGCCGTCGACGCGGGCATCTCGCGCGGCCTGGTGGGCGTGTCGGGCAGCACCCTCGTGGTGAACCTGGCGGGCTCCCGCGCCGCCGTCCGCGACGGCATGGCCACCCTCTCGGCGCTGGTCCCCTACGTCATCGGCGAACTGTCCGGTCTCGATGGCAACTGACCCGCGCGAGCCGGAACCGGAGAAGAAGCGCCCGAACCTGGACGAGATCTTCGGCGACGTGCTGCCGGAGATCACCCGCGACGAGCAGCTGCGGAACCCGGAAACCCCGAACCCGGACGACTGGTACCTGTCCAACCGCCCCCCGCACCACGGCGGCTGACCCGTCTTACCCGTTCCTGTTCGCCCGGTCGGTACCTCGGTACCGACCGGGCGAACGCGTTTCACCGGCCCGTCACCCGGCCTCGACCGGCAGCCACAGCTCGCAGGTCGCGGTGCGGAAGTCGGTCGTCCGCGCCAAGACCGCGACGATCGACGGGCCCGCCCGCAGCCGCCACGGGTTGGCGGGGAACCACTCGGTCGCCGTCGTGGCCCAGGCCGTCTGCAACGCCTGGGGGTGCGGCCCCTCGGTGCGGAAGACCGCCCACGTGCCCGCGGGCACCTCGATGGCGTCGAGGTCGTCGGGCGCGGGCGTGTCCGGGGAGACGGCGACCCCGTGCAGGTAGGTCAACTCGCTGCCCTCGGCGCTGTCGGGGTCGAGGTCGTCGCAGACCTGCAACAACCCGCCCGGTTCACCGCCCGCGAGAGCTTTCAGCCGAACGTGTGCCTCCTCCGGTAGCGCGGCGATGTGCCGCTCGATGTGCGGGTTGGTGCCCTGGTGCACGAGCGGGACGCGGGCCGCGTGCCCGATGAGCCGGAACGCGGACCGCTCGACGATGCGGGTGTCCATGGGTGTGCTCCCTTCGACGGTCAGGCGGAACCTGACCTGCGGTTGTGCGCGAGGGGGACCCCCGGCGCGGCGGACCTCGCCGGGGCTCGCGCCGTGCACCGCCCGGAACGCGCGCCCGAACGCCTCGGTCGAGCCGTAGCCGTACCGGACGGCGATGGCCAGCAGGTCTCGCTCACCCCGCACGACCTCGCCCGCGGCGACGGTCATGCGCCGCCGCCGCACGTACTCCGACAGCGGCATGCCCGGCAGCGACGAGAACATCCGGCGCAGGTGGTACTCGGTCGTGCCGAGCGCCCTGGCCGTCCCGCCGATGTCGAACTCCGCGGTGAGGTGCTCCTCGACCAGGTCGACCAGCCGGTTGAGTGCCGCGATCACGTGGTCTCCCTTCGCCCCACAACCCTCGTGGAGCACGCCCCGACCGCGCCCGACCGCTGAGAACCGATTCGATCGGCTCCCGTGCCAGGGTGCTGTCTCGTAACTGATCTTGCGGGTCTGCCCGGTGGTTGCTGTACAGCCGGTGGTGGTGAAGTTGAGCAAGAAGGCGATGCCCGCCGCGATAGTCGCGCGGTATTTGCCAATTCTCCAAGCGGGTGAGGGCGTGTTCGACGCAGCAGCGTGTGGGCGCGATGGACGGCGTTGTGGTCTTCCCGCCGGTCGAGCAGGGCGTGCCGACGGGCATGACCACGCCGTGGGGTTGCCCTGGTAGCCGCCGTCGGCTGCGACCAGGCGACCTGCCGGTTCGACGAACAGTCACCTCGTGCGCCGAGGACGCGATCCACCGAGCAGCGGCCTGGCCTGGCGCATGATCAGGTCGGTGTCCCGGTCCAGGTGACCAACAGCCCGAGTCCTGGACCGTCCACACCGAACCCGCCGACGCCCGGCTCGAGATGGCCCAACCCGACCAGCCCCCCGCTCCGGCCCGCCAAAGCCGTCCACTCCCAGCTCGACGGCGCCCGACCTGGGGGCGCCCGGCCCAGCCTCGGCTGACCCAGCCGGCGCATGCCCACCGAACCTGATCACACCGAGTCCGTTTGTCACCCCACCCGAGCACGTCGAACCCGGTACCGCCCGACCTGCGCACGCGGAGTCCGACGCGGCTTCCGGCATGTCCGGTCCCACCTCGCCGAGCCCGCGATCGGCAGGCGGTGAGAGCCTGCCCCAGCTCGGCCGTCGACGCCGTTCCCCAGGGTCGCCTGGCGCCGTAGTGGGCGAGGACGCCCGCGGTCGAGGAGCCCGTGAGCCGCGACCTCGAGGTCAACCGCGGTCACCCCTTGGGCGGATCGGGGTGCTTCGGGGTAGCGGCTACGCTCCCCGCAGCCCAGCCACCCGGGCGTCTGAACCGTCCCACCGAGATAGGAGTGCGAAAGTGCTGAAGGGCTTCAAAGACTTCCTGATGCGCGGGAACGTCATTGACCTCTCCGTCGCCGTGATCATCGGCGCCGCCTTCACCACCATCGTCACCTCGTTCACCGACGGCTTGGTCAAACCACTGATCAACTCCGCGGGCGGCACGCACGCCGCCGACGGTCTCGGGTTCCGGATCATCGGCAGCAAGGAGAACACCTTCCTGGACTTCGGGGCGGTGATCAACGCGACCATCAACTTCGTCATCGTCGCGGCGATCATCTACTTCCTGATCATCCTGCCGGTGAAGCACATCCAGGAACGCCGCAAGCGCGGCGAGGAGCCCGGTCCGGCGCAGCCGACGGACGTCGAACTCCTCATCGAAATCCGCGACCTGCTCCGCCAGCAGCAGCAGAAGAGCTGACCGGGCCGGGGTGATTCCGCCCCGATCGGGAAATGCCATCGGAAATAGGACGCGGGCGCGCTCAGCGAAGTGTGAGTGCGACCGCCCGCGTCAAAGCGGCGGCGGCGACTTCGGTCGCCGCCTCGCGCGGCAGCGCCAGCAGCGCCAAGTCCCCCTCGGCGCCCGGCCGCACCGACACCACCGACGCGTCCCGGGCCAGCACAGCGGGGTGGTGGACGTCCTTGCCCGCCGCCAGCACGTCCACCCGCGCCCCCGGCCGCAGCAGGGCGACCACGCCCGGCTCGGCCACCCGGACCGGCACCACCGCCGCGTCCGGACCCGCGGCCGCCGCGGTCGTCTCCGGCCCGAACAGCCGCAGCTCCGTGATCGGCTCGCCCGCGCCGATCGGACCGGTCGGCACGCGGCCGCGGGCCTGCGCCGGGCTGGTCAGCGACCGCAGCGACGGCGGTCCTTTGATCATGACGACGTCGCCGTCCGCCAACGCGACGCCTGGCGGCAGGGCGCGCGCGGCGACCACCAGGTCGATCTCCGTCGACGGCCGGGCCGCGACGACCACGGCGGCGACCAGCAGCAACGCGGCCAGGACGCGCCGCACCGTGGTGGCGCGCAGCAGGGTGGGAACGAGTTCGGGCACCGGACCTCCCGGGTCTTGAGTCTTGTGGTGACTCGACCGTAAAGGGAGATCCGGTGCCCGGAAGCGCTCGTGTTGGGCCTGTGGACTACTCAGCCCTATGTGGATAACTCAGGAGGCCTTGGCGGTCGTCCCGGAGTCCGACTTGGCGGGCGCCGAGGGCGTCGACGGAGTCGAGGTCGACGGGGAAGCCGGGGTCGAGGACGAGTCGGTGGACGACGTCGACGCGCTGGTGGACGGCGTGGTCGACGAGGTGCCCTTGGTGTTCGAGCGGCTGTCGTTGCGGTAGAAGCCGCTGCCCTTGAACACGACACCGACGGAGCCGTAGAGCTTGCGGAGGCGGCCTGCGCACTCCGGGCACTCGGTGAGCGCGGCGTCGGAGAACGACTGCACCGCCTCGAACCGGTGCGCGCATGCCGTACAGGCGTACTGGTACGTGGGCACTGGGCTGAGCTCCTCTTCGCGACCTGGCACTCGATGTGAATGAGTGCTAACCGATTCTGCGGCAACGCCGGTACGGAGCGCAAATGTTCCCGCACGACATCACAATCGGCAGAGGTCAGCGAAAGCGGAGCAACCCCCGCCCCGGGGTCAGCACCCCGGAGACCGTCACGTCGTGCGGTTCCGCGGGCAGCGCGTCGAACAGTTCCGCGTCCCGCACCACCGCCACCAGCGGCGTTCCTGGCGCCGCGATCGACAGCGATCGGTCGTAGTACCCCGCGCCTCGACCCAATCGGGTGCCATTGCGGTCCACGGCCAGGGCGGGCACCAGGACCACATCGGCGATCCGTAACGCCGCCTCGCCCAGCCGCTCCCCGATCGGCTGAAGCAGCCCGAACGGGCCGGGTCGCAGGTACTCCCTGCCGTCATACCACGCCCAGTCCAGCGGGCCGGCCCCCGCCACGATCGGGAGCAGTATCCGCACCCCGTGATCGGCTACCTCATCAAGCATCTGGACCGAGCCGGGTTCCGATCCGATGGGCACGTACGCGCACAGCGTCTGCCCCCGGCCGACCACCTTTCCGCTGGTCAGCTGGGTCGTGAGCTGGATCGCCTCGGCGAAGCGGGTGCTGGCCGGGACCCGCCTGCGCTCGGCGAGCAGCGCCCGCCGCCACTGGTCCTTGCTCCACGCGCGAGTCGCATCGAGATCACTCCCATGCCCGGCCACACCACGAGGTTAGGCTGCGTGTCCATGAGCGCGTCGACCGCATTCACCGCCGCCATCGTGCCCGCGGCCGGTCTGGGCACCCGATTCCTCCCCACCACCAAGGCGGTCCCCAAAGAACTGCTGCCGGTGGTCGACACCCCCGGTATCGAATACGTGGCCGCCGAGGCCGCCGAGGCCGGTGCCACCCGCCTCATCATCGTGACGTCGCCGGGCAAGGAGGCCGTCGCCCAGTACTTCCAGCCCCGCCCGGAGCTGGAGAAGACGCTGGAAGCGCGGGGCAAGACCGCCCTGCTCGACAAGGTCCGCCGGGCCCCGGGCCTGCTGGCCGCCGAGACCGCCATCCAGGAGGAGGCGCTCGGCCTCGGGCACGCCGTCGGCTGCGCCGAGCCCAACCTGCGGCCCGAGGACGAGGCCGTCGCCGTCCTGCTCCCCGACGACCTGGTCCTGCCCACCGGCGTACTCGCCCGGATGGCCCAGGTGCGCGCGGAGAAGGGCGGCTCGGTGCTCTGCGCCGTCGACGTCCCCCTCGAAGAGGTCTCCGCCTACGGCGTCTTCGACGTCGAGGAGATCGGCGAGGACGACGTCAAGAAGGTCAACGGCATGGTGGAGAAGCCACCGGCCGACCAGGCCCCGTCCACCTTCGCCGCCGCGGGCCGCTACCTGCTCGACCGGGCGATCTTCGACGCCCTCAAGCGGATCACCCCGGGCGCGGGCGGCGAGCTGCAGCTCACCGACGCCATCGCGCTGCTGATCTCCGAGGGGCACCCCGTGCACGTGGTGGTGCACCGCGGCGGCCGCCATGACCTGGGAAATCCCGGGGGCTTCCTGCGTGCCGCCGTGGACTTCGCACTCGACCATCCGGAGTATGGGCCGGGCCTGCGCGCGTGGCTGCGCGACCGCGTCGCCGACTAGGCGCGCGCGAGGCACAGGGACAACAGGCGCCGGGACAGCGGGCGCGGGACAAGAGGACAGGCGGATGAGGTCAGTCGACGAGCAACTCGCCAGGGCACTGGCGGCCGCGGTCCGGCCTGCCCCGGTGCGCGTGGCCATCGCCGAGGCGCAGGGCCTGCTCTGCGCCGAGGAGGTGGTGGCCGAGCGCGCGCTGCCGGGGTTCGACCAGGCCGCGGTCGACGGCTACGCGGTGCGCAGCGTCGACACCCAGGCCGCCGGGGTGGAGCCGGTCGTGCTCCCGGTGGTCGGCGAGATCGCCTCCGGCTCCCGCCAACCCCGCAGGCTCCAGCCGGGGCAGGCGGTGCGCGTGGCCACCGGCGCGCCCCTGCCCACCCTGGCCGACGCCGTGGTGCCCCTCGGGTTCACCGACGGGCACCACGCGCGGGTCACGGTCAACCAGCCCGTGCCGTCGGCGGGCTACGTGCGCCGCACCGGCGAGGACGTGCAGACCGGTGACGTGGCCGTGCGCCGCGGCTCCGTCATCGGGTCCGCCCAGGTCGGCCTGCTCGCCGCCGTCGGCCGGTCCAAGGTGCTGGTCTACCCGCGGCCCCGGGTCTCGGTGATCTCCATCGGCGACGAGCTGGTCGACATCGACCGCACGCCCGGCGAGGGCCAGATCTACGACGTGAACTCCTACGCGCTCGCCGCCGCCGCGCGCGACGCGGGCGCCGAGGTCAGCCGGGTCGGGATCGTCGCCACCGACACCCGCAGGCTGCGCGAGATCGTGGAGAGCAGGCTGCTGCTCTCGGAGGTCCTGGTGATCTCGGGCGGGGTCGGCGGCGAGCTGTCGCAGGAGGTCCGCTCGGCCATCGGCGACCTCGGCGACCTCGACCTCACCCGGGTCGCCATGCACCCCGGTTCGGTGCAGGGCTTCGGCAGGCTCGGCCCCGACGCGGTGCCCACGTTCCTGCTGCCCAGCAACCCGATGAGCGCGCTGGTGGTCTTCGAGGTCATGGTGCGCCCGCTCATCCGGGCCGCCCAGGGCAAGCGCAACCCGCACCGGCGGGTGGTCAACGCGCGGCTGCTGTCGCCGATCAGCTCCACCAAGGCCCGCCGCGGTTTCCTGCGCGGCCAGCTGCTGCGCGACGAGCACAACGGCGAGTACCTGGTGCAGCCGCTGGGGATGTCCGGCTCGCACCTGCTGGCGTCGCTGGCCGAGGCCAACTGCCTGCTGCTCATCGACGAGGAGACCACCGACGTCTCGGTCGGCGAGCAGGTGCGGGTCAGTTTCCTCGCGCAGCGCGGCTAGGCCGTGAGCACACCGCGACCCGCTGGGCGGCATCCCGGTTGGCCCACCCGGCTCGGGCCGCTGGCGGTGCCCGCGGGCGTGGTGGAACTGCGTGTACCCCGGCTGTTCGACGCGCGCGCGTGGAGCCGCGTCCGGCTGCGCGACCGCGCGTACCTGGAGAACTGGGAACCCGCCGCGCCCGGCGCGTGGGGCGAGCGCAACTCCCCGTCGGCCTGGCTCGGCCAGTGGTCCACGCTGCGCGCGCTGGCCCGGCGCGGGGCCACGCTGCCGTTCGTGATCACCCTGGACGGGCGGCTGGTGGGGCAGGTGACGGTCGGGAACGTGGTGCGCGGCTCGCTGTGCTCGGCGTGGGTCGGCTACTGGGTGGCCGCCGACGCGGCGGGCGGCGGGGTGGCCACGGCGGCCACCGCGTTGGCCGTGGACCACTGCTTCGTGGACGCCGGGCTGCACCGCGTCGAGGCGACCGTGCGGCCCGAGAACGCGGCCAGCCTGGCGGTGCTGGGCAAGCTGGGGTTCCGCCAGGAGGGCCTGTTCCGCCGCTACCTCGACGTGGCGGGGGGCTGGCGCGACCACCTGTGCCTCGCCCTGACCACAGAGGACATTCCAACCGGGCTGGTGAACCGGCTCGTGGCGGGTGGGAAAGCCAGCTTGGTGTAAGGCGTTCACGTTTTGCCGAAGTGAAGTTTGATCACCCCCGTTACGGGGAAAGGTCCACAAGCGAACTACCCGAACGGGTGGCCTGAGTCGGCGCGCCTCCGCCACTGGTGTGACTGTTGTGACTAACGTGGCGAACGAAGCACGTCGAGGGAGTCGGAGCAGGGGGAGGTGACGGGACATGCCGAGCTCGTTGATCGTGGTCGGGCTGGTGGTGGCCTGGCTCGTCGTCCTCGTTCCGATGGTCGTGCGCAAGCGGCAGGAGATCGCCAAGACGGCCGACTCCGCCCTCGCCGCCCGCGTGGTCCGCAGCGGTAGCGCTCCCGACGCCGACGAGGAGCCGGAGCACGTCCGGGAGGAGTTCGCCGTGCGCGAAACCGACGGTGTGGACTCCGGCGTCGAGGAAGAGCCGGAGACGGACGCCCCCCGGCGCTACCGCCCCGGCCGCGGCGGCTTCGACCCCGAGGCCGCGGCCCACGCCGCCCGCACCAAGTACGCCTTCCGCCAGCGGATCGTGCTGCTGATGATCGTCGCCGCCGTCGCCACCGGCGTGGCGGCGGGCCTGGTGATGCCCCTGCTGTGGTGGGTGCACGGCATCGTCGACGTGACCCTGGTCGCCTACCTGACCTACCTGCGCCGCCAGGTGCGGATAGAAGAGGAGATCCGCGAACGCCGCGTCGCCCGCTACAACGCCGCCCCCCGTCGCTCCCACGCCCGCCCGGTGGAGGACGAGGACGAGGCCCACCAGCGCCGCGAGCGCGTCACCACCATGCCCGCACGGGTCGTCCACCCGGGCGCCGTCGTCGTGGAACTCGACGACGAAGACCCCTGGTTCGACGAACTCGGCGAACCCACGGCCCCGACCTACCGCCGGGCGGTCGGCGAATGAGGACCCCGGTTTGCAGCCCACTCGGAGGGCACTGCTAAGCTCTCCGAGCAACAACCAAGGGGCTGTAGCGCAGTTGGTAGCGCGTCTCGTTCGCATCGAGAAGGTCAGGGGTTCGATTCCCCTCAGCTCCACGCATAGGTGGTCCGTGTCCGCGAAGGGCGCGGACCATTTGCGTTCCGCGATCACATTGGGGGTGCAACCCCCAAACCCCGCTCGGGGGCGAGCCCCCGAACCCCCGACCATGGTTGCGTTGGGTGGGACCGGGCTTGAGTAAGGCCCTGGCAGGTCCACGGTCGATCGCCTGTTGTTCTTTATGGGGTGCGACCCCGGACCCCGGTAGTGGTTGCGTCGGGTGGGGCAAGGTTTGAGTAAGACCTCAGCAGGTCTGACCTTGCCGTACGGCAGCGCAGTGGAAGCAGCTCCCCGGGGGCTTCTTCGACGGTGCTTGCGCGTTCGCCTGCCTCAGAGCGGGCCTCTGCGTTCGCCGACCGCCCGGGCGCACCATCGACGGAAATGGGCCCGCCAGGCCGGCGAGTGTTGGTAGGTGGCCGACCTGACTGGTACTGGGGGCACCCTGGCCCTGGGCGCCCACGGCACGATTCGCGCCATACGTCGCAGATCATGTTCGTGGGGAGCGTAAACCGTTGGTAGGTAGGCGGGTGCTTGTGTTGAGCACCCGCCTTGTTGTTTTTTGTGAGTGGTGGAGAGATGGGTTTGGTGGGGTGGGGTTAGCCGAAGGTGGAGTGGGTTTTCCAGGTTGTTAGGAAGGTTTGGTCGCCGGATTGGGTGACGGAGGTGGTGGTGGAGCGTTGGTAGAGGTGGAGGAGCAGGTCGAGGGCGGGGGCCGTGATGGTGGCTGTGGGGGTGCTTGTTGTGGGGTTGGTGGTGTGGGTGAGGGTGGGGCCGGTGAAGTTGATTTCGTAGGTGGTGGTGGGGGTTTGCAAGTGGAGGGTGCGGTTGGGGGCTAGGAGTGCTTTGCGTTCGGGGTGGATGGTGAAGAGTTGGGGGAGGGTGGTTAGGACCAGCCATTCCTCCAGGGCGTCTTGGGTTACTTCGGGGGCGGCGGTGAAGTGCTTGCCTAGGGCGAGGGTGGCGTCTGCGCGGTGGATGAGGGTTTCGTGGGTGAAGCGGCGGGCGTAGAAGAACAGGGCGTCGGCGGGGGAACTGATGGGGACCAGGGGAGTCCAGATCTGGGCGGTGGGGGTGGTTGTGAGGGCGGTGGAGAGGAGGGTGGCGCCTTCTTGTAGCCAGGGGGTGAGGGAATCCGGGGTTTCGTTGGTGTGGTGGGTCAGGTCGCGTAGGGCGGTGTCGGGGGGTGGGGTGGTGGCGCGGGTGTCGATGATCTCGGCGGCCCAGCGGTGGCCGTGGCCGATGTGGCGGAGCAGGTGGTTGAGGGTCCAGCCTGGGCAGGAAGGGACCGGGGTGGTGAGGTCGGCGTCGGCGATGGTTGCGGTCAGGGCCTTGGTTTGGGCCAGGATCTCGTTGGCGTAGGTGTCGTGGGAGAGGGACATGCGGGGTTCCGTTCCTCGGTCAGGGTGACGGGGGTAAGACGGAGACCAGGTGGTCTTCTCGACGTGGTTGGAGGTCGGGGTGCGAGGTCAGTGGTTGACATCCGGTGTGGTCGCGCACCGAGGACTGCACGGCGACGGGGTACCGGAGAACAGCTTGGCCGCGTTCGAGGCGGCTGCGGCCAAGGGATACGCGATCGAGCTGGATGTGCACCTGACCGGGGATGGGCAGGTGGTCGTCTTCCACGACGCCAACGCGTTGCGGATGACGGGGCGGGATGTGGTCGTTCGGGATGTTGGGGTGGGGGAGCTCGCGGAGTTGCGGTTGGGGGGGACTGGGGAGCGGGTTCCGTTGTTGCGGGAGGTTTTCGAGTTGGTGGCTGGGCGGGTCCCCGTCTTGGTGGAGGTGAAGGCGGGGAATCCGGTGGGGCGGATCGGGGCAGGCGTTGTGGCGGAAATCGGTCGGTACGGCGGTGAGGTGGCCGTCCAGTCCTTCGATCCACGTATCGTGCTGTGGCTGAAGACGCATGCCCCGGCTGTGGTGCGGGGGCAGTTGTCCGGGTCGTTCCGGGGGGAGCGGATGCCGTGGTCGCGCCGGGTTTTGTTGCGCGGCATGGTGCTCAACGCGGTTTCCCGGCCCGATTTCCTGGCCTACGAGGTCGGGGCGTTGCCCAATCCCGTTGTCGCGTTCTGGCGGTGGGTGCTGCGGGTGCCGCTGTTGGTGTGGACGGTGCGCACACCCGAACACCTGGCCGTCGCGCGGGCGCAGCGGGCGGCGCCGATCTTCGAACACATCCAGCCCTAGGGGGAGCGTGTCCGAACTCGCCAATTACGTCGACGAGGTCGGGGTCAACCTCGTTGCCGTCTTCATCGTCTTCATCGCCCGGGTGTTCGGCTTCGACGTCTACACCCGCCTCATCCGCGGCGGCCGGGCCGGGCGGGTCCGCACCCGCAGGCTCTGGCGCGCCGACACCGTCCTGCTCTACACCGACTGCGACGACGAACTCCACACCAGCAACGCCCTGGCCAAGCGCCTGCAGGCCGAGATGACCGAGGCGGGCACGCGCACCAAGGTGTCCGTGGTGCGCGACGGTGGCGACCTCGCCCGGTGGCCGTTCTCCCGGCCCATCGCGGGGATCGTGCTGCTCATCACCGACGTCACCCAGCTCAGCTCCCGCCCCCGCGAACGCGAGCGGCTGCAGAAGCGCCTGGCCCACTACGTGCGCGGTGGCGGCTGCCTGGTCCTGGGCCACGACGTCATCTGGCGCCGCAGCCGCAACGAGCGGCTGCAGAAGCTCGCCGGGTGCAGCCTCGACAAGTTCGAGCGGTCCGACGCCCCCATCCGCTACACCCGGGTGGACTCCGGTCCGCGCGCCTGCGAGTACGCCGACCTGCTGGCCGACCTGCCCGAGTCCCTCGACCTCAGCGACAACGAGGTCGTGGTCGGCACCTGGCACCGCGACGTCGACTTCCTCTACTGCTGGGACGGCGACCCCGAGGTGCCGCTGGTCACCCGCCGGGTCGTCGGCGACGGGCACGTCTACTGGGTCAACAGCGGCGACACCGACGGCGACGGTCCGCCGCGCTCACTGGCCCGCCCCGAAAGCGGATTGGTCACCCTCCTGGCCACCCTGGTCAACCACGCCAAACCCACCCGCAAGCACCGGTAGCGAGCGGATTTGCGGCGCCCGCTGGACAGCCGGGCACCGGGTGGCCAGTCTGGGCCGGACGTCGATCTTCCCTGGGGGTGCGGTGGAGCAGCGGTGGATCCCGAGCGGTCGGCCGACCCGCCGGACGCGGCCGGACGCCTCGGCGGTGATGGGGGTGCTGTTCGCCCTCCCGGCGCTGGTCAGCAGCCTCGTCGTGCTCGCCGTGGTGGCCACCCTGATCTGGCCGGGCAACAACGTCGCGGTGGGCGCGGTGCTGGTGGTCTGGCTGCTCTCCGGCGCGCTGACCTTCGTGCCCTCCGTGGAGCAGGCGCTGGCCCGGGCCATGTTCGACATGCGCCGCCCCACCCGGCACGAACTCGACCGGATGGCGCCGCTGTGGGCGCAGGTGTGCGCGGCGGCGGGTGTCGACCCGGCGCGGTTCACGCTGTGGGTGGACCAGTCGCGGGAGCTGAACGCGTTCGCCGCGGGCGGGCGCACGGTCGCGGTGACCGGTCGCGCACTGGAGCTGCCGCCCCGCGCCCTGGAGGCGATCCTGGCCCACGAACTGGGCCACCACCTGTCCGGCCACTCGCGGGTGTCGCTGCTGGCCTGGTGGTACGAGCTGCCCGCGCGCGGGTCGATCCTGCTGGTCGGGCTGGCGGTGCGGGCGGTGCTGTGGGTCGGTGACGTGTTCGGGCGCTTCGGCAGCGCCTCCGGGGTGCTGGCCTCGGTGCTGCTGGCCCTGGTCCTGCTGTTCGGGTTGGTCGTGCTCAACCCGTGGCTGCTGCTGATGCCGCTGCTCAACCCGTTGATGGCCTGGTCGAGCAGGCTCGGGGAGTACCGGGCGGACGCGACCGCGGCCCGTCTCGGCTACGGGCCCGCGCTGGTCGACGTGCTCTCCGCGTGGCTCTCCGCCGAGCGCGGGGGCCGCAGGCCGCTGCGCGCCAGGATGCTCGCCAGCCACCCGGCCACGGCCGACCGAATCCGCCGATTGCGGACCGCCCGCTGATCCCGCGCCACTAGGCTGGCCACATGGGGGTTGTGCGGCGGGTGCCGCCCGCCGCGGTCGTCATGGCGCTGGTCTTCGCGTGCTTGGCGGTCGCGGCCTGGGTAGCGGGCCACGGGATCGGTGTCGACAGCGCGGTCTACCGCGCGGGGGCGTTGACCCTGCTGCACGGCGATTCGCTCTACTCGCCGCTGACCACCGGCGAGAGCTGGGCGCCCGCGCTGCCGTTCACCTACCCGCCGATCGCCGCGGTGCTGTTCCTGCCGCTGGCCGCGCTGCCGTCGCAGCTCGGCTGGGGCCTGCTGGCCGTGCTGTCCGCGCTGGGGCTGGGGCTCGTGCTGCGGGAGAGCCTGCCGGAGCGGTACCGCGGCGCGTGGCCGATCGGCGCGCTGCTGACCGCGACGCTGCTGCTGGAGCCGATCTGGCGCTCGATCGGCCTCGGTCAGGTGAACGTGATCCTGATGACGATGGTCGCCGCGGACGTGCTGCTGCTGCGGGGGCGCAAGGGCGCCGGGCTGCTCATCGGCACCGCTGCGGCCATCAAGCTGACGCCGCTGATCTTCGTCGGGCACCTGGTGCTCACCCGCCGCTGGGCCGACGCGGCCCGCGCGCTGGCCGCGTTCGCCTGCCTGAACCTGGTCGCCGCGCTCCTGCTGCCCGGTGACACCGGCCGGTTCTGGACCGAGGCCCTGTTCGACGGCAACGACGCCGCCACCAACTCCTGGATCGGCAACCAGTCCCTCAACGGGATCTTCCAGCGGTTGACCGGTGAGGGCCGCGCCGCGCTGGTCCTCTACGGCGTGTCCGCCCTGGTCCTGCTGGCCGCCGCGGCCTGGCTCACGCACCGCCTGCACCGGGCGGGCGACGACCTCGGCGCGCTGCTGGTGAGCGCGTTCGCGGGGCTGCTGGTGAGCCCGGTGTCGTGGACCCACCACTGGGTGTGGATCGTCCCGCTCGCCGGGTACCTGATCGCGCACGCCCGCTGGTGGGCGTTGGCGGCCCTGGTCGCGGTGTTCACCGGCTGGCAGTTCCCGATCGTGCCCAGCGGCGCCAAGAGCGAGCTGCGGTGGACCCTGGGCGACGGGCTGCTGGGCAACGCGTACGTGCTGGCGGGGTTCGCGGCCGCGGTGGTCATCGCGATACTGGCCGTGCGCGGTCGGACCGGCCGTGCTGAGGTGGGCGCGGGCCTCCCGGGCTGACCGGGCGAGACGAGGAGCTGGTGCGGGTGGCGGACGAACTGGTGGTGGACGTCGCGGTCGTCGGGACCGGACCCGGTGGCGAGGCGCTGGCCACCCGGCTCGGCGGGGCGGGCCTGGCGGTGGCGGCCATCGAGTCGCGGCTGGTCGGCGGCGAGTGCCCGTACTACGCGTGCGTGCCGACCAAGGCGATGATCCGGGCCGCCGACGCGCTGGCCGAGGCCCGGTGGGTGCCGGAGTTCGCGGGCACCGCCGACGTGCGCCCGGACTGGGGCAAGGTCGCCGCCCGGGTGCGCGCGGAGATCACCGACGACTGGAACGACCAGGTCGCCGTCGACCGGCTGACCGCGGCGGGCGTCCAGGTCCTGCGCGGGGCGGCCCGGATCGTCGAGCCCGGGGTGCTCGCGGTCGGCGACCGGGTCGTGCGGGCGCGCAAGGGCATCGTGCTCAACCCCGGCACCGACCCGGCCATCCCGCCGGTCCCGGGCCTGGCCGACACTCCCGTGTGGACGAACCGGGACGCGGTCCGCGCGACCGCGGTGCCCGAGTCGCTGGCCGTCATCGGCGGTGGACCCGTGGGGTGCGAGTTCACCCAGGTCTTCGCCCGCTTCGGCGCCCAGGTCACGCTGTTGCAGTCCAACGACCGCCTGCTCCCGCTGGACGAGCCCGAGGCGAGCGCGCTGCTGGCCGAGCGGTTCACCGCGGAGGGCATCCGGGTCCGGACCGGGGTCAAGATCACCTCCGCCGCGCACGACGGCGAGAGGTTCACCCTCGAGATCGAGGGCGGCGAACCGGTCGTGGCCGCGCAGGTCCTGGTAGCCGCCGGTCGCAAGTCGGACATGGCCGCGCTCGGCGTCGGTGCGTACGGCCTGAACGAGTCCGCGCGCGGTGTGAACGTCGACGAGCACATGCGCGTTACCGACGGCCTGTGGGCCATCGGGGACATCACCGGCAAGGGCGCCTTCACGCACATGTCGATGTACCAGGCGGCCATCGCCGCTGCGGACATCCTCGGCGAAGAGCACCCCGGTGCCGTCTACCGCGCTATTCCGCGCGTGACGTTCACCGACCCGGAAATCGGCTCGGTAGGCCTAACCGAGGCCGCTGCGCGCGAACAGGGCCTCAACGTCCGCACCGGTACTACGGATCTTTCGTCGTCCACACGGGGTTTCCTGCACAAGGCGCACGGTCTGATCAAGGTGGTCGAGGACGCCGACCGCGGTGTCCTGATCGGTGCGACCTCGGCGGGTCCCACGGGCGGTGAGGTGCTCAGTGCGCTGGTTGTCGCCGTCCACGCGCAGGTGCCCGTGGACGAGTTGCGCGGGATGATCTACGCGTACCCGACTTTCCATCGCGCCATCGAGTCCGCTCTTACGGATCTGCGCTCATAGGGTGCTCACCGACGTCTTGCCGTACCTGGTCTGTCCACACTGCGGTAGCGATCTGGACCTGTCCGGCAACTCCTTGCGCTGCCCGAACCGGCACACGTTCGACATCGCGCGCCAGGGCTACGTCAGCCTGCTGCGCGAGGCCACCGCGTTCACCGGGGACACCGCCGAGATGGCCGACGCCCGCGCGGCGTTCCTCGGCGCCGGGCACTACGCCCTCATCGAGTGGGAGCTGTGCCTGGTGCCGCCCGGGCCGGGCTGCGTCGTCGACGTGGGCGCGGGCATCGGGCACTACCTCGCCGAGGTGCTGTCCGCGCACGACCGCGCGGGCATCGCCGTGGACGCGTCCAAACCCGCGCTGCGCCGCGCCGCCCGCGCCCACCCCCGGATCGGCGCGGTGCTCGCCGACGTGTGGCGGCCGCTGCCGATCCGGTCGGGCGCGGCGGGCCTGGTGCTCAACGTGTTCGCCCCCCGCAACCCGGCCGAGTTGCACCGGGTCCTGCACCCCGACGGCAGGCTCGTGGTGGTGGCCCCGACCGCGGGCCACCTCGCCGAGTTGGTGTCCACTGTGGACATGCTGACCGTCGGGGCGGGCAAGCGGGACCAGGTGGACGCCAAGCTGGCGCCCTACTTCACCCCCGAGGTCACGCGGACCTGCGAGTTCGAGATGGCCCTGGCGCACGCCGACGCCGCCGCCCTGGTCGGGATGGGCCCGAGCGCCTTCCACGCCGACCGGGACACCATCGCCGCGCGGGTGGCCGCGCTGCCCGAGCCGGTCCGGGTGACCGGTTCGGTGTCGGTCACGACCTACCAGCCGGTGTCCACGCCGCGTCCCGCCCGGTAGCGGCCAGCAGCCGCTCCGTCGGCGTGGCGCCCTCGGCCACCGGCAGCTGCCGGGCGAAGAACCCGTCCGGGCCCCAGACCTGCGCTGTCTTGGGCCAGCGGGCGATCCCGGCCAGCATCGCCTCGGCGAGGTCGTCGTCGATGCGCACGTGCAGGCCGACGGCGGTGCCGATGTCCCAGCCGTGCACCAGGGTGTCGCCGAAGTGCAGCGACAGCGCCGTCCGGCCGTTGGTGGACCGGCCGACCACCTCGTAGGACGCGGCCAGCACGGCGTCGTCGGCGAACAGGTCCACCACCGCGGCCGCGGTCCGGCGCCACTCGGTCCGGACGTCCGCGCCGGGCTCGGGCGCGCCGTCGCCGAAGGTGTCCAGCGCGGTGCGGTGGTTGTCGACCATGTGCTGGACGACGTCCCGCACGGCCCAGCGCGTGCACGGCGTCTCGGCGTCCAACTGCTCGTCGGTCAGCCCGTCGATGATCGCGCCCGTCGCGGCGACGGCCCGGCGGTCCAGCTCCCTGAGGTCCACGGTTGTCCTCCCGATTTTTATACGAACGTTCGGTCAAATAGTTCCAGACCTCGGTGCCCGGCGTCCAGGTGTCGGGGGAACCCGGGCGCGTCGCCTAGATTTGGTCCGTGGACGGACGACTTGCCCGCGGTGAGGAGACCCGCCGCGCGACCCTCGCCCGCGCGGTGGACATCGCCACCGTCGACGGGCTGGAGGGGCTGACCGTGGGCAGGCTCGCGGGCGAGCTCGGGTTCAGCAAGAGCGGCGTCTTCGCGCACTTCGGCTCCAAGGAGGAGTTGCAGCTCGCCACCGTCGAGTTTGCCACCCAGGTCTTCATCGACCAGGTCGTGCGGCCCGGCCTTCGCGCGCCGCGGGGCGTGCCGCGGCTGATGGCGCTGTTCGAGTTGTGGATGCGCTTCTCCCGCGAGCGGGTCTTCCCCGGGGGCTGCTTCTTCTCCGCCGTGAGCGCCGAGTTCGACGCCCGCGACGGGCGGGTGCGCGACCTCGTCGTCGCGCGGAACCGGCAGTGGGCGGGCCTGCTGGTCGCGGTGGCCGCCGACGCCGTGGCCGACGGTCAACTTCCGGCGGACACCGACGTCGACCAACTGGTCTTCGAGGTCAACGCGCTGGGGCGGGCGGCGAACGAGGAGAGCCTGACCACCCGCGACGACACGCCCTACACGCGCGCCGAGACCGGCGTCCGCCACCGGTTGGGGGTGTAGTGGGCGCGCGGGGAATGTTCGGGGGTCGTCCCGCGTTGGGACGGCTGTAGCTCTCGCGCACTGGATCGAGGAGGCCCTGTGGCAACGGTCGAGCTGACCGCCGACAACTTCGACGAGGTGGTCGCCCGAGGCGGCACCGTCCTGGTCGACTTCTGGGCGTCCTGGTGCGGGCCGTGCAGGCAGTTCGCCCCCGTCTTCGAGGCCGCGTCCGAGAAGCACCCGGACGTCGTCTTCGCCAAGCTCGACACGGAGGCGCAGCCGCAGGTCGCCGCGGTGTTCGAGATCCGCAGCATCCCCACGGTGATGGTGGTGCGCGACGGCCAGCTGCTCTACGCCCAGCCGGGCGCGCTGCCCGCCGCCGCGCTGGACGACCTGATCACCCAGGCCAAGGCGCTGGACATGGACGAGGTCCGGGCCCAGGCGGCCGCGGCCGAGGCCGCGCAGCAGAAGTAGCACGGACCAGCAACCGGCCCGGCGGGATCCCGCCGGGCCTTTTCGCGTTCACTCCACGCCCAGGACCCGGTAGCGGCCCTTGATCTCCTGGTTGAGGAACGCGCCGAGGCTGGGCGCGGACATGAACTGCCAGTACACCCGCTTCGGGATGTCCAGGTACTGGTAGACCCCGCCGTGGTGGAACTCGACCTCCAGGATCAGCCGGTCCGGGTCGTAGCCGACGGCGGCGACGCTGGACGAGGCCACCGGCTTGCGGTGCATGGCGCCTCCTCCGACGTTCGCGGCCCCGGGGGTTGCCCGGTCCGGACGCAACTGTGTGGCATCCGGGGCACAGATCGCCACCGATACCGCCGACAGCCACCGGATGAGCCGAACCGGGCCGCGGTCGCCGATAAACTGGTCGCCACCGGACGCCGCGTGGGCGAGACCACCACAACCTCGACACCCGCGGGCGCGTCCTATTCGGTGAAGTGCCGCGGGAGTGCGCCGTTCCCCGGTCCGACCACGAGAGGAGCTGGTGGACGCGGTGCTGGAGCTGGCTGCTTCGCTGCTGTCCTTCGCGCACAGCATCTTCGGCCCGGGGATCTGCCCCGGGGACTGGGTGTGGGCGACGAGCACGGCAGGCGCGCTGATCGCGCTGCTGCCGGTGTTGGGCACGGTGACCGTCGCGCTGGTCCGCAAGGTCACCGGCAACACCCTCAACGCCGTCACCATCTCGGTGTTCGGCGCGATCGGGCTGCTCACCGCCTTCCTGTTCCCGTGGCTGCTCTTCGGCGGCATCGGCGGTGTCTACCGCAGCGTGTTCACCGGTGACGGCGAGGTCACGCTCAGCGCCGCCGAGACGCGGTCGTTCGGCGAGGAGCACTGCTGGGTCGGCCAGCAGGCCAGCTACCTCGGCGGCCGGGCCAACGGCTACGAGGTGCTGTTCCACTCCTTCGAGTCCTGGCCGATGCTGCTGCTGCGCATCGGCATGCTGGTCGTGGTGCCCGCGCTGTGCCTGCTGTTCGTGATGCTGCAGGCCAGGGCGGCGCTGCGGCGCGGTCCGAAGTGGCCGTCGCGGCTGTTCTGGCTCCCGTTCGTGGTGCTGATCCTGCTGGTGCTGCCGATCGAGGCGAACACCGTGTCGCACCTGTGGGCCGGGTTCCTGCCGATCAGCGTGCTCGGGTTGATCCCGGTGTACGTGATCGGGCCGCCGAGCTGGTCGGTGGTCGAGCGCAGCTACCAGAAGCCGGACGCCGGTCCGCCCGCGCACCACCAGCCGTCCCAGCACCAGCCGCAGCCCGCGCACCAGGGTGCCCGGCAGCACCCGCCGACGCAGGTGCAGCGGCAGCCGCAGCAGATGTCGGCGCAGCAGCGGCAGGTGCCGCCGCCGGTCCAGCCACCGGTGCCGCAGGGGCCGGTCGGGCCGCGCAAGCCGCCGCCGTACGTGCCGCCGCCCCCGGTGCCAAAGTACGTGCCGGAGGCGGACGCCACCACGAGGGTGACCGGCGACAAGCCGTTCGTGCCGCCCGCGCTCAAGTCGCCGACGCTGCGCGCGCCGGAACCGGAGGGCGCGCTGGCCGCGGACCCCGGGCCGCTGCCGTTCACCCCGCGCGGCGCCACCCCGCCCCCGCCGATCAAGCCGCTGGGCAGCCGCTTCCGCAAGGTCCGCGTGCTGGGCCAGGGCGGGTTCGGCTCGGTGTGGCTGGCCGTGGACACCCAGCTCGACCGCACGGTCGCGGTGAAGATGGCGCACGCGCCGGACGTCGAGACCGAGGAGCGCATGCTGCGCGAGGGCCGCGCGCTGGCCGCCGTGCACCACCCGAACTGCGTGCGGGTCTACGACATCGTCTCCGAGCCCGACGGCCTCGGCCTGGTCATGGAGTACATCGAGGGCCAGCCCCTGGCCGACCGCGTCACCAGCGGCGGTGCGCTGGACGACGTGGCGGTGGCCCGGCTGTGGATCACCATGGCGGGGGCGCTGTCGGCCGCGCACGCGAAGGGCGTGCTGCACCGGGACGTGAAGCCGTCGAACGTGATCATCGACCCGGACGGCAACGCGCACCTGATCGACTTCGGCATCGCCCGCTCGAAGGGCGACTCGACCCTGACGGCGACGGGCATGATGGTCGGCACCCCGGACTTCCTGGCGTCGGAGACCGCGGCGGGCGCGAACGCCACCCCGGCCTCGGACGCCTGGCAGCTGGCGGCCACGGTGAGCTACGCGTTGACCGGCAAGCCGCCGCGCGGCAACCGCGAGAACGCCATGGCCGCCCTGATGGCAGCGGCCAAGGCGGAACCCCTCACGGAACTCCCCCAGCGCAGCGCCCACCGGCGGTTGTTGCTCGCCGCACTCGACCCGGAGCCGGGCCGCCGGCCCACCCTGGCCGCCGTCAGCCGAGAACTCAGCGACTGGCTGGCCCGCGAGGGCCACACCGAGACCGGCCCGGTCACCCAGATCGTCCGCCGCCAGGACATCGAGGGCGAAGACCGCACCCGCCCCGTGCGCTAGGAGCGGCCGGTGGTGAAGTTCTTCGGTGCGCTCGCCCTGCTCCTCGGGCTCACCACGAGCAACCTGTTCTGGCAGTGGCTACCGACCGTGCCGCCCACGGCCACACTGTGGTTCGCCATCGCCCTGGGTGCGATGACGCTCGGCGCGGGCCTGATCGCCATCGACTCGGGGGCGAAGCCGACACTGGTCCTCGGTCTGCCGATCCTCGGTCTGGGGTTGGGCGCCGCGGCGACGGTGTTGTTGGCGGATCCGACCAAGGAGCGGAGCCTGGCATTCGACAGGGCGGCGCTGGCTCTGGCGCTCCTGCCCCTGGGCGCGTCGATCGCGTTCGCCGGTTCGACCAAACACCCACGCCGGGGTGAGTCGGCGCTCGTCGCCGTCACCGGAGCGGGGTTCGCCCTGGCGATCGTGGTAGTGCTCCTCAAGTTCGACCTGCCGCCCTGGCTCGCGTTCGTCCTGCTCGCCTTGGTGGCTGTTTGCGCTTGCGCCATCCTCTCCGCGTCGGCCACCCACCTGGCGAATCGGCGGCCGGAAGTGGCGCACCCGAGTACCACGGAGGCGGAGGCCACCGAGGAGGTGCAGGTCCCCGCAGTGGTCGATCCCGGGCCGCCGCCCGTGCTGGGGATCGGTCCGTTGCTCGTGGAAATGGGCCGGAACGCGGACCCGGTCTACCGGCTACTCCCGCGCAACCGGTGAGTACCGGAGTCCCAGGCGCTGGTAGGGGTCGATGCTCCTGTCCAGCTTCAGCCCTTCGAACAGGTGCCGGGCGTGCGCGGGGTACCCGAGGTCGTGCAACTCCGCCGCGGCGCGGGAGCACTCCCGGACCGTGAGCCCGCAGGCGAAGAGCATCATCGCCATCAGCAGGCCCCACAGGCGGTCCGGGTCGCCGGAGGCGACCACATCGGACACGTCCCAGTGCTCGCTCGCCGAGACCCAGGCCTGGTCGTCGCTCTCGAAGGCGTCCAGCCGGTCGATGAACTCGCGCAGCCGCCGCCACGCGGCCCTGCCCCGGCCGTAGCCGACGATCGTCTCCAGGGTGTCTTCGGCGTCCGCGTCGCCCAGGACGCCGCTGATCTGGTGGACCAGGTGGATGCGCAGCAGGATCGGCAAGGTGCCGTTGGCCGCCAGCCACTTCAGTTCCGACGCCATGCCGGGGACCTCGGCGAGGGCCACCAGGTCGGTGATGGCGTGCATGCGGGCGTCGAAGTCCAGCGCGCGGTCGAGGACTCGATTGCGCAGGGCGAGCCAGTCTTTCGGCTCCGGTGGCTTCGGCTTGGGGGCGCGGTTGCGCACCAGTGCGAACTCGTCGGCGGTGTCGCGGTTGAGTTGTTTCGGGGACGGCAGCCCTCGGCTGATGAGGCGGCGGCTCAGTTCTCGGTAGACCGTCTGCATGGAGAGCAGGTCGTCGCTATCCGGGATGCCTTCGCGTAAGAGGGTGAGGAGTTCGCCGGTGAAGGCGGTGTGTTTTTCGCCTGGTGGGGCGAGGGAAGGCAGGTGTGCCGGTGCGGATACCAGGGTGTAGGTGCCGTTGACCGACAACTGCGCGTCCGCCATGCCCATGACGCCTAACTGGGCCATGACGCGCTCGGAGTAGCAGGTGTCGAGTACCAGGACGCGGACGGTGGCGCGGCTGTTGATCAGTGCCGATCGGAGTTGGTGCAGGTGCCAGACGTTGTAGTCGGGGTAGTCGAGTTCGGTGTCCTGCATGGCCAGTGCGAGTTGGCCACCGGTGTTGAGCACGCTGTGGCCCGCGAAGTAGACCAGCAGCAGGTCTTCCGCCGTGCGGGCCAGGCGTTCGATGCGCGCGGTCTGGTTGGAGGTCAGGTCGTGGAAGACGTGGCAGGACTCCCGGGACAGGCCGCCCAGGGTTGGGTCGGTTAGGACGCGGGATAGGTCTTCTACGTTGTTGCGGACCGCCGGTAGGTCGTGCAGTGCGGGGTCCGTGTAGTGCGCGCTGCCGACCAGGACCGCGCAGGACCTGGTGGGGTCAGCCAGTCGCATCGCCGTTGGTGATCTCCAGGTGGGTGGCGGCTCGGGTGGCCTTGTCCAGGAGCAGGCCGATCTCGTCCGGGTTGGCCTTGACGCGGTCGGCGTCGATGACGATCGAGGTCTCGCCGATCTTGACCTCCAGCTTCAGGGTGGTGCGCTGGTTGCGGATCCAGGTGCCGAGCGTGTTGATCAGCACCGGTACCGCGCCGCCCGCGCTCAGCGCCGCGACCACGATGGCCTCCCACGGCGACCCCATCTGCCCGGCCTGCGGCGGCGCCTGGCGCAGGTGGACCCGGCCGCGCAGGTCGTCCTCCTCGCGCAGCCACGAGAACGCGGACCGCAGGGTGTCGCCGGACTCGTCGGTGTCGGGGGCGGTGACCAGGATCTCCATGCGTGCACGGTACCGGTGCGGTCACCCGTGGTTACGCGGTTTGGCTGGCGAACGTCCGGCGGTAATCCGTCGGTGACACGCCGACCACCCGTTGGAAGTGGTGGCGCAGCAGGGCCGCGCTGCCGAACCCGCACCGCCTGGCCACCTCGTCGACCGACATCGGGGTGCGCTCCAGCAGTTCCCTGGCGTGCAGCACGCGCTGCGCGGAGAGCCACTTGTGCGGGGTGGTGCCGGTCTCGGCGACGAAGTGCCTGGCGAAGCTGCGCTCGGACATCCTGGCCCGGTGCGCCAGCGCGGCCACGGTGTGCTCCTCGGCCAGGTTCTCCAGCATCCAGGCCAGCACCGGCTGCAGGCTGTCGCTGGTGCACTGCGGGATCGGCAGGTCGACGTACTGCCGCTGCCCGCCGTCGCGCTGCGGCGGCACCACCATCCGCCGGGCGACGGCGGTCGCCGCGGCGGCCCCCAGTTCGCGGCGCACCACGTGCAGGCACGCGTCGATGCCGGAGGCGGTGCCCGCGCTGGTCACGATGTTGCCGTCGTCGACGAACAGCACGTCCGGGTTGAGCCGGGCGCGCGGGAACCGGCGGGCGAACTCGTCCGCGTGCCGCCAGTGCGTGGTGCACGCGCGGTCGTCGAGCAGGCCCGCGGCGCCGAGGATGAACGCGCCGCTGCACTCCGAGAGCAGGGTCGCGCCGCGCGCGCTCGCCGCCCGCAGCGCCGCCAGCACGGCGGGCGGGTACTCGGCGCGGATGGTCATCGCGGGGACCGCGACCAGGTCGGCGCCGTCGAGCGCGTCGAGCCCGAACTCCGGGGTGAGCGGTACCCCGATGTTGGACCGCACGGGCGCACCCGGGACCTCGCCGCACACCCGGAACTCGATGGGTGGCACGCCGTCGTCGGTGCGGTCGGTGCCGAACACCTCGCACAGGATGCCGAACTCGAACGGCGCGAAGCCCTCGACGAGCACCGCGGTCACGGTCTGGAGCATGTCGGTAGGGTAGCTGGCAGGATTTTTGCGCACAAGGTCGTATCTGCCACTGTTGGCAGGATTGTGGCCACCGCAAACTTAGTGCCATGACAACCGCACTCCTGCTGGTCGCCCTGGCCGGACTCCTGGTCTACGGCCTCGACCGCAACCACTCCAGGTCCCTCCACACCAGACTGGCCGGCTCCACCGACGTCGAGGACCGTGATCTCGCCCGCACGACCGCGGAACTGGCCGCGGCCGCCACCTGGTCCGATGTGGACCGGGTGGCGGCCGCGGGGGTCGAGCGCCGGGCGGTCAGCGCCAGGACGGCAGCCACAGTTCGGCCTGCCAGCGCCACTCGGTGATCGAGTCGCCGTTGAGGATCGGCCACAGCCAGACGAAGTTGGCCACCACCAACCCCACGTAGAGCGCGAGGGCGAGCAGACCGGTACGACGGCGTTCCGGTCCGTCCCCGTCCTTGCCCAGTAGGTGCCCCAGGCACAACGTCAGACCGAGCACCAGGAACGCCGCCATCGGGGTGGCGTAGAAGAAGTACATCTGCCGGTCGAGGTTGAGGAACCACGGCAGGTACCCGGCGAGGTAGGCGGTCACCACCGCCGCGTAGCGCCAGTCCAGGCGGGAGAACATCCGCCAGATGCCCCAGGCCAGCATCGGCAGCGACAGCCACCACATGGCGGGCGTGCCGATCAGCATCGTCGCCGAGACGCACCGGGTCTCGCCACACCCGGTCGTCGAACCCTCGTAGTAGTAGAGCATCGGCCGCAGGCCCATCGGCCACACCCACGGCTTGGACTCCCACGGGTGCTGCGACTCGGACTTGGTCACCAGGCTCTCGTGGAACTTCAGCACGTGGTCGTGGTACTGGAACAGCGACCCGATCGCGCCCTTGGCGATCGCCCACGGGCTGCCGCCGGTCGTCTCGACCAGGTGCCGGTCGATCGCCACCTCGCTGCCGAACCAGCCGAGCCAGGTGGACAGGTACGCGAGCGTCGCGATGCCGAGGAACGCCCACAGCCCCGGGATCAGGTCGCGCAGCAGCGCGCCGAGCAGCGGCTTGCGCACGCCGACCGTGCGCCGGGCCGTGTAGTCGAACAGGATCGTCAGCAGCCCGAACGCGGCGATGAAGTACATGCCGGACCACTTGACGCCGCACGACAGGCCGAGCAGCACGCCACCGGCGATCCGCCACCAGCGCACCCCGAGCCGTGGTCCGAACGCCGACTCGGTGGCCCAGCCCTCCATGGACGCGGTCCACAGCCGGTCGCGCACCTGGTCGCGGTCGAGCAGCAGGCAGCCGAAGGCGGCCAGCACGAACCCGGCCAGGAAGATGTCGAGCATGCCCATCCGGGAGCCCAGGTGGGACACGCCGTCGGCGATCAGCAGCACGCCCGCGATCCCGCCGAGCAGCGTGGACCGGGTCAGCCGCCGGGCGATCCGGACGACCAGCACCACCATGACCACGCCGAACAGCGCGCCGGTGAACCGCCAGCCCCACCCGTTGTAGCCGAAGAGCCACTCCCCGGCCGCGATGAGCGTCTTGCCCAGCGGCGGGTGCACGGTCAGCTCGTAGGCGGGGTTGTCCTCGACGCCGCTGTTGCGCAGCATCTGCCACGCCTGCGGCACGTAGTGCTTCTCGTCGAAGACCGGGGTGCCCTTGTCCGTCGGCCAGCCCAGGTTCTGGAACCGGACGATGCCCGCGAGCATCCCGACGAAGAGCGTGACCAGCCACCCGCGCAGCCGGTCGGTGGGCATCGGCCTGCCCAGCAGTCGCGCGCGCGCGACGTCGGCAGGGTCGGCCACCGGTGTCACCGGTTCGGGTGACGGGGTCCGGCTGGCCTCGTCGTCGGCTACGAGGGCGCTCACGGGGGGAGATCGTAGGGTGCCCGGTGTGCGATCCGCGTCGGAACTTCCTCGTTCGGGTGGCGCGCTGTGCGCCGGGTGATCTAGAAGTCAACTGATCGTGTAATTGTTTGCCCAGTTCAGGGCGGGTAGAAGAGGTGTTGAGTCGCTGTCGTTACGGGGACGCCGGCGCGCGCACGGACGGGGTTCGCGGTGCCTCCTGGACGACCCACCATCAGGTCACGGCAGGTAGCGGGCGAACTGCGCAGACTCCGCAAGCAGGCGGGCATGACCACCGGCGAGGTCGGCGCCCGGCTCGGCCTGTCGCAGGCGAAGGTCAGCCGGGTGGAGACGGGCTCCAGCGGCCTGCGGATGCGCGACGTCCAGGCGATGCTCGGCCTGTACCGGGTCCCCGAGCCGCGAGCCGCGGAGATCCTCGACCTGGTGCGCCAGGCGGCCGAGCCCGGGTGGGTCCAGGTCCACGGACGCGGGCTCCCCGAGCAGTGGCAGACCCTGATCGACTGGGAGTCACGCGCGGTGGCCCTGCGTGTCCACCATGGAGCGTTGGTTCCCGGGCTGCTCCAGACCGCCGACTACGCCCGCGCGGCCATCCGGGACACCTCGTCGATCACGCCCGGCGAACCGGAGCTGGACGTCAAGGTCGCGGCCCGGCTCGCCCGCCAGGGGATCCTGAGCCGGGAGAGCCCGCCGTCGCTGCACGCGATCATCGGTGAGCCCGCCCTGCGGCTGCCGGTGGGCGGCCACGCGGTGCTGTCCGCGCAGCTGCGGCACCTGCTGGAGGTGGTGCGCAGGCCGCACGTGGTGCTCCAGGTCGTGCCGGAGACCCGGGGCGCGCACCCGGGGCTGGAGGGGCCGTTCCTGGTGATGGACCTGCCGCAGGGGCGGCGGGTCGTGCACACCGAACACCGCTCGCGCAGCCTGTTCCTCGACGACGAGTCCGAGGTGGCCGAACACCGGCGGGCCTGGCGGCGGATCGAGGACCTGGCCCTGTCCCCGCGCGACTCGGCGGACCTGATCGCCGCGCTCTGCTGATCACGGACTTGTTGCCGCGTTCCGGCCGGGCCGTGCTGGGTACGCTTGCGGGGTGGTGGAGATGGCTGGGGAGTACCGGGTGCGGCGATCCGTTGTGGTGGCGTACACCCTCGTCGGCGCGCTGGGCACCGGCGCCTTGTTCCTGATCACCCGGCTGTTGATCAGCGGTTGGGCGAAGACCGTGGACGCGTCGATCACCGTGCCCGCCGTGCTCGTGCCCGTGGTGGTGTGGGGCTACGTCGGGTTCGGCACCATGCGGGAGTACCGGTTGGTGCTCGGGGAGGACGGGGTGCGGTGGTACCGCCCCGGGAGCTTGGTCATCTTGACCTGGGCGGACTTCGAGACCGCCGAGCGCAGGTGGTTCGCGGCCGAGACCCTGCGCTTCAGCAAGGGCGAGATCGTCTCGGCGAACGCCGACCGCGTTCGGGGGCGGGCGTCCGGCAAGGTTGTGCGGCGCCTCCGCGACCGCAGGCTCCCGGTGTCCTACTTCTTCGAAGACTGGCGCACTTCCCCGATTGCCGCGGCGGTGACCCGGTGAGCGGTCTGCTGATCCTCGCGGCCACGCCGCTGGGGGAGATCGGTGACGCCTCGGCACGACTGGTCGAGGCGCTCGGGAGCGCGGACGTCATCGCGGCCGAGGACACCCGGCGGGCGCGCAACCTCGCGTCCGCGCTGGGGGTCGCGCCGAGCGGTCGGGTCGTCAGCTTCTACGACGCCGTCGAGAACACCCGGGCGCCGTCGCTGGTCGAGGCGGTCAGGAGCGGGCAGACGGTCCTGCTGATCACCGACGCGGGCATGCCGAGCGTGTCCGACCCCGGCTACCGGCTGGTCGCGGCCTGCGTCGCCGAGGACCTGGCGGTCACCTGCCTGCCCGGCCCGTCCGCGGTCACGACGGCCCTCGCGCTGTCCGGGCTGCCGTGCGACCGGTTCTGCTTCGAGGGCTTCGCGCCGCGCAAGCAGGGGGAGCGGCGGAAGTGGCTGGCGCAGCTGGCCGACGAACCGCGCACCGCCGTCCTCTTCGAGGCGCCCCACCGGATCGAGGACTGCCTGGCCGACGCGGTCGAGGTCCTGGGCGGCGAGCGCCGGGCCGCCGTGTGCCGGGAGCTGACCAAGACCCACGAGGAGGTCAAGCGGGGGACCCTCGCCGAACTGGCCGAGTGGGCGAAGGACGGCGTGCGCGGGGAGATCACGGTCGTGCTGGCGGGGGCGGAGCCGCGCACGGCGGACCTCGACACCCTCGTCGAGCGCGTGCGGGCGCTGACCGCCGAGGGCACCCGGCTCAAGGAGGCCGCCGCCGAGGTCGCGGCGGCGGCCGGGGTCAGCAAGAAGACCCTCTACGACGCCGCGGTGAGCCGCGCCTAGGAGGGACCGGTCGTGATCGAGGTCGTGGACACCCGGCTGGTCGCCAAGGTCACCGGCCGCGAGTCGATCAACGAGACCGACCGCCGCTACGGCGTGCACGGCACCGACCTCGGGATCATGTGGGACGACGACCGGGGCCGGACGCTCGTCGCCTTCGGCGACACCTACGGCGAGGGCTGGTGCGGCAACGGCGCCGGGCCGCGCGAGGCCGACTGGCGGTACAACTTCCTCGCCTTCGCCGACGACCGCGATCTCGCCACCGGCCTGCGGTTGTCCTCGGTGGTGACCCGTCCGGACGGGCACGCCCGCCAGATCCTCGACCGAGGGTCCAGCCGTCGCGAAGAGACCGTCATTCCGTGTTCCGGCGTATCAATCGACGGTAAGCACTACCTCCAGTACATGTCCGTGCGGGGCTGGGAGGGGCCCGTCGGCTGGTGGACCAACTACGGCGGCATCGCGGTGTCCCATGACGGCGGCTATACCTGGGACAAACCCGCCGACGCGCGGTGGGTCAACCGACGCAGGCACGACAACCCGTTCCAGTTGGGCGCTTTCGCGCGTGAAGGTGACTACCTGTACCTCTTGGGCGTTCCCAACGGCCGATGGGGCGACGCGTGCCTTGCCCGCGTCGCCCCGACCGACGTGCTCAACCGCCGCGCCTACGAGTACTGGACCGGCGCCACCTGGTACCCCCGTGACGAGTTCCGTGCCGTACCGGTCATGCGCGGTCCGATCGGTGAGCTGTCGGTGCTCTATTCCGTCTATTTCGGACGGTGGCTTGCCGTGCACCTCAACGAAACCCTGGCCGCTCTTGTCCTACGCACCGCCGAACACCTCACCGGCCCGTGGTCGGAGCCAGTGGTACTCGTGAGCGGTAAGGACTACCCGGCGCTCTACGGCGGATTCCTGCACCCCGCGTCCGCCGACGGCCCGGACATCCACTACACGATGTCGCAGTGGGGTCCCTACAACGTCTTCCTCATGCACTCGCGCCTCACGCGCTCTCCCGGCGGAACGTCCTGACGCCCCACAGCACCCCGAGCCCGGCCAGCACGAGCAGCACGAGCCAGCCGGTCAGCAGCGCGTCGGTGGTGAACTCGCTCCGGAAGGACGCCCGCTCGGCGTCGATGACGTGCGTGAACGGGTTCCAGCGCGAGATCGCGTACAGCCAGTCCGGGGCCAGGCCCCGGGTGATCGGGATCATGATCCCGGACAGCAGCATGATCGGCAGCAGCACGGTGTTGAGCACCGCGGGGAACGCCTCCTCGCTGCGCAAGGTCAGCGCGAGCGCGTAAGAGCAGGACGCGAGCGCGATTCCCAAGAGGAACACCATGGTCAGGGTCAGCACTACCGCGCCGAATGACGCTCTTAGGTCGAACACCGTGAACGCGAGGATGAGGATCAGCACCGACTGCGTCAACAGGTGCACCGCGTCCCGCAGCACGCGTCCCAACAGCAAAGCCGTACGGCTCACCGGTGTGACCTGAAGGCGCTCGATCACACCCAGCCGCAATTCGGCCAAGAGACCGAAACCGACGAAGGCCGCGCCGAAGAGCGCCAACTGCGCGATCAACGCCGGAGTGAGGATCTGCCACGACGTGCCCGGTGGGAAGCCGGGTGTGTGTTCGGTCATCTGCTCCAGCAGCGGGCCGAAGAAGAAGAGGTACAGCACCGGCTGCATCAGGCCGATGATCATCCACGCGGGATTGCGCAGCGACAGCATCAGGGCTCGGGAGAACACGAGCCACGTCTCACGCGCCAACGGGGGCCTCCTGCTCGGTGCTCAGCTCGGCGTCGCGGATCGTGCGGCCGGTCAGGGTGAGGAAGACGTCGTCGAGGGTCGGCTGGTGCACCCGCAGCGAGGTCGTGGCGATGTCGGCGACATCGAGCGCGCGCAACAGCTCGGGCATCGCCAGATCGCCGCGCGGCACGCGGAACTGCACGCCCCGCTCGACCGTGGCCACCTCGCTGGACCGGGGGATGCGCGCCGCGATCTCCGCGACCCTGGGCAGGTCGCGGTGCTCGACCCCGACGGCGACCAGGTCACCGGCGACGCGCGCCTTCAACTCGGCGGGGGCGCCGGTGGCCACGATGGTGCCGTTGTCGATCACCAGCACCCGGTCGCACAGGGCGTCCGCCTCGTCGAGGTAGTGGGTTGTGAGGAAGACGGTGGTGCCGTGCTGCTCGCGCAGCGCGCGGATGTGCTGCCACACGTTGGCGCGACTGCGCGGGTCGAGCGCGGCGGTGGGCTCGTCGAGGAACACCAGGCGCGGGTCGTGGACCAGGCCCATGGCGATGTCGAGCCTGCGCCGCTGTCCGCCGGAGAGCGCCTTGACCGGGCGGCGCAGCAGGTCGGTCAGGTCGAGCCGGTCGGCCAGGGCGACGGTGCGGGCTCGGGCGTCGGACTTGGTGCGGCCGTAGAGCCTGCCGATGGCCTCCAGTTCCTCGTGCACCCGGGCCTCGGGCCGCGTGCCGCCGGTCTGCCCGACGTACCCGATGCGGCGGCGGACGCCGAGCGGGTCGCCCGCCAGGTCGCGCCCCGCCACCGTGGCGGTGCCCGCGGTGGGGCGGAGCAGGGTCGTGAGCATCCGCAGGGTGGTGGTCTTGCCCGCGCCGTTGGGGCCGAGGAAGCCGACCAGCTCCCCGGCCGCGACGTCCAGGTCCACCCCCCGGACGGCGTCGGTGGTCCGGCCCCGCGTCCGGAACGTCCGGGCGAGACCGCGTGCCTCGATCATGGGTCACCTCTATTCAAACTTGACTAGTGCCGTACGCAGGATGGCCCGCCCGGCGTTTACTAGTCAAATTTGAATAGCTGGCGGCTCGTCGCCGACGGCGAACGTGTAGGCGCCCCCGTCGATGCGCTCGATCAGCCCCTCGGCCCACTCCAGGTCGGCCACCGTCTGCCCGATCCACAGCCCGGCCTGCTCGTTGACGTGCTCCGGCTTGACCCCCGCGCCGCCCGACCGCCACGACTCCAACTCGGCGAGCTGGATCCGCAACCGCGCCACCCGCTGCCGCAGCATCTCCACCGCGACCTCGCGCCGCAGCACCGGCAACATCGCCACCGCCGCGTTGAGCATCGTCGGGTCCCCGGGCACGCTCAGCCCGGCGCGGACCAGCCGCTCCAGCTCGACCCGGCCCGCGGGGGTCACCGCGTAGACGGTCCGCTCCGGCCCGCCGTCCCCCGGCTCGACGGAGTCGACCATCATCCCGTCGTCCACGGCCTTGCGCAGGGCGTGGTAGAGCGAACCGGGCTTGACCCGCGCCCAGCTGTCCGCCCGCCAGCTCAGCAGCTCCGCCCGCAGCTGGTACCCGTGCGCCTTCCCGGCCCAGAAGACCACGCCGAGCACCAACATCCGCGTGGCCGACATCGGACCTCCACACCGCAGCACCGCCTGGACGGTTTTAGATTAGGTGGCGCTCCGCCGCCGGAGCCGCGCCGGACCGGCCCCGCCGACCGCGGGGCCTCACCTGATCGAGCGAGCGCGCCCGGACCGCGGGCGGGTCGGGCGCAACCCGGTGGTTCCCGGTCCACGGGCCTCCGTACGCTTGGCCGCTATGAGCGCCCCCGTGCTGACCTCGGTGGCCTGGCCCTACGCCAACGGCCCCCGCCATATCGGTCACGTCTCCGGATTCGGTGTCCCCTCGGACGTCTTCTCCCGCTACATGCGCATGTCCGGGCACAAGGTGCTCATGGTCAGCGGCACCGACGAGCACGGCACGCCCATCCAGGTGCAGGCCGACCAGGAGGGCCTGACCGCCCGCCAGCTCGTCGACAAGTACAACCGGGTCATCGTCGAGGACCTGCACGGGCTCGGGCTGTCCTACGACCTGTTCACCCGCACCACCACCGGCAACCACTACCAGGTGGTGCAGGAGCTGTTCCTCGCCCTGCACCGCAACGGCTACGTGCAGTCCAAGACGCAGATGGGCGCCATCAGCCCCTCCACCGGCCGCACGCTGCCCGACCGCTACATCGAGGGCACCTGCCCCATCTGCGGTTACGACGGCGCGCGCGGCGACCAGTGCGACAACTGCGGCAACCAGCTCGACCCGATCGACCTGAAGAACCCGCGCTCGCGGATCAACGGCGAGACGCCGAAGTTCGTCGAGACCGAGCACCTGTTCCTCGACCTGCCCGCGGTCTCCGAGAGCCTGGGCAGCTGGCTGTCCACGCGCACCGAGTGGCGGCCGAACGTGCTCAAGTTCGCCACGAACCTGGTCTCCGACCTGCGCCCCCGGGCCATCACCCGCGACCTCGAGTGGGGCGTGCCCGTCCCCCTCGACGGCTGGCGCGACCTGCCGATGAAGCGGTTCTACGTGTGGTTCGACGCGGTCGTCGGCTACCTGTCCGCCAGCGTCGAGTGGGCCCGCCGGACCGGTGACAAGGACGCCTGGAAGGAGTTCTGGACCGACCCGGCCCAGGGCTACTACTTCATGGGCAAGGACAACATCGTCTTCCACTCGCTGATCTGGCCCGCCATGCTGCTCGGCCAGAACGGCCGCGGCGACAAGGGCGGCACCACCGGCTCGCTCGGCGACCTGGCGCTGCCCACGGAGATCGTCTCCAGCGAGTTCCTGACCATGAGCGGGTCGAAGTTCTCCACCTCGCGCGGCACGGTCATCTACGTCCGGGACTTCCTCAAGCAGTTCGGGCCGGACCCGCTGCGGTACTTCATCTCCATCGCGGGCCCGGAGAACCAGGACACCGACTTCACCTGGGACGAGTTCGTCCGCCGCACCAACTTCGAGCTGGCCAACGAGTGGGGCAACCTGGTCAACCGGTCCATCTCGATGGCGCACAAGAACGTCGGCGCCGTGCCCCGGCCGACCGCGCCGACCGCCGCCGACGAGCAGCTCAAGGCCCAGTCCAGGGCCGCGTTCGACACCATCGGCGCCAACCTGCGCCGGTCCCGCTTCAAGGCAGCCGCGTCCGAGGCGATGCGGCTGGTCGGCGCGGCGAACAAGTACCTCTCCGACGAGGAGCCCTGGAAGCGCAAGGACGACCCGGAGCGCCGCGACACCATCCTGCACACCGCGCTGCAGGTGGTCTCGGACGCGAACACCCTGCTCACCCCGTTCCTGCCGCACTCGGCGCAGAAGGTGCACGAGCTGCTCGGCGGCAAGGGCGTGTGGGCGGCGCAGCCGGAGCTCAAGGAGGTCGACGACCTCGACCACCCGGAGATCAGCTACCCGATCCTGACCGGTGACTACGCGGGTGAGGCCGCGCGCTGGGAGTCGACCGAGATCGAGGTCGGCAGGCCGCTGGACAAGCCGGAGCCGCTGTTCGCCAAGCTCGACCCGGAGCTCGGCGAGACCGGTCCGGAGTGGGCGCCGATCACCAAGTGACACCCCGCAGAGGCGAGCGACCGCCGGTGCCGGAGCCACTCCCGGCGCCGGTGGTCGACGCGCACACGCACCTGGACGCCTGCGGTGCCAAGGATTCCGCCGAGGTGTCCACAATGCTCGATCGCGCGGCGGCGGCCGGTGTGGACCGGGTGATCACGGTCGCCGACGACCTCGCCTCCGCTCGGTGGGCGGCCGAAGCGTCCACTTGGGACGACCGGGTGTTCGCCGCCGTCGCGGTCCACCCGACCCGCACCTCGACCTTCGGCGAGGCTGAGAAGTCCGCGCTGGAGGAGCTGGCGCGGGCGCCCCGGGTCGTCGCGGTCGGCGAGACCGGGCTCGACTACTACTGGGACTACTCGCCGCCCGAGGCGCAGCACGCGGCGTTCCGCTGGCACATCGACCTCGCCAAGCGGGTCGGCAAGCCGCTGATGATCCACGACCGGGACGCGCACGCGGACGTGCTGCGCATCCTCACCGAGGAAGGCGCGCCGGAACAGGTCGTCTTCCACTGCTTCTCCGGCGATCTCGAGTTCGCGAAAGCGTGCGTGGAACGCGGATTCGTGCTGTCCTTCGCCGGCCCGGTGACTTTCCGGAACGCGGCCGCGCTGCGCGAGGCGGCGGCGTACACGCCCGTCGAGCAGCTGCTGGTGGAGACCGACGCGCCGTTCCTCACCCCGCACCCGTTCCGCGGTCGGCCCAACGAGCCGTACTGCGCCGCGTACACGCTGCGCGACCTCGCGGCGCTGCGCGGTGACGACGTCGCGGAGCTGGCGGGTGCGGTGTCCGCCACCGCGGACCGCGTGTTCCGACTGCGCTCCGTGACATCTGACCTTGCGAGCGGTGAGTGATTGCGATGATCGGGGGATGGGTCGACACCGCCAGCGGTGTGACAGGACTCACGAGATCGCAGGATGTGTTTGCGCAACCCCCTCGGGCTCGTTACTGTCCCGTGACCGTACGACTAGGGGCACCAGCCCCGAGTCGGCCCGGAGCAAGTCGGTACACGTCGGGGTGGCTGGCTACGGGTCGTCGGACACACACGAAAGCGCTGGACGACCGGGCGCGCGCGAGGGAGTGGGCACTGGCGGCTGAGGCCGAGCCGATGCCCGCTGCGACGCGACCGGTGGGTCTCTGCGCCTTCATGGAGGAATCGACCCTGTGAGCGGTAAACAGACCGGCGGTTTCGACCGCCCCGGGCACGACGGCTTCGCGGATACCGACTGGTTCACCCCGGTCCGCAACGTCGCCACCACCACGCTGGACGACGACTTCAAGGCGTGGCAGGCGGAACTCCCGGCCTTCGGCAGTTTCCCGAGCAACCCGAGCTTCCCCGACGTCGACGCCGACACCGGCTACTCCTCGTCGCTCAACATCACCGACCACGACGTCCGGTTCGCCCTCGGCCCGCAGGCCGACGAGATCATGGCGACCGCGGGTGTGGACGTCGACGAGCTGATCCGGCTCATCAACGCCGAGACCACCGTCCTGCCCGTCATCCCGGACGAGCTGTCCGCCGAGCCGCAGCCGCTGAAGGTCGGCACGGCCGAGCCGGACGCCCCCGCGCCGGGCCTCGTCGCCGCCGTCAAGCGGTGGAAGGCGACGTTCCTCAAGGCCACCATCGCCGCGGTCCTGGTGACCCTGATCGGCGGCGGTGGCGCCGCGATCGCGATGAACAACACGGTCACCGTCGACGTCGACGGCCAGACCCACCAGGTCAACACCTACGCCGACACCGTGGGCGAGGTGCTCGCCGAAGAGGGCATCTCCGTCGGCCAGCACGACTCGTTGAGCCCGTCGCCCGCCGCCGAGATCGGCGACGACGGCCGGATCGTGCTCCAGCGCGGCAGGCAGCTCATGCTGACCGTGGACGGCGTGCAGCAGGAGCACTGGGTCCGCGCGGGCACCGTCGGCGACGCGCTGCGCCAGGTCGGCGCCCCCACCAACGGGTCCTGGGTCTCCGCGGCGGGCGACTCCGCCATGCCGCTCAACGGCACCTCGGTGGAGATCAAGACCGCCAAGACCGTCACGGTCTACGACGGCGGCAACGAGCCCCGCCAGATCACCACCACCGCGCTGACCGTCGACGAGTTGCTGCGCGAGCAGAACTTAAGCCTCGGCCCGCAGGACGCGCTCAACACCGCGACCGACCTGAAGATCACCTCGGGTGCCGAGGTCAAGATCAGCCGGACCGGCGTCACCGTGATCAACCAGTCCGAGCCCATCGCCATCCCGGTCCAGAAGGTGGACGACCCGGAGGCGGACAAGGGCAAGGAGACCGTCGTCGAGCCCGGCGCGGCGGGCGAGCGCATGGTGACCTACCGGATCACCGAGAAGAACGGCAAGGTCACCAAGCGCGAGGAGATCGGCTCCAAGACGCTGACCGAGGCCAAGCCGAAGATCGTCAAGGTCGGTACCAAGAAGCCCCCGCAGCCCGAGACCCCGCCGGTCACCGACGGCTCGGCGTGGGACCGCCTCGCGCAGTGCGAGGCCACCGGCAACTGGGCCATCAACACGGGCAACGGCTACTACGGCGGCCTCCAGTTCGACGCGGGCACCTGGCGCGCCTACGGCGGCACCGCGTACGCGGCGCTCCCGCACCAGGCCAGCCGCGAGCAGCAGATCGCCATCGCCACCAAGGTCCGCGACGACCGGGGCGGCTACAGCGCTTGGCCCGCCTGCGCGCGGAAGCTGGGCCTGCCCACCTGATCGGGAAAACCCCGCCAGGAGTTCGAAAAGACCGCCGGTCGCCCACCTCGGGCACCGGCGGTCTTTTCGTTCAGGCGGAAACGATATTCGCGGTGAACGTGAAGGGTTTATCGCGGGCGCTCTCGGTTCGCTTCGCCAGGAGCCGCGGATTAGCCGGGCGCCCCGGTCCCGTAACCTTTCGGAGGTGACCGGATCGGCAGCACTCCTCGGCCCCGCGGACATCCGCAGGCTCGCCGACGAACTCGACGTGCGCCCCACGAAGAAACTGGGCCAGAACTTCGTGCACGATCCCAACACCGTCCGCCGCATCGTCGCCACCGCGGACCTCACGCCGGACGACGTCGTCCTCGAGGTCGGCCCCGGACTCGGCTCCCTGACCCTGGCCCTGCTCCCGGCCTGCGAGCGCGTCGTCGCCGTCGAACTCGACCCGGTCCTCGCCGAGCGCCTCCCGCAGACCGCCGCGGATCGGGCGCCCGAGCTGGCGGGCAACCTGACCGTCATCCACGCCGACGCCATGCGCGTGGCCCGCGAGCAGCTCGGCGAGCCCACCGCGCTGGTGGCGAACCTGCCCTACAACGTCGCCGTCCCCGTCGTGCTGCACCTGCTGGCCGAGGTGCCCAGCCTGCGCACGGTCCTGGTCATGGTCCAGGCCGAGGTCGCCGACCGGATGGCCGCGGGCCCCGGCAGCCGCGTCTACGGCGTGCCCAGCGTCAAGGTCGCCTGGTACGCCGAGGCGCGCCGGGTCGCCACCGTGTCGCGTTCGGTTTTCTGGCCGGTGCCCAACGTCGACTCCGCGCTCGTCCTCCTCAAGCGCCGCGAAGTCCCCACCGGGGTGGCGCGGGCCGAGGTCTTCAAGGTCGTGGACTCCGCCTTCGCACAGCGGCGCAAGACCCTGCGCGCGGCGCTCGCTGGCCTGGCCGGGTCACCGGCGGTAGCCGAGCGCGCACTGGTCGAGGCTGGGGTGGACCCCGGTCTGAGGGGCGAGCAATTGTCGGTACGGGACTACGTCCGGATAGCCCAGGCGTTCACACGCTTGTCGTAGTCCCGTCACACGAGCACTACTCCCTCCGTGTGACGTGCGGAACGTCAAACCCCATCTTGACCGCTCGTACTTGCTTTTGGTGGTCCCGGTCGGGTCTACTCTGTGAGCGATCCATCCTGAGCGGCTGAGAGACCTGGCTCGTTGACGCCGCAGCAACCACCCATCGCGGGCAGGTGCTACCGCCAGGAGCGATGGAGGAGTTGAGAAAGTGATGCGGATCCTCACCTCACGGCGGGTCATCGACCAGTGCAGGCGGACCGTGACGGCATGTCGTCGCATGGCGTAGCTAGCTGATTTTCGCGCAGCACCACGTCTTCGACACCCCTTTCACCACCACATCGGACAGTCCTGACCGGACTTGAGCCGATCCTTCGGCATGCCGCCGCGCCAGCTTGGAGCAGAACCGTGATCACCGTCGAGAACCTGAGCAAGTCCTTCTGGGGCAACACCGGCCCCGTCGTCGCGCTTGACGACGTCACCCTCGAAGTGCCCACCGGCACGATCACCGGTGTCGTCGGCCCCTCCGGTTCCGGGAAGTCCACACTGGCCAGACTCGTCGCGCTCCAGGAGCGCCCCGACAGCGGTGTCATCCGCGTCGACGGGTTCAACACCGCCGCCCTCGACCCGCGCAGGCTGCGCGCCGCGCGCCGCCGCATCGGCGTGGTTGCCAAGGGCGAACTCCTCCCGCAGCGCACCGCCGCGGGCAACATCGCGCTCCCGCTGGAGCAGGCCGGTGTCGACGGCCCGCAGCGGCGGGAGAAGGTCGGCAAGCTGCTCGACCTGATCGGCCTCACCGACAAGGCCGCCCGCTACCCCGACACCCTGACCCCCGGCCAGCGCGCCCGGGTCGAGGTCGCCCGCGCCCTGGTCGGCGACCCCGGCCTGCTGCTGGCCGACGACCCCACCCACGAGCTGGGCACCGACGCCGCCGCGGGCGTGCTGACCGTGCTCGACCGGGCCCGCGCCGAGCTGGGCGCGACCGTGCTGGTGGTCACCAGCGACGCGGGCGTGGTGCGCCGCATCGCCGACGACGTCGCGCTGCTGGAGTCCGGCAAGGTCACCGAGCGCGGCAACCTGCTCGCCCTGGTCCAGGACCCGACCAGCCGCGTCGCCCGCGAGCTGCTGCCCGCCATCGACGCGCCGGAGGAGGCCGCGGCCGGGCACGACCGCGTCGCCGAGGTGGTGCTGGTCGGCTTCGCCGCCGTCGGCGCGCTGCTGCCCGAGGCCACCGCCCGCTACGGCGCGGCGATCTCGGTGATCGGCGGCGGCCTGACCCGCATCGGCGAGACCCCGGTGGCCCGCTTCCTGCTGGGCGTCTCCGGTGGCCACGCCGACGCCGCCCTGGGCTGGATCGCCGAGCGCGGCGGCCTGGTCCGCCAGCGCGTTTCCGGCCTCCACGGCATCGCAGCCGCCGCCTGACCAGGCCGGTCCGCCGGAACGCGAACAGGCGAAAACGACGAGGGGCGCTCCCACCGGGGGCGCCCCTCGCGCGTGTTCGTGCTCCCAGGGCATCGCGGCGGCTGCTTGATCGACCCTGAGCAACCTGCGCGATCTCGCCGCCTCGGCGGAGCCGGGGCCGTGTCACAGCTCTCGCCGCCTTGGCGGACCCAAGGCCGTGTCACAGTAAGGTGGGTTGGTGCTCGCTGTCGTGCCTCCCCCGGTGACCGTCCGCGTGCCGTCCAAGGTCAACCTGCACCTCGCGGTCGGTGACCTGCGCCCGGACGGCTACCACGACCTGGCCACCATCTTCCAGGCGCTCTCGCTCACCGACGAGGTCACCGTCGCGGTGACCGACGAGCCCGGGGTCGAGGTGCACGGCGAAGGCGCCGATTCGGTGCCGACCGGGCCGAGCAACCTCGCCTGGCGGGCCGTGCAGGAGTTGGCCGCGCACGTCGGCCGCGACGTCGACGAGCCTAAGGTGCGCATCGTCATCCGCAAGGGCATCCCGGTCGCGGGCGGCATGGCGGGCGGCAGCGCCGACGCGGCGGCGACCCTGGTCGGGCTGGCCGCGCTGTGGAAGCTGGAGATCGGCCGCGACGAGCTGGCCAAGATCGCCGCGCGGATCGGCAGCGACGTCCCCTTCACCCTGCACGGTGGCACGGCGCTGGGTACCGGGCGGGGTGAGCGGCTGGTGCCGGTGCTGGCCAGGCACACGTTCCACTGGGTGCTCGCGTTCGACCGGCGTGGACTGTCCACCCCGAAGGTGTTCGGCGAACTCGACCGGTTGCGCGAGGACGGCGACCCGCCGCGCATCGGTGAGGTGGAGCCCGTACTAGAGGCACTGGCCACGGGGGACCCACGCCAATTGGCTTTGTTGTTGGGCAATGACTTGCAGGCCGCCGCGGTGTCGCTGCGACCGGGCCTGCGCCGCACGTTGCGCGCCGGGGTGACCGCGGGTGCCCTCGCGGGCACCGTTTCGGGTTCCGGCCCCACTTGCGCGTTCCTGTGCGAGGACGCCGAATCCGCGCTGCGCGTGGCGGCTGAACTCTCCGGCGCCGGTGTCTGCCGGACCGTCCGGGTGGCACACGGGCCGGTGCCCGGCGCCAAGGTGGTCAGCACCGAGGAGGCGCCCCGCCCGGCCCCGCCCGAGGCACACGCCTGAGCGGGGCTGGACCGGACGACTGGGGGCAGGCCGGTCGCGGTTCAGACGTCCGTGCCTGCGGCTCACGCCACCCGGGCTCGCCAGGTCGGGAACGGTGCCGGGTGGGGGTGGGTGGCGGGCGGAAGTGCCTCAGTACTTCCAGTGCCAGCCGGGTACGTCTGTCGGCAGGTTGCGCGGCTTGTAGGTCAGGGTGCCGTGCTCACTGGCCGAGTCGATCAGGACGATGCCGTAGTAGCCGGAGTCGTTGAGGTAGAAGTCGTCCGGCAGGTAGCGGTGCTTGGGCAGGCACGAGGTGATGATCCCCTTGCCGGTCTGCTTGCCCTCGCCGTTCTCCGTGGTGAAGTCCTCGGCGCTCATCCACCAGCCGGAGTCCGGTTGGTACGCCTCGCTGGTCTGCAGCACGATCGTCGCGGCCAGGTAGTGGCCGTTGTTGGGCGGCAGACTGCCCGGTTCGGTGCAGTTCACCGCCTGCACGCTGTCGAGCCACAGGGTCGCCAGCACGGGGCTGCCCCCCGCGCGGATCTCGATGTGCCGCCCGAGCCCCACCCCGCGGGTTCCGTCGGCAGCGGTGTCATCGGACTCGCTCGAACAAGCCGTGAGCGACACGGTCGCCGCCACGATGGCAGCCGCGAACCGCGCCGACCGGCGCACATAAGACATTGGACCTCCAGACGAACTTGTACGTCGTAATTAGTCGATTTTTGTTACCACGTCAAAAGAATCACACGCTCTGTGGCCAACTCGTCGCGCAGCCGGAAAACGATCACCTTGCGTTGCCGGACAAGCGCGGTGGATATTCGGTAAAACTGGGAATGTGATCTTGCGACCGTCCACTTGAGTTTCGTCGACCGCGGTGACCGGGGCCCGTCGCCGTGCTCGGTACGCTGTCGGGTATCCGGCCGCGCGTCATGAGGGAAAGTGCAGGTAGATGGCCAATCTGGTCAACCTGGAGAGCGTCAGCAAGAGCTTCGGCGTGCGGCCGCTGCTCGACGGGGTCTCCCTCGGTGTCGGGCAGGGCGACCGCATCGGCGTGGTCGGGCTCAACGGCGGCGGCAAGACCACGCTGCTGGAGGTCCTGGCGGGCCTCGAACCGGCCGACGACGGCCGCGTGAGTCGCAATCGTGACCTGCGCATGGCGGTTGTCACACAGCGCACCGAGCTGGCGGGCGACACCCCGAGGGCCGCCATCCTCGACCCGCTGGGCATCACCGAGGAGCACCAGTGGGCCGCCGACCCGCGCGCCCGCGCCGTGCTGATCGGTTTGGGAATAACCGACCTCGGCCTGGACAGCCCGGTCGCCACCATGTCCGGCGGCGAGCGGCGCCGGGTGTCGCTGGCCGCCGCGCTGGTGCGCGAGCTGGACCTGGTGGTGCTCGACGAGCCGACCAACCACCTCGACATCGAGGGCGTGCAGTGGCTGGCCGACCACCTGCTGACCCGGGGCACCGCGCTCGTCGTCGTCACGCACGACCGCTGGTTCCTCGACACCGTGTGCACCCGCACGTGGGAGGTCGTCAACGGCCAGGTCGAGCAGTACGAGGGCGGCTACGCGGACTGGATCTACGCCCGCGCCGAGCGCTCCCGGCTGGCCGACACGCTGGAGGAGAAGCGCCGCAACCTGGCCCGCAAGGAGCTGGCCTGGCTGCGCCGCGGCGCGCCCGCCCGCACGTCCAAGCCGCGCTACCGGATCGAGGCCGCCGAGGCGCTGATCTCCGACGTGCCCGACCCGCGCGACACCGTCGAGCTGCTGGCCTTCGCCAAGCGCAGGCTGGGCCGCACGGTGATCGAGCTGGAGGACACCTCGATCAGCGCGGGCGACAAGCCGATCCTCGACCACGAGACCTGGCGGGTCGGCCCGGGCGACCGCGTCGGCCTGGTCGGGGTGAACGGCTCGGGCAAGACGACCGTGCTCAAGCTGCTTGCGGGCGACACGCAGCCCGCGACCGGCAAGCGCGTGCAGGGCCAGACGGTCCGGCTGGCGCACCTGACCCAGGAGCTGCACGAGCTGCCCGCCCAGCAGCGGGTGCTGGAGGCCGTCGAGGAAGTCGCCCGGCGGGTCACCCTGGGCAAGCAGGACCTGTCGGCCTCGCAGCTGGCCGAGCGCTTCGGGTTCCCGGCGAACCGGCAGTGGACCCCGATCGGCGACCTGTCCGGCGGCGAGCGGCGCAGGCTCCAGCTGGCCCGGTTGCTGATGGCCGAGCCGAACGTGCTGCTGCTCGACGAGCCGACCAACGACCTGGACATCGATACCCTCCAGCAGCTGGAGGACCTGCTCGACTCCTGGCCCGGCACGATCGTGGTCGTCTCCCACGACCGGTACCTGGTGGAACGGGTCTGCGACCGGGTCGTCGCGCTGTTCGGCGACGGCAAGGTCACCCAGCTGGTGGGCGGCATCGAGGAGTACCTCACGCGGCGCGCGGCCGTGGTCGCGGAGGCGCCCGCCAAGCCGGTGAAGGCCCCGGTGGTGACCGAGGCCAAGGTGAGCGCGGCCGACCGGCGCGCGGCGCAGAAGGAGCTGGCCCGCGTCGAGCGCCGGATGGGCACCCTGGACAAGAAGGAAGCCCAGCTGCACGACGACCTCGCCGCCGCCGCGACCGACGCGGCCCGGCTGCTCGAACTCGACGCCGAGCTGCGCGCGGTCGTCGCCGAGAAGGGTGAGCTGGAGCTGCGCTGGCTCGAGATCGCCGATACCGCGGAGTAACCCCTGATCTAGGATCTGCTGCCATGAGCAGGTTCGTCGACACGCTGCTGGAAACCGTCCGCTCGCTGGGCGACGCCAAGGGGATCACGACCGGCGAACCGAAGGCCCCGGTCCGCCACACCTGGGGGCAGGTGCACGAGCGCGCGCTGCGCATGGCCGGTGGGCTGGTGGCGGGCGGGCTGCGGCCCCGGGGCGCGGTGGCCGTGCTGGCCGCGGAGCCCGTGACGATCGCCCCCGCGGTCCAGGCGGTGTGGTTGGCGGGTGGCAGCGTGACGATGCTGCACCAGCCGACGGCGCGGACCGACCTCGCGGAGTGGGCGCACGACACGGTGCGGGTGCTGAACATGATCGGCTCGGAGCTGGTGCTGCTCGGTGAGCCGTTCGACCAGTTGGCGCCGCTGCTCGACGAGCACGGGATCGGGTACCTGAAGCTGGCGGAGCTGGGGGCGGGTGAGCCGCTGGCGTCGGTGGTATCGGTTCCGGAGGACGCGCCCGCGCTGCTGCAGCTGACCAGTGGGTCCACCGCGGACCCGAAGGCGGTCCGGATCACGCACGGGAACCTGTACTCGAACCTGACGGCGATGGTGGAGTCGGCGGGGCTGGACGTCGAGCGGGACATCATGGTGTCGTGGTTGCCGCTGTTCCACGACATGGGGATGGTCGGGTTCCTGACGGTGCCGATGACCGTCGGGTTGGAACTGGTGAAGGTCACGCCGGTGGAGTTCCTCGGCGGGCCGTTGGTGTGGGCTGATCTGATCTCGCGGCACCGGGGGACGATCACGGCGGCGCCGAACTTCGCGTACGCGCTGCTGGGGCGGCGTCTGTCCGGTGTGGACTCTTCGGATGCGTACGACCTGTCTTCGCTGCGGCTCGCGCTGAACGGCGCGGAGCCGATCGACGAGAAGGCGGTTGGGTCCTTTGTGGAGCAAGGGGTGCGGTTCGGGCTGCGGCCGGAGTGCGTGTTCCCGGCTTACGGGATGGCCGAGGTGACGTTGGCGGTGTCGTTCGTGCCGCTGATGACGGGGCTTCGGTTGGACCGGATCGACGCTTCGAAGCTGGAGGCGGAGAACCGGGCGGTGCCGGGGGAGGGGCGGGCTTTCGCGGTGCTGGGGAAGCCGTTGCGGGGGATCGAGGCTCGGATCGTGGGGGATTCGGGGGATGTGTTGGGGGAGCGGGAAGTCGGGGAGATCCAACTGCGCGGCGAGGCGGTGACGCCGGGGTACCTGACCGTGGATGGGCCGGTGGACACGCAGGACGCGGAGGGGTGGCTGGCCACGGGGGACATCGGGTACCTGGTCGGGGGTGAGATCGTGATCTGCGGGCGGCGCAAGGACGTGATCATTCTTGGTGGGCGGAACATCTATCCGACGGATATCGAGCGGGCCGCGAATGCGGTGGAGGGTGTTCGGGCGGGGAACGCCGTGGCGGTGCGGATCGACGCGGGGTCGCGGCGGGAGCGGTTCGCGGTGGTGGTGGAGTCGCGGTTGGCGGGGGATGAGGCCGCGGAGAAGGCGCTGCGAAAGGAAGTGGGGGCGCGGGTGTTCGAGTCGGTGAACGCGCGGCCGTCGGCGGTGGTGGTGTTGGCGCCCGGGTCGTTGCCGAAGACGCCTTCGGGGAAGTTGCGGCGGGCTGCGGCGGGGGAACAGGTGGCTTCGCTGGTCAGCTCGGCTGAGTGATTCGGGAGCGTTGCTGGCCTGTGGGGTTGGCGGGTTGGGTGGCGTTGCTGGCCTGCGGGTGAGCGGGTTGGGTGGCGTTGCTGATCTGTGGGCTGGGCGCGTTGGGTTTGTCCGGCTGTTCGCGGAAAAGATGGGCGGCCTCGATTGGGCGAACTTGCTTTGCGCGGGGCCCCTACGGACCTGCGGTGGGGAAGAGCGGTGGGGATGGGCAAGCCCACCCCACCCGCCGGGAAGCTTGGCAGGTCCGTCCCCCCACGCAAAGCAAGTCCACCCAATCAAGGCGTATGGCAGGGGCGCGTTGCGTTCTGGTGGGGGCTGGGCTTCTGCGGCGGTTGAGGGGTGGGCTGGAGTAAAGGAACGCCGGAGTGAAATTCGTGGGCCGGTGGGCCGGTGGGCCGGTGGGCCGGTGGGCCGGTGGGCCGGTGGGCCGGTGGGCCGGTGGGCCGGTGGGCCGGAACGAGCGGCGGTTTGAGCCGTGGGATCGGCGCGATGGTGGTGCGGTGAAAGTGGTCGGGCCTGTTCGGAGTTCAGCCCTCCTCAGCGAGCCACTAGCGCCTTGCAGGCGAATCACTCCCGGTCGGCGCTGCCACCCCGCTGCCGGTGACCCAGCCAAGCTCGTGGATCAGCGGCGGCTGTTGCCGACTCTCGGCGGGCCGTCCCCAACCTGCGGAGGGTTGTCCACAGGCTTGATCATCACCGCCGGAAATCGTCGGTCCCGCTCGGTAGAATGGATATTGGGGGCCGGAGGCGTGAACTTGATCATCGCGGCGAGGGTGTTCGACCTGACCTGATCTGCCGGATTCCGCGTTCCCGCTGTGGATCGGTCTGCTTGCTGCGGAGTCGATGGCCAAGGGGTGGTGGCGGGTTTGTCCTGGTTGGTTCAGCCTGCCGAGTGCGGTTCTTGAGCCGGGAGATCAGCGTTCGCGGCGTTCCAGTTCTTCGATCCAGGCGGCTTGGACGGCGTCCACCGCGTCCGGGTGGTAGCCCTGGCCAGGGTAGGCCGCCAGACCGAGTCGTATGCCCTTGATCTGGGCGGCGGTGGGGCCGGCGCCGTGTTCGAAGGCGGCTCGGTCTAGCAGGTGCGCGAGGCGCTCAACGTCGTTGGGGTGGTAGCCCCTGGTGGTGGGGGGCGCTGGCGGGAGGGGGAGGTAGGGGATCTCCGAGTTCGTGGGTTCTCGGGGGTCCATCTCCTTCGACCGGGTCTCCAGCTCCGCCACGACCGTGTCCAGGAAGTGGTCCACCTGGTCCTCGTTGTAGCCGCGCTTGACCAGGGGGGCCGCGTCGAACTCGACCTGGCGGACGTCCTTCACCGTCAGCCGCGCCTTGCCGGACAGGGCGGCCTCCACCTTGTCCAGGAACTCGTCCACCTGGTCCTCGTGGTACCCGCGCCTGCCGAAGGGGGCTTTGTCGAAGGTCACCGCGCGCACTGACTCCGGGGTGAGGGTCATGGTGGCTCCCGTCAGGTCGCGTGGAACGAGTTCTGGGCGGCTTCCAGGCCCTGGGCCACCAGGGTCGCCACCGCGTCCGCGCACCGGTCGATCTCGAAGGCCAGGTCCTTGCGCTCGGTCGTGCCGAAGTCCCGCAGGACGTAGTCCGCCGGGTCCATCCGGCCCGGGGGGCGGTCGATGCCGAAGCGGACCCGATAGTAGTCCTTGGTGCCCAGCGACTTGGTGATCGAACGCAGGCCGTTGTGCCCGTTGTCGCCGCCGCCCAGCTTGAGCCGGAGGGCGCCGAAGGGCAGGTCCAGTTCGTCGTGGACGACCACCACCCGGTCCGGGCCCGCCTTGAAGAACTTGGCCGTGCCGACCACCGGGCCGCCGGAGAGGTTCATGAAGGACCGGGGCTTGAGCAGCACCACGCGGTGGCCCGACAGCCTGCCCTCCAGGACCTCGGCGCCCGCCTTGTGCGCCTTGAACCGGCCGCCGACCCGGGCGGCGAGTTCGTCGAGGACCAGGAAGCCGATGTTGTGCCGGTTGCCCTCGTACTTCGGGCCCGGGTTGCCCAACCCGACCACCAGCGTCGGCGCGTCGCCGTCGACCATGCGCACTCCCGGTTAACCGCCGGTGCCCCGGCCCAGCGAACTGGGACCGGGGCACCGGGTGGAAATCTGCTCGTCAGCCCTCGTCGGACTTCGGGGTCTCGACCACACCGGCGCCCTCGGTGTCGAGCTCGCCCTCCAGCTGCTCCGCCGTCGGGGCCGTGTTGACCGCCAGCACCAGCGCCTCGGGGTCGCCCGCCAGCGACGCGCCGCGCGGCAGGGTGACCTGGGCCGCGGTGAACTGGGTGCCCGCCTGCGCGCCCGCGATGTCCAGCTCGACCTGCTCGGGGATGTGCAGCGCCTCGACCTCGATCTGCAGCGTGGTCAGGTCCTGGGTGATCAGGGTGCCGGGGGAGGCGTCGCCGTTGATCACGATCGGGACGTCGACGGTGACCTTCTCGCCGCGCTTGACCAGCAGCAGGTCGACGTGCTCGATGTAGTTCTTCAGCGGGTGCGTGGTGACCGTCTTGGTCAGCGCGAGCTCGGTGTCCGAGCCGATGTTGAGGGTGAGCACCGCGTTGTGGCCGTGCTCGCGGACCACGCGGGCGAACTCCAGGCCCGGCAGGGCCAGGTGCTGCGGGTCGGAACCGTGTCCGTAGAGCACGGCAGGGATCTTGCCCGCACGGCGGGTGCGGCGGGCGGCGCCCTTGCCGAACTCGGTGCGCTGTTCGGCGGCCAGACGTACCTCGGACACGGTGGTGCTCTCCTTGCGATCAAAGTGCGGCGGGGGCGCGACTTGTAGTCGGGGCAGCCTGCGGCAAGGGGCACGGAGGGCGCGAGACGTACGGCTCTTGCGTCCGCCACGTCGATCACGCCAGGCGCGATGCCCGCCTCGCCGAGGCAACTCGAATAGTTTACGCACGCACCGCGCGTGGGGCGAACCCGGGGGTGCGCCCCACGCGCGGCTGCTGGCTGATTCTTGAGGTGACCGGCCGGTTAACGACGCTTGTCGACTGGTCGGACGGCGGCGTCTGCGCGGGTTTCAACGGCCCCGCTCGCGGCCCTCCAAACCGGGGACGACGCCGGGCGGGGACGTGGGGGGTGGGTGGTGGGCGAAAATCGACTCAGGCGTCGCCGTCGAACAGCGACGTGACCGAGCCGTCCTCGAACACCTGCTGGATCGCGTGCGCGAGCAGCGGGGCGATGGACAGCACGGTCATCCCCGGGAAGCGCTTCTCGTCCGGGATGGGCAGCGTGTTGGTGAACACCACCTCGCGGGCGCCGCACTCCGAGAGCCGGTCGCGGGCCGGGCCGGACAGCACGCCGTGGGTGGCGGCCATGACCACGTCCGAGGCGCCCTCGTCGAGCAGGTGGCGCACCGCCTTGGCGATGGTGCCGCCGGTGTCGACCATGTCGTCGATGACCACGCAGAGCTTGCCCTCGACCTCGCCGACCACCCGGTTGGCCACGACCTCGTTGGGCTTGAGCGGGTCGCGGGTCTTGTGGATGAACGCGATCGGTACGCCGCCGAGGTCGTTGGCCCACTTCTCGGCGAGCTTGGTGCGGCCCGCGTCGGGGGAGACCACGACGATGTTCTGCTGGGGGTAGTTGTCCTTGATGTAGCGGGCCAGGATGTTCTGCGCGAACAGGTGGTCCACCGGGCCGTCGAAGAAGCCCTGGATCTGCGCGGTGTGCAGGTCGACGGTCATGATCCGGTCCGCGCCCGCGACCTTGAACAGGTCGGCGATCAGCCGCGCGGAGATCGGCTCGCGGCCCTTGTGCTTCTTGTCCTGCCGGGCGTACGGGTAGAACGGCATGATCACCGTGATGCGCTTGGCGCTGGCCCGCTTGAGCGCGTCGACCATGAGCAGCTGCTCCATGATCCACTGGTTGATCGGCGCGGAGGCGCTCTGCATGACGAACGCGTCGCAGCCGCGCACCGACTCCTCGAACCGGACGAAGATCTCGCCGTTGGCGAAGTCGTACGCCGACTGCGGGGTGATGCTCACGTTCAGGTGCTTGGCCACTTCTTCGGCCAACTCCGGGTGCGCGCGACCGGAGAACAGCATGAGGTTCTTCTTCGGGGTCCCGGTCTTGATGCTCATGGGGTCTCGTCCTCGCTGTTCGTCTTGACCGCGTCCTGGTGGGCGCCCTGGTCGGCGTCCTGCTGTGCGCGCTGGGCGCGCTCGGCGGCCTCGGCCGCCGCGGTGCCCGGGCGGCGGCTGACCACCCAGTTCTCGACGTTGCGCTGCGCACCACCGGAGACCGCGAGCGCACCCGGCGGCACGTTCCGCCGGATGACGGTTCCGGCACCGCTGTACGCCCCGTCACCAACAGTGACCGGTGCCACGTACATGTTGTCGGACCCCATCCGCACATGGGAGCCGACAACTGTGTGGTGCTTGTTCACCCCGTCGTAGTTGACGAACACGCTAGCCGCACCGATGTTGCTGTGGTCACCGATCGTGGCGTCACCCACATAGGACAGGTGTGGAACCTTCGAACCGGTCCCGATCTGCGCGTTCTTGGTCTCGACGAACGTCCCGATCTTGCCCTTGATCCCCAACCGGGTGCCCGGCCGCACGTAGGCGAAGGGTCCGACGGTGGCGCCGTCGCCGATTTCCGCGCTCGCTCCCTGGGTCCGGACGACCGAGGCTTGCTCACCCACTGTGACGTCGGTCAGCGTGGTGTCCGGTCCAATGACGGAATTGGCCCCAATGGCGGTGACTCCCCGCAACTGGGTGTTCGGCTCGACCAGCACGTCGCGGCCCAGCACCACGTCCAGCCCGATCCAGGTCGTGGCCGGGTCGACGACGGTCACCCCGGCCCGCATCCAGCCCTCGACCACGCGGCGGTTCAGCTCGGTGCCGAGCCGGGCCAGCTGCACCCGGTCGTTGACGCCCTCGACCAGCCACGGGTCCGCGCACACCAGGGCGCCGACCCGGCGGCCGTCGCCGCGGGCGATGGCCAGCACGTCGGTCAGGTACAGCTCGCCCTGGGAGTTGTCGGTGGACAGCCGCGACAGCCCGTCGGTCAGCACCTCGGCGTCGAAGGCGTAGACGCCGGAGTTGACCTCGTCGATGGCGTGCTGCTCCTCGGTGGCGTCCTTGTGCTCGACGATCGCCCGCACCGTGCCGTCCTCGGCCCGCAGGATCCGGCCGTAGCCGGTCGGGTCGGGCACCTGGGCGGTCAGCACGGTGACGGCGTTGGCCTGCTCGGCGTGCTCGGCCAGCAGCGCGTCGAGGGTCGCGGTGTCCAGCAGCGGCACGTCGCCGTAGGTCACCACGACGGTGCCGGTGATGGTGCCGAGCGGGGCCAGCCCGCAGGCGACCGCGTGGCCGGTGCCGTCCTGGGTCTCCTGCACCGCGGTGGTCACCTCGCGGCCCAGCGCCTCGGCGACGCGTGCCAGGTGCGCGCCGACCGCGTCGCGGCCGTGCCCGAGCACGACGACCAGGTGGTCCGGCTTGAGCCCGGCGGCGGCCCGCACGGCGTGCTCGACCAGCGGCCGCCCGGCCACCGGGTGCAGCACCTTGGGGGTGGCCGACTTCATCCGGGTGCCCTCCCCCGCGGCCAGGATGACCGTGGTGACCTGGCCCGGACGTGCCCGATCGGGGGTGGTTCGCGACATCGCACTCCCTAGCATGTGGCTCAACGATCCTGGTATCGGCTCAAACCAGTTGGAGGCACGGTCGCTCGCGGGCAGGTGATCGCTCCTACGACGCCGGCCGGGGGCCGATCCTACGTGGCCTCGCGCAGCACCCATCCCGGGTCGTCCGCCTTGGCCTGCCGGTCGCCATCGGTACTGTGGGCGCTTCGGTGCTTCCCGTTGCCCGCGCGGTGTCCGCCGCCCTGGTCGGCGCCGTGGCCGGACCGGTTCTCCGCCGCCTCGTCCGCGTCGCTGCCGCTGATCGCGACGATGTCGTTCCCGCCACCGCGCTTGGCCTGGTACATCGCCGCGTCCGCGCGGGCCAGCGCGCGCACCGCGGTCTCCTGCGGGCGCAGCGACACCACGCCGATGGACAGCGTCACGCCGTGCGAGAGGTCCTTGGGCAAACCCGAGACGGCGTTGATCGCGCGGCGCAGCGCGGCCTCGGCGGCGGTCAGCGGCGCCCCGGGCAGCAGCACGATGAACTCGTCGCCGCCGTAGCGGGCCACCATGTCGCTGCCGCGCAGCGCGTCGCGCAGGGTGCTGGCCACGACGCGCAGCACGTCGTCGCCCTCGGCGTGCGACATCCGGTCGTTGACGCCCTTGAAGCCGTCGAGGTCGACCAGCGCGATGGCCAGCGGGTGGTTGGCGGGGGAGGAGGCCAGGGTCTCCAGCCGCTCGTCGAGCGCGCGCCGGTTGGGCAGGCCGGTCAACGGGTCCTGCAGCGCCTGGCGGGTGATGGTGCCGTGCATCCGCGACAGCCGCTCGTGCTCGCGGCGGGTGTTGAGCGTGGCGATCCGGGACTCGCGCATGTCCCAGAGCTGGGCCTCCAGTTCGGTGGCGTAGTGCTCCAGCGCGCTGGTGGTGCGCTCGCCGCCGTCCGGTCCGGACAGCCGCGCGTACTCCCGGATCAGGCACAACCGCAGGGTCGGCTCGGCGGCCTCGTGGTACATCAGCGCGCGCGCCTTGCCCAGCACCTCGACGGCTTCCTCCTCGCGGCCCTCGTGCTCCAGGCAGCGGGCCAGCGCGATGGCCACGATCACCAGCTCGCGCGGGTAGCGGCGGGACTCGGTCAGGCCGCGCAGCCGCTCGATGTGCGTGCCGGACGGCTGGGCCAGGGCCAGGGCGGCGCCGATGACCGGGTTCTGGTCGGCGGCGGCCAGGTGCGCGTCGCGGGGGAACAGCGACTCGCGGAACGGCGCCTCCACCGCGACCGCGATGGCCGCCGCGGTGGCGAAGCGCTCGGCGGCGCGCTCGTCCTCGCTGATCCGCTCCAGCCGCAGGCCCCAGCCGACCAGCAGCCGGGCCCGGTTGATCAGGTGCACGGAGATCAGGTGCGGGCCCGCGCTGGCCCGGATGCTCTTGTTCGCCCGGTTCATCACCTGGTCGGCGATCTCGTACACGCCGAGCTGGGTGAGCACGGTGCCGATGTCCATCAGCGTGGCGGCCATGATCATGTCCCAGTTGCGGCCGCCGAACTGGGCGTCGGGGGTGATGTCCTCGTCCAGCATGGCCAGCGCGACCGCGGCCTCGCTCAGCGCGGCGTCCTCGGCGCCCGCGAGCAGCAGCCTGCGCCCGCGCAGCGCGTGCGCGTCGGCCTGCAGCACCACCAGGCCGTGCCTGCGGGTGTGCGCGAGGAGTTCGTCGAGCAGCGGTTCGGCGGAGTCGGCCAGCTCGTTGTTGACCACCCGCACGGCGACCGCGGAGCGCAGCAGCTGGGCCACCATGCGCGGCTCGCCGCGGTGCTGCGCCTCGGCGAGCAGGCGGTCGACCTCCGCGGTGTGCCGGACCCGCTCGAGCACCGGGCTGACCTGGATGACCGCGAGCAGTTCCCGGGCGCGGCCGACCAGCCAGGCGTCGGAGCGCTCCTCCAACGCGGGCAGTTCGGTGTCGTCACGCTGCTCGTCGTCCACGTGGCCCGCGGCACCCCCCTGTGCTTCTCCGGTTGTCCTGCTCGGAGGTGGTCGACGGGTCTAACCGGACACCCGTGCTTCGGGGGGTACCCGGTGACCGTGCTCCGCCGCCAGGATTCGAACCTGAACCATTGGAACCAAAATCCAAGGTGCTGCCTTTACACCACGGCGGACCGTGCGCGGTGTTCGCTCACAGTGGGGAACATCGTGGCATGCGCGTGGTGGTGCGGGCAGCAGTACCCGCGCGATTGGACTCCGGTCGCGTCCGTTCGGGTGTTAGCGGCATCACAAGCTCCACGACGGTGTTACGCACCGGGGCGATTCGGGTGCGGTGCGTTCCGGTCGGTGGCGAATCGAGTCCCACCCGTTCGTCGGGTTGTGTCGAATCTCCCGGTGGGTACGCCTGCCGGAGGTACTGGCGCGGGCGCTGGTCCAGTCCTTACGCTGTCGTAAGTTACGGCACCGTAGGTGAGGCCGACTCCGACCGGTTTCGGGAAGGACATCCATGACGAGCACGCTCGACGCTGACGCGGGAGTGGACAAGAAGGGCCCCAAACCGATCATCGAGGGCAGGCGCAACCTGGCCACGCAGATCGCGGTGTACGTGTTCATCCTCGTGCCGTTCGCCGCGCTCGTCGCGGCCGTCCCGCTGCTGTGGGGCTGGGGCATCGGCTGGGTGGACGTGGCGTTGGCGGTGTTCTTCTTCTACTGGAGCGGCCTCGGCGTGACCGTCGGCTACCACCGGCTGTTCACCCACGGGTCGTTCAAGGCCAAGCGGCCGTTGAAGATCGTGCTCGCGGTCATGGGCAGCATGGCGGTGCAGAGCCCGCCGATCACCTGGGTCGCCGACCACCGCCGCCACCACGCGTTCTCCGACCGCGAGGGCGACCCGCACTCGCCGTGGCTCTACGGCACCTCGCCGTGGGCGCTGACCAAGGGCTTCTGGCACGCGCACATGGGCTGGATCTTCGACCACGACACCACCAACAAGCAGCGCTTCGCCCCCGACCTGATGGCCGACCCGGACATCCAGCGGGTCAACAAGCTGTTCCCGTACCTGACCGGCCTGACCCTGGTCCTGCCCGGCGTCATCGGCGGCCTGATCTCGTGGTCGTGGTGGGGCGCGTTCACCGCGTTCTTCTGGGCGGGCCTGGTGCGGGTCGCGGTCCTGCACCACGTGACCTGGTCGACCAACTCGATCTGCCACATGATCGGTGAGCGCCCGTTCGCCAGCCGCGACAAGGCCGCCAACTTCTGGCCCCTGGCCATCCTCAGCTTCGGCGAGTCCTGGCACAACCTGCACCACGCCGACCCCACCTGCGCCCGCCACGGCGTCCAGCGCGGCCAGATCGACACCTCGGCCCGACTGATCTGGATCTTCGAGAAGTTCGGCTGGGTCACCGACGTCCGCTGGCCCAGCGAGGCCCGCCTGGCCAAGCTCGCGGTCACCAAGTAGCCGAGCGGGTTCGGGCCGCCCGCGTTTTCCGGTTGGCCCGAACCCCTAGGCTGGGTCGGTGGCGGCGAGAAGAGCGGAGCCGGAAGCACCCGTGCGGGTGCGGATGACCGGCAAGGAACGCAGGCAACAGCTCCTGGACGTCGCCCGCGCCCTCTTCGCCGAAAAAGGCTTCGACGGCGCGTCGGTCGAGGAGATCGCGCACCGCGCGCACGTCAGCAAACCCGTGGTGTACGAGCACTTCGGCGGCAAGGAGGGCATCTACGCGGTCGTCGTGGACCGCGAGATGCGCACCCTGCTCGAAGGCATGACCCACGCCCTTTCCGAGGACGCCCACCCCCGGGTGCTGCTCGAACGGGCCGCGCTGTCCCTGTTGGACTACGTCGAGGGCAGCACCGACGGGTTCCGGATCCTGGTGCGGGATTCCCCGGTGGCCACGGCCACGGGCACGTTCTCCAGCCTGCTCAACGACATCGCCAGCCAGGTGGAGCACATCCTGGGCGTGCAGTTCGCCAAGCGCGGGTACGAACCGAAGCTGGCGGCGCTGTACAGCCAGGCCCTGGTGGGCATGGTGGCCTTCACGGGTCAGTGGTGGCTGGAGGCCCGCAAACCGGCGAACGTCGAGGTGGCCGCCCACCTGGTGAACCTGGCCTGGAACGGGCTGTCCAACCTGGATGGTGCGCCGGTCTTGCAGGAACGGCCGTGATCTCGACCTGTGGTCTACCTCGACCGGAGTTGTGCCGATCAGGTCTTCATTTCGTGCTGTAGTCGGGTGTTCATGGGAGTTCCGCGCGGGCGGCCGTGGCCGGACGGCCGCCGTGGTGGGCTTACGCGGGTGTGATGCGGAGCAGTTTGTCGTCGGTGCCGTTGGACGTGGTGACGTACAGGGATCCGTCGGGGCCGGTTCGGGCGGCGCGGAGGCGGCCGTACTTGTTGGTGAACTCCGGTGGGATGGTCACCGACGTGACGTCGGCCTTGTCGTTGAGGGTGAGGAAAATGAGTTTGGCGCCCTTGAGCGCCGTGATGACCAGCGCGCCGTCGAGCGTGCCCCACTTGGGGCCGTTGACGAACGCGGCGGCGCAGATGGCCTCGGTGGTGGCGCCCGATTCCCACTTGGCGGGGACGGCGTCGGGGAAGCGGGTCCGGTCGGTCATCGGGACCGACTCGTCGTACCGGGTCGAGGTGCCGCCGCGGGAGGGGTCCCAGCCGTAGTTGGCGCCGGGGATCGAGAGGTTCACCTCGTCGTTGTTGTCCGGTCCGTGTTCGGCGGTCAGCACCTGGCCGTTGTTGCGGACCGCGACCCCTTGGACGTTGCGGTGGCCGTAGTTGTACACCGGCGAACCCGGGAACGGGTTGTCCGGCAACGGTTTCCCGGTCTTCAGATCGATCCGCAGCACCTTGCCGCCCAGGTTGTTCTTGTCCTGGGCAGCGGTGGGCTGCGCGGTGTCGCCGGTGCCGACCAGCAGCGAGCCGTCCGGCCCGATCGTGGTGCGGCAACCGGAGTGCCTGCCACCGGACGACAGCGGTAGTCCGGTGAGCAGTTCCTTGACCCTCGTGGCGACGAGTTCGTCCTCGGTCAGCCGCCAGGTGACGAGCCGGATGTCCACCGGCTGGCCGTTCTCCTGGTGCGTCTGGCAAGTGGTGAACTCGCGTGTCGTAGCGAAGTCGGGGTGCACGACCAGACCCATGAGGCCGCCCTCACCGCGCACCTGCACGGTGTGGGTGGCCGCCTTGAGCCTGGTGATCGTGGCACCTGGCCTGGCCGACGACAGCAGCGCGATCTCTCCCGTGCGCTGCGTCACCAGCACCTTGCCGTCCGGCAGGAAACCCACGTCCCAGCCGTGGACCAGACCGCTCGCCACGGTCTCCACGGTCAGGGCGGGCGCGCTCGCGGGAACGGGGGCCGGACCCGTCCCGCCTGGCTCGGCGGACACGACCGCCGCCGAGGCGCACCCGGCGAGCACCACCAACGCGGACGCGATTATCAGCGTGTTTCGGCGCATACCCGCAAGAATGCCCCACATCGGGACCTCGTACCGAACGGGTCCGAAACCGGCCATTCCCAGTGGTGCCGAACCCGGCGTGCGGCGAACCGGACCCGGATACCGTGTCCGGGTGAGCGAGCACCTGAACCTGACCAGCGACGGAGCGGTCGCGACCCTCACCATCGACCGCCCGGACAAGAAGAACGCCTTGAGCCTCGAGATGTGGTCGGCGCTGCCGGGCATCGCGCGCCGCGTCCGCGCGGACGACCGTCTCCGGGCGTTGATCATCCGGGGCGCCGACGACGCCTTCTCCGCGGGCGCGGACATCAGCGAGTTCGCCACCGTGCGCGGCGACGCCGACGGTGCGCGCCGCTACGCCGCCGCCATCGAGGCCGCGGTGAAGTCGCTGACCGACCTGCCCAAACCGACCATCGCCGCGATCACCGGCTTCTGCATCGGCGGCGGCTGCGAGCTGGCACTGGCCTGCGACATCCGGCTGGCCGCCGCCGACGCCCGCTTCGGCATCACTCCGGCCAAGCTCGGCATCGTGTTCACGCTGCCGTCGACCAAGCAGCTGGTGGACGCGGTCGGTCCGGCCTGGGCCAAGCAGATCCTGTTCACCGGCGACATCATCGACGCCCCCACGGCCCTGCGCATCGGGTTGGTCAACGAACTGCACGCGACCGACCTGCTGGACAAGCGCGCCACCGAACTCGCCTTGGTCATGGCATCGCGTTCCCAGGTCACGATCCGCGGCGCGAAGGACATCGTGGGACGCGTGGTCGCTGGCCGCCACGACGAGGACGACGACGTCGTGCGGATGTACGCGGCGTCCACGGCCAGCACCGACTACGCGGAGGGAGTGGCCGCCTTCCTGGAGAAGCGCACGCCCCGCTTCTGATCCACCGACGACAAACTGCTCCGCATCACACCCGCGTAAGCCCACCACGGCGGCCGTCCGGCCACGGCCGCCCGCGCGGAACTCCCATGAACACCCGACTACAGCACAAACCGAAGACCTGATCGGCACAACCGCCCATCGATGTTTTGTTGGGCCGAGCACGCACCGTGCTCGGCCCAACACCGGTCGAGATAGACCACCGGCCGAGATCACGGCCGTTCCTGCAAGACCGGCGCACCATCCAGATCTGCCGGTGGGCTAGCCGTCCGATGGACCAGGTTCGGCGGTCAACGTGGCTAGTTCGGCGGTCAGGTTGGCGCGGGCGGGAATTTCCCACGCGGCCCTGCCGTGCGGGGTGCGGTAGAGGGTGGGTAGGGCCAGGAGGTCTCGCAGGACCGCCGCTCGTCCCGCGCGGAAGGCGTCGTCCGGGACGTGGGCGTATTCGGTGCGGATGGCTGTCGCGTACGCCTCGTAGTTGTCCGAGGCGAGGATGGTGAGGTCTGCGTCGCAGAGGACTTCGCCGTTGCGGTCTCCCGGTGCGGTCCGGTGCCCGCGCGTCAGCCGCACCAGGCGGGCCACCTCCGCGGTCGACGCGGCGTCCAGGGGCAGTTCGGTTTCGGCCAGGCGGGCGCTCATCTCCTCGTCGTCCGGTCGCCCCTGGTAGACCGCGTCGTGGTACCAGGCGGCGAGGCGGACCAGGTCCGGGTCGTCCGCGTGGGCCGCCAGCCGGTCTACGGCGGTCAGCACCGCCACCAGGTGGTCCAAGTCGTGGTACCGGCGGTGCGGCTCCGACCACCGCCCCACCAGCACCGGTCCCAGCTCCCGCGCCAGCCCCAGCCGGTCGGCCAGCGGTGTCCACCATTCGAGTGCCACGGGGCGGAGGCTATATGTCGGCGACGCCTGTCGTGGGTACGCCGTAGGCTGGGACCCGCCCCCTGGGCGCACCCCCAACCACCCCTGGACCGCGTTCTAAGGACACCCGTCTCGTGGCGAAGCTGCACGGCCTGCTCGAAACCCTGCTCGCCGACCCCGCCGCGACCGCGGTCGCCGACGCGGTCGGCGCGCCGACGCTGACCCTGCACGGTCCGGTCGCCGCGCGGCCGCTGGTGGCCGCCGCGCTCGCGGCGGAGGTCACCGTGTTGGCCATCACGGCCACCGGTCGGGAGGCCGCCGACCTGGTGTCGGTCGTCGGCGACCTGCTCGGCCGCGGGGCCGTGGCCGAGTTCCCGAGCTGGGAGACGCTGCCGCACGAGCGGCTGTCCCCGCGCGCGGACACGGTCGGTGCGCGGTTGGCCGTGCTGCGCAGGCTCGCTCACCCGGAGGAGCACCCGGCCGGGCAGCTCAAGGTCGTGGTCGCCACGGTCCGCAGCCTGATCCAGCCGATGGCCCCCGGTCTGGGTGAACTGGCCCCGGTGCACCTGAAGACCGGCGAGGAGCAGGACTTCGACTCCGTCGTCGCCCGCCTCGCCGACCTGGCCTACGCGCGGGTCGACATGGTCGAGAAGCGCGGCGAGTTCGCGGTGCGCGGCGGCATCGTCGACCTCTTCCCGCCGACCGCCGAGCACCCCGTCCGGGTGGAGTTCTGGGGCGACGAGGTCAGCGAGATCCGCCCGTTCGCCGTCGCCGACCAGCGGTCCCTGCCCGGCGAGGTCGCCGAGGTCACCGCCCCGCCGTGCCGCGAGCTGCTGCTCACCGCCGAGGTCCGCGACCGCGCCGCCGCGCTGGCCGAGCTGCACCAGTCCGACGCGCACCTGCACGAGATGCTGGCCAAGCTCGCCGAGGGCATCCCGTCCGAGGGCATGGAGGCGCTGATCCCGGCGCTGCTGCCCGGCGAGATGCAGCTGCTCACCGACGTCGTCCCGGCGGGCACCCACGTCCTGCTCAACGACCCCGAGAAGATCCGCACCCGCGCGCACGACCTGGTGCGCACCGGCCAGGAGTTCCTCGAGGCCTCTTGGATGGCCGCCGCCGGTGGCGGCAAGGCCCCGATCGACCTGGGCGCCTCCGCCTACCGCGACCTCGCCGACGTGGCCGCGCACGCCCGCGACGGCGAGCACCCGTGGTGGACGCTCTCGCAGCTGACCACCCCCGACCCGGACGCGGTCACCCTCGACCTGCACCCCGTCGAGTCCTACCGCGGCGAGGTCGACCGCGCCTTCGCCGACCTGCGCGCGCACACCGCCACCGGCGGCGCCGCCGTGCTCGTCGTGCCCGGCGCGGGCACCGCCAAGCGCGCGGTGGAGCAGCTGGCCGACGCCGAGGTGTCCGCGGTGTTCGCCGAGGACGGCCTGCCCGAGCCGCCGCGCGCGGGCGTGGTCACGGTGGTGTGCGGCGCGATCGAGGACGGCTTCACCGCACCCGGCTCTGCCCTGGTCGTGATCACCGAGACCGACCTGACCGGTGGCCGACACGGTACGTCCACAAAGGACATGACGGTCAAGATGCCGTCGCGCCGCCGCAACGCCGTGGACCCGTTGGCGCTCAAGGCGGGCGACTACGTGGTGCACGAGCAGCACGGCATCGGCCGCTACGTCGAGATGGTCCAGCGCACGGTGGCGGGCGCGACCCGCGAGTACCTCGTCCTGGAGTACGCCAGCTCCAAGCGCGGCCAGCCCGGCGACCGCCTCTTCGTGCCGACCGACCAGCTCGACGAGGTCTCCCGCTACGTCGGCGGCGAGCTGCCGACGCTGAACAAGCTCGGCGGGTCGGATTGGAAGAACACCAAGGCGAAGGCGAAGAAGGCGGTCAAGCAGATCGCCGCCGAGCTGGTGCAGCTCTACGCCGCCCGCCAGGCCGCCCCCGGCCACGCCTTCGGCGCGGACACCCCGTGGCAGCGCGAGCTGGAGGACGCCTTCCCGTTCACCGAGACCGCCGACCAGCTCGCCGCCATCGACGAGGTCAAGGCCGACATGATGCGCGGCGTCCCGATGGACCGGGTGATCTGCGGCGACGTCGGCTACGGCAAGACCGAGATCGCGGTGCGCGCGGCGTTCAAGGCGGTGCAGGACGGCAAGCAGGTCGCGGTGCTGGTGCCGACCACCCTGCTGGCCCAGCAGCACCTCAACACCTTCGCGGGCCGCATGCACTCGTTCCCGGTCACGGTGAAGGGCCTGTCCCGGTTCACCGACCCGCAGGAGTCCGAGCAGACCGTCGCGGGCCTGGCCGACGGCTCGGTCGACATCGTCATCGGCACGCACCGGCTGCTGCAGACCGGCCTGCGCTACAAGGACCTCGGCCTCGTGATCGTCGACGAGGAGCAGCGCTTCGGCGTGGAGCACAAGGAGCACATCAAGTCGCTGCGCACGCACGTCGACGTGCTCACCATGTCCGCCACCCCGATCCCGCGCACGCTGGAGATGTCGCTGGCGGGCATCCGCGAGATGTCGACCATCCTGACCCCGCCGGAGGACCGCCACCCGATCCTGACCTACGTCGGCGCCTACGACGACAAGCAGGTCGGCGCCGCGATCCGCCGCGAGCTGCTGCGCGACGGCCAGGTCTTCTACGTGCACAACCGGGTCTCCTCCATCGAGAAGGCCGCGCGCAGGCTGCGCGAGCTGGTCCCGGAGGCGCGCGTGGTGACCGCGCACGGCCAGATGAACGAGGAACGGCTGGAGAAGATCATCCAGGGGTTCTGGGAGCGCGAGCACGACGTGCTGGTGTCCACCACGATCATCGAGACCGGCCTGGACATCTCCAACGCCAACACGCTGATCGTCGAGCGCGGCGACATGCTCGGCCTGGCCCAGCTGCACCAGCTGCGCGGCCGGGTCGGTCGCGCCAGGGAGCGCGGGTACGCGTACTTCCTGTACCCGCCGGAGTCCCCGCTCACCGAGACCGCGCACGACCGCCTGGCGACCATCGCGCAGAACACCGAACTGGGCGCGGGCATGGCGGTCGCCATGAAGGACCTCGAGATCCGCGGCGCGGGCAACATCTTGGGCGCCGAGCAGTCCGGTCACATCGCGGGTGTCGGCTTCGACCTCTACGTCCGCCTCGTCGGGGAAGCGGTGGAGGCGTTCCGCAAGCACGCGGGCGCCCCGGGCGCGGAGGACGAGGAGGAGTTGGCGGAGGTCCGCGTGGACCTGCCGGTCGACGCGCACATCCCGCACGACTACGTCCCCGGCGAACGCCTACGCCTGGAGGCGTACCGCAAGCTGGCCGCCGCCCCGGACGAGGCGACGCTGGACGCGGTCCGCGAGGAGTTGCAGGACCGCTACGGCGAGCCACCGGTCCCGGTGGTCAACCTGCTCGCGGTCGCCCGGTTCCGCCAGCAGTGCCGCGCGCACGGCGTGACCGAGGTGATCGCCCAGGGCAGCCTCGTCCGCTTCGCCCCGCTGCCGCTGCGCGATTCCCAGCTGGTCCGGCTCAAGCGCCTGCACCCCAAGGCCACCCACAAGGCCGTGACGAACACCGTCACCGTGCCCCGGCCGACCGAGGGCGGCGCGGGCGGCCGGATCGGCGCCCCGGTTCTGCGCGACCGCGACCTGCTCGACTGGTGCGTGAAGTTCCTCTCCTCCCTGGAAGTGACTCCCGCCCCGGTCGGCTGATCCGCGAGATCGCGCTCGCTGCGGTGATCGTGAAAGTCGCCGCGTGTAGGCGTGCAAAGTGAAACTTGCGGTTAGCAGGCCAACTGCCGTTCCGATTGATTCGTAACGCGCCTCGCGTTTTCGGCGACGTCAAGGGCAAGCACCCGTTTGCCCCGCCGCCGCCGTACTTGAGTTCCAGTTGGACAGTCTCATGAGGACTTGCGTGGTTGGTGGGTGGGCAACGTCCACGGGTGTGGACGCGCTCCCGAGGTCCGAGGGGATACGCACGGTGACCACGCCACCAGGGCAGTTCGGCCCTACCGCGGCGACGGCGGCGGCGAGAGTGTCCGCTACGGCGCCCCGCCCCGGCCCGACGGGCGCGCCCGGACCGGATCGTGACCGACTTCGACGAGGTGCTCGGCGCGGGTCGCCCGGCCGCACCGCCCGTGATCGGGGAGCAGTGGTGAGCCTGACGACCCAGCTCGGCTGGACCCTGGGCCCGGACGAGTTCGGGCACGTGTGGGACCAGCTCGGCATCGAGGCCTTCCCGTACCCGCTGCAGGTGGCCCGCTCCGGGCTCACCGGCCGCGAGCAGGCCGTGGTCACCGACCGGGTCCGCGCCCGGCTGCGCGCCAACGGGGTGCTCGGCCGCGGTGACAAGCTCGACCCCGACCTCGAGACCTGCCTGCGGATGCTGCACGCCCCGGAGGTCTCCGTCGACTCGGTGTGGATGGCCGAGGACGGGTCCGACTCGCCGCACCGCGTGCTGGCCGCCCGGGTCGGCCGCCGCGCCGTCGTCGCCACCCAGGAGCCCGGCCCCAGCGAGCACGTCGGCGGCGACGTCCTGGTCCGCGACGGCGACGTCACCGCGAGCATGTCGGCGGGCATCGCCGCGGGCGGGTCCGCCGCGACCGCCGCGCTGGCCGCCGCCGTGGTCGCCGAGTTGCCCGCGGACCGCGCCGGTCGCCGCGAAGGCGGTTCCTGGCGGGCCGAGCACGCCGACCGGGTGCCGGTGCTGACCGAACTGCTGTGCGCGCGCCGGCTGCGCGCAGGCCAGCTCGGCGTCACCGCCGCGGGTGGGCGCGGTCCGTCGCTGTTCTGGTTCGACGTGGCGGGCGACGGCCGCTACGCGCTGCTGCGCACCGTGCGCGCCGACGGCAGGCAATGGGTCAACCTCACCCCGGCCGACAGCACTGTCTTGCGCGACGAGCTGGCAAACGCCCTTAGCGGTAACACGGCCTCGGCTCCGCCTCGGCGGCAAGATCGCCTTTGAACCGCACAGTCGGCGAGACCGGCGCGATCTCGCGGTGGTGGTGGTCTGGCTAGGTCGGGTGGCGCCTTCGCCTGACTCGTCGCCGGTCACGGCGGGTAACACGAGCGGGTGCGCGTCCACCCGGCGGGGGTGCTGTGAGAGGCTTGGTCACTGTGACCACCGTCATCGCCGCCACCCGCCGCCGGGGACCGTTCGTCGCGCTGCTCGCCGCCGTCGGGCTGGCGCTCGGCGCCTGCGCGACCGGGCCGAGCCAGGTGAACGCCGCCGCCGTCGTCGGTGACCGGACCATCTCGGTCGACCGCGTCCAGGACCTCGTCCAGCAGGCCGTCAAGGCCGAGCCCGCCGCGCGGGTGCTGGCCGACCAGCGCAAGCTCGACCTGCTCTCCCGCGAGGCGCTGCGCCAGCTGGTGCAGCACGAGCTGATCGAGCGCTACGCGGCCAAGGCGAACCTCACGGTCGACCCGGCCAAGGTCGCCGAGGTGGCGGGGCAGATCGGTGACTCGTTCCAGGAGCTGCCGGTCGACGGCGGCGTCAGCCCGCAGGTGATCAGCCGCCAGGCCGTCACCAAGGTGCTCGACCGCAACCAGGTCGCCCGGGACTTCCTGCTGCTCGGCGAGATCGGCGACCGGGAGCTGACCAAGCTGTCGGTCACCTTCGACTTCGTGCTGGTCACCGCGGTCAGCCAGGACCAGAGCCAGGGCGCGGTGCGCGAGGCCGCGGTCGCCAAGGCCAACAAGCTCGCCGAGGGTCTCAAGCAGGCCGACGCGTTCATCGACGCGGAGATCGCGGCGGGTGAGCAGGCGGCCAAGGCCGAGACCCTGACCCCGGCCGCCGCCTCGGACATCGCGGGCACCGTGCTCTTCGGCGCCCCCGAGAACTCCGTGGTCGCCTTCCGGCCGAACCCGGAGAACGCGAACTGGGTGGTGGCGCTGATCCGCAAGCGCGACACCAACGCCAAGCCGGACGAGAAGGCCAAGGCCGACCCGCAGACCGCGCAGTCCCTCGGGCCGCGCCTGCTGCAGCCGCTGCTCGCCGAGGTCGGCGTGAAGATCAGCCCCCGGTACGGGGTCTGGGACGAGACCGGCATGGACATCGCGCCCAGCGCGGCCGAGGCCAGCGGCGTGGTCATCCCGGTCAAGAACGCGCCCGCCCAGTGACCCGGCGGGCGACCCCGCACCCCGGTTCCGCCGTCGTGCTGGTCGAGTCCGCCAAGACGGTCCGCCTGCGGGATGGTGCGACCCTGCCCGCTGCCGCGTTGCCGCTGCTGCGCGCGGCCAAGCGGGTCTACACCCTCGGCGGCGCGGACCCGGCGGCCGGTGACGGCCCCGCGCCCGCGGACGTGGTCGACGAGGCGGCGAGCGCTCCGGTCGTGGTGCTCACCGACGACTTGGCCGCCGCCGAACCCCTGGTGGCGGCGGGCGTGCCCGTGCTGCGCACCCCGGGCGCCGGCCTCGTCGCCGCCGCGCGGGTGATGGACGTCCTGCGCTCGCCGGGCGGCTGCCCGTGGGACGCCGAGCAGACCCACGACTCGCTGCGCCGGTACCTGGTGGAGGAGTCCTACGAGCTCCTCGACGCCATCGACGACGGCGACCGCGCCGCGCTGCGCGAGGAACTCGGCGACGTCCTGCTCCAAGTCCTCTTCCACGCCCGGGTGGCGCAGGAGGACCCGGCCGACCCGTTCGGCATCGACGACGTCGCCGACACCCTGGTCACCAAGCTGGTGGGCAGGCACCCGCACGTGTTCGCCGGTGGCGACCCCGCGGTGCGCGACGCGACCACCCAGGAGCACCGCTGGGACGAGCTCAAGCAGCGGGAGAAGCAGCGCGAGTCCAGTGTGGACGGTGTGGCGCTCGGGCAGCCCGCGGTCGCGCTCGCGGCCAAGCTGGTCCACCGCGCCTCCCGCGCGGGCCTGCCCGCCGACTTGCTCGACGACGGCGACCAGGGCGTCGGCGCCCGGTTGTTCCACGCCGCGGCCACCGCCCGGCTCGCGGGCGCCGACCCCGAGGACGACCTCCGCCGGGTGGCCCGCCGGTTCGCCGACCGGGTGCGCGCCGCCGAGTCCGCGGCGCGGGCCGCGGGGGTCGATCCCGCGCGGATGGACCACGACGCCTGGCGCCGCTTTTGGCCCTCCGTGGGCGGATAGCGGACCCTGGTCCCGTTTTCACTCTTTGGTGGGATGGTCGGTTGGTTGCCGACCGGCTCAACGGGGGGTCCGGAATGGACGTACCCGCTGGGCCTACCGGTCGGGTTTCGCCCGTCCCGTCCGGGTGCGGGTTACGACACTTGGCGGGTCCCGCAGGGCATGCGGTCAAAAGTGGCGGCAGGCCCGGGTGTCAGTGGCTAGCTTTGACCACGTGACCGACGCCTACCTCAGATTCCCCCACCTGCACGCGGACCTGATCACGTTCGTCGCCGAGGACGACGTGTGGCTGGCGCCCGCGGCCGGTGGCCGGGCCTGGCGGCTCTCGGCCGACCAGGTACCGGTGACCAACCCGCGGTTCTCCCCCGACGGCGCGCACCTGGCCTGGAGCAGCACCCGCGACGTCGAGCCGGAGGTGCACGTCGCGCCGGTCGAGGGCGGTCCGAGTGAACGGCTGAGCTACTGGGGCGACGTGGGGACCGCCGTCACCGGCTGGACCCCGGACGGCCGTGTCACGGCCCGCACCTCCACCGGTCGGTCCTCCACCCGGGGCACGTGGGCGTACGCGGTGCCGCTCGACGGTGCCCCCGCCGAGCCGCTGCCCTACGGCCCGCTGGCCTCGCTGGAGCTCAACGCCGCGGGCGGGGTGCTGCTCGGCTCGGTGTTCTCCCGCGAACCCGCCTGGTGGAAGCGCTACCGCGGCGGCACCACCGGCAAGGTCTGGGTCGACCACCGGGGCACCGGCGACTTCCACCGCATCCTGTCCGAAGTGGACGGACACCTGGTGAGCCCGCTGTGGGTCGGCGGCCGGATCGCGTTCCTCTCCGACCACGAGGGCGTCGGCAACCTCTACTCCTGCGCGCACGACGGCTCCGACGTGCGCAAGCACTCCGACCACGAGGGCTTCTACGCCCGCAACGCCACCACCGACGGCACCCGCGTGGTCTACCACCGCGCGGGCGAGGTGTGGCTGCACGACGACCTGGACTCCGCGCCGCGCAAGGTCGAGGTGCGCCTCGGCGGCTCGCGCAACCCGCGCCAGGTCCGCCCGGTCGCCGCCGGTCGCAACCTGGGCTGGGCGGGCGTCGACCGCACCGGCCGGGCCAGCGCGGTCGAGGTGCGCGGCACCGTGCACTGGGTGACCCACCGCGACGGGCCGGTGCGCGCGCTGTCGGTCGAGCCCGGCGTGCGCGCCCGGGTGCCCGCGGTGCTGGGCACCACCGGCCAGGCGGTCTGGGTGACCGACGCCGACGGCGAGGACGCGCTGGAGTTCGGTCCCGTCGAGGGGCGCGACCCCGGGGTCAGCCCGCGCCGGGTGGCCACCGGCGAGCTGGGTCGGGTGCTGGAGCTGGCGGCGGCCCCGGACGGCCGCCGGGTCGCGGTGACCACGCACGACGGCAGGCTGCTGCTGGTCGACGTCGACGACGGCGAGGTCCGGGAGATCGCCAAGGTCAGCGAGGGCGACCCCAAGGACCTGGTGTTCTCCCCGGACTCGACCTGGTTGGCCTGGTCGCACCCCGGCCCGAACCCGCTGCGGCACATCCGGATGGTCGACACGACCAGCCTGGCCGTGGTCGACGTGACCCCGCTGCGGTTCGTCGACCACGACCCCGCGTTCACCCTCGACGGCAAGCACATCGCGTTCCTGTCGTCGCGCAGCTTCGACCCGATCTACGACTCGCACGTGTTCGACCTGTCCTTCGCCAACGCCATCCGGCCCTACCTGGTGCCGCTGGCCGCGACCACGCCGTCGCCGTTCGCCCCGGTCCGCGAGGGCCGCGCGTTCGGCGACCCGGACGACGACAAGGACTCGGACGACTCCGACGACTCCGGCACCAAGACCCCGCGCACGTCGGTGGACCTGGAAGGCATCGCCGACCGGGTCGTGGCCTTCCCGGTGCCCGCCGCCCGCTACTGGCGGCTGCTGGCGGTCAAGGGCGGCGTGACCTGGCTGCGCGACCCGCTCACCGGCACCCTCGGCGACGACCTCGACGACTCGGGCACCGCCGCGCCCCGCTCGGTGCTGGAGCGCTACGACCTGGCCAAGCGCAAGGCCGACACGCTGATCGACGGCCTCGACGAGGTGTGGCCCAGCGGCGACGGCACCCGCCTGGTGGTGCGCGACGGCGGCAGCCTGCGGGTCGTCCCCGCCGACCGCAAACCCGACTCCGAGGAGGGCTCGGAGGACAACATCTCCGTCGACCTGAGCCGGGTCCGGGTGCGCGTCGACCCGGCCGCCGAGTGGCGGCAGGCCTACGAGGAGTCCGGCCGCCTGATGCGCGACCACTTCTGGCGCGCGGACATGAACGGCGTCGACTGGGCCGGGGTGCTCGACCGGTACCGGCCGCTGGTGGACGCCCTCGGGTCGCACAACGAGCTGGTCGACCTGCTGTGGGAGGTCAACGGCGAACTCGGCACCTCGCACGCGTACGTGCTGCCGCAGCAGGCGGGCGCGGACGGCAGGCGGCGGCTCGGGCTGCTCGGTGCCGACCTGGTGCGCGACGCGGACGGCGCGTGGCGGATCTCGGCGATCGTGCCGGGGGAGAGCTCGGACCCCAAGGCCCGCTCGCCGCTGCGCGCGCCCGGCGTGGGGGTGCGCGAGGGGGACGCGATCGTCGCGGTCGACGGGATCGCGGTCGACCCCGTGCGCGGGCCCGCGACGCTGCTGGTCGGCACGGCGGAGAAGCCCGTCGAGCTGACCGTGGAACCCAAGGGTGGCGGCGCGCCGCGGCGGGTCGTGGTCGTGCCGCTGCTCGACGACATGCCGCTGCGCTACCAGGCGTGGGTGGCCGACCGGCGCGCGCACACGCACTCGGCGACCGACGGCCGCGTCGGGTACCTGCACGTGCCGGACATGGTCGCCTTCGGCTGGGCCCAGTTCCACCGCGACCTGCGGATGGAGATGCGCCGCGACGGGGTGATCGTCGACCTGCGGGAGAACCGCGGCGGGCACCTGTCGCAGCTGGTCGTGGAGAAGCTGAGCAGGCGCATCGTGGGCTGGGGCCGCGCGCGGGACGGGTACTACGAGGAGACGTACCCGGTCGACGCGCCGCGCGGTCCGGTGGTCGCGGTGGCCAACGAGTTCTCCGGCTCCGACGGCGACATCGTCAACGCGGCGATCAAGGCGCTGGGCATCGGGCCGGTCGTGGGCACCCGGACCTGGGGCGGGGTGGTCGGCATCGACATGCGGTACCACCTCATCGACGGCACGCTGGTGACCCAACCGCGGTACGCGACCTGGATGGAGGGCACGGGCTGGGGCATGGAGAACCACGGCGTCGACCCGGACGTCGAGGTCGTCATGCGTCCCCAGGACCACGCGGCAGGCGTTGATCCACAACTGGACAAGGCCATCGAGATCGCCTTGGAGCGCTTGGCCGTCTCCCCGGCCGCGCAGCCGCCGGACTTGCCCCCGTTGTAGGTCGCGGTCACCGGGCGGTGGCGGGAATGATCACGATCATGGAATTCGACTCCGACACCGCCCGGATGATCGCGGCCAACGAGGCCAACTGGGACGCCCGCACCCCGATCCACGTGGCGTCCCAGTTCTACGACGTGCCCAACCGCGACCCGGAGGTCTGGTTCGCCGAGTTCGAGTGGGACGACCTCGGTGACCTGGCCGGTCGGGACGTGGCCCACCTCCAGTGCCACATTGGCGCGGAGACCGTGGCCATCGCGGCCCGCGGTGCGCGCGTGGTCGGCTTGGACATCTCGGCGGAGTCGGTGCGCGCCGCGCGGGAGATCGCGGCGGACAAGGGTGTGTCCGTGGCGTACGTGCACGCGGACGTGCACGACGCGGCGGAGGCGTTGGGGCGTGAGCGGTTCGACGTGGTCTACACGGGCAAGGGCGCGCTCTGCTACGTGCCCGACCTGGCGGCGTGGGCCGAGCAGGTGGCGGCGCTGCTGCGGCCGGGCGGGCAGGTGTACGTGGTCGAGTTCCACCCGCTGCTCAACGCGCTGAGCCCGGTCCCGCCGCCGGACGGCAGCGAGGCCCTGCTGCTGCGCCACGACTACCTGTCCGGCCGCGGCCCGGTCGAGCGGGACGCGAGCCGGACCTACACGGACGGTCCGGAGTTGACGGTGGCGAAGGTGTCCTACGAGTGGCAGCACGGGCTCGGGGACGTGGTGAACGCCCTGGTCGACGCCGGGTTGCGGATCACCAGGCTGCGGGAGACGGAGCAGTTGCCGTGGCCGCGCTGGTCGACCATGACCTCGGACGGCGGCTGGTTCGCCCTCCCGGAGGAGGCGCCCCGGCTGCCGTTCATCTACGCCCTGCAGGCGGTTCGGTAGTCGATACCGGACTCTCTGTGAGGTTTGTGCTTTTCGGCGGAGTCGGGGCTGGTCAGCGCGGGTGCGAAAGGCCCAATCGACCTGGGCTGGGGCGGCGCGCCGCGGTGAGCACGTAGCCTGATTTCGTGGCCGCTTCCCCGACCCCCCAGCCGACCACGCTGTCCCTCGCCCTGCACCCGGCCCCCGAGCCGCCGCGGCGGCGGGGACTGCGGGTGGTGCTGCGGCTGGCGGTGGTCGCACTGCTGTTCGCCTCGGCGGCGGCCGCGGTGTGGGTGATCGCGGCGTCGAAGGACGCCAAGCCCCCGCCGCCGCGGCCCCGGTTCACCGTGCCCGCGCTGGACGTAGCGCGGGACACCCCGGTGCCGCCCGCGGTCGGCGTGCCCGCGGGCGTCGACCAGCGGGACTGGGCCCGGCGGCTGTCGGAGCAGACCGACATCCCGGCCCGCACGCTGATCGCGTACCTCAACGCCGAGGCGGACATGCGCGAACGCGCCCCGGACTGCGGCCTCACCTGGAACACCCTCGCGGGCGTCGGCCGCGTCGAGTCGCACCACGGCCGGTACGGCGGGACCGCGATCGCCGAGGACGGCAAGCTGTCCGAACCGATCATCGGCGTCCCCCTGGACGGGTCCCCGGGCGTGCAGGCCATCCCCGACACGGACAAGGGCACCCTCGACGGCGACGCGCAGTGGGACCGCGCGGTCGGCTCGATGCAGTTCCTCCCCAGCACCTGGAAGCGCTACGCCCTCCGCGCAGGCGACGACGGCGCCACCCCCAACCCCCAAGACGTGGACGACGCCGCCCTGACCGCCGCCCACTACCTCTGCGCCAGCGGCGGCAACCTGGCCACCGGCGAAGGCTGGTGGAAAGCAATCCTGACCTACAACGAATCCCTGAAATACGGCCGCGACGTCTACAGCGGAGCCGCGGCCTACGCGACGAAGGCGGCAGGGCTCAACTAGTCCAGTCGAGACAGGTTGGGCGGGCTTTGGTGGCCAGGAACTCCGCTACCGCTCGGGTGAGCAGCGTTGTGCTGACCCCGGACCCGGGTGGGAAGTCATCGTCGTCGTACTCGACCTCGGGGGAGTCGGGGAGCCCGACCGGGTAGCACTTGTCCACTGTTGGGTCCTGGTAGCTGAAGTACCCGAACCCGGCATAGACCGCGGCGAAGACCTCGTGGTCGGGTATTCCCAGCTCGGCGTTCCACAGCGACCGTCCCTTGTGGTTCACCCACGCCACCCCGGCGCCGTCGCCACCCAACCGCCGCACGAACTCCTCCACATCGGCCGCGGTGCGCAGCGACATCCGATCCCCGCCGAACGTGCCGTCCGCGTGGTCGATGCCCCAGCCGACTTCGATCGTCATGTCCGCGTCCGTCCCCTGTAGCGGCGGCCCTCTGGAGAGGTTCCGTCCTTCACCGTCAGCGTGCTTCCTTCGGGCAGGAAGTGGTCGAGCCAGCGATCGCAGGTGTTCGGGCGATCCCGATCATTCGGCGTGGTGCCGCACACCGGGCGATTGATCTCGATCGTCTCGTCGCGCAGCCCCTCCGCAGCCATCCGGCAGGCGAACTGCACCTCCACGTGCCGTGCGATGGCGGCTTCGCCGGTGGGCCTGCCCTGAGTCAACCCGAGTCGCCGAGCTTGTTCCTTCGCGGTCTCGTAGTAGGCGCCGTTCTTGCCGTTCACCAGTGCCACCGTGTCCCCGTTCCGGTCGACCCACTGTCCGTGCGTCCGCCCTGGCACGGGCGGTTTGGGGAGCGCGGGTGGTCGGGCTTCGGCAGGTGCCGATGTCGAACTGCCCGCGCCGTGGTGAGTGGCGGTCTTGACCAAGGCGTCGTGGAGGTGGCGCAGGGTTTCGACCAGCCTGTCCGCGGTGGTCAGGGCCCTGCGCAAGGTGTCGAGCAGGCGGTGGTCGCCGACCAGGTCGGCGACCCTGTGCCCGGTGGACTCGATCTCGGCGGCGATGTCCACCGCCGCCTTGATCGGGACCTTGGTGCGCAGCTCGCCCAGTCGGGCGGCTGCCGCCGGGATCACCCCGCGCTGAGGTGGTGGTGGGCGGCGTTGGTTATCTCGGTTCGGGCCTGTTCCAGCAGTTGGCCGAGGTCGTTGGCCACGTTCTGGGCTTGGGACAGGATCGAGTGGACCGCGTTGGCGCTCTGGGTCTGGCCCAGGAGGCTGGAGACCTGTTGGCCGATCTGCTGCAATTCGTTGTTGAGCTGCTGGATGCCACCCGTGGGGAGGCGGTCGGCTAGTCCCGCGAGCTGCTGGGCCTGGTCTTGGATGCTCATCCTCCGGATTCTCCCGTCGGCCGTTCGGTGTGCCCCGACCGGGATATCTTCTCCGACGCCGCCCGCCTACTCGCGGTGATGGCCGAGAACCGCCGCCCTCAGCGGTCGCGGTCCACGGCGATCCTGGCGTTGACCTCGCCCAGCGCCTCCTGGTACTCGGGCAGGGGGTTCATCGCGACCGCGATGCGCAGTTGGGTCTGGGCCTCGGTCAGCCTGCTCTGCCGCTGCAGGGTCTTGCCCAGGGCGAAGCGGGCGTAGTGGTCCGTCGGATCCAGTTCCAGTACCCGCAGGAACGCGGTCTCCGCGCGCCGGAGTTGGGCGGAGCCCAGGTACGCGCGGCCCGCGAGCAGGTGCACGCTGGGGGCGTCCGGTTCGGCGTCGAGCACGGGACCGAGGGCGACCAGGGCGTCGAGCGGCCTGCGCTGCGCCACCAGTGACTCCGCGTGGCGGAACGCGTCGAACGTGCTGCCCTGGTCCTGGGTCATAGTCAGATCAACATTACGCGCGGGAGCCCTGTTCCTCGACCCCAAGGCCGTCGCACCCCACTGTTCGGCGACACGGCTATTCGGCGGTCCGACAAAACGCTGACCGGCTGTGAGCGATCCCCCTCCCGCGATGCCCGCCGGCCACCCACCCGCACCGCTAGGCTCGTCGGGGACTGGTTGAACGGTTTGTGAGGAGCACCACGTGGCTGTCATCGAGCAGGTCGGCGCGCGCGAGATCCTGGACTCGCGGGGCAACCCCACCGTGGAGGTTGAGGTCGCGCTGGACGACGGCACCCTCGCCCGCGCCGCGGTGCCCTCCGGCGCCTCGACCGGTGAGCACGAGGCCGTGGAGCTGCGCGACGGCGACGCCAACCGGTACTTCGGCAAGGGCGTGGAGAAGGCCGTCACCGCCGTGCTCGACGAGATCGGCCCCGAGCTGGCCGGCGTGGACGCGGTCGACCAGCGCATCGTCGACCAGAAGCTGGTCGACCTCGACGGCACCCAGGACAAGTCCCGCCTCGGCGCCAACGCCATCCTCGGCGTGTCGCTGGCCGTGGCCAAGGCCGCCGCCGAGTCCAGCGGCCTGGAGCTGTTCCGCTACCTGGGCGGCCCGAACGCGCACGTGCTGCCGGTGCCGATGCTCAACATCCTCAACGGCGGCGCGCACGCCGACACCGACGTGGACATCCAGGAGTTCATGATCGCGCCGATCGGCGCGGAGAGCTTCCGCGAGGCGCTGCGCTGGGGCACCGAGGTCTACCACTCGCTCAAGTCGGTGCTCAAGGCCAAGGGTCTGGCCACCGGCCTCGGCGACGAGGGCGGCTTCGCCCCGAGCCTGGGCAACAACCGCGAGGCGCTGGACCTGATCCTGGTCGCCATCGAGAAGGCGGGCTACACCGCGGGCCGCGACATCGCGCTCGCCCTGGACGTGGCCGCCACCGAGTTCTACGCCGACGGCGCGTACAAGTTCGAGGGTGCCAAGAAGAGCGCCGAGCAGCTGACCGCGTACTACACCGAGCTGGTCGACGCCTACCCGCTGGTGTCCATCGAGGACCCGCTGGCCGAGGACGACTGGGACGGCTGGGTCCGGCTCACCGCCGAGATCGGCGAGCGCGTGCAGCTCGTCGGCGACGACCTGTTCGTCACCAACCCCGACCGGCTGGAGGAGGGCATCGCCCGCCGCGCCGCCAACGCGCTGCTGGTGAAGGTCAACCAGATCGGCACCCTGTCCGAGACCCTCGACGCGGTCACCCTGGCCACCTCCTACGGCTACCGCAGCATGATGAGCCACCGCTCCGGCGAGACCGAGGACACCACCATCGCCGACCTGGCCGTGGCCACCGGCGTCGGCCAGATCAAGACCGGCGCCCCGGCCCGCGGCGAGCGCACCGCCAAGTACAACCAGCTGCTGCGCATCGAGGAGACCCTGGGCGACGCCGCCCGGTACGCGGGCGACCTCGCCTTCCCGCGCTTCACCCCGACGGAGTCCTGAGCCGATGGTCGGGCGTGGCACCGAACGCGGCGGTCGCGGGCGACGGGGATCCGTCGCCCGCAGACCCGAGCGCGTGCGGACGCGCCCGACCGCACCGGACAAGGAGAAGCCGCGCGCGGTGCGCCAGGTGCGGCAGGCGGCCCAGCAGAAGCTGCGCAAGCGCGGCGGCGTGCTGGGCCTGGCCACCACCCGGCGCGCGGCCGTGGTCGCCACCGTGGTCTGCGCCTTGGCGCTGAGCGTCGCGGTGCCGCTGCGCAACTACCTGTCGCAGCGCTCCGAGGTCGAGGTCGTGGAGCAGAAGCAGGCCGAACTGCGCAGGCAGTACGACGAGCTGGTGAAGCGCAAGGAGCGGTTGGCCGACCCGGAGCAGGTGCGCGCCCAGGCCCGCGAGAGACTGAAGTACGTGATGCCGGGAGAGACGCCGTACCTGGTCGAGCTGCCCCCGGGCGCCGCCGGTACCGAGGACGAACACGCCACGACCCAGCCGGTGCCCCAGCAGTCCTGGTACGAGAACCTGTGGGACTCCGTCACCGGGGCGGGCCGATGACCCTCGAGGCCGTCACCGAGCAGGACCGCGCCACCGTCGCCGCCCAGCTCGGCCGCACCCCCCGCGCCATCCGCGCCGTCGCCGCCCGCTGCCCGAGCGGCCACCCGGCGGTCATCCAGACCAACCCGAAGCTGGAGGACGGCACGCCGTTCCCCACGCTGTACTACCTGACCTGCGCCAAGCTCGCGGCGGCGATCAGCACCCTGGAAACCACCGGCCTCATGCGCGAGATGACCGAGCGCCTGTCGACGGACCCGGAACTGGCTGCCCACTACCTGCGCGCGCACGAGTCGTACCTGGCCGAGCGGGACGCCATCGAGACGCTGGGCACGCAGGTGACGGCGGGCGGCATGCCGGGCCGGGTCAAGTGCCTGCACGCCTTGGTCGCGCACTCGCTGGCCGTGGGCCCGGGCGTGAACCCGTTCGGGGACGAGGCGATCGCCCTGCTGGCCGGGTCGTGGCCACTGGGCGAGTGCGCCTCACCAGACGCGGACGGACAGCTCTAGCTCGCCGTCGCTATCAGGACCGGGGGAGGTGATCCCCTCGACCCGCAGCCACCCCACTCTGCCGTCCGAGGTGGCGAAGCAGAACTCCACGTCGATCTGCGGGGTGGGGAGGTACTCCCACTTGGCGACCTTGTCCTTGAGCGAGTACGCGCAGGTGCTCTGCGCGTTGCCATCGGATTCGCGGTAGTTGATGAAACCCATGCCGGTGGTCTTGAAGTAGTTGCCCTCGGCGAAGTACAGGTCGATGTCCTCGGCGACACCGGTCACCCGTCGCGCCTTCGGGGAGCCGCTGTCGACATCGGTGCCGGTGCCACCGCCGAGTCGCACCCGCAGGTTCGACCCGGGGGCGTCGGTTTCGGTGGTGGACCCGGGTTCGGTGGGCTGGTGCTTCGAGCCGGTCGCGGTGCCGCCGGGATCGGCTGTCGACTCGTCCGTGGGCAGGGTGACCGCGATCGCGCCGAGCACCACGCTCGCGATCACGCAGAGCTGCGCCATCAGCACCGCGACGCCGAACCGCCCGCCCCACAGCCGGATCATCAGCCAGACGCCCAGGGCCAGCGCCAGGAACGCGGCCACCAGGACCAGCGCCAGTGGCTTGGCCGACCACAGGCCGACCAGCGCGGTGGCGTCGGCGATGATGCCGATGACCACCAGCAGCACGCCTGCCCGGCCCACCCGGGGGTCCGGCGGTCTCGGTGGCTGCGGGTACCCGTGTTCCACAGTGCTCCTCACCAGACCCGGATGGCCAGTTCCAGTTGGGCGCCGCCCGCGCCCGGGGCGCCGGTGATCTCCAGGAGGCCGGTGCGGCCCTGCGAGGTGGCGAAGCAGTACCGCGTGCCGGGGACGGCGAGCAGTTCGCGTTCCCACTTGGTCACTTCGTCGGTGAGCGCGTTCGCGCAGGTGGACTCGGCGTCCGAGAGTTTGCCGTTGTAGGCGACGAAGCCGTCGCCGGTGGTGTAGATCAGGCCGATGTCGGTCATGGAGATGTCGATGTCGCCGGTCGGGCGCTGTGTGCGCGTCAGCGTCGGTTTGGCGCCGTCGACGTCGGCGCCGACCCCGTAGTCGAGTTTGACCTCCAGCGCCTTCGGCTGGTGTCCGGCGGTGGGGGGTTTGGTCGTGGTGACCGATTCGGGCGCGTCGGGGTCCGTTGTGCGGTTCTGCTTGGTGGTCGTGCCGCCGCCGGAGTCCTCGGCGACCGCGTCCTCCGCCGGTAGCGCCGCCGCGACGGCGATCAGGACGATGCCCGCGAGCACGCTGAACAGCGTCAGCACCGCGGTGAAGCCGAACGGCCTGCCCCACAACCGCACACCCAGCCAGCCGCCCAGCACCAGGGCCAGCACCGCGGCGATCAGCACCAACGCCCGCGGGCTCTCCGCGAACAGCCCCGCGACCGCGGCGGCGTCCGCGAGAAGGCCGGTCGCCGCGAGGACCACCCCGCCCCGACCCACCGGTTGGTTCGGTGGTTGCTGCCCAGGTCCGACTGCGCTCACAGTCGACAAGGTCGCCGAGCGCTACCGATCCATTACTCCTTGACCGGAAACTGTCCCGGATCCGGTGTCACCCGGTCCACCAGCGCGGCCGTGTCGACGCCGCGCGGCAGCGCTCCCATGATCCGACCCCCTTCCGCCAACCTGGTGGCGATGAAGGGCTCGGCGACCTCCGGTACGTGCCGCACCAGCAGGCTCGCCTGGAGGCACAGCGTGATCCGTTCCGCCAGCGCCCGCGCTCGCGCGGGTTCCGCCGCCGCCAGCTCCGCGCGCAGGGCTGACACCGCATCGTCCAGCCGACGGTCGGCGCCGAGCTCCAGCTCCGCCACCAGTGCATCCACAGAGGACGGTTCGCGTTCCACGGCGCGCAGCACGTCCAGGGCCGTGACGTTGCCCGACCCCTCCCAGATCGACATCAGCGGCGCCTCCCGGTACAGCCGGGGCATCCCCGACTCCTCCACGTACCCGTTGCCGCCCAGGCACTCCAACGCCTCGGCGACCACCGCGGGCGCCCGCTTGCAGACGTAGAACTTCGCCGCGGGCAGCGCGAGCCGCAGCAGCGGGCCTGACTTGTCCACTTCGGACGCCAGGCGCATCGCCAGCACCGTCGCCGCGTCCGACTCCACGGCCAGGTCCGCCAGCACCGCCGACATCGCGGGCTGGTCGCGCAGCACCGCCCCGAACGCCGACCGGTGGGCCGCGTGGTGCGCCGCCTCCGTCAGCGCGGCGCGGATGCCCGCCGTCGAGCCCAGCACGCAGTCCAGCCGGGTCATCGTGACCATCTCGATGATGGTCCGCACCCCCCGACCCTCGTCGCCGACGCGCCAGCCGACCGCCCCCGTGTACTCGATCTCCGCCGAGGCGTTGGACCGGTTGCCCAGCTTGTCCTTCAACCGCTGCAACCGCAGCGCGTTGCGGCGCCCGTCCGGCAGCACGCGCGGCAGGACGAAGCACGTCAGACCCCCGGGGGCCCGCGCCAGCGCCAAGAACAGGTCGTTCATCGGCGCCGAGGTGAACCACTTGTGCCCCACCAGCGAGTACGTCCCGTCCGCCAGCGGGGTCGCGGTCGTCGTGTTCGCGCGGACGTCCGAGCCGCCCTGCTTCTCGGTCATCGACATGCCCGCCAGCAGCCCGGCCTTGCCGCCGGGCTCCCGCAACCCCGGGTCGTACACCGGCGACCGCAGCCCCGGCTCGTACCGCGCCGCGAGTTCCGGCGCGTGGCGCAGGGCGGGCACGGCCGCGTACGTCATCGAGATGGGGCACCCGTGGCCCGCCTCGACCCTCGACCACACGGTGAACGCCGCCGCCCGGCGCAGGTGGGCGTGCGGGCCCGCGTCCGGCGCCCACGGCGCGGCGTGCAGCCCGTGCCCCACCGCGCGCGCCATCAGCCAGTGCCAGGAGGGGTGGAACTCCACCTCGTCCACCCGGTTGCCGTACCGGTCGTGCGTGCGCAGGACCGGCGGGTGCGCGTCGGCGAGCCTGCCGTGTTCGCGCGCCTCGGCCGACCCGGCGTCCGCCGCGACGCCCGCCAGCGACGCCACCACGTCGTCGGACCCGAACGCGCGCACGGCTGTGACCAGGGTCGGGTCACACCCGAGGGGGTCGTGGCGATGCAGGGGAGGGGGCTGGTTGGTGACCTCGTGAGTGGCAACTGGTGGCGGACCGGGGATCACTACTCGAGGGTAACCTCAGCTGCGGGGCAACCGGCACCCCGCAGCGTTACGTCCCAGTCACGGACAACTGGGCCACAACTTGAACGTCCGGGTTAACAGGGAACGGCCGAACGGGCGGCGGGTGACGACATCTGTGCCCGAGCGCCCCGACGACCATGACTCCGGGCTCGAGATGCGGCAGGGTAGATGGCCGGGACAGGCGCGGAGGACGGGTCGGCGGGAGCCGGCGGAAGCACAACGGTTCGAGGGGCGGTTTTTCACGGTGAGCGCACGCAGGGCAGGCAAGCACCGGCGGCGGGACAGGCGGAAGCGGGGGGTGGCCGCGGCGGCGGGAGCGCTGCTGCTGGTGCCCGTCGTCGCCGGTGAACCCGTGCAGTGGGCGGAGAGCGGCGAGTACGCGCTCGCGGGCCAGGCGGGCGGCGGCCTGCCCGGGCTCACCGACCCCGCCGACGTCGGCGCGGACGGCTCCAAACCCGTGAACCAGCGGCTCAGCGAGCAGATCCTGGCGCTGGCCGCCAACCCCCAGTTGCTCGCCTACAACGGCGGCCCGGCGATCACGCCGTTACCCAACAGCGGCTCCAACATCCCGTCGGTGATGCTGGAGGCGTACATGCGCGCCGCGGGCACGCTCGCGGTGACCACGCCCGGCTGCAAGCTCGACTGGCCCCTGCTGGCCAGCATCGGCCGGATCGAGTCCAACCACGCCCGCGGCGGTCGGGTGGACGCGAACGGCCGCACGGCCACCCCGATCCTGGGCCCGGTGCTCAACGGCGGCGGCTTCGCCGCGATCTCCGACACCGACGGCGGCCGCTACGACGGCGACGCCCGCTGGGACCGCGCGGTCGGCCCGATGCAGTTCATCCCGTCCACCTGGCGCGGCTACGCGGCCGACGGCAACGCCGACGGCCAGACCGACCCGAACAACGTCTGGGACGCGGCGCTCGGCGCGGGCAAGTACCTGTGCTCCGGCGGCCTGGACGTGTCCGACCCGCGCCAGCGCGCGACGGCGGTCTTCCGCTACAACCACTCCGACAGCTACGTGCGCACCGTGCTGCTCTGGGCCGACTCGTACGCCCGGGGCGTCACGCCGATGCCGAGCGACCCGGTCGACCGGTCCATCGAGCTCGCGCTGCCTCCGGGCGGCCTGCCGGGCTCCACCGTCGCCGTCTCGCCGGTGCCCGGCGTCAACCCGACGCAGCACCCGAGCACGCCGCCGCCCGCGGGCACCACCACGCCCGCGCCCGGCTCGTCGACCACGTCGCCGCCGTCGAGCACCACCACGACGACCACGACCACGACGACCACGACCACGACGACCACCACCACGACCACCACGACGACGACCACCCCGCCGACCACGACGACCACCACGCCGTCGTGCCCCGGCGCGACCCCGTCGCAGACGACCACCCCGACGCCGACCACCACGCCCGCCGTGCCGGACCCCTGCGCCGCGCAGACCACGTCCCCCGCCGCCGGGTCGAGCGTCAGCGCCACCAGCACGCCGCAGCCCTGACCGGACGCCCCGCGACCGCGGGGGGCGACGGTCGGCCTGGTCCGTTCGTGCCAGTCCGACCGTCCGAGTCCACACGGTCCATTCCACCTGGACAGTGGATAAGCCGCCTCACCAACAGTGAGGCGGTTTATTCTTTGCGTCCAATTCACAGAATTACCAGAATTGCCGAACGACGATCCACACTGGTCCGGGTGTGGACATCAAATGCACGTGCGCGCGGTTGTGGAGTGCTCGACGCGGGCCGTGAACGGTGACGTTCTAGGCTGCGGGGCATGAACAGGTGGGTGCCATGAACAGGGTCGCCGCCATCGACTGCGGCACGAACTCGATCCGGTTGCTGGTCGCCGAGGTCACCGAGCGCCACGACGGCGTCCCGGTGCTGCGGGACCTGCACCGGGAGATGCGGGTCGTGCGGCTGGGCCAGGGCGTGGACGCGACCGGTCGGCTGGCCCCGGAGGCGCTGGAGCGCACCCGGGTCGCGCTGGCCGACTACGCCGCCGTGCTGGTCCGCAAGGGCGTGCGCGACGTGCGCATGGTGGCCACCTCGGCCACCCGCGACGCGGACAACCGCGACGAGTTCTTCGCCATGACCAAGGCGGTGCTCGGCGCGGAGGCCGAGGTCATCAGCGGTGACGAGGAGGCCAGGCTGTCCTTCACCGGCGCTGTCGGCGACCTCGACCCCGACGACGGCCCGTTCCTCGTCGCCGACGTCGGCGGTGGCTCCACCGAGCTGGTGCGCGGCACCTGGGACGGCACCCACGCGCACGTCGAGGCGGCCAAGTCGGTCGACATCGGCTGCGTGCGGCTCACCGAGCGGGCGCTGAGCCAGGACCCGCCGTCGAAGCGCCAGCAGCAGGACGCGGGCGACATCGCCGAGCGGGTGCTCGCCGAGGCCTACGCGGCGGTGCCGCTGGCCGGGGCGCGCACCCTGGTCGGCGTCGCCGGTACCGTCACCACGATGGCCGCGGTGGCCCTGGGCCTGCCCGAATACGACCCCGAGCGGATCCACCACGCCCGGCTCGACTCGCGCCAGCTGTGGCGGGTCACGGCGGACTTGCTCAGTCTGAAGCGGGCGGAGCGGGCCGCCCTCGGTGCCATGCACCCCGGTCGGGTGGATGTCATCGGCGGGGGCGCGATCATCGTGCGCGCCCTGGCCCGCACCGTCTTCGAAGAGAGTGAGATCACAGATCTACTGGTCAGCGAGCACGACATCCTCGACGGCATCGCGCTGTCGATCGCCGGGCCCCGCTGACCGAGAGTGACATTCCCCAGCGCACCAGCGCTGATCAGCTTGACATCTAAATGACACAAGGAACTGTTCGACTAGCGGTCACTTGTCGATCTAACTATCCCCCAAATGGTTGAATCGGGGGTGATTGTGACTCGTTTGTGACGTCAGTGATCGCCAGTCGTCTCGCCCCTCCGGTTAACTTCCACTCACTTTCGGAGCGGGCGGTTCCGCTTCGTGATCGACGGAGCCGTCGGCGGACCAAGCCCGAGCACGTCGAACTAGCCTGGGAGGAGACCCATGCGGAAACCACGCTGGATAGCGGCATCGGCGATGTCGCTTGCACTCGCGTTGACCCTCACCGCCTGCGGTGGCGACAGCGAGAACAGCGGCGGCGGCAACGGCTCGACCGGAAGCGGCGGCGGCAGCACCGCCGACCCGGACGGCGCCCTGTCGGCGTTCGGCACCGAGCCGGAGAACCCGCTCGTGCCGGGCAACACGAACGAGACCGGCGGCTCCAAGGTGGTCCGGGCGCTGTTCACCGGTCTGACCACCTACGACCCGGTCACCGGCGAGTCCAAGAACGCCATGGCCCAGGAGATCAAGACCACCGACTCCAAGGTCTACACGATCAAGATCCAGGCGGGCTGGAAGTTCCACGACGGCACCGACGTCAAGGCGAAGAACTTCGTCGACGCGTGGAACTACACCGCCTACAGCCCCAACGGCCAGCAGAACGGCTCGTTCTTCGAGCAGGTCCAGGGCTACAAGGACGTGCACACCGAGGACCCGGACGGCACCGCGGGCCCGCAGAAGGCGCCGCAGCCGACCACCGACAAGATGTCGGGCCTGAAGGTCGTCGACGACACGACCTTCGAGGTCACCCTGGCCTCCCCGTTCGCGGTGTTCCCGCTGAAGCTGGGCTACAACCCGTTCTTCCCGCTGCCGGACTCGTTCTTCAGCGACCCCAAGGCGTTCGAGGCCAAGCCGATCGGCAACGGGCCGTTCAAGTTCGTCTCGCGCAAGCCGAACACCGAGATTAAGCTGACGCGCAACGACGACTACAAGGGCGCGGACAAGGCGAAGTTCAAGGACCTCACCTTCAAGATCTACGAGTCCAACGAGGCCGCCTACGCCTCGGTCGTCTCGGGTGACCTGGACTTCCTCGACACCGTCCCGCCGACCGGCATCGCGGGCGGCAAGTACAAGCAGGACCTCGAGGGCCGCAACGGCTCGACGCCGTACATGGGCAACCAGACGGTCACCTTCCCGCTGTACGACCCGACCTACCAGAACCCCGACCTGCGCAAGGCCATCTCGCTGGCCATCGACCGCAAGTCGATCGTCGACAAGATCTTCGACGGCACCCGCATCCCGGCCGACGGCTGGGTGAACCCGGCGGTCCCCGGCTACGCCAAGGACCAGTGCGGCGAGCTGTGCGTGTACAACCCGGAGAAGGCCAAGGAGTACCTGGCCAAGTCGGGCTTCAAGGGCGCGATCAAGTTCTCGACCAACGCCGACGGCGGTCACAAGGACTGGATGACCGCGACCTGCAACAGCATCAAGAACGCGCTGGGCATCGAGTGCACCTACGAGCCGATCCCGACCTTCGCCGAGACCCGCCAGCAGATCAACGGCCGCAAGATGACCGCGATCTTCCGGTCGGGCTGGATCGCCGACTACCCGTCGATCGAGAACTTCCTGAACCAGATCTACCGGACCGGGGCGTCCTCCAACGACGGTGAGTACACCAACCCGAAGCTCGACGAGCTGCTGACCAAGGCCGACGCGGCGCCCAGCGTCGACGAGGCCAACAAGCTCTACCAGGAGGCCGAGCGGCTGCTGCGCGATGACATGCCGGTCATCCCGCTGTGGAACCAGACCGCCCAGTACGGCTGGTCCGAGCGGCTGGACAACGCGCGCCTGAGCTCCCTGCGCGAGCTCGACCTCACCACGGTGACGGTCAAGAAGAAGTAGTCACCACCAATGCCACTCCGGGCCGGGGGTGCGGCGATCCCGCATCCCCGGCCCGGAGTCAGGTTGGGAGATCCGAATGGGACGCTACGTCCTCCGACGTCTACTACAGCTCGTCCCGGTGTTCATCGGGACCACGTTCCTGATCTACTGGCTGGTCTGGAGCCTGCCCGGCGACCGGTTCGCCGGTAAGTGCGGCGAGCGGCCCTGCGAGCCCGCGTACATCGCCAAGATGACCGAGAAGTTCAACCTCGACGACCCGCTGATCGTTCAGTACGGCAAGTACATGCTGAACCTCCTGCAGGGCGACTTCGGGATCACCTCGAAGGAGGTCTCGGTCGGCGAGCTGATCGCCAACGCGTACCCGAACACGCTGCGGCTCGCGGTCGTCGCGCTGCTCATCGAGGCCGTCATCGGGCTGGCCGCGGGCATCCTCACGGGTCTGCGCGGTCGCGGCTTCCTGGACAACCTCGTCCTGGTGTCCACGCTGTTCCTGATCTCGCTGCCGGTCTTCGTCACCGGCTTCGTGCTGCAGATCGTGCTCGGCTTCGAACTGCACTGGATCAAGACGACGGTGTCGGCATCACCAGCGCCGTGGGGGCACCTGATAGCCCCGGGCTTCGTGCTCGGCAGCCTCTCCATGGCGTACGTGACCCGGTTGACCCGCACCTCGATCGCGGAGAACAAACGCGCCGACTTCGTCCGCACGGCGGTGGCCAAGGGCCTGCCGCAGCGCCGCGTCGTCGGTGTCCACCTGCTCCGCAACTCCGCCATCCCGGTCGTGACGTTCCTCGGGACCGACCTCGGCGCCCTTATGGGCGGCGCGATCGTCACCGAGGGCATCTTCGACATCAAGGGCATCGGCAACCTCGTCTACGACGGCATCCTCGGCAAGGACGGCGCCGCGGTCACGGGTGTGGTCACCCTGCTCGTGATCGTGTACCTGATCTCGAACTTGCTGGTAGACCTGCTCTACGCCGTCCTCGACCCAAGGATCCGCTATGACTGACCCGAGCACCGCGGCAACCGGCGCGGCGGTCACCTCGACCGCCGGGGAGTTCGTCACCGGCGCCGAGCACATCGAGACCAAGGCGGGCAAACCCCGCAGTCTCGCGTCCGACGCCTGGTACGACCTGCGCAGGCGACCGCTGTTCATCGTCTCCGCCGCGCTGATCCTCCTGGTGCTGCTGATGGCCGCGTGGCCGTCGCTGTTCACCTCGGTGGACCCCACCTACGCGGACCTCGGCCGCAGCCGCGACGCGCCGTCGGCCGAAGCCTGGTTCGGCTACGACAACCAGGGTGCCGACATCTTCGCCCGGGTCATCTACGGTGCCCGCGCGTCGATCATCGTCGGGGTCGTGTCGACCATCCTGACCGTGCTGATCGGCGGCGCCCTCGGGCTGCTGGCCGGTTTCTACGGCGGCTGGATCGACGGGCTCATGTCGCGCATCGCCGACGTGTTCTTCGGTCTGCCGTTCGTGCTCGGCGCGATCATCATCTTGTCCAGCTTCCGCGCCGCGGGCTCCACCTCGGCCACCGAGATCATGTTCCTGGTGATCCTGTCGATCTCGGTGCTGTCCTGGCCGGTGTGCATGCGGATCATGCGGTCCGCGGCCATCACCGCCAAGCAGCAGGACTACGTGAAGGCGGCCAGGGCACTGGGCGCGAGTTCCACCCGGATCATCCTGCGGCACATGCTGCCCAACGCCCTCGCGCCGGTGATGGTCTACGCGACCATCGCGCTGGGCGCGTTCATCGGCATCGAGGCGACCCTGTCGTTCCTCGGCATCGGTCTGCGCGCGCCGGTGGTGTCCTGGGGCGTGATGATCGCCGACTCGCGCGACGTCATCCGCGTCGCCCCGCACACGCTGCTGTTCCCGGCGGCCTTCCTGACCGCGACCGTGCTGGCCTTCGTGATGCTCGGCGACGCCGTGCGCGAAGCGCTGGACCCCAAGATGAGGTAACGACACGATGTCCGCGAACACAACCAAGCCCGCGCCGGGCAGGACCGGACCGGTCCCCGGGGCGCCCCTGCTGGAGGTCGACGACCTGTTCGTCGAGTTCCGCACCCGCGACGGTGTGGCCAAGGTGCTCAACGGCGTCAGCTACCGGGTCGAGGCGGGGGAAACCCTCGCCGTGCTCGGTGAGTCCGGCTCCGGCAAGAGCGTCACGGCGCAGACCATCATGGGCATCCTCGACATGCCTCCCGGGGTGATCACCGGGGGCGAGATCCGCTTCCACGGTGAGAACCTGTTGCGGGCGAGCACCAACCGCAGGCGGGAGGTGCGTGGCTCGGGCATCGCCATGATCTTCCAGGATGCCCTCTCCGCGCTCAACCCGGTTTTCACCGTCGGGTTCCAGATCGAGGAGCAGCTGCGGGTCCGGCGGGGCATGTCCCGCAAGGACGCCCGCAAGCGCGCCATCGAGCTGCTGGACCTGGTGAAGATCCCCAACCCGAAGGGGCGCGTGCGGCAGTACCCGCACGAGTTCTCCGGCGGCATGCGGCAGCGCGCGATGATCGCCATGTCGCTGGCGCTGGACCCGGAGATGCTGATCGCCGACGAGCCCACGACCGCCCTGGACGTCACGGTCCAGGCGCAGATCATGGACCTGCTCAAGGAGATCCAGGTCGAGCGGCACATGGGCCTGATCCTGATCACCCACGACCTCGGCGTGGTCGCCGAGGTGGCGGACCGGATCGCGGTCATGTACGCCGGGCGGATCGTCGAGCAGTCCGACGCGATCTCGCTCTACCGGCGGCCCGGTCACCCCTACACCCAGGCGCTGCTGGACTCCCTGCCGCGGCTGGACCTCAAGGGCACCGAGCTCAACACCATCAAGGGCCTGCCGCCGAGCCTGATCAACATCCCGAGCGGCTGCCCGTTCCACCCCCGCTGTCCCCGCGTGCAGGACGTGTGCAAGACCGAGGTCCCCGCCCAGCACCGGCCCGCCCCCGGCAGGCTCAGCGCCTGCCACTTCGCCGAGGAGCTGCTCTCCGGTGAGTGACAACATCATCGAGGTCCGCGACCTGGTCAAGCACTTCCCGGTGCGGGTCGGCGTGCTGTTCAAGCGGACCGTCGGCCACGTGCGCGCGGTCGACGGCGTCTCGTTCGACCTCAAGCGCGGCGAGACCCTGGGTGTGGTCGGCGAGTCCGGGTGCGGCAAGTCCACCCTGGCCCAGGTCCTCATGCGACTGGAGCCCGCGACCGGCGGTTCGGTCAAGTTCGAGGGCCAGGAGATCCTGGGGCTCAAGGGTTCGGCGCTGCGCAAGCTGCGCCGCGACATCCAGATCGTGCTGCAGGACCCGTACACCTCGCTCAACCCCCGGATGACCGTCGGCGACATCGTCGGCGAGCCGTTCGAGATCCACCCCGAGGTGGCGCCCAAGGGCGACCGGCGCAAGAAGGTGCAGGACCTGCTGGACGTGGTCGGGCTCAACCCCGAGCACATCAACCGGTACCCGCACCAGTTCTCCGGCGGCCAGCGCCAGCGCATCGGCATCGCCCGCGCGCTGGCCCTGCGGCCCAAGGTGATCGTCTGCGACGAGCCGGTGTCCGCGCTGGACGTCTCGATCCAGGCGCAGGTCATGAACCTGCTGGGCGACCTGCAGAACGAGTTCGGGCTGTCGTACATCTTCATCGCCCACGACCTGTCGGTGGTGCGCCACCTGTCCGACCGGGTCGCGGTGATGTACCTGGGCAAGGTCGTGGAGATCGGCGACGAGACCGCGCTCTACGAGCACCCGACGCACCCGTACACCCAGGCGCTGCTGTCCGCGGTGCCCGTGCCCGACCCGGAGCTGCGCGGCCAGCGGCAGATCATCCGGCTGGAGGGCGACGTGCCCAGCCCGGTCGACCCGCCGTCGGGTTGCCGGTTCCGCACGCGCTGCTGGAAGGCGCAGGAGGTGTGCGCGCAGGAGGAGCCCGAGTTGATGACCCGGGTCGGCGCGCACCCGAGCGCCTGCCACTTCGCGGAGGAGAAGTCGGTCGTTCCCTGAGTCGGGGGCCCAGCTCAGGGGAGTTGTTTCACGAGAGGGGATTCGCGTGAACAGACGAAGAATGACCGTGGCCGCCCTCGCGGTGCCGGTGGTGGCCGCCCTCGCGGCGGTCGCACCCACCGCGGCGACGGCCCAACCGGCTGCCCTGAGCGGTCGGGCGGTGGAGTACAACGTGCTCTCTTCCGAGGGTGCGAGCGTCGACGCCGTTGTGGCGGCGGTGCGCGCGGCGGGCGGCACCGTCGTGAGCACCAACCAGGCTGTCGGCCTGGTTACCGCTACCGCGCCGGAGAACGGCTTCACCGCCCGCCTCGCCGGCAACCGCGCGGTGGACACCGCCGCGCGGTCGAAGGCGATCGGCCAGGCCCCGCGCGGTGCGGGTGGGGCCAAGTCGAAGTCGGTGGAGGAGGAGTCGAAGGCGGCCCGGGCGGGCAAGCGGGCGCAACCCGCCGCGACCGCCGGGATGGACCCGCTGGACTCGTTGGCGTGGGGCCTGTCCGCGGTGCGGTCGGACCTGGCGCGGACGAAGCAGGCCGGGGACAAGCGCGTCAAGGTCGGTGTACTCGACACCGGTGTCGACGGCAGCCACCCGGACATCGCGCCGAACTTCGACCGGGCGCTCTCGCGCAACTTCACCCGCGACATCCCGTTCGACGAGAACGGGGTGGAGGTCGACGGGCCCTGCGAGTACCGGGGCTGCGTCGACCCGGCGGACGTCGACAACGGCGGCCACGGCACCCACGTCGCGGGCACCATCGCCGCGGCGGCCGACGGCTTCGGCATCTCCGGTGTCGCGCCGAACGTGTCGATCGTCAACATCCGCGGCGGCCAGGACTCGGGCTCGTTCTTCCTGCAGCCCGTGGTCGACGCGATGACGTACGCGGGCGACGCGGGGCTGGACGTGGTCAACATGTCCTTCTACGTCGACCCGTGGCTGTTCAACTGCGCGAACAACCCGGCGGACACCCCGGAGCAGCAGAGCGAGCAGCGGTTGATCGTGCGGTCGATCGGCCGGGCGATGGAGTACGCGCACCGCAAGGGCGTCAGCCAGGTGGTGTCGCTGGGCAACGGGCACATGGACCTCGGCAAACCGCTGCCGGACAACACGAGCCCCAACTTCCCCGTCGGCAACACCCACCCGCGCACGATCGACAACGCCACCTGCCTGTCGCTGCCGATCGAGGGTCCCCACGCGATCGGCGTGAGTTCGTACGGCCCGTCGCAAGCCAAGGCGGACTACTCGAACTACGGCTTCGAACGCCTCTCGGTCTCCGCCCCCGGCGGCTACTTCCGGGATGGTCTGGGCACGGACTGGTACCGCACCAACGAGAACCAGATCCTGTCGGCGTATCCCCGCAACGTGGCCCTGACCGAAGGCGCGATCGATGCTGCCGGGAACATCACTCCCGACGGTGAGGCGCTGGGTGTGCAGAAGGCGTGCAAGGCGGACGGCACCTGCGGGTACTACCAGTACCTCCAGGGCACCTCGATGGCCTCGCCGCACGCCTCCGGTGTGGCGGCGTTGATCGTGTCCCAGTACGGGGACTACACGCGCAGTGGCGTGAGCCTTAGCCCGGACAAGGTGCGGAAGGTGTTGGAGGGCACTGCTGCTCCGATCGCCTGCCCCACGCCTCGGACGGTGGACTACACGCTCGTCGGTCGGGCTGCGGAGTTCAACGCGACGTGCGAGGGCACGCCGCAGCTGAACAACTTCTACGGCCACGGCTCGGTTGACGCGTGGTCTGCGGTGACGAACGGTAGGAAGTACCTGCGGTAGCAGTGTTTTGGTGACGGGCCCCCTCGGACTTCCGAGGGGGCCCGTTGCTTTTTGGATGCGACAGTCTCGCTTCCCATAAGCCACAACCATCCATCCGAGCTGCACTCGCCTTCCCCGCCGAGGTTGCTTCGCAACCCCTTCTCCACCTGGCCAGGTCGAGCACACGCTCGAAAACTCGCGTGGGAGCCCGGGAGAACAGGTCCTCGCTGGGTCGATCGATGCTCACCTCACGCCGCGGACCAGATCAGCGCCGGGCCGGGTTGATCAGTCCAGCCCCACGCGAAAAACAAGGGCGGCCTCGATTGAGCGAACTTGCTTTGCGCGGGGCCCCTAACGAACCTGCGGTGGGGAAGAGCGGTGGGGATGGGCAAGCCCACCCCACCCGCAGGAGAGCTTGGCAGGTCCGTCCCCCCACGCAAAGCAAGTCCACCCAATCAAGGCGTATGGCAGGGGCGCGTTGCGTTCTGGTGGGGGCTGGGCTTCTGCGGCAGTTGTGAGGGTGGCTAGGGAGAAAGGTGTTGGGTGGGGGTGGGGTGGGGATCCAGCGGCGGTTGCGGGGGTAGCAGGAGAGACAGGCCGAGGCAGAGACAGGGACAGGGACAGGGACAGAGGTGAGTAGGCAGAGAGGCGCCGCTCTTAGTCCACTGCTGCCATCCATTGTGGACAATGGATGGCAGCGGACCCCTCCGGGGCGAATCGGTGGGGCCCGCCGCCTGTGTGGTGGTGGGGCTTCCTCACTCCGTGGTCAGCACGAACTGCGGTTTGTTCCGCCTGACCTGTCGTGCTGTTTCTTCCAGGGCAGCGGCCAGGGCGTCGGCTTGTTCCGGTGAGGCCCAGCCGATGATCAGACCGGAGGCGTAGTCACGCAGCCGGGCGGGGAGTGCGTCCAGTTTGGCGGCTAGCAGGACCAAGGCTCGCGCCGTGTCGACCTGCTCCGGGGTCGCCGTCAAACCGGGACTCCCCGTTGGCTCGCGGACCCGATCTCCCCGACCACGCCCATCACCTCCTCCACCGCCACCAACGGTAGGTGAGGGAGGGAAAACCCGGCTTGCCACGGAGGCAAGGTCGCCCGTTCGGGCCAGAGAACGGATCACCAGACCCTAAGTCAGCAGGCCGGAGCGGTAGGCCAGGCCGCGCAATTCCCGTCCGATGGCGTCGTCGCGGGCGCGGGCGAGGAGTTCCGCCAGTACGGAGTGCATGAACGGGTTGCGGTGGACCCGCGCGGGTGAGATCCGTTCCGCCCGCCGCAGCATCAGCACCGCTTCGTTGCGGTGGTTGGGCAGCCGGGCCAGGGCGCGGCCGTATTCGCGCCAGTACGCGGATCGGCGGGTGGGGGACGGGAGGGCGTCCGGGTTCACGGTCGCGGCGACCCGGGCCGCCTCCGCGTGCTCACCGGCCTCCAGCGCCACGCTCATCCGCCACACGCCCACGTTGGACGGGCCGAAGCCGAACCAGAACGCGTTGCCCTCACCCGTGTGCGCGGCCAGGTCGGCGGCGTGGTCGAGGGCCGCGAGCCGTTCGGCGTGCCTGCCCTGGGACGCGGCGATCAGGGACCGGGTCAGGGTGAGCATCCCGGACATCTCGCGCTCGTCGTCGCCGAGGCCGGTGCCCGGGTCGGTGTCCGCGACGACCTTGTTCGCCAGGTCGAAGCCGCTCGCGCCGATCAACCCGAAGGCCGTGCCGAACCCGCTGATCGCCAGCGACGCGGGCTCGTTGAGGTCCTGCGCGGCGGCGGCGGCCAGGGTGGCGGCCTGCCAGGCCAGGTCCTGGCCCGCGCCGATGTCGCCGAGCCAGGCCTGGGTGCCCTGCACGTGCGTTATCACGAGCAGACGCAGGATCTCCCGCTCGTCCTTCCCGACCGCGAGGCTGGTGTGCAGGTCGTTGATGAGGTCGGGCAGCCGCGCGCCGACCGTGGCGTAGTCGCACTCGCGTTGCTTGTCCAGCAGCGCGTTCGCGCGCGCGTCCAGCTCGGCCAGCCCGCACGCGCGCCCCTGGCTCGCGCCCATGCCCGCGGCGAACAGGGCCAGCCGGACGGCGCCGACCGCGCGGTCCTCTTCCGGTTCCCCCGGGGTGGCCAGCAGGGACGCGCTGGTGATCTCGTTCGGCGCCACGTCCAGCGCCTGCGCCAGCGCGACGATCAGCGACCGCCGGTCCAGCGCGCGTTGCCCGGATTCGAGTCTGCTCAGGTACGACGGTGAGATTCCCGCCAGACCCGCGACGACCGCCAGCGACTTGCCGCGGGCGTTGCGGATCTGGCGCAGGCGTCGTCCGATGTCGCTCACGCTCGGCCCCTTCACACGAGGGAGGCACAGCAGGCTGAGGGGTCGTCCCCGCCCTACGCGGACGGGGGCAGGCACCCCAATGTAGTGCCCGGGGCCGAGCGTGAGCACCGCTCAGTGGTTGGAACTTCGGTTCACAAATGCCGCAATGTCCTTCGACTGGCGCAACCGCGAGGGCTCGTGGGCGTACATCATGTGCCCGGCCTCGTAGTAGGAAACCTCGATGTTGTCCCGCAGCTCGTCGGGAATCCTCAGCTGTGCCAACGAGTGCTCGGTGGCGAAGTACGGCGTGGCCCCGTCGGTGTACCCGGATCCGACGTACACCCGGAGGTGGGGGTTGACGCGCATGGCCGCGGCGAGCTTGTCGGTGACCGCGACGTGCGCGTTCTCGAACTCCTTGTACGACCAGGCCCGGTTCACGTCCATGCTCAGTACCTCGTACGGCAAGTCGTTGGGGTAGGCCAACTCCGCGTGCAGGTAGTGGTTCATACCAGCGGTGTACGCCCCGATGATGCTGCTGATCGAGGGGTCGTCGGTGAACCGCTCGTGCGTGTAGTTGTCCTCCCAGCCGGTGAAGCGGCCGTCCATCCGGCCCACGACCTGCCGCCGATCCCGCAGGAGTTCGGTGAAGTAGCGCACGTGCTCGACCCGCAGGTTCGCCCGGTCGACGTAATCCGGGGACAGACCGGTCAATTCCGCCACCCTGGCGGCGATTCCCGCACGCTCCTCAGTGGACATCCGAGCGCCCTTGGCCAGCGCGTACGGGTAGTCGCGCGCGGCGAACTCCTCGGCCTCGGCGAGCACGTCGCGCAGCTCCCGGTCGCCGTGCAGGCCGTGGTGGTGCGCGATGGCCGCGTAGGTCGGCAGGTAGAGGGAGTACGGCAGGTCGTTGCCCTCGGTGAAGTGGATCGTGCCGAAGTCCAGTACGGACGAGATAAGGATTAGACCATTCAGGTACATGCCCCGCCGGGACTGCAGGTGGTGGGCGAGCCCGGCGGCGCGGGTGGTGCCGTAGGACTCCCCGGCGAGGAACTTCGGCGACACCCACCGGCCGTTGCGCGTGGTCCACAACCGGATCAGCTCGCCGACGGACTCGATGTCGGCCTGGTAGCCGTAGTTGTCCCCGGGCTTCTCCCCGGTCACGGCGCGCGAGTAGCCGGTGCTGACCGGATCGATGAAGACCAGGTCGCTGTGCGCCAGCAGGGTGTCCGGGTTGTCCACGAGCGAGTACGGCGGCCCGACCGGCTCGCCCGCGTCCCCGGTGACCACCCGGCGCGGGCCGAGCAGGCCCAGGTGCAGCCAGATGCTCGCCGAGCCGGGGCCGCCGTTGAAGGCGAAGGTGACCGGCCTGCGCGCCGGGTCGGCGCCGTCGAGGGTGTAGGCGGTGAGGAAGACCTCGGCCTTGGGCTTGTGCCCCTCGAACTTGCCGTCGGTGACCACTTCCTTGCGCAGGACGACGCGTCCGGTGGTGGTGGTGTAGTTCAGCTTGCGCCTGCGCACCGTCATCGAGTGCGCGGTGGTGACCAGGTCGTCGGTCGGTTCCGCCGCCGCGGTCTTGGGCTCGTCGTCTGCCGCGTCCTTTGTTGCCATGTCCAGACCATAGTGGCGGTGCGGGTGGCCGTGACGTGGTGTGATACCTCGTTGTGACCCGCGCTGACCCGGTGGCCCAGACCACCCTCGCCGACCTCGACCGGGCCGTGCCCGACTGTCGGGCCTGCCCCCGGCTGGTGGCCTGGCGGGAGGAGGTCGCCAGGGTGAAGCGGGCGGCGTTCCGGGACTGGGACTACTGGGGCAGGCCGGTCCCCGGCTTCGGACCACCGGACGCCGCGCTGGGCGTCGTCGGCCTCGCGCCCGCCGCGCACGGCGCGAACCGCACCGGCCGGATGTTCACCGGTGACCGCTCGGGTGACGTCCTCTACGCCGCGATGCACGCCGTCGGCCTCGCCACCCGGCCGACGGCCACCCACACCGGCGACGGCCTGGAGCTGATCGGCACCCGGATCACCGCCCCGGTGAAGTGCGCCCCACCGGCCAACAAGCCGACACCGGCCGAACGCGACACCTGCCGCCCCTGGCTCGAGCGGGAGCTGACCCTGCTGCGCCCCACCCTCCGCGCGGTGGTGGTCCTCGGCGCCTTCGGCTGGCAAGCCCTCCTCCCTATCCTCGGCGCGGTGTGGGAGGTCCCGGTCCCGAGGCCGAAGTTCGGCCACGGCGTCCACCACACCCTCCCCGCCCGCGACGGCGGCCCGCCGCTGCGCCTGTTCGGCTGCTACCACGTGAGCCAGCAGAACACCTTCACCGGCCGCCTCACCCCGGCGATGCTGGAGGACGTCCTCGCAGCGGCCCGCGACGCCGCCGGGATCCAGGGGTAGACCCCCGGTACTCGACGCGACCGCGTTCCGCGGACAGGCCGTTCCACGTGACGTGGAACAGGGCGATTGGTGGAACGGGCGCCGCCGGGATCGCGGAGTCCCTGGTCGTGGCCCCCACGCCCTTGCGTACCTGGTGACCGCGCTGGACGGCTGAGTCAGTCCCCCGGGCCGTTCAGGTGGGCGTGGACGGTGGCGTCCTGGTCCAGCACGAGGTTCACCACTTCCCAGAACTCCGGCAGCCGCGCGTGCGCCAAGGCTTCTTCGCGGTCCAGTACCTGTCCGTGCGCGCGGCCCGCGCTGCCGTCGAGGCAGGCCGGGACGACCGTCGCCGCGGGGGCGCCGCCTTCGGTGTCCGGGCCGACGCGGCAGCCGAAGGTGGTGTGGTCGTCGGCCTCGTCGGTGTCCCAGGTGCCGAGGATGACGTCGATCCAGGTGTCGCGGGGTTGGCCGGTGTGCCGGTAGCTGTTGGCGAAGTACACCGCGTACGGCCTGCCGTCGGCGCGGACGAAACCCCAGGTGCGCGCGACCGGCGCGGCGCAGCAGACGCACTCGAAGCGGCGGATCTGCTGGTCAGCGGGGTCCATGGTCAGGTTCACCCGGCCAAACCTACCCAGCCCGCCTGGCCTGCCCGGGCCACCCGCGACCATTGACAGCACCCGCTACCATGATCACAACGCTACCGCCGCGCCGGGTGGGGTCCCTGTTCCAGGCGGTTCTCCGAGGTAACTGTGACGACTTTGGTCGTGCTGTCCTGGGCCCTGGTATTTCTGTTCACCCGCTGGTTACCGCCCAGACCGGTCGGTGAGATCCGCATCACGTTCCAACCCGTGTCGTGGTTCGCCGTGGACATCGTCGTGCGAACCGCGGAGGTGGCCCCAGCCGGGTCGGTGGAACTGGACTCCTGAAACCGCGCGTTGCCTTTTCGCCGGTCCATTCCCACATTATCCGCGCCGGTTCCCACTTCGGAGCGCGCGACGTCGAGAATGCGGACGGTGGAATGGACCGCGTCAGTTCGCGGTGACCAGCCCGGCCAACAGCGCGGCCGTCTCCGGCTCGGACAGCGCGGTCTGCTCGATGGCGAGGAACCGCTCCCACGCCGTCGTGACCACGTCGCTGTCGCCGTTGGCCAGGTAGTCCTTGCCCGCGGTCTCCTCGAACAGCACCGTGTCGCTGATCTCCTCGTCCAGCTCCAGCAGCATGAACCCGCCGGACAGGCCGTGGTGCGCGCCCGCGGTGAACGGCACGACGCGGATGCTGGTGGCGGGCTCGGCTGCCCTGGTCAGCAGGGCGCGCAGCTGCGCGCGCAGCACCTCGGGGCCGCCGATCTCGCGCCGCACCGCGCCTTCATCGATCAGCATGACCAGCCGCGCCGGGTCGGCGGCCTGCCTGGCCTGGCGCTGCATCCTGGCCTCCAGGGCCAGCTCCAGCTCGTGCCCGGAGTAGTGGTTGGCCAGCACGGCCAGCGCGTACTCGCGGGTCTGCAGCAGCCCGGGGATCAGCAGCGGGTGGAACTGGTGGATGGCCACCGCCGAGCCCTCGTAGGCCAGCAGCCTGCGGAAGGGCTCCGTGGTCACCGCGTCGTACGGGGCGTACCAGGGCTGCTCGCGGCTCTCCTTGGCGACCGCGGTCAGGTCGGTGATCAGCTCCTCGTCGGTCATGTCGTACTCGGCGAGCAGCGCGCGCAGGTCGGTGGTGGAGATGCCGACCGTGGCCTTCTCGATCCGGGTCAGCTTGGACACCGACCAGTCCATCCTGGTCGCGACCTCGGGCTGGGTCTTGCCCGCCTGCTCGCGGAAGGTGCGCAGCAGCCTGCCGAGCTGGCGCTTGGAGAACCGGGGGTCGCGCTGTCTGGTCATGCTGGCTCCGCTCGATCGACCGACTGGTCATCTCTCGATCAACTTCACTACGGGCTGTCATGCTATCGGGGAGTGCCGGGTGGCGATCTGCCACGTGGCAGATCGCCACCTCGCCGCTGGGCCGCAGCGTTTGGCAAGGTAGCACGTGCAGGTGCGCTTGCGCTGCCCCGTTTGGCTCAACCGCCGGCGGCGATCGGCCACCAAAACGGGTTCACCCGGTTACGCGGAATAACTACTGTGCGTATAAGAGTTGGCAAGTGGTAATTGCGCGTCGCCGCGGAGAGCGCGCCGCCGGGAGCTACCCGAGAAGCGGATTCACGTCCTCGTGGTCGTCGCGAATAATCGCCGGGTATCGTGCTCCCGTCTTGGGAGCCCAACCCGGAGGGACCTTGATGAGCAATGTGTGTCCGCGCTGGCGAAAAAGTTCGTACAGTGACACCACCGGCTGTGTGGAACTCGTGAGGTGGTCAGGAGGTAATTCGGTACGGGATTCGAAGAATCCCGGCCCGAAATTGGACATCTCCACCAGGTCGATAATCAGGTTGATCGACTTCGCCCGCGGTTAGCCGCCGCCCGCCGAGCCCGGCGACCAGCCGGGGGCCGGCGCCGCCCCGCCCGCGGTGCTCCCCACCAGCACCGCGTGCGGATCCCGGCCGTGCCCCCGGTGGCGCGGATCCCGGCCCACCCCGTCCCGGCGCGGATCCCGGCGCGCCCGCGGCGACACCTACACCCGAACCGGTGGTCGTTGATCGCGTGACCGTCGGCCGACCGCTCGGGCACGCGTTGTGACCTGTCCCCGCGGGCGCCGCGACACGCGTCACACCTGCGGAAACACCCCAGCGACCCCGGTCACACCTCGACGGGGGCGCCGCGCGGGCGCGGCTGAGCAGTGCCACCATTGTTCTATGGCGCACGGAAAGTCGGAGCCCACCCGGATCCTCATCCTCGGTGGCGGATACGTCGGTCTCTACACGGCGCTCGGACTCCAGCGGAAGCTGCGTTCCGGCGAGGCGTCGGTGACCGTCGTCGACCCGCAGCCGCACATGACCTACCAGCCCTTCCTGCCGGAGGCGGCGGCGGGCGCGATCGAGCCGCGGCACGTGGTCGTGCCGCTGCGCCGCGCGCTCAAGCGCTGCCACGTGATCACCGCGCGGGTCACCGGCGTCGAGCACGCGCGCAAGGTCGCCACGATCGAGGCGCCGGACGGGCACACCGAGGAGCTGGGCTACGACGTGCTCGTCGTCGCGCTCGGCTCGGTGGCCCGCCTGCTGCCCATCCCCGGCCTGGTCGAGCACGGCATCGCCTTCAAGACCATCGGCGAGGCGATCTACCTGCGCAACCACGTGATGACCAAGCTCGACGAGGCGGACAGCACGCTCGACCCCGAGCTGCGCAAGAAGCTGCTGACCTTCACCTTCGTCGGCGGCGGCTTCGCGGGCATCGAGGCGCTGGGCGAGCTGGAGGACATGGCCCGCTTCGCCACCCAGTACTACAAGAACGTCAAGCCGGAGGACCTGCGCTTCGTGCTGGTCGAGGCGGCGGGGCGGGTGCTGCCCGAGGTGCGCGAGAGCCTCGGCGTGTACACCGTGATGCAGCTGGAGAAGCGCGGCATCGAGGTGTACCTGTCGACCCTGGCCAAGTCGTTCGAGAACGGGCACGTGGTGCTCTCCGACGGCACGGAGTTCGACAGCGACACCATCGTCTGGACCGCGGGCGTGAAGTCGAGCCCGGTGCTGGCCGCGTCGGACCTGCCGCTGACCAAGCAGGGCAGATTGCGCGCCACCGCCGCGATGCGCGTCGAGGGCCTGACCGACGCGTGGACCGCGGGCGACTGCGCCGCCGTGCCGGACCTCTCGCGCACCGACGAGGACCCGACGGCCATCTGCGCGCCGAACGCGCAGAACGCCGTGCGCCAGGCCCGGCTGCTGGCCAAGAACATCGTCGCCGCGCTGCGCGGCGACGAGCCCAAGGACTACTTCCACAAGAACCTCGGCTCGGTGGCCAGCCTCGGCCTGCACAAGGGCGTGGGTGACGTGGCCAACATCAAGGCCAAGGGCTTCCTCGCCTGGGCCATGCACCGCGCGTACCACGTCAAGGCGATGCCGACGTTCAACCGCAAGGTCCGCATCACGCTGGACTGGTTAACTGGTGGGCTCTTCCGGCGCGAGGTGATCTCCATGGGGCAGATCAACGACCCGAAGGCGGAGTTCGCCCGGGTCTCCAAGGGCTGACCGGCAAACGGCCGAACTCCGGTTGGTCCACCCGGCCGGAGTTGTCACAAACCCGTCCCAAATCGGGGAATCGCGCCTTAGGCTGCGCCTGCCCCCGTAGCCCAACAGGCAGAGGCAGCCCCCTTAAAAGGGGTCGAGTGCCGGTTCGAATCCGGTCGGGGGCACGACTACGCAGGACCGAGTCCGGTGAGGACGCCCACGTCAACGTGGGTGCCAGCACCGGACTTCCTGCTTTGTTCGCAAGGTGACCGGTTCGCCACCGTCTCCATTCGACGGTCACTTGCGGAACGTGGTTAATCGACTACGCAACGCGCAATGTCCTCTGTCGGCAGTGCGCGAAATCCGTCCGGAGCACTTCGGTGGTGTCGATATTTCGCCACTATGAAAATGTTGGCTCTTTTCACACCGCGCCGTCAGTCCCGGGAGGTATTGGCGGGTTGTCCACAGTGGAGCGGAGCCGGGCCGTCTAAGCTCCCCCGGGTGGCGGAGTACCGGATCGACGACCTGGCGAGGGCCGCGGGTACCTCGGTGCGCAACGTGCGCGTCTACCAGGACCGGGAGCTGCTGCCCCCGCCCGCGCGGCAGGGGCGGGCGGCGATCTACTCCGACGCGCACCTGGCGCGGCTCCGCTTGATCCTCAACATGCTCGACCGCGGTTACGCCTTCGCGCAGATCAAGGAGATGCTCGACGCCTGGCGGGCCGGTCACAGCCTGGCCGACGTGCTCGGGCTCGAGGAGGCGACCGGGGCCGCGCAGGCGGGTGAGCCGCCCGCCGTGGTGACGGCGGCGCAGCTCACCCGGATGTTCGGCGCGCAGCTCACCCCCGCCAATATCCGCGCGGCCCTCGAACTCGGCGTCCTCGAACGACGCGGCACGCAGCTGGTCGCGCCCAGCCTCAAGCTCCTCGAAGCGGGCCGTGACCTGGTCAGCCTCGGTGTCCCGCTCGCCGAGGCCCTGGGCCTGGCCGCCGAGTTGCAGGCCGAGACCGACCGGGTCACCGCACTGCTGGTCGGCCTCGTGCGCCGCTACGTCCTGGACCCCAAGGGGCCGGACTGGCTGCCCGGTGGCGACGAGCTGCCGCACTTCGCCGATGTCATCTCGCGGCTGCACCCGCTGGTCATGTCCGCGCTCGGGGCCGCTGTGGACCGTTCCGCGCGGCGGGTCATCCCGGAGATCATGGGGGACCGGCTCATCGCGCTGGCCGAGCGCGCGGGGGACTTCGGTCAGGAGTGACGGACCTTGCCATTGTGACAATGGCGGTTGTAACGTTCGTCGATGTCGCGCAATCCGCCGGACCCGGGAGTGGCCATGGCCGAACCGCTTCGCCGAGCCGCGCGCCCCCGGCGCCGGACAGTGCACAGCGGTGACGCGGAGTTGGCCGTCTTCACCGAGGGTGATCCCGGTGAGCCGACTGTCCTCTTGGTACACGGCTTCCCCGACACGCACCGCCTCTGGGACGACATCGCGGGTGTGCTCGCCGCCGACTACCACGTCGCGCGCTACGACACCCGCGGCGCGGGTGACACCAAGAACCCCAACTCCCGTGCCGCGTACCGGATGCCGCTGCTCGCCGAGGACCTCTTCGCCGTCGCCGACGCGGTCAGTCCCCAACGGCCGGTGCACGTCGTCGCGCACGACTGGGGTTCCATCCAGGCGTGGGAGGCGGTGACGGACCCGCGGGCCACGAGCCGGATCGCTTCCTTCACCTCGATCTCCGGGCCCAGCCTCGACCACGTCGGCCGGTGGGTCCGGCGCAGGCTCGCCCGGCCCAGCCCCGCCAACCTCGCCGCCGCGCTCGGCCAACTCGGGCGCTCCTGGTACATCTACCTCTTCCAGATCCCCGTGCTGCCCGCGCTGCTGTGGCGCACGGTGATCGGGCCCCGGTGGCACCACCTGCTGCGCCGCGTCGAAGGTGTCGAGGGGCATCCCGCGGGTGGCAACCGCGGAATCCGGCTGTACCAGGCGAATGTGTTCAGCCGCCTGACCCGCGGCCGCCCGCGCCCGGCGGAGGTCCCGGTCCAGGTGATCGTCCCGACCCGCGACCGGTACGTCGCGCCCGCGCTCGCCGAGGACCTCGAGCGCTGGATCGGCAGGCTGTGGCGGCGGCCGGTCGTCGCCGGGCACTGGGCGCCGCTGTCGCACCCGGAACCGTTGGCGCGCATGGTCGCCGAGTTCACCGCGCACGTCGACGGCGCGCCGATGACCCGCGCGCTGCAACGGTCCAAAGTGGGCGAACCGGACCGGGGCTTCACCAACCGGCTCGTCGTGGTGACCGGCGCGGGGCGCGGCATCGGGCGGGCCACCGCGCAGGCGTTCGCCGACCGGGGCGCCGAGGTGGTCGTCGCCGACGTCGACCTGGCGGCGGCCCGCGACACGGCCGCGGCCATCGGGCCCGCCGCGTACCCGTACCGCGTCGATGTGTCCGATGTGGACGGTATGCGGCGGTTCGCCGACGACGTCGCGGGCGAGCACGGCGTGCCGGACGTGGTGGTCAACAACGCGGGGATCGGCATGGCGGGCCCGTTCCTGAGCACGACGGCCGCGGACTGGCGGCGGATCACCGACGTCAACCTGCTCGGCGTCACCAACGGCTGCCGGGTGTTCGGCGAGTTGATGGCGGCGGCGGGGGAGGGCGGCCACCTCGTCAACCTGTCCTCCGCGGCGGCCTACCTGCCCAGCCGGACGCTCTCCGCCTACGCCACGACGAAAGCGGCCGTGCTCGCGCTCTCCGACTGCCTGCGCGCCGAACTGGCCGACCACGGCATCGGCGTCACCGCGGTGTGCCCCGGTGTCGTCGCCACGGACATCACCAAGACCACCACCTTCACCGGGGTCGACGAACTCGAACAGCGCCGCCTCCGCCAGCGCGCCACCGCGGCCTACGCCAAGCGCGGCTTCGGCCCGGACCGCGTCGCCACCGAGATCGTCCGCGTCGTCGAGGAGAACCGCCCCGTGGTCGCGGTGACCCCGGAGGCCAAACTCGCCCGCCTCGGCGCCCGCCTGGCACCGGGCCTGCTGCGCCGGGTGGCCCGCTTGTTCGGCTGAGTTCCAAGGGGGACGCCGTGCTCACACACGACCGCCGCGGGTCGGGTAGCCCGCTCGTGCTCCTGCACGGCATCGGCCACCGCCTGCAGGCCTGGGAACCGGTCATGGACCGGCTGGCCGCCCACCACGACGTGATCGCCGTCGACCTCCCCGGTTTCGGCGCGTCACCGATGCTGCCGGACGGCCACCGCTACGACGTCCCCGGCGCGCTGGCCGCCCTGACCGACGCCTTCGCCGAGTTCGGCGTCGAGCGACCGCACGTGGCGGGCAACTCGCTCGGCGGGATGCTGGCCCTGGAGCTGGCGTCCCGGGGCTTGGTCCGCTCGGCGACGGCCCTGGCCCCGGCGGGCTTCTGGACCCCCTGGGACCGCGCGTGGGCCATCCGGGTCCTCGGTGTGGTCCGCCGCCTCGGCCGTACCCCCGAACGCTTCCAGGCGGCACTCTGCGGCAGGCGGTTGGTCCGGGTCGTCGGCGGCAGCCTGCTCTTCGGGAAGCCGTCGGTCCTGACCGCTGAGGTCATGGTCGCCGACCTGGTGGCGATGGGCGCGGGTACCGGCTTCGACGCCGTCCTCGACTCCGGCGCCCGCGAGTACCTCTGGACTTCGGCGCCTCCCGCGGTGCCGGTGTCGGTCGCGTGGGGGACCCGCGACCGCATCCTCTGGCCCAGGCAGGCCGGGAAGGCCCGCGAACTCCTCCCCGACGCCACCCACGTGTGGCTCCCGGGCTGCGGCCACGTCCCCATGGGCGACGACCCGGAACTCGTCGCCTCGACGATCCTGGCGACCTGCGCGGAGTCCCCGGCCGCCTAGAGCCTGCCGGGTCGCATGATGCTGGCGGCGAGGACCAAGAGGCTGCCGAACAGCGCGTTCCACAGACCGATCTGCAACTCCGAAGTGTCGATCACATCCTGGGACCGGATGACCCAGACCCCGGTCGACACGACCAGCAGGATCCCGCCCAGTTGCATCAGGCCCTTGGCGCGGAACATGCCCACCAGCGCCAGCAACGCGCCCAGGGCCAGGGGCACCAGCATCGACGAGATCACCGGTGCCGTATCGCGTTGCACGCCGGAGAACAGGTCCGACAGCGGCAGGGTGCTGCCCAGTCGATCCTCGTACCAGGGGTGGAAGGTCCCGTAGGCGGTAGCCGCGAGGCCGGCCAGGGCAAGGAGCCACGAGATCAAGGCGCGCACGGTGCCAGTTTGCCTCGGCTCCGCCGAGGCGGCGAGATCGCCTTTCAGTCGATCACTTCCCTCCCGGTTCACTCGGCCCGCGGGGGCCGAGTGAACCGCTCAGTCCAGAGACCGGCGCGATCTCGCGCGCGTGGTCACAGCCGACACAAAAGCGAGGAGCCCGGCACGTGGGTGCCGGGCTCCTCGCTTGGACTTTGTGCTATCGGGCGATCAGTCGCTGCTCTGCAGGATCCAGAGGAGGCGGAGGATCTCGAAGTACAGCCAGACCAGGGTGGCCATCAGGCCGAAGGCGACGTACCAGGCCCACTTGGCCGGGGTGCCGCTGCGGATCATCTGGTCGGCCTGGTCGAAGTCGAGCAGGAAGTTGAACGCCGCGATGCCGATGATGACCAGGCTGATCACGATGCCCAGCGGGCCGCTGCCGCGCAGCCCGGTCTGGATGCCCATCCAGGACAGCAGCAGGTTGATCAGCAGCAGGCCCGCGGCCGCGCCGGTCGCGCCGATGATCCACTTGGTCAGGCGCGGGGTGACCTTCACCGCGCCGGTCTTGTAGACGATCAGCATGGTGATGAAGACCAGGCCGGTGCCCATGATGGCCTGCAGACCGATGCCCGGGACGTACCGCTCGAGCACGCCCGTGATCGCGCCGAGGAAGACACCCTCGGCGGCGGCGTAGGTCAGCACCAGCGCGGGGCTCGGGGCCTTGCGCCGGAAGATGATGACCAGCGACAGCACCAGACCGACGATCAGACCGCCGATCATCGGGCCGAACGGGTTGATCGACTGCGAGACGGTGGCGATCGCGGTGATGATGCCCGTGACCAGGCCGACGCCCAGCGTCGCCGCGGTCTTGGTGACCACGTCGTCGACGGTCATCGGGCGCTCGTTGGTGACCGGCGCGCTGTAGCCGATGTACTCGGGGCCCTGCTGGTAGCCCTGAGCCTGTGGTTGGAAGCCCGCGTAGCCGCCCTGCGGCAGGTTGCGGAACGCCGGGTTGCTGGTAGAACGCACCTGATCCTCCTGGGCCTGAATGGCGCCTTCGCCACGGTCAACGATCGAGCGCGCCGATCGGTTCCCGTCGGGGTAAAACCTACTTTACCCACAGTCGGCCCAACGCCGGAGCGGGTTCCCCGATTCCCGCTCCACTGCCGAGAGTGAGCACGTCTCGGCGGAACCTACACCGATCGGACGCGGTCAACCCTATCGACCGGCGGATCGACCTGGGGAGATACCGCTGCGTGCGCATCGATCTTCTCGCCGTCTGGCGGATTGTCACCCGGTGGGGGACGGGCCAGGCTCGCACGAGGTGCGCGTCACGTGTCCGACCGGTCACGTCAAGTGGCCGCGACGCGCGGGCCGCGCCGCCAGAGGTCCCCCCGCACTCCAGCGCCGGCGGTGTGCGCCGTCCCGGCGCGGCAAGGAGCTGACTTCCACCATGCGGCGAATCACCCTCGGTGCCCGGTTGGCGGCCTTGGCCGCGGGCATCGCGACCCTGTCGGGATCGTTGCTCATCGCCGGGGCGCCAACAGCGGCCGCAGAGTTCGTTGAGGGGCTGGGCGTCGGCACGGCGCCACAGCCGTACAAGAACTACCCGAAGGACAAGCACGACTGGCTGGGCTCTTACATCGTCGGCGGCAAGACGGTCTGGTGCGTCAAGTTCGCCTACCTGGAGCCGGACAAGAACGAGAAGTACGGAGAGCCCCAAACGCTGGTCGACAAGTACGGCGGCCCGATCGACGCCGCGGTGTCGGCCAACATCTCCTACCTGCTGCTCCAGTACGGGGAGACCAAGGACCGCGTCAAGGCCGCCGCGCTGGCCCACCTCCTGCACACCTGGACGGCGCCCTCCGGCCCGGACCACGACACCCAGCCGACCCGGACGTTCGACAAGGTCGCCTACGACCCCGCCTGGCACGAGCAGAACCTGCCCGCCGACGTCCGTGCCGACGTGCTGAAGGCGGTCGCCGACCTGCGGGCCGAGGCCACCGCCAACCACGGCCCGTGGACGACCGTGCTCACCAAGCCGACGAAACCGCAGGTCATCGGCACCCCGGACAAATGGACCATCGAGGTGCGCAACGCCGCGGGCAGCGGTGTGGGGAACGTGCCGGTCACGGTCGACCTCGACCAGGCGACCGTCGACGGCAAGTCGCAGGTGACGGTCAAGACCAAGGAGAACGGCGCGGGCGTCGAGCTCGACGTCGTCCCGACCGGCACCAAGCCGAAGGTCTCCATCAAGCTCGACAGCCCGGCCGACAAGCCGTCGGTCCTGCCGCCGGTCGACGGCAAGAAGCAGGCCGTGGTCACCACCGGCGGCAAGAAGGAGCTCAAGGCCAACGCCGAGGTCGAGGCCGTCACCCCGCCCGGCAAGGTGGTCGTGACCAAGCTCGACGAGAAGACCGGCAAGGGCATCCCGTCGGTGTCGCTGCGGCTCACCGCCGCGGACAAGACCGCACCGGCCGTCGGGCAGGACGGCAAGCCGCTGGTCGGCGCCGACGGCAAGCCCGTCGTGCTGGTCACCGGTGCGGACGGCAAGGCGACCGTGCCGGACCTGAAGACGCCGCAGGACGTGTGCGTCATCGAGGTGGCCGCGCCCGCGGGCTACGAGCAGGCGTTCAACCCGCAGTCCCCGCCGACGGTGTGCGACCGGATCAAGGACGGGGCGACGCTCGACCTGACGGTCTCCAACAAGCCGAACGTCCCCAAGGTGCCCAAGACCATCCCGGCCGGTGATGACCCGGTGAACACAGCGGCGGTCGTGGGTGGCGACGGGCCGTCCACCGGCCTCTTGCTCACCCTGGGCGCGCTGCTGCTGCTGGCGACCGGTGTCGGCACCACGCTCATCCGCCGCGCGCGTGGCCCGCAGGCGGTCAGCCGCAAGATGCGCAAGGACTGGGGGCACTGACGAGCATGGCTCGCCGAGGTTCCCGGCTCGCCCCACCCGTGACCGCGGGTGGGGCGGGTCTGCTCATTGTCCTGGCCGCCGGTCTGGCGGTCGCCGCGCCGATCCCGGTCCCCGGGGCGGCGCTGCCCGCCGAGACCGGCCTGGCCGTCGCCCGCGTCCGCCAAGCCGCCACCGAGAGCCGCGCCGCGCTGGAGAGCCTGCGCGTGCAGATCCGCCCGCCCGCGCCGTCCGGCACACCGACCATGCAGGCGCCCACCACGCAGGCGCCCACCACGCAGGCCCCGGTGGCCCAGGAGCCCGCGGCCGAGCAACCGGCCCGGCAGCCCGCGGGCCAGCGGCCCGGCACGCTCCGGTTGGCCAGGGGCGGTACCGCCGCGCTGGTCCGGCGCGAACTCACCGCCGACGCGACCCTGCCCGTGCCCAGCGGTGTCCGCGAGGCCACTTGGTGGGGCGCCGGGCTGGACGCCGCCGAGGGCGCCACCGTCTTCGCCGGACACGTGAACTGGAAGGGGCAAACCGGTCCCTTCGCCGAGTTGTGGTCGGCGGCGGTGGGCGATCCGGTGTCCGTAGTGGACGCACAGGGTCGCGCGTTCCGCTACCGGGTCACCCGCGTCGAGACGGTCGACAAGCACAGCCTGCCCACCCAGGCCGAGGAGTTCTTCGGCCAGTCGGGCCCGCACCGGGTGGTCCTCGTCACCTGCGGTGGCCGCTGGGTGGGCGGCACCGACGGCTACGCGGCCAACCGGGTGGTCATCGCCCAGCCTGAATGAATTCCCGGTGCGGGCCGCGCGCCGGGGCGTGGCGTAGGGTCGGGAAAGGTCACGCGAAAATCACCGATGCAACGCGTCGGCGGGGTGCGCGTCTATCCACCCGGGAGGGCAAGACCGGCACGAGTAGGGGGCAGGGATGACCAGGCGCTGGGATCGGATCGGGCTGGGTATCGGGCTGGTCCTGACCTTCGTGGTACTACTCGTGATCGGCTCCGTCAGACCGGAAGTCGCTGGTCAGCCGGTGCCCGCCGCGCCGACCCCGCAGGCGTCGGCGGTCAAGCCGCCGACCTGGATGCGCAAGCTGAACCCGGGGGAGAAACCGCCGCAGTTCGTGCTGTTCTCATTCGACGGCGCGGGCTCGCACGAGCACTGGCAGCAATTCCTGCCACTCGCCCGCAAGGTCAACGCGCGCTTTTCCGGATTCTTGTCCGGTATCTACCTGTTGACCGATGCGCAAAAAGGTGAATACACCGGTCCCGGCCACAAACCGGGCAAGGCGTCCATCGGTTTCGGCGGCTCGCCGGACGACGTGCGCGCGCTCATCGGCGACCTGAACACCGCCGTGCAGCAGGGCCACGAGATCGGCACCCACTACAACGGACACTTCTGCCACGGTGCCGAGCCGAGCGTCGGCCGGTGGGACACCGCGCAGTGGAACAGCGAACTCGACCAGTTCTTCTCCTACGTCGACCGGGCGACCGCGACCCAGGGGCTGCGGATCGATCCCAAGGCCATCAAGGGCGGCCGGACACCGTGCCTGGAGGGCCGGTTCGACCAGCTGTTCCCGGCGCTCACCGCGCGCGGCATGACCTACGACTCCAGCCAGGTCTCGGACGGGTTGGCCTGGCCGACGCGGCAGGGCGGGGTGTGGGAATTTGCCATGCCCTCGGTTCGCGTGCCCGGTGCGAACTACAAGAAGACAATCATGATGGATTACAACTTCTGGTTCATGCTCAACAAGGCCAAGGACGACCCGGCGCGGGCACCGGAGTTCACCAGGATCACCCTGGAGACCTACCAGCGCGCGTACCAGGCCGCGTTCGACGGCAACCGCGCCCCCATGGTGGTTGGCAACCACTTCAACACCTGGTCCGGCGGGGCCTTCCTGAACGCGACCCAGCAGTTCATGGGTGAGGTGTGCACGAATCCGGAAACGGTCTGCGCGACCTACTCCGAGGTGATCGAGTGGATGGCGATGCAGGACCCGGCGGTGCTCGACCAGTTCCGCAAGCTGCCCAACGCGCAGATCACCCAGCCCCAGTAGGGGCCCAACTGAACAGCCGTCCGCGCCGGAACGCCCGGACTTGACCGTGCTTTCGGGTGACGTCGGTCCCACGGAAACGCCACGACACTGGGAAATACCGCCGAGCGAATCACATTCGGGTGATCCGGCTTGCTTCGGATAATGAAAACCGATACCAGTAGTGCGTCCCCGTCCCGCAGTCACCTGGGAGACCCACGTGAAGACCGCCTTCGTAGGCAAGGGGGGCAGCGGCAAGACCACGCTCGCGTCGCTGTTCCTGCGCCACCTGGCCGCCGAGACACCGGCACCACCGCTGCTGGCCCTCGACGCCGACATCAACCAGCACCTCGCCGCCGCGCTCGGCGCGCCGGAGTCGCTGGTGCTGCCGACGCTCGGCGCCGAGCTGGCCGCGATCAAGGACTACCTGCGCGGTGACAACCCGCGCGTGCCCTCGGCCGCCGACATGATCAAGACGACGCCGCCGGGCGCGGGCTCGCGGTTGGTCCGCGTCGCCGAGCCCAACCCGGTCTACGACCGGTTCGTGCGCGCGGTCGACGGCGTGCCGATCGCGGTCACCGGCCCGTTCGCCGAGTCCGACCTCGGCGTCGCCTGCTACCACTCCAAGGTCGGCGCGGTGGAGCTGCTGCTCAACCACATGGTCGACGGGCCGGGGGAGTACGCCGTGGTCGACATGACCGCGGGCGCGGACTCCTTCGCCTCCGGGCTGTTCACCCGGTTCGACGTCACCTTCCTGGTGTGCGAGCCGACCGTGCGCAGCATCGGCGTCTACCGCCAGTACCGCGACTACGCGCGCGACTTCGACGTGCGCATCGCCGTGGTGGGCAACAAGATCAGCGACGCCGAGGACCTGGCGTTCCTGCGCGAGCACGTCGGCGCCGACCTGCTCACCTGGGTCAGCCGCTCGGCCCACGTCCGGGCCGCCGAGCGCGGCGAGGTGCGGCCGATCGACGCGCTGGAACCGGAGAACCGCGACGCGCTGCGCGCGATGCGGGCGCTGCTCGACGGCGTCGACAAGGACTGGGCCAAGTTCCAGCGGCAGACGGTGGAGTTCCACCTGCGCAACGCGCGCGCGTGGGGCAACGAGCGCGCGGGCCGCGACCTCGCCGACCAGATCGACCCGGAGTTCACCATGGGCCCGCTCGCCGTCGCGCGGTGAGCGGTGGTTGGCCGCGTCCCGTCACTCGGCGGCTGGTCACGCCGTGGCGGGACGCCGTGTGCGCGCGGGCCTGGCATTCCCGGAGTGTGACCGGAAACCGCATCTCTGCCGGGTGAGATGTCCCCCGATCGTGCGGTGGTCGTGTTGCCGTTGGTACTGGCGCGGGTACCGTCGTGCCATGGCCTCCTCCCCACCGGACCGCGACCACGCGGGTTTCACCGTGGTGCGCCACGGCTTCGACCGCGCCCAGGTCAAGCACTACATCCAGCGCCTGGAAACCGAGGCGGCCGCGGCCGCGGGCGAGCGCGACGAGGTCCGGGCCAAGGTGGACGAACTGGCCGGGCAGTTGCAGATCGCCCAGCGCGAGATCGACGCGCTGACCGACCGGCTCGGCAAGCTCTCCACCAGCGCCGTGGCCAGCGCCGCCCCCAACGCCCCGGAACGCGCCGCCCGGGCCATCGCCACCGCGGAGTCCGAGGCGGGGGAGATCACCGCCCGCGCCCAGGCCGCGGCCGAAACGGCCTGGGCCGACGCGGAAGCGGTGTCGAGGGAACTGCGCGACCGCTACCGGGGCCTGCTCGCGGACCTGGATAGTCAACACGCGGAGGCGCACGCCGCGCACAAGGCCGTCATCACCGAGGCCAAGGCCAAGGCCGAGGTGATGACCACGGCGGCGAACAAGCGCCAGCGCGCCATCGACGAGGAAGCGGAACGCGCGCGGCAGCGCACGGAACAGCAGTTCCAGGAGGAGATGTCCCGCCGCCGCGCGGAACTGGCCACCGAGATCGACACCGCCCGCACCGCCGCGGAGACCGAAGCCGCGCGGCTGGTCAAGGAAGCCACCGACGAGGCGGCGAAGCGCATCGCCACGGCCACCAGCCACATCGAACGGCTCACGGCGCTGCGCGAGCAGTTGGCCGGGCGCCTGCGCGGTACCTCGGACCTGCTCACCCAGAGCGCGGGTCTGCTGGAGCCGCTGGAGGCGGAGTCCGAGCTGGACCAGCTGCCCCCGCCGGAGGCGTCGACCACCAAGCTCCAGCCGGTCCGCACCCCGGCCGGTGCCCCCACCGCCTGACCCGCCGTGGCGCCGACCAGCACACCGTGGGGGACCTGGGACCCGATCACCCCGACCGCGGTCGCAGCCCTGTTCGCCTGCTTCGACGTCCCGTGGTGGGTGGCGGGCGGCTACGCCGTCGAACTCGCCGTCGGCCACCCCGTCCGCGACCACACCGACATCGACGTACTCCTCCTGCGGCGCGACCACCCGGTCATCCAGGAAGTGCTGGCAGGCTGGGAGTGGTGGGCGGCCGACCCACCGGGAGAACTGCGCCCCTGGCTCCCCGGCGAGCCCCTACCCGCCCACGTGCACGACATCTGGTGCCGCCCCACCGACCAACCCTGGCGCCTGCAGTTCATGCTCAACGACACCACCGGCGAAGACTGGATCTCCCGGCGCAACCCCGACATACGGGAACCGATCGCGGCGCTCGGCGCCACCACCGCCGACGGGATCCCCTACCTGCGCCCCGAGATCCAACTGTTCTACAAGGCCAAGGGCCGCCGCCCCAAAGACGACGTGGACTTCACCGCAGCGCTCCCGGTACTGGCCACCGATCAGCGCGCCTGGCTGGTCGACGCCATCACCCGCACCCACGGCCAAGACCACCCCTGGCTCCGGCGGCTGACCGCAGACCTCAGCTGAGCCGTTCCAGCACCATGGCCATGCCCTGGCCGCCGCCGACGCACATCGTCTCCAGGCCGATCTGCTTGTCGTGCCAGCTCAGCGAGTTGATCAGGGTCGTGGTGATCCGGGCGCCGGTCATGCCGAACGGGTGGCCGACCGCGATCGCGCCGCCGTTGACGTTGAGCTTGTCCTCGTCGACGCCCAGTTCGCGGGCCGACGGGATGACCTGGGCGGCGAACGCCTCGTTGATCTCCACCAGGTCGACGTCGTCGATCGTCATCCCCGCCTTGGCCAGCGCCCGGCGGGACGCCTCGACCGGGCCCAGGCCCATGATCTCCGGCGACAGGCCCGAAACGCCCGTCGACACGATCCGGGCCAGCGGGGTCAGGCCGAGTTCGGCCGCGCGGGTGTCCGACATGATCACCAGGGCGGCGGCACCGTCGTTGAGCGGGCAGCAGTTGCCCGCCGTGACCCGGCCGTCCGGGCGGAAGACCGGCTTCAGCGTTGCCGTCTTCTCGTAGGTGATCCCGGCCCGCGGCCCGTCGTCGGTTTCCACGACGCGGCCGTCCGGCAGCGTCACGGGGGTGATCTCCCGCGCCCAGAAGCCGTCCGTGATGGCCTTTTCCGCGCGGTTCTGCGACCGGACGCCGAAGTGGTCCATCTCCTCGCGGGTGATCCCCTTGGCCAGCGCCAGGTTCTCCGCGGTCTGGCCCATCGCGATGTAGGCGTCCGGTACCCGGCCGTCCAGCCGGGGGTCGACCCACGAGCCGGCGCCGGACTCGGCCACCGACCTGGTCCGCGCCTCCGCCTCCGCGAAGATCGGGTTGTGCGTGTCGGGCCACGAGTCCGAGCTGCCGCGCGCGAACCGCGACACCGCTTCGACGCCGGCCGAGATGAACACGTCCCCCTCCCCGGCCTTGATCGCGTGCAGCGCCATCCGGGTCGTCTGCAACGACGACGCGCAGTACCGGGTCACCGTGCACCCGGGCAGGGAGTCGTACCCGAGCAGCACGGCCACGATCCGCGCCATGTTGTTGCCCTGCTCGCCGCCCGGCAGCCCGCAGCCCAGCATCAGGTCGTCGATGTCCGCCGGGTCCAGCGCGGGCACCCGGTCGAGCGCCGCGCGGATCAGCTGCGCGGTCAGGTCGTCGGGGCGGATGTCGACCAGCGAGCCCTTACCGGCCCGGCCGATCGGCGAGCGGACGGCGGAGACGATGACGGCCTCGGGCATGGGTCCTCCTTCGCGCGGGTACGACACCCGCACGTTACCGGGGAGTACCGGTCGCCCCGCACAGCGCGGGCAGCAGCAGCCCGGCGGCCAGCGCGTAGCCCGCCCCGTTCGGGTGGAATCGGTCGGAACTGAACAGTTCACCCGGTCGGGTCAGGAAGTGCCGCGACAGCAGCGTCATCGGCACCACCGCCGCCGACGTCGCGACCAGGGCCCGCGCCTGCGCCCGGCCCAGGGCCAGGCTCCACTTGCGGGCGACCGACCGCAGCGGCTGCGGGATCGGCTGGATGGCGCCCAGGTCCGGGCAGGTCCCGACGACCACGGCGGTCCCGGCCTCGGTCAGCCGCCGCACCTGCGTGGCCAGCAGCGCCGCCGACGTCGAGATCGCCAGGCGAGCCGTCACGTCGTTCCCGCCGACCAGGATCAGCGCCACGGCGGGCGGCGCGGCCAGCGCGCGGTCCACCTGCGCGACCAGCCCCGTCGTCCGCGACCCGCTGACCGCGTACGTGCGCAACCGCACCGCGCGGTCGCACTCCTCCGCCAGCCCCCTGGCCAGCAGCACCCCGGGCAGCAGGTCCGGCGTCTCCGCGCCCAGCCCAGCCGCACTCGAATCCCCGAACACGCCGAACTCCACCGCGGCACCGGCCGCGCCGAGCGGCGCAGGCCCGGAACCGTCCGGGAAGTAGTCCCCGTCGGCGTTGAACGGCGCGTCGCGCGGCACGCCGATGAGCGTCCGCGCGCGCCGCGACTGCGTGTTGAGCAGCGTGTACGCCGCCCCCGACAACCCGCCGACCGACCCGGCGGCCAGCGCGGCCACCACCAGCAAACCCCGTGTCCGTGGCATCGCCACCACCCCCCTCAAGCCCGGGCGTTCACGAGAATGTCATCGAGATATCGCCCGCCCCCGGCTGATCCTTAACCAGATTGACCCCTGTTTAGCAAAGAGCGGAGGCACCCTGCTCCGGATACGGGTCGGGTTACGCTCGACCCGGTCCGCGAACGCACGTGCAGGAGGAGCCCCGGTGGAGTACGCCGAGCACATCATCGATCTCGTCGGGAACACCCCGCTGGTCAAGCTGAACTCGCTCGCCGCGGGCCTGGCGCCGACCGTGCTGGCGAAGGTCGAGTACTTCAACCCCGGCGGGAGCGTGAAGGACCGGATCGCGGTCCGGATGATCGACGCCGCGGAGGCCTCCGGCGCGCTGCGCCCCGGCGGCACCATCGTCGAGCCCACCTCGGGCAACACCGGTGTCGGCCTGGCGATCGTGGCCCAGCGCCGCGGCTACAAGTGCGTGTTCGTCTGCCCGGACAAGGTCAGCGAGGACAAGCGCAACGTGCTCAAGGCCTACGGCGCCGAGGTCGTCGTCTGCCCGACCGCCGTGGCCCCCGAGCACCCGGACTCCTACTACAACGTCTCCGACCGCCTGGTCCGCGAGATCGACGGCGCCTGGAAGCCCAACCAGTACGCCAACCCGGAGAACCCGGAGAGCCACTTCCACTCCACGGGCCCCGAGCTGTGGAAGCAGACCGACGGCCGGATCACGCACTTCGTCGCGGGCGTCGGCACCGGCGGCACCATCTCCGGCACCGGCCGCTACCTCAAGCAGGTCTCCGACGGTCGCGTGCAGGTCGTCGGCGCCGACCCGGAGGGCTCGGTCTACTCCGGTGGCACCGGCCGCCCGTACCTGGTCGAGGGCGTCGGCGAGGACTTCTGGCCCACGACCTACGACCGCGACGTCGCCGACGAGATCATCGCGGTCAGCGACGCCGAGTCCTTCGACATCACCCGGCGCCTGGCCCGCGAGGAGGGCCTGCTCGTCGGCGGCTCCTGCGGCATGGCCGCCGCCGCCGCGCTGCGCCTGGCCCAGCGCCTGGGCCCCGACGACGTGGTGGTCGTGCTGCTGCCCGACGGCGGCCGCGGCTACCTGTCCAAGGTCTTCAACGACTCGTGGATGGCCCAGTACGGGTTCCTGCCGCCCGAGCACTCCGGCGCCACCGTCGGCGACGTGCTGCGGCGCAAGAGCGCGTCCGGCACCACCATCCCCGACTTCGTGCACGCCCACCCCACCGAGACGGTCGCCGACGCGGTCGCCATCCTGCGCGAGTTCGGCGTCAGCCAGATGCCGGTGGTCAACGCCGAGCCGCCGGTCATGGCCGCCGAGGTGGTCGGCGCGGTCAACGAGCGCGACCTGCTCGACGCGCTGTTCACCGGCAAGGCCGCGCTGGCCGACCGGCTCGACCGGCACATGTCCGGACCGCTGCCGACCATCGGAGCCGGTGAGCAAGTTTCGGTCGCGATGGGTGCGCTGACGAACGCGGACGGTGCGTTGGTGCTCGTCGACGGCAAACCAGCCGGTGTGGTGACCAGGCAGGATCTACTGGGTTTCCTTGCGGGTCGATAACTACCCCGCGTCAGGCTTGCCGCCGCGGGGTACACCCGGTCAGCGGATCCGATAGCGTTACCCGCAGTGTTCGTGTTGAAAGCTGACATATCAGGTCAAAAGGGGTGGGAAACCCGATGAGTGCTCCCCAGCCGCCGAACCAGCCATGGCAGGGCGGGCAGCCCCAGCAGTGGCCGGGTCAGCCGGGCCAGGACCAGGGGCAGTTCGGCCAGCAGCCGGGCCAGCCGACACCGCCGCCGTTCGCCGCGCCACACCAGGGCGCCGACGGCGTCGAGCGGACCCAGGCCATCCGCCCGGGGCAGCAGCCGCCGGGGCAGGAGGCCGAGGGCGCCGACCGGACGCAGGTCGTCCGGCCGGGGCAGGGCGGCCCCCAGGGCGGTGACGCCACGCAGATGGTGCCGCCGGGCTCGGTGCCGCAGTCGCCGCCGTACGCGCCGCCGCCGAGCGCGGCCGACCCGGCCTCGGGCGGGTTCAACCAGCCCTACGGCCAGCAGCCGTACGGCCAGCCCCAGCCGGGTGGCTACGGGCAGCAGCCCTACGGCCAACCGCAGCCGGGCGGCTACCCGCAGCAGGGCGGCTTCGCCCAGCAGGGCGGCCTAGGCGGTCAGCCGAGCTTCGGCGGCCAGGGCAACAACACCGGCACGATCGCGCTGGCCATCCAGGGCGCCGTCGCGCTCCTCGGCCTGATCGTGTTCATCACCAACCTGGTGAACTTCTTCGACTTCATGAGCGCCAGCAGCGCCGTGTCGAACCTCCCGGACATCTCGGGCATCGACTGCGGCGAGGTGCCCGCGGGGTCGCTGCGCGACCAGTGCCAGGCGGGCAAGGACGCGGCGGAGAGCGTGTCCTCCGGCTTCGGCCTCGCGATCTTCCTCTCGGTCGTGAACTTCCTCGGCGGCGCCGCCGCGGCGACCGGCGCGGTCTTCCTGTACTTGCGCAAGTCGGCCTTCGCGCACCTGCTGGTCGTCGGCGGTGGCGGTGTCGCCGTGCTCGGCGCGATCATCCTCGGCGCCAAGTACACCTTCGCGGGCAGCCTCGTGACCACGCTGCTGTTCGGCTTGATCATCGGTGCCGCGGGCGCGCTGTACTTCTTCCCGCAGACCCAGCAGTACCTGGTGGCCAGCCAGCCGCTGGGTACCGGCGGTCCGGGTGGACCGGGCGGGTTCGGCGGCGGTGGCGGTCAGGTCGGAGGGTTCGGCCAGCCGCAGCAGCCGTACGGCCAGCCCCAGCCGGGGTACGGCCAGCCGCCGCAGCAGAGCTACGGGCAGCCGCCGCAGACGCCGCCGCCCGGCTTCCCACCGCCGCAGCAGGGCTACGGCCAGCCCGGCCAGCAGCCCGGCTACGGCCAGCAACCGCCCGGTGGGCAGTCGCCGCAGCAGTGGTGAGCATGTCCACGTGAAACTTCCACGGGTCCCGGCGAACCAGCCGGGACCCGTTCGCGTCTCAGGTACGACCACGCTGTCCGTCGAGGGGGCACCATGACCTACCCACCGCACAACAACCCGCCCACCCCGCCGCCGGGCTACCCGCAGCAGCCCCCGTACCCGGGCCAGCAGACCCCGCCGCCCGGCTTCGCGCCGCCGCAGACCCCGCCGCCGGGGTTCGCCGCGCCGCAGACGCCGCCGCCCGGGTTCGCCCAGCAGCCGTACCCGGGCCAGTACCCGGGGCAGCCGCAGTACCCGGGGCAGGCCCAGTACCCCGGACAGCAGCCGTACCCGGGCCAGCCCGGCTACCCGCAGTACCCCGGTCAGCCCGGCGGTCAGCCCACCTCGGCGGGCACCGCGCCGATCGCCGGTCTGCTCGCGCTGGTCGTCGGCGTGTGCTTCGGCGGCACCGTGGTCAACTTCCTGGTCGACGGCGGCCTGGAGTACCTCAGCGACGTACCGGCCGGGCTGCTGTTCCTGGAGATCGGCCGTCTCGCGGTGGCCGTCCTCGGGGTGATCGGCGGCATCATGCTGTTCACCAGGAGCCGCGCCGGTGTCGCCCTGTCGATCATCGCGGCCGTGGTCGCGCTGGTGTCGGTGGTGCTGGAGCCGGTCGCGCTCGGCGCCGACTTCAGCCTCTTCGGCAAGTACCTGGAGGCGGTGTTCGGCTTCTCGTCCGCGTACTCGGCCTTCCTGGCGATCGGCATCATCGCGTCGGCGCTGACGATCCTGTTCGCCGCGCTGCCGTCCACCACCCGGGCGATGCGGCAGAAGGCCCCGACGTACGGCCCCGGCTACTGACCTGGAGCTTTAACCCGAACGGGCTAATATTCCTCATGCTGGGACGCCTCCCACATGGTGGTCGTGTCGGTGTGGGGTCGTAACCTGGGTGCCATGGCTGAGGACACGTCGCGCTGGGGCTTCGAGACCCGGGCGATCCACGCGGGCCAGGCGCCCGACCCGCGCACCGGCGCGGTCATCGTGCCGATCTACGCCACGTCCACCTTCGCCCAAGACGGCGTGGGTGGCGTGCGCGACGGCGGCTACGAGTACTCGCGCACCGCCAACCCGACGCGCACCGCGCTGGAGGAGGCGCTGGCCGCGCTGGAGGGCGGCAAGCACGCGCTGGCCTTCGCCTCCGGGATGGCCGCCTCCGACATCGCGCTGCGCTCGCTCACCCGCCCCGGCGACCACGTCATCCTCGGCAACGACGCGTACGGCGGCACGTTCCGGCTGCTGGACAAGGTGCTGACCCAGTGGGGCGTGGAGTACTCCACGGTCGACCTCGCCAACCCGACGGCGACCCGCGCCGCGGTCCGGCCCAACACCAAGGTCATCTGGTCGGAGACGCCGACCAACCCGCTGCTGGGCATCGTCGACATCGCCGCGCTGGCCGCCGTCGCCGCCGAGGCGGGCGCCCGGCTGGTCATCGACAACACCTTCGCCACCCCGTACCTGCAGTCCCCGCTGGGCCTGGGCGCGGACGTGGTGCTGCACTCCACCACCAAGTACCTCGGCGGCCACTCGGACGTCGTCGGCGGCGCCCTGGTCACCTCGGACGCGGGCCTCAACGAGCAGTTCGCCTTCCTGCGCAACGCGGCGGGCGCGGTGCCCGGCCCGTTCGACGCGTGGCTGGTGCTGCGCGGCGCGAAGACGCTGGCGCTGCGCATGGAGCGGCACAGCGACAACGCCGAGCGCGTGGTCGAGGCGCTGGTCAGCCACCCGAAGGTCACCAAGGTCTACTACCCGGGCCTGGCCGAGCACCCCGGCCACGAGGTCGCGGCGAAGCAGATGCGCCGCTTCGGCGGGATGGTGTCGTTCTCCGTCGAGGGCGGGGAGGAGGCGGCGCTGGCCGTCGCGGCGCGCACCAAGCTGTTCATCCTGGCGGAGTCGCTCGGCGGCATCGAGTCGCTGATCGAGCACCCGGGCAAGATGACCCACGCCAGTACCACGGGCTCGCCGCTGCAGGTGTCCGACGACATCCTGCGGCTGTCCGTCGGCATCGAGGACGGCGCCGACCTGGTCGGCGACCTGCTGAGCGCGTTGGACTGAGGAAAGTCGAAAGGCTCGGTGGAGGGATTCGTTTTCCCCGCCGAGCCTTTTGCCGTTCGGTGCTACGGGCTGACGCGGTTGTAGCGGTCGACCGCGTGGCCTGTCGAGGTCCCGACGGGCTGCGTGCCCGGCGCGGCGGGCAGGTCGGTCGGGTCGACGCAGCCGCCGACCAGTTCCACCTCGTTGCCGTGCTGGACGTACTGACCGGCGCTGGCGCACCCGGCGTTGCTGACGGTGAAGACCGCCACCCCGGCCAGCACGGCCGCCGCCGCCAGGGCGCCCGCGAGTGGCATTGCCCGTGGCTTGCGTGTGCCGGTCATGACTGGTTCTCCCCGAAAATCCGCTACGCCCTCAGCCGAGCGTACCTGCCCGGTCCGGGGGGTACCTGAGGAGTAGCTGAGTGTGGCCCCGACCCGGTGAACGGGCGGGGCCACACGCAGGGACGGGCCGATTGTTCGCGCTTGTTCACCTCGACGGATTGGACAATTCCGCGAGGGTATTTCAGAGGTTGCCGCGCCGGTCCTGCTCGCGCTCGATTGCCTCGAACAGCGCCTTGAAGTTGCCCTTGCCGAAGCCCAGCGAGCCGTGGCGCTCGATCATCTCGTAGAAGACGGTCGGGCGGTCGCCGATCGGCTTGGTGAAGATCTGCAGCAGGTAGCCGTCCTCGTCGCGGTCGACCAGGATCGCGTTCTCCTGCAGCACCTCGATCGGCACGCGGACGTTGCCGATGCGCTCGCGCAGCTCGGGGTCCTCGTAGTAGGAGTCCGGCACGTCCAGGAATTCGACGCCCGCGGCGCGCATCGCCTTGGTGGTGGCGATGATGTCGTTGGTGGCCAGCGCGATGTGCTGGCAGCCGGGGCCGCCGTAGAACTCGAGGTACTCGTCGATCTGCGACTTCTTCTTCGCGACCGCGGGCTCGTTGAGCGGGAACTTGACCCGGTGGTTGCCGTTGGAGACGACCTTGCTCATCAGCGCGGAGTACTCGGTCGCGATGTCGTCGCCGACGAACTCCGCCATGTTCACGAAGCCCATGACGCGGTTGTACCAGTCGACCCAGTAGTCCATCTTGCCGAGCTCGACGTTGCCGACGCAGTGGTCGATCGCCTGGAAGATGCGCTTGGGGGCGTCCGCGGGGCGCTGGAGGGTGCCTTCCCGGACGACGTAGCCGGGCAGGTAGACGCCGTTGTAGCGGGAGCGGTCGACCAGGGTGTGCCGGGTCTTGCCGTAGGTGGCGATCGCGCCGAAGCGGATCGTGCCGTGCTCGTCGGTGACGTCGTGCGCCTCCTCCAGCACGGTCGCGCCCTGCTCCCGCGCGTGCGCCAGGCACTTGTCCACGTCCGCCACCTCGAGCGCGATGTCGACGACGCCGTCGCCGTGCTCGCGGTGGTGGTCGAGCAGCGGGCTCTTGGGGTCGACGCCGCCCTTGATGACGAAGCGGGCGGACCCCGACTTGAGCACGAACGCCTTGTGGTCGCGGTTGCCGGTCTCAGGGCCGGAGTACGCGGTCAGGGTCATGCCGAAGGCGGACTGGTAGAAGAGCGCGGTCGCGGTGGCGTTGCCGACGACGAAGACCACGGCGTCCAGGGCCTTGACCGGGAAGGGGTCCCGGGACTCGTCGTATTCGACCAGGCCGACGAGCTGGCGGAGCTGGTCGTAGCTCACCTCGTCAAGGCCCTGCTCGCTGCGGCCGAGGGTCCCCGTCATGTGCGTCCTCCTGGGTGCGTTGCGGTACGTCGAGCATGCGAGGGACCGGGCAGCATGTGCAAGAGACTCGTGTTTCACTGGACAGGTTGCCTAGTGTGTGACCGGGTGTGTTCGACAAAGTGGACACTCTGACCAGGAGGTACGCGATGCCGGAGGAGTCCGAACTGGACGCGCTGGACGCGCGACTGCTGCTCCTGCTCACCGACGAACCGCGACTGGGGGTCCTCGAGTGCTCCCGCCGCCTGGGCGTGGCCAGGGGCACCGTCCAGGCCCGCATGGACCGCCTGGAACGCCGCGGGGTCCTCCGCGGGTTCCCGCCGGACCTCGACCTGGCGGCCATGGGCTACGGGCTGACGGCGTTCGCGGTGCTGGAGATCGCCCAGGGCAGGCGCACGGAGGTGGCGGAGCGGTTGCGGGCCATCGCGGAGGTCTGCGAAGTGCACGCGACCACCGGCCAAGGCGACCTCCTGGTCCGCATGGTGGCCCGCGACAACGCCGACCTCCAACACGTCATCGACCGCGTGGTGAACGTCGAGTGGGTCAGCCGAACCTCCACCTCGATCGCCCTGTCAACCCCGGTCCCCACCCGCGTCCGGCCATTGCTGGAACTGGCCGTGGAGTAGCGCCGCTGCCCGCGGCGCCGGATCAGGATCGGTTGTGCGGGGACCGATCGGCTCGGTGATGGTGCGCGATGTGCCATCCGGGCCCGCCCGCTCACGCGGGGATCGCGTGGGGCCCGCGGGCTGCGCCGGGACTCGGTCGACCCGGCCGCGGGAGGTGCCAATGGCTCCGAGAAGCTGGTCTGCCCGCTTGCCTGACGGCCGGAGACCCGTGCCTCGTCGTGGCGGACACGACTCCACACGTCCTGAACACGGCGAACGGCCGTCCCCGGCGGCACCCGGGGACGGCCGTTCGTTCTCGCGCGAAGTTCGGGGTCAGCCGCTGTAGGGGACCGCCTTGCGGAGGGTGACCTTCTGGGTCTTGCCGTTGGGCAGCTCGTACTCGCGGGTTTCGCCTTCCTTGGCCCCGAGCAGTGCGCGGCCCAGGGGGGACTCGGGGGAGTAGACCTCCAGCTCGCCCTCGCCGCCCTCTTCGCGGGTGGCCAGGAGGAACTGCTCCTCGTCGTCGTCGCCGTCGTAGCGGACGGTGAGGACCATGCCCGGTTCGGCGATGCCGTCGTTGGCGGGGGTCTCACCGACCTTGGCGCCCCGGAGCAGTTCCTGCAGGTGCCGGATGCGGGCCTCCTGCTGTCCCTGTTCCTCGCGGGCCGCGTGGTAACCCCCGTTCTCCTTGAGGTCACCCTCCTCGCGGCTGGTGTTGATCTTCTGCGCGATGACCGGGCGGTTCTCAATCAGCTCGTCGAGCTCGTGCTTGAGCCGGTTGTAGGCCTCCTGGGTCAACCAGGTCACCTGGGTGTCGCTCACGGTCACCAACTCCTCGTCGTACTCCGGGCCCGGGGTTACGGGCCGGCGTCCCGAACCTCGTAGTGCGTCCGGAATGGAAAAAACACGGCCCGCCTAGGGGCCGTGCAGGTCTACGAGAATACCACGAACACACGTGCTATCTCGCCGGAAAAATCCGTTTTAAGTGGTTCTGCGGGCTAGTTCACCCCGTTGGCGGCTGGGTCGTGGACAGGTATGACGGCACCTGATAAGAGCACCCGAACACGTCCGCCGTGACCGGTTCCCCGCCGCTGGTGATCACCGCGGCCATCCGGGTGGACGCGGCGCCCGGTGGGACGTACACCTCGCGCCTGCCGCTCTCCTGACCGTGCGCGTCCCGCACCCGGACGACGCACACCGCGGGCCGTTCGGGGGTGGAGCGGGTCACGTCGAAGGTCAGCTTCATCCGGTTGCCCGCCTCGCTCGCGAACCCGACCCGCTCGGCCTCGATGGGGGCGGAGCCCAGGTTGCGGTAGCCGAGCCAGGCCACGACCCCGCCCGCCAGCACCCCGCAAACCGCCAGGACCAGCACCGTTCGGCGGCCCGGACGACGGCTGGGTTTGCCGTAGCGGCCCTCCGGCAGTGCGCGTGCGGCGGCGGTCATAGCGGGGCCTCCTGGTGGCGGCTGTCCGACCGGCGGGAACAATGGTCCCGTCGAGGGGCGTTGGTGCTTTCGGGCTCCGAGTATCCGCTGCTCGGCGTTCGCGATGCAGAGGGGGCTGAGGAGGACCATGTCCGAGAAGCTGCGGTTGATGGCGGTGCACGCGCACCCCGACGACGAGTCGAGCAAGGGCGCGGCCACCATGGCCAAGTACGTCGCCGACGGCCACGAGGTGATGGTCGTGACCTGCACCGGTGGCGAGCGGGGCGACATCCTCAACCCGGCCATGGACCGACCGGAGGTCGTCGCCGACATCCCGGCCGTGCGCAGGCGCGAGATGGCCAAGGCCGCCGAGATCCTGGGCATCCAGCACCGCTGGCTCGGCTTCATCGACTCCGGCCTGCCCGAGGGCGACCCGAAGCCGCCGCTGCCGGACGACTGCTTCGCGCTGGTGCCGCTGGAGGAGTCGGTGCCCCCGCTGGTCCAGGCGATCCGCGAGTTCCGCCCGCACGTCGTCATCACCTACGACGAGAACGGCGGCTACCCCCACCCGGACCACATCCGCTGCCACGAGATCTCCGTCGCCGCCTTCGACGCGGCCGGTGACCCGGATCGCCACCCCGAGGCGGGCGAGCCGTGGACCCCGCTGAAGCTGTACTACTCGCACGGCTTCTCCCGGGTCCGCCTGGTGGCGATCCACGAGGCCCTGGAGGCCCGCGGCCTGGAGTCCCCGTACACCGAGTGGCTGGCCAACTGGCCCGCCGACCGCGGCGACCTCGCCCACCGCGTGACGACCCGCATCGAGTGCGCCGACTTCTTCGAGACCCGTGACGCGGCCCTGCTGGCCCACGCCACCCAGATCGACCCGGAGAGCCGCTGGTTCGCGGTCCCGCTCGACCTGCAGCGCGAGGTCTGGCCGTTCGAGGAGTACGAGCTGGTCCGGTCGCTGGTCGACAGCACCCTGCCGGAGGACGACCTGTTCAGCGGCATCCAGGAGAAGGTGTCGCTGTGATCACCGGCTTGGCCAGGCTCGACCCGGCGGACACCATCGCCCAGACCCAGACGCCCACCCCACCCCCGGCGGGCCCCGCGGACCCGGGCGGCCAGGGCGAGGACTTCGGGAAGTCCTCGCCACTGGGCTTCTTGATCCTGGTCCTGTTCTTCGTCGCCGTGGCCTTCCTGGTCCGCTCCATGACCAAACACCTGAAGCGGCTCCCGGAGAGCTTCGACCCGCCGGCGGAGAAGGCCGCAGAGCCCGCGGAGTCCGAGGCCAAGCCGGGTAAGTGACCCCCGCCGCCCTCGCGTGAGGGCGGCGGGAGCACCTAGAGCCGCGGGTCCACCGGCTCCGACTCCAGCGCCAGCACCGCGAACACGCACTCGTGCACGCGCCAGAGGGGTTCGTTGCGGGATAGGCGTTCCAGGGCTTCGAGGCCCAGGGCGTATTCGCGGAGGGCCAGGGAGCGCTTCTTGCCCAGCTTGCGGTCGCGGAAGCGGTCGAGGTGGTCGGTGTAGTCGGGGCCGTAGATGATCCGCAGGTATTCGCGGCCCCGGACCTTGATCCCCGGCAGCGCGAGCTTGCGCCCCATCCGCACCAGGTTGGCCGCCGGTTTCACGACCATTCCCTCACCGCCCGCCGCGGTCAGGTCCTCCCACCAGCGGACGCCCGCCGCCACCGACGACGGGTCGGCGGTGTCGACCTCCAGGTACCGGGTCTCGGTGAACAGCTCCGGGTCCGCCGCGCGCAGCTTCGCGGCGACCGCCAGGTGCCACACGTGCGGCCGGTCGTGGAACGCCCGACCCTCCGCCGCCAGCACCTGGAACGGCGCCAGCCGCACGCCGTCCAGGTCCGAGGTCGGCCAGCAGTACCGGCGGTACGCGTCCCGGAAGCCGAGGGCGTTGGTCTCGCGGGTGCGGGTCTTGGTGAGCAGGTCCGCCACGTCCACGCCCCGGTCCGCCGCCTGCGACAGCAGTTCGACCGCCGCGGGAAGGGCCGCCGCCGCAGCGGCGCCCGTCGGGGCGAACTGCTCGTTGATCAGCTTGCCCGCCTTCGCGTTCCACGGCAGCAGTTCCGCGTCGAGCAGCAGCCAGTCCGTCTCCAGTTCGTCCCACAGACCCGCGGCGGCGGCCCGAACCCGGGTCAGCAGCGACGACGTCAGCGGCGCCGGCAGGAACGTCCGGCCGGTACGCGTGTACACCGCCCCGTCGCCCTCGATGGCGAAGCGGCGGGGGGCGACGTCGGGTGACCGGGTCACCAGGACCACCGCGCGCGACCCCATGTGCTTCTCCTCGCACACCACCGGCAGCCCGCCGAACTCGGCGAACGCCTCCCGGGGGTGCTCCAGCACCGGTCCCTCCTTGTGCGTGTCCGCGGGGGCCATCGTCGGCGGCAGGTACACCAGCCACCGCGGGTCGACGGCGAAGCGGCTCATCACCTCCAGCGCGGCGGCCGTCTGCTCCTCCCGCACCGTCACCATGCCCAGCTCGGCGGTCTCGACCACGCGTCGACCGATCACGTCCGCCAGGGCCAGCGCGGTCGGCTCCCGCTCCTCGACGGCGGGCACCAGCGGTCGCACCGGCTCGTACCAGACCTCGTGCGCCGCAACGGAGACGACCTCGCGCTCCGGGTAGCGCAGCGCGGTCAGCTTGCCGCCGAACACGCAGCCGGTGTCCAGGCACATCGTCGAGTTGATCCACTCGACCTCCGGTGTCGGCGTGTGTCCATACAGGACCACCGCGGAACCCCGGTAGTCCCGCGCCCACGGGTACCGCACCGGCAGCCCGTACTCGTCGGTCTCGCCGGTCGTGTCCCCGTACAGCGCGAACGACCGCACCCGCCCCGACGCGCGCCCGTGGTACTGCGCGGGCAGACCCGCGTGCGCCACGACGAGCTTGCCCTCGTCGAGCAGGTAGTGGCTGACCAGGCTGTCGCAGAACACCTCCGCGCGCTTGACGAACTCCGGGTCCTCGGTTCCCAGCTGCGCCAACGACTCCGCCAGGCCGTGCCGCACGGTGACCTTCCGCCCGCGCAGCGCGCGCGCCAGCTTCTGCTCGTGGTTACCGCACACCGCAAGGGCGTTGCCCGCCTCGACCATGCCCATCGCCAGCCGCAGCACGCCCGGTGTGTCCGGTCCCCGGTCGACGAGGTCGCCGACGAACACCACGCGCCGCCCCTCGGGGTGCGCGGCGCCGACCGCGCGGCCCGCCGGGTCGCGCTCCACCGCGTACCCCAGCTCGCCGAGCAGCTCCTCCAGTTCGGCGCGGCAGCCGTGCACGTCGCCGATCACGTCGAACGGCCCGGTCTCGCCCCGCAGGTCGTTGCGCAGCGGCTCCTGGACGAACCGCGCCGAGTCCACTTCGGACTGATCGCGCAGCACGTGCACCTTGCGGAAACCCTCCTTGCCCAGCCACTTCAGCGACTTGCGCAGCTCGCGGACGTGCCGCTGCACGACGTGCGCGCCGAAGTCGCGGTCCGGCCGCGCGGCGTTGCGCCGCACGCACTCGGCCTCCGGCAGGTCCAGCACGACCGCGACCGGCAGCACGTCGTGCGCCTTGGCCAGCTCCACCAGCCGGGCCCGCACCCGCTGCTGCACGTTCGTCGCGTCCACGACCGTCACCAGCCCGCGCGCCAACCGCTTGCCCGCCACGTAGTGCAGCGCGTCGAACGCGTCCGCCGACGCGCCCTGGTCGTTCTCGTCATCGCTGACCAGGCCGCGGAAGTAGTCGCTGGAGAGCACCTGGCTCGCCGCGAAGTGCTTGCGCGCGAAGGTCGACTTGCCGGAACCGGACGCGCCGATCAGCACGACCAGGGACATGTCCGGGATCGCCAGCTCGCTCATGCCGCCACCTCCTTGGTGACCTTGGAGAACACGGCCAGCTGCGTCGGCGAGCCCGCCACCGGGTCTTCCGGCCCCACGGGCAGGAACCGCGCCGTGTAACCGTTGCGCGCCGCGACGCCGTCCGCCCACTCGCGGAACTCGGCCCGCGTCCACTCGAACCGGTGGTCGGGGTGCCGGAACGCGCCCGCGGCCAGCGTCGGGTACAGCGGGTTGTACTCGATGTTCGGCGTCGTCACCACGACGTGCTCCGGCCGCGCGCCCGCGAAGACCACGTGCTCCAGCGCGGCGAGCCTGCTCGGGTCCAGGTGCTCGACGACCTCCATCAGCACCGCCGCGTCGAACCCGGCCAGCGCCGGGTCGGTGTAGGTCAGCGACGACTGCCGCACCGCCACCCGCGCCCGCGCCCGGTCCGGCAGCCGCGAGATCCGCCGGTCGGCGATGGTCAGCGCGACCGAGGACACGTCCGTGCCCACCAGCTCGGTGAACGAGGTGTCCGCGACCAGGTCGAGCAGCAGGGAGCCGGGGCCGCAGCCCAGGTCGAGCACGCGCCGCGCGCCGACCTCGCGCAGCGCGTCGAGCACGGCCTGGCGCCGCACGACGGCCAGCGGCCGGACCACCGGCTCGTCGGTGGCCTCGTCGACCTCCTCCTCCGGGGTGTCGTCGAGCTCGGCCAAGCGCTCCAGTGCGGTGCGCACGTACCCGCGGCGGTGCGCCAGGTAGCGGGCACTGATCAACTCGCGCTCGGGGTGCGCGACCAGCCAGTCGCCGCCCGCGCGGATCAGCTTGGCGACCTCGTCCTCGCCCACCCAGTAGTGCTTGGTGTTGTCCATGACCGGCAGCAGCACGTACAGGTGGCGCAGCGCGTCGGCCAGCCGCAGCTCGCCGGTGAGCCGCAGGTCGAGGTGGTGCGAGTCGCCCCACTCCGGGAACTCGGGGTCCAGCGGCAGCGGCCGCGCCTCGACCCGCCACCCCATCGGCGCGAACAGCCGCTCGGCCAGTTCGGCGCCACCGCGGCAGGACACCGCGGGCAGCCGCACCGCCAGCGGGATCGCCGCCGCGGCCAGCTCGGGCCGCTCGTCGCAGCGGCCGTTCATCGCGGTCCGGAACACCGAGCCGAGGGTGACGGCCAGCAGCGAGCCAGCCGCGTACGGGCGGTCGTTGACGTAGCCCTCGCGACCCCGGTTGTTCCTGGCCAGCGCCACCGGGTCGACGTCCAGCAGCAGCGCGGCGGTGCACAGGTCCTCCCCGGCGACCGGGTAGAACACGTGCGCGGTACCGGACGACTGCGGGAACCGCTGCGCCTTGGCGGGATGCTTGAACAGCAGGTAGCCGAGGTCGGTCGCGGGCCGGGCGGTGGTGGACAGGGTCATCAGCACAAAAGGCATTCTGACCCACTCGCCGGATCCGTCCCACCGGGATTTGAGAGGGTGGGGGCATGGCAAACCGGCTGCACGGCTCCACCAGCCCGTACCTGCTCCAGCACCGGGACAACCCGGTCGAGTGGTGGGAGTGGGGGTCGGACGCGTTCGATGAGGCCCGTCGGCGGGATGTGCCGGTCCTGCTCTCGGTCGGCTACGCGGCGTGCCACTGGTGCCACGTCATGGCGCACGAGTCGTTCGAGGACGATGAGACGGCGGCGCTGATGAACGCGCACTTCGTCAACGTGAAGGTCGACCGCGAGGAGCGCCCGGACGTCGACGCGGTCTACATGACCGCCACCCAGGCCATGACCGGCCAGGGCGGCTGGCCGATGACGTGCTTCCTGACCCCGTCGGGCGAGCCGTTCCACTGCGGGACCTACTACCCGCCGACGCCGCGGCCGGGAATGCCGTCGTTCCGCCAGCTGCTGTCGGCGGTGCACGAGGCGTGGTCGTCGGGGGACCCCAAGGTGCGGGGGATGGGGGAGAGCGTGGTGGCCCAGCTGCGGGAGCAGGCCGGGCCGCTGCAAGAGTCCGTTGTGGACGCAGCGGTGCTGGAGGGCGCGGCGACGTCGTTGCTCGGCGACTACGACCGGGTCAACGGCGGGTTCGGTGGCGCGCCGAAGTTCCCGCCGACGATGGTGCTGGAGTTCCTGCTGCGCCACCACGAGCGGACCGGGTCGGTGGAGGCGCTGTCCATTGTGGAGGGAACCGCGCGGGCGATGGCCGACGGCGGGTTGAACGACCAGCTCGCGGGCGGGTTCGCCAGGTACAGCGTGGACGCGGGCTGGGTGGTCCCGCACTTCGAGAAGATGTTGTACGACAACGCCTTGCTGCTGCGCCTCTACGCGCACCTGGCCCGCCGGACGGGCGTCGACCGCTACCGCGAGGTGGCCGCCGCGACCGCCCGGTTCCTGCTGACCGACCTCGCGACCCCCGAAGGCGGGTTCGCCGCGTCCCTCGACGCCGACACCGACGGCGTCGAGGGCCTGACCTACGTGTGGACCCCCGCGCAGCTGGTCGAGGCCCTGGGCGAGGAGGACGGCACCTGGGCCGCCACCCTCCTGGGCGTCACCGAGACCGGCACCTTCGAACACGGCGCGTCCACCCTCCGCCTGCTGCGCGAGGTCGACGACGCCCCGCGCTGGGAGCGGATCCGCCGGGCGCTGCTGGCGGTCCGCGCCGCCCGTCCCCAGCCCGGCCTCGACGACAAGGTCGTGACCGCGTGGAACGGCCTCGCGGTGTCGGCCCTGGCCGAGGCGGGCACGGCCCTCGGTGAACCCGCGTGGATCGCCGCCGCCGAGCGCGCCGCGACGCTGCTCCTCGACCTGCACCTGGTAGACGGCCGCCTCCGCCGCACCTCGCGCGGTGGTGTGGTGGGCACCGCTGCGGGCGTCCTGGAGGATTACGGCTGCCTAGCCGAGGCCCTGTTCGTCCTGCACCAGGCCACCGGCGCCACCCGCTGGTTGGACGCCGGGACCGCCCTGCTCGACACGGCCCTGGCCCACTTCACCGACCACACGGCCGAAGGCGCCTACCACGACACGGCCGACGACGCCGACGCCCTGGTCTGGCGCCCCTCCGACCCCGGCGACAACGCCAGCCCCTCCGGCGCCTCCGCCCTGGCAGGCGCCCTCCTCCTAGGCGCCTCCCTGGCGGGCGAGGGCCCCTACGGCGAAGCAGCCGAACTGGCCCTTACCCGGGTGGGCATCCTGGCCGCCCGGGCCCCCCGCTTCGCAGGCCACTGGCTGACGGTGGCGGAGGCGATGGAGTCCGGCCCGGTCCAGATCGCCGTCGTCGGGAGTCCGGAGTCCCGCGCCGCGCTGGTCCAGGCCGCCACGGCCCACGCCCCGGGCGGCACCGTGATCGTCGCGGGCGAGCCGGACTCCACACCTCTCCTGTCCGACCGCCCCCTGATCGACGGCAACCCTGCCGCCTACATCTGCCGTGGCTACATCTGCGACCGCCCGGTCACCACCCCGGAGGCATTGGTCGCCGCTCTCTCATGACCCTCCTCGACCGCAGGGGCAACCCCTTCATCGCCCTCCACGCGCCGGCCGAACCGGTCGACGCGAACATCCCCTGGGCCTTGGTTGTCGTCGCCACTCCCGCAGGCGTTCTCCTCATCTACAACGGCAAACGCGCCCAGTGGGAACTGCCCGGCGGTACCCGGGAACCTGGCGAAACCCCGCACCAAAACGCCACCCGCGAACTCCGCGAGGAAACCGGCATCACCACCACAGACCTGGATTTCGCCGCCCTTGCCGAATTCGGCCCTCCACCCGAGTACCTCGCCCTTTACCGCCTCCGCCTCGACGCCGCCCCCACCTTGGTCCGCAACCCGGAGGCCCTTTCCTTCCGCTGGTGGGACCCCGACACCCCGCCAACCCCCGGCATGAGCCGCACCGAAACCGAACTGGCCCGCCGCGTGCTGAAGATCAACCCCTAGCATCGGCGCCGTGCGAACCGGGGGATTGACGACGTTGCTCGCCGTGACCATCACCGTCGCGGGCTGTGCCACCAGCGGCCCGCCGCCCGCCAACGGCGCGCTGATCCCCGTCGACCAGCGGCAGGCCATCACCACCCTCGCGGGTGAGGACCTCCTCAAGGGCGCCCCGGTCTCCCTCGACCAGTTCCACGGCGACGCCCTGATCATCAACATCTGGGGCGCCTGGTGCGGGCCATGCCGGGCAGAGGCGCCCGAACTGGTCCAGGCGCACGCCGAGAGCGGGGTCGACTTCCTCGGCATCGACGTCCGCGACCACGACCGCGGGTTCGCCGAGGACTTCGCCAGGGACCGCCTCGCCGCGTACCCGTCCCTCTACGACCCGCCCGGGCGCGCGCTGGTCAACCTGGGCCGGTACCGCAACGCCCAGGTCCCCACCACGCTCGTCCTCGACCGCGAGCACCGCGTGGCCGCCGTCTTCCACGGCGGCGTCCTGGCCGCGGACATCCTGCCCAGGATCCGCGAGGTCACCGCCGAGTAGGGGCGCCCCCGGCGCGAGGGGGCGCCCCACCACGTCACTGCGCGTGGTCCTCCAGCATCTCGGTCACCAGCGCCGCGATCGGCGACCGCTCCGACCGGGTCAGCGTGACGTGCGCGAACAGCGGGTGGCCCTTCAGCTTCTCGATCACCGCCGCGATGCCGTCGTGCCGCCCGACCCGCAGGTTGTCGCGCTGGGCGACGTCGTGGGTCAGCGCGACCCGCGAGCCGGAGCCCAGCCGGGACAGCACGGTCAGCAGGACGTTGCGCTCCAGCGACTGGGCCTCGTCGACGATCACGAAGCTGTCGTGCAGCGACCGGCCGCGGATGTGGGTCAGCGGCAGGACCTCCAGCATCCCCCGGCCCAGCACCTCGTCGATCACCGGCTTGCCGACCAGCGCGCCCAGGGTGTCGAACACCGCCTGGGCCCACGGCTGCATCTTCTCGCTCTCCGTGCCCGGCAGGTAGCCGAGGTCCTGCCCGCCGACCGCGTACATCGGCCGGAAGACCACGACCCGCTTGTGCAGGCCGCGCTCCATGACCGCCTCCAGGCCCGCGCACAGCGCCAGCGCCGACTTGCCGGTACCGGCCCGGCCACCCAGCGACACGATCCCGATCTCCGGGTCGAGCAGCAGGTCGAGCGCGACGCGCTGCTCGGCGGAGCGGCCGTGCAGGCCGAACGCCTCCCGGTCGCCGCGCACCAGGCGGATCTGCTTGTCGGCGGTGACCCGGGCCAGCGCGCTGCTGGTCCCGGCCATTAACCGCAGACCGGTGTTCACCGGCAGGTCCACCGCGACCCCGAACTCGGCCAGGTCGACGGTGCCGTGCTCGGCGGAGAACAGCGCGTCGACCGCGGCCACCGGGACCTCGAGGTCGCTCATCCCGGTCCACCCCGACGGGGAGACCTCGCCCGCGCGGTACTCGTCCGCGTCGAGCCCGACCGCGCCCGCCTTGACCCGCAGCGGGATGTCCTTGGTGACCAGGGTGACCGCCAGGCCGTCGGCGGCCAGGTTGAGCGCGCACGCCAGGATGCGCGCGTCGTTGCCGTCGGTGCGGAAGCCGGGGGGCAGCACCGACGGGTCGGAGTGGTTGAGCTCGACGTGCAGCGTGCCGTCCCCCACCGGGATCGGGACGTCGAGCCTGCCGTGCTTGCGCCGCAGGTCGTCGAGGAGCCGGAGCGTCTCCCTGGCGAACCAGCCCAGTTCGGGGTGGTGTCGCTTGCCCTCCAGCTCGCTGATGACCACCAGCGGGACCACGACCGAGTGCTCGTCGAAGCGGGTCAGCGCCCACGGGTCGGCGAGCAGCACGGAGGTGTCGAGGACGTAGGTGCGCCTGGCTGAGTCGGCCTCCTGGGAGACCGCGCTTGAGGAAAGGTCTGCGGTGCGCCTGGGCGAACGCGAAGCGGTCACGGCAACTCCTCGCGGACGCGGCACCGCATCCGCTCCTCGGTGGGCCGGGCACCGGCCCCGGTCGGGTTACGCCAAGTCGACGCCGGGTGTGGCTACCGGCGCCCACCTGCTCCCCCACGGGGACCGGGTGCCGGCCCCCTCGTGATCGAAACGCTCACGACCAGGACCTCCCGGGCCGGACCGCAGTGGACACGGCCCGACACTTCGCAAGTTACCTGCGCGGTATGACAATCGGCACGCTGCCACACAGGTGATTTCCTATTTCGTCACCGTCGTGACATCCCGCAGCCACGCGACCGCGCGCCGTGCCCGGACCGTCCACATACCACAGTCGTCGACCTGCGACAGCGGCCATTCGGCCGCCCGTGTCCGACCCGCCCCGCCGTGCTCACGCAGCGTGCCCGACCGGGTGCGGTGACGAGCAGGTATGCACTAAAGGACTGAAATGGTTCCCAGTAGCGACTACGAGCCGAATCGGCGGTGCCGGATTCCGTAGTTGCGCAAGGCGCGGAGGAAATCCGTGCGGCGGAAATCGGGCCAGTAGGCCTCGCAGAAGTGGAATTCCGAGTGCGCGGACTGCCACAGCAGGAAGCCCGACAGGCGCTGCTCGCCGGACGTGCGGATGACCAGGTCCGGGTCGGGCTGGCCGGAGGTGTAGAGGTGCTCGGCGATGTGGTCGACGTCGAGCACCTCGGCCAGCTCCTCGATGCTGGTGCCCGCCTCGGCGTGCTGCTGCAGCAGCTTGCGGACCGCGTCGGCGATCTCGCGCCTGCCGCCGTAGCCGACCGCGATGTTGACCTCCATGCCCTCGCGGCCCGCCGCCCGACCCGCGGCGGCCTGCAGCCGGGTCGCGGTGTCCTCGGGGAGGATGTCGAGCGCGCCGATGACCCGCAGCCGCCACGGCGCGCCGGGCTCGGCCAGCTCGTCGACCACGTCGCCGATGATCTGCAGCAGCGGCTTGAGCTCGGACTCGTCGCGGTTGAGGTTGTCGGTGGACAGCAGCCACAGGGTCACCACCTCGACCCCGGCCTCCTCGCACCAGCCGAGGAAGTCGGCGATGCGCCGGGCGCCGACCCGGTGGCCGTCGTTGACGTCGGTGAACCCCGCCTCGCGGGCCCAGCGGCGGTTCCCGTCCAGCATGACCCCGACGTGCCTCGGGGTTCGCCCGCCCGCTTGCTGGACGAGCCGCTTCTCGTAGATGCCATAAACGATGTCGGCCACGCGCCTACGGAGACTCACGGCCGATCAGGTTACGCCGCCGAGGTGTATTCGGGGGCACACTGGGGACGTGCAGCGCATGGGGATCGATCCGGTATGGCAGGACCTCGCCGTCATCGAGCGGCTGGTCCGGGAGTCACGCACCATCGCCGTCGTGGGGCTCAGCGACAACCCGGGCAGGCCCAGCCACGGGGTGGCGCGGTACCTGCGGTCGGCGGGGCTGACGGTGTTCCCCGTCAACCCGGGGCTGACGTCGTGGGAGGGGCTGGCGGCGTACCCGTCGCTGGCCGCGGTCCCGGAGCCGATCGACGTCGTGGACGTGTTCCGCCGACCCGAGCACGCGGCCGCCGTGGCCGAGGAGGCGGTGGCCGTCGGGGCGGGGGCGTTGTGGCTGCAACTGGGCGTGATCAGCGCGGACGCGGCCCGGATCGCGGCCGAGGGCGGGCTGGACGTCGTGGTGGACCGGTGCCTGGCGGTGGAGCACCGGGAGGTCGTCGGCTGGTCGTGAGTGAGCCACGGCACACTCCTCGAGCGGAATAACCTACGGGTCCGTAACCTGGTTGACGTGACGGCACCGACGCAGGGCCGGCCGAGTGCCGGTCACGGCAAACCGCGCATGCGCGGAGTCATCCACCTGTGGTCGTTCTTCGTCTCGTTCGCCGCGGGCGGGACGCTGATCTCGGTGGCCGCCACGATCTCGCCCCTGGCGGCGCTGGCCACCTCGGTCTACGGCGTGACGGTGCTGGGCCTCTTCGGCGTGAGCGCGCTCTACCACCGCCGCTGGTGGGTCACCGAGCGCGCCCGCACCACGATGAAGCGCCTCGACCACTCGATGATCTTCGTGTTCATCGCGGGCACCTACACCCCGTTCAGCCTGCTGGCGATGGACCGCCCGACCGGCTACATCGTGCTGTCGGTGGTGTGGGGCGGCGCGCTGCTGGGCGTCGGCCTCAAACTCGCCTGGCCCCACGCCCCGCGCTGGCTGGGCACCCCGATCTACATCGCGCTGGGGTACGTCGCCGTCTTCGTGCTGCCCGAACTGCTGCACCACGCGGGCGCGGCGGCCCTGGTGCTCCTGCTGGTGGGCGGCCTGTTCTACACCGTCGGCGCGGTCTTCTACGCGACGAAGTGGCCGAACCCGTGGCCCACCACCTTCGGCCACCACGAGTTCTTCCACGCCGCGACCGTGCTGGCCGCAGCGTGCCACTACATCGCGATCTGGCTGGCTATCTTCCCCTAGCTGCGGTTATGGGGTGCTGACGCCCCCTCAGGCCGCCTGTAGGCCGTCACCCGGGTGGAGACCGCCGATGAAGGCATCCACAGCCCGGCGGGTGCGGTCGTGACTGCTGGCCAGCAGGTGCGTGTAGACCCTCAGCGTGAATCCCGGGTCGCTGTGCCCGAGGTACTCGGCGACGGCCTTGACCGACTCGCCCGCGTCGAGCAGGACCGAGGCGAACAGGTGTCGCAGCGCGTGCATACCGTCGTCCCGAGTCGGGCTCTCCACTCCGGCCCGCGCCAGCGCCGGTCGCCAGACGCGCAGGTTGAACGCGCCGCGTCGGCAGGCCCCGCCGTCCTGGTCGACCATGATCACCCGCACGGTGACCGGCTCCCCTCCCGGGTGCAGCCAGGGCAGGGTGAGCGTCGTAGGCGGGAAACGCTCCATGTACGTGTCCAGCACCCGCAGCAGACCCCCGGCGAGAGGTGCGCTCCTGGTCTTCCCCCGCTTCGGTGGGGCGAAAACGGGCTGGTTCCCGACGAGCCGGACTTGGCGGACCACGTTGACCGCCTCCGCTTCCCGGTCGAGGTCATCCGGCGAGAGCCCGAAAATCTCGCCCTGCCGCAGCCCGAACCCCGCCCCCATCGGTACCGCGATCTTGAACCGGTCTGGTAGGGCGTCCTGAACGGCCGAGGCCCTTGAGGTAGACCAGACAGCTATTCGCCTCCGCTCGACCTGCGGCCTTGTGACGCTCCGTGCGTGGCAGGGGTTCTCGAGGATGCGCCTGTCGTCGACTGCGGCGTTGAGGATCGACGCCAGATGGGTGAAAAGCAGGACCCGATAGTTGACCGACACGGCCCTGTCCTGCAACTCCCGCAGCCACGCCTGCACCTCGCCCGGCTTGATCGCGCCGAGGGACTTCTTCTCGAAGAACGGGTAGAGGTGAACCCGCAGCCGCCCCGAGATCCGCTCCCGGGTCGTGTAGTCGAACGTCTGGGAGTCGACCCACTGGGAGGCGAAGGACACGAAGCCCATCCGCGCTCGTTCAGGGTCGACGTACTTCCCCTCCCGCTTGTCGTTCTCGACCGCGATCAGGAAGTCATCGGCGTCTTTCTTCTTGCGGTCCGGGAACGACTTCGACCGCTCCCGCCCTTCGGGGTCGAGGTACCGGACCTTGTACCGGTCACCCTTGCCGTAGAGGGCCGTTTTCTCCCGCCGTACCTTCCCGTCCTTCGGGTCCGTGACCTTGCGGTACCAACGGTCTTGGATATGAGCCATCAACTTCCCTTCCTGGTATTAGGCCGCGTCCGCGAGAAACCACGCCTGCACGGCGGCCGGGTCGTACCGAAGGTGCCTTCCGACCTTCCGCACCGGCGGCCCCTCACCCCGCCATTTCCACTGGTAGAGCGTTTTGGCTGGCACACCGAGGTATGCCGAGACGTCGTCGACGGTCCAGAGCCGGTCGATGGATCGCAGGTTGTCCATGTCGTTCCCCCAGGTCACGCGGCCAGTTGGCGAGTTGCTGAAACATCGGCGGTAGCGCCTGGTGGCCCTTGCGCGGCGAGAAGCGCTCGTTCGTACTCGGCGCGCCAGGTGACTCGTTCGGCGATGGCGCGCATGACGAGGTGATCCCGGGGTGGTGCGTTGCGGTCGCCGGGTGCGAGTTTGCGCCAGACCAGGGCGGAGGTGTCCCGGACGGGTTTGACGATGCCCACCGCGGCCAGGGTCTCCGTCACGAACGCGGCCCGGTCCGCCTTATGCTGCAACAGCGTCTTGCCCGACCACTTCCGCGACACCAGAACGCGTCGGCCGGGCAAGCCGAGGGTGGTCCGGCGGTGCGCGCGGCCCTTGCAGTGCCCCGGTGTAGTTCGGCTGGTGGCTCCCACGGGTTGGATGCCGTAGAGCAGCCACACCGCGCACCGGGGCGAACAGGGCGTCACCAACAGCTCTGCGTGGAGTCGGTCATGGTGATCCCGCTGCGAGCTGGTGTTCGCCGAGATGACTTCTCCGGTGGACTTGGTGAGGTACTTGGTCAGGTAGCCGATGTGCCGTCCGGCTTCCTCGGAGCCGCCGAGGATGCCCTTGGAGTGGACCTGCGTGCCGAAGGTCGCCACGTGCGCGGGCTCGTCCACCTGGTCCACCGCGTCCGCCCAGGCCGTGAGCGGTGCCCGGGTCGCTGGGTCGACGAATCGTTCCCCGTCCCACACCGGCACCAGGCCGTCGCCGTAGACCATTTCGTCATGCGGAGGCCACCAGACCTGTAGGTAGGTCGCGGCGGTGACCTGCCGGATCACCTCGTGCGGGATGGAACCGCGGATCGCGGTGTGCAGGTGCGGTGCCGCCCGTCGCTGGGGCTCGACGGTGGCGAAGTACTGCACGTCCCAGCCCACGACGCGGCGCAGGTTCTGCCACCACCGGTCGACCAGGGAGGCGAAGTGCACCGCGTCCCGAGCCGCCCGCCGGTAGTTATAGAGCCCGGGGTCGACCGGTGAGCCGTCCGAGCGCACCGGCCCGTAGGTGTCGCACGTGAGGGTGACGAACATGGACGGCCGGAACCGGCCCGCGAACTCGCGACCGAGGGTGTGTTTCTCCACCCGCCGCCGAGGCAGGTTGGGCGCGTCCTGCCGCCGCCTGGTCGACCGCACGGGAGCCCGCTTGGCCGCCCCGTCGGGGTTGGGCAACCGCCCTCGGACGCCGAGCTGGTGAAGTTCAGCGTCGACCGAGCGGATCTCCTCCCGTAGGTCGTCCGCGTCCGCTCCCATTGCATCGCGGTAGGCCGCCACGAGGTCCGCTCGGAGTTCCACCAAGGCCCGCTGATCATCCGTGGGTTTGGCCGCGGCCGTTGATGGTTCCTCGGTGAGGTGCCATCCCTCCCGGCACTGGACCATTCTCAGCGCCCGAGCCTTGCGCGCACACGGCAGACACACAGACTCCACTGTGGAGCCACAGGGCACGCCGATGTACTTCACCGCACCGGTTTCCGGGTCGGTGACTTCCATGGTGAAGGGCCGTACGCACACCCCGTGCTGCTCAGCGGTCGCCCGCACCACATCCGTCGACAACGGTCCCCGGGCCGGTAGTTGGGCAACGTTGGTGTCGGTCATGCCGCCGTCCCCCCGTCGATCTCACGCGGAGCCCGGTCCGGGAACGGCACGATCGTCGCCGACCCGCCGGTGATGTAGTGCCGCAGTTCGACCAGGTTCGTGTCCGTGACGTGGAACGCCCGTGCCCGAACCGGGTCGCGTTGACCGTCCACTTTGACCCAGGCGACACCTGGGGTGGACTCGCTGATCTCATGCGCGTTGGCGCCACGAGCCCGCAGTCCGTCGCCGAGGACCATGTCCACCTGGGTCGCCTCATCGAGGCGCATCGCGATCCGGGTCGGGAACAGGTTCCGGAACGGCACGATCTCCTTGCGCGGGTCCTGCACGAACGCCAACACACCGAACCCGGGTGCCCGGCCCTGGGACGTGATGGTCTGCAACGCCGTCTGAGCGCGCTCTCGGAGGCGCTTGTCGGTCTGGTAGGCGATCAGGTCCGCCAACTCGTCGACCACCAGCAGTGTGAACGGCTCCCCGGTCTCCCGAGCCCACAGCCGCCGCACACCCCGATACGTCGCCGCCCGTGTCCGCACCTCAGCGGCCACTTCTTCGAGGAGGGTCACCGCGGCTTCGCCGTTGTCATAGACGACCCGGTCGAACACCTCCGGAACCTGGCCCAGCTCCATCCCGCCCTTAGGGTCGATACCCACCAGCCGCACCGCACCCGCCTTGACCAGCGGCGCCAACGCCCACACCACAGCCCAGAGAAGCGACCCCTTACCCGCACCCGTCACCCCAACCGTGAGCAGGTGGTTGCCCAGCAGCCGCAGCCGCCACGGCTTGCCGGTCTCGGTCCGGCCCACGACCACCCGCCGCAGATCCACCCCCGATTCCGTGCCCATCGCGGGCAGCGCCACTGGTGATGCGAGGGGGTTGGAGTGCACCAGGTCCAGCTCGATGACCCCGGGTCGGATCACCCGCACCCGGCACGACCTGGACCCGAACGCGTGTGCCAGGCCCGACGCGCGAGCTTCCCACTGTTCCGGGGCCTGGCCCTTGACCATCCGCACCCGGACCCGGTCCCGCCAGCCCTCCGACCTGGTCCGCCGCAGTCTGGGCAGGTACTCGCGGCCCTTCGCGGAGGCGGTCAGGTTGGACAACCGCGCCACCGTCCGCCACTGATGCGCGTACACCGCCACCCGCCGGAACTCCGTACGCGGCCACCGCAACCACACATCGAACCGGGGCTTGTCCCGCCACCACCACACGAACAACCCCACCCCGACCACGAACACCACCGACCCGAGCAGCCATAGCCCACCCCACCGGTAGAGCAGCAGGGCAAGCAGGCCGAGCACGACCGAGACGGGGTAGAACCACGCCACCCGCACCACCCTCGCCGCCACCCACACGGCAACGATGACCAGCGCAACGGGGACCAGGACCAGCTTCACCCAGCGCGGGAGCATGGTCCACCACGGCAACCGAGGCCGCGCCACCTCCAACGGCGCCGGATCAACCCACCTGCCGCTACCCATCACCAACCACCCCGCACGACCGCGTGGGACGGGTGAGCGACACTGCTGAACACCAACGCCAAGGCGCCCATGCAGGACGCACACTGCGTGTCCCCCGGAAGCAACCGGGCGAACCGCTTGCACTGACCGCATCGCGTTCGAGTTAGCCCCCTTGCGGAAGCACCCGAGTTCTGGATTACCCTTGCCACGTCTACTCCCCGAGTGGACAGGCACAGAAGCGGAGAAGGCCGCCAAACCACATCCGCTTCTGTGGCCTACATTTCCCGAAAGCGCAGTGAAGACGCGCGACATCGCCGCACGACCCACGCGCGGTTTCTCGCCCCCTGTATGGACTTTCAGTCCAGATCTTCTGGTTGGTACACCCCTAAGGTCGCCCGGCTCATCAGGTTCCGGCAGGTTTCCCGGGCGCTGTTGACCCGGTCCCATCTTCGGCAGAACCGGGTGTAGTCCCGGTGGTCTTCAACCGTCCACGTGTCCGAGGGACTCATGAACCGGTCTCTTGCCCTGGGGTAGAAGCCGCGGCGCCGCCACCGCCGGTACACGTTCGCCACGACCACACCGGTCACGTAGCCGGTACCCCAGGCCAACAACAGTCGTCTCATACTTCCTTGCCTTGGATTTCCCGCGCGGCCCGTCGGCTCTTCTCGGCGTAGTAGAGCGCCAGATGGTGGTTCCACCGGTCGATCTCCGCCACAGCGGCGAACAGCTCCGCGCAGGACTGGTGGTAGGTCAACCAAACGGAGGGCTGCGCACTGATCCTCGGGTGCGTGTCATCAAGCTCCCTGCACAGTGCGTCGAGAGACCGGAATCGGACCACCTTGTGCGGTCCGGTTCCGATCGCGTCGGTCGGGATCTCGTCCAACGACCGTTGCGCCTTCTCGTGTTCGCGTTCAGCCCAATACAGCGCTTCGGATGCGTTGCCAGTGTCCACTCGGGAGATCTCCCGGTAGGTGGACGCGCTGTGGTAGTAGTACGCCCTCCATTCCGAGGCAGGCGCCAACGGAGCCGGGCGGATCGCCACCAGTGCCTCATGCGCGGCACGCAGTAGACGAATCTCACCCTGCCCCGTGCCAATCCTGACCCTCCCACCGGACACCGCTATCGCCTCCCGCTGTCACGCCGCGCGCGGGGATGGCCCGGGATGACGTCCACATCGATCCGAGAGCGCGCGTGCCAGTCCCGGGCCTGCTGCTCAAACGCCTGGGCTGCCGCGTTCAGGCCCGCCAGCAGCCACCACGGCAGGCCCGCCGTCCCGGCGATCTCCCGCCACAGCACCGCCACGTTCCACGACGCGTCCGCCATCTCCTTCGCCGCGCCGACATCACCGGGCGGACGCTTGGCCGTCCCCTCGTACGCCTGGCCGAAGCGCCGGTATGCGTCCTGCCAGCGCTCCACCATCTCGCCCGGTACCGGCGGGACGTTCCAGTCCCGACCCCACCCGGGCCACTCGCGGAACGGCACGGCCGATGTCGCAGGTTCTTGCGCCATGGCTTACGCCGCCTTGCCCGACGTCTCGCCCGCGGCCTTGCCCGCCCTGGCGCTGCTGGAGGCCGCCGCCGCGAACCCGGTGGCCCGGTAGACGTACGCCTGGTACTTGAACTCACCGTTGCCCGCGATGCGCGGTTCCGCGGTCAGCCCGACCAGCTCAATCGGCCGCATCCCCGGCAGAACCTCCGCCGTGGTCGGCACCGGCTGCACGTCGGCGACCAACGTCAACTCGAACGACGCCCGCTTGGCGTTCGGCTCGCTCGGGTCGGTGACCTTCGCCTTCCACTGCCGCTGCCCGGTCGTCTCGTCCATCCGCTGCCGCACCGGCCGACCCGCCGCCCTGTCTTCTCGTGACTGGTATTCGTTGTCCGGCGCGACTTCGCCGATGAGGACAAGACCGTCAGGAAATGCGTCCGAGAACTCGACGGGGAATCGGTGCCCCTTGCTCATACCCATTGGTGTCAGTACCTCCGCTGTGTCTGCGACCTGCTCCGGCCGCTGACTACAGCTTCGGCGCTGATGAGTCCCGTCGAGACACCGCCGTAGTCCCGCCTGGCCTCACCTGACACTCACGTAGTCTCGTCTATGTCTCGTCTGTGTGGTAGCGTCGAGGAGTCCACCGAGGTGGGAGGCCCCGATGAGCGAGACGACCATCCTGTTGAAAGTGCTGCTCAAGCAGCGCCACCTACAGGGCCACCGTGCCTTCTGTCGCGAATACGATCGGGCCGCGAAAAAGGTCGATCCGTCGCTGATCGGTGGCTACCCGAGCAAGGCTCAGTTCTACCGGTGGATTTCCGGTGAACTCCTCGGTCTGCCATACGCCGACCACTGTCGGATTCTGGAAAACATGTTCCCGAACTGGTCGGCCGAACAGCTCTTCAAGCCCTACCTAGGCGGCATGGACTTCATCCCCGAGCCCACTCCCACCCAGCCCGTCGCGCAGGCCGCCCCCACCGTGCGCTCGGAGCTGGCAGGACTCACCGCGGCCTACACCAGCCGATCCGAGTTCCACCACCACATGCCGCCCCACAAGCTATTCGACGGCGCCCGCAGCATCCGCATGGTCGGCCTGTCCCTGAACCTGCTGTGCCAGCAGTACCCCGACCGCGACCTGATTGACCTCATCGAGAACGGCACCGAGGTCGACTGCCTGTTCCTGGACCCCGCAGGCGAGGCTATCCGCCGACGCGGCGCAGAGGAGGGCCACCCCGACACCCTCCTGTCCACCCTCACCGACGTCAACATCGGCGCCATGAGACGCGTGGCCCTCAAACTCACCCCCGACGCCAGCCCACGCCTACGCCTGCACGTCTACGACGAGACCATCCGCTTCAATATCACCATCGTCGACGACGCCCTATGCGTGGTGCAGCCGTACCTACCTGACGGCCGAGGCCTCGAGTCCCCCACCCTGGTCGCCGAACGCGGCGAGACCCCGGGCCTCTACGAGACGTTCAGCCAAGTCTTCGAATCCCTATGGACCCGATCCCGAGAGGTCACCGCGTGAACGAGCACCAGGCCCACCTCAAGATCGCCGAAGACGCCGTCACCATCGCCCGCGACCTCATCGCCCGCGCAGGCCCCCTCACCGTCCGCGACAAAGGCGACCGCGACCGCGTCACCGACCTCGACATCACCATCGAACGCACCGTGCGCGCCTACCTCGCCGAACAAACCCCCGACATCGGCTTCCTAGGCGAAGAAGAAGGCACCACCGCGACCTCCAGCGATTCCGTCTGGACCCTCGACCCCATCGACGGCACCTCCAACTTGGTCCACGGCCTACCCCTCTACGCCGTCTCGCTAGCCCTGGTCACCAACAACCGCCCCGTAGTCGCCGTCATCGACCTCCCCGCCCTCAACATGCACTACACCGCCACAGAAGGTGGAGGCGCCCACAACCAACACGGCCCCATAAGCGCCAGCACCACCACAGACCTCTCGTCCGCCATCGTCTCCCTAGGCGACTACGCCGTAGGCGTCCACGCCGAGGAGAAGAATCACGAACGCTTGGCCATCACCGCCCGCCTAGCCGCCAACGTCGAACGCATCCGCATGTTCGGCTCCGCCGCCATCGACCTAGCCTGGGTCGCCGAAGGACGCACCGATGCCGCAATCATTCTCTCTAATAAGGCCTGGGATACGGCAGCGGGCGTTCTTATCGCGCGTGAAGCAGGCGCGATCGTCTCCGATATCTCTGGCGGCCGCCATGTCATTGAGTCTTTGTCGACTATCGCAACGGCGCCGGGTGTCTATAGCGGTGCACTGTCCCTGGTTTGATTGCGATCTTCGAATACTGGGATGCGGGCACATCGAAAAATAGGTTAGGAGTGATGTCGAATGCCAGTTCCCGATGCGCCGTCGTGGCGGAAATCGAAGACTACTTCGGCGTGCGCGAAGCCTTCTAGATCCAATGTGGCGCCGAGGTCCTCGTAGATCAAAGTATTGGCTTGATCGGCAACGCCAAACTGGCGAACTCTAGTGCTCGTGTCTTTCAAAGGGATCTTCCCGGAGAAGGTGACGTGCGTATCGTCAGACTGATCGGCAGAGCGGAACATCGGGATCGCCAACAAGTCGTCGGGTGTAACCGGTTCTCCTGGTCGGCGCTCTTGAACTGGTTGGCTGGATACGTAGAGGTGGGCGTGGCCTTCATAGGTGCTGGCCAGCATCTCGAATCCCGACGTTGTTAATCCTCCTCCGCCGATGTGTCGGAACCCAAGAGAAGCTTGAGTCAGGTCCAAGTACAGTTGACGCAGGCGCTTTACGGAGGTTCTTAGACGCTGTCGGGTTTGATGCTCGTGTGGCAGCATCACTAGTGCTCCAGCCTTCGCGTGGAAAGTCAAAGTTCGAGCATTGGCGTATATGTCAGAACGCACAAACTTGTCAGGATTGGGTGTGTTTGGTGGCGCATAGTCGGCAAAGTTGACCAGCTTGGCTGCTGCCCGAAAGGCGGCATCTAGCCAGTCCTTTTCTTTGCCAGCCGGACGGCCATCTGCCCGGAGTGGAGGAGGCTCGATCGTGCTTAAAATCGCCTCAAGTGCCAAGTAGTAGTTTCTAAAAGCGTCAACCATGTCTGTTGTCGACTGAGCCAATCGAAAGTACCGAAAGCTGAGGTGCCAGGCAGGGGGCGACGGTGGCAGCGAAGGTCGAATATTGCCGTTCGAGTCTTGGACTTGAGCTTCGGCACTAAGCGTCATGGTCAGACCGTATGAGGTATGCATCCTGCATGACCTTCCGACGCTGCTGTCTGACCACCAAAGGATGTGACGGTCTTCAGAAGGATCCAGTACGCGGCTCATGTTTCCGTGGATAGCCCAGCGGTCCAGGGCTTGTTGAGCCAGCGCAACAGCGGCCTGTAGTAGTTCATCCAGATTCTTCTCGTATGATGCAAGATTGACGACGAGCGCTGCTGAACCGGAGCTTGCTTCAATCGTTCCTGTTGCATTCCGAATTGATAAAGTCTTATTGGCGGGACGTGAGAGATAGAGCACAGCTCCCTGATTCCCATTTATTAGACGGTCGTCAAACTTTGCCATCGTTACACGATACGCCTGCGTGTGGCGAGAGTGCATCCCCCGTGGTCTGTGTGACTAAATATCGTCTCTTATCGAGAACTGCTCACGTTGATGCAGTGCTGAACCTGGCTCTATGGGATCAAGGCCGCGCCGCCTGCGCGGCGCGGCGGGTGGGCCGGTCACCCTGCCGGGAGGCAGCATTCATCGCGCCACGGCGCGGGCTCCCGCTTCGCTCCGCCCGCGCGGGCGCGCGGCGCGGCCTGGCAGGTGCTCGGCTGCCACGCCGCGCAGGCGGCACGGCCGGAGCTGCCCGCGGCTTGCGAGGTACCAGGGGCTACCCCGCCCCTGGACCCCGGGAGCCCACGGCACGATCCGCGCCATACTCTGCCTAGCTCGACAGCCCCGTAGGCGCGGATCGCACCGTGGGTACGTGCCCCGGGAACGCCGAACGGCCCGGCTGTCCGCTTGGGACAAGCCAGGCCGTCCACAGGCCGTGAGAGGGCAGCAAGCCCTGAGACCCGTTGAGAACTACCGAGAAGCAAAACGCCAGGTCAGACCCCATGCAACGCCTACAAGCCCATGTCGCGTGCGACCAGGCTGCACTACATCGCGATCTGGCTCGCTATCTACCCGTGAACTCCCGGGCCAGCAGGCTCATGATGACCTCGTCGTGCAGCTCCCCGTCCCGCCGGAAGGTCTCGCGGGTGCGGCCCTCCTCGACGAACCCGACCTTCCGGTAGACGTGCCGGGCGGACTCGTTCTCCGCGACCACCGTCAGGCCGATGGCGTGCAGCCGCATGTCGTTGAAGGCGAAGCGGCAGAGGACGCGTAGGGCGTCGGTGCCGTAGCCCTTGCCCTGGTCCTCCGTCGACCCGAGGTAGAGGTCCAGGGTCCCGCGGCCGTTCTCCGGGTTGGTGTCGCGCAGGGCGGTGATGCCGACCAGCCGCCCGTCGGCGAGTTCCTCGATGCCGAAGACCACGCGCTCGTAGCCGTTGACGCGCTCCTCGATCCGCTTGCGGATGGCCTGCCGGGACTCCGGGTAGGACGTGACCAGCCAGCGCATCGAGCCCTCGTCCTGGTCCCAGTGCCAGATGAGGTCCGCGTCGTCGGGTTCGAGCGCGCGCAGGCGCACGAGAGTGCCGGTGAGACTCATGGGTTCACCTTGGACGAACACGCCTGCCCGCACCAGTGATTTACGCGTAAGTTGAGCAGTGATGTAATCATGTAATCAAGGGAGCTGACATGCGCAAGCACTGGGGCCGCGGCGGCAGGCAGCAGGCCGACGTCCCACCCGCGGGTGACGCCGCGGCCTGGTTCTCCGGCAGGTTGCCGGAGTGGTTCACCGGCGAGCCGGAGGTGACGGTCGACCGGGAGGAGATCCTGGTCGTGGGCACCCTGGCCAACCTGACCAGCGAATACCCGGACGACGCCGCCCAGGCGGCTGCCGAGTCCGGTCGGATCGCCCGTTGGCGGGAGGAGACCCGCGACGAGCGCATCGAGATCGCGCGCCAGGCCGAGCACCGCTACGGCCGCAAGGTCGCCTGGGGCGCCACCCTGGGCGGCACGACCGAGTTGTTCACCACCCTGTCCGTCCCCGTCATGACCCGCCTCCGCCAACCCGAGCGCCTGGTCCTCGACACCCTCGTCGACGCCGGTGTCGCCCGGTCCCGCTCCGACGCCCTGTCCTGGGCCGTCCGCCTGGTCGGCGACCACGCCGAGACCTGGCTGGCCGACCTGCGCGAGGCCATGGGCAAGGTCGACGACCTGCGTGCCAAGGGGCCGGAGCTGTAGCTACTGTGTCCCCCGATGTCGGTCAGATGGTGGGTCGCGGCGGGGCTGGTGGTCGCGGGCGTGCTCAGCGCCCTGGCCAACTTCGTCCCTTGGCCCGTCGCGGCCCTCCTCGGCCTCACCGCCGGGGTGCTGACCTTCGTCGGGGCACTGTGGTTGCAACGCGAACCCGCGTCGCTGGACCTGGCGGCGTTCGCCGGGCAGGTCCGCGAGCAGTGGCGGGCGGAGTTGCAGGCGCGGGGGATCAGCCTCTCGGCGCCGCTGAACGTGCGCTGGTCGGCGACCGACCGGCCGGTGTCCGCGCCCGCCACGGCCATCCTCGGGGACGCCGTCGGCGGTAAACCCATCCGGGTCCGCGCGGACGGCGACCTGCGCGACCTGGCCGCCAAGTTCCGCGACGAGCTGCCGCGCGGGCAGCTCGTCATCATCGGGGAGCCCGGGTCGGGCAAGACCGTGCTGGCCACGTTCTTGGCCATCGACCTGCTGACCGGTGACCCGCCGGTCCCGATCGTGCTGCCGCTGTCGTCGTGGGACCCGGACTCGCCGCTGCGCGACTGGATCGTCGACCGGCTTGCGGCCGACTACCCGAAGACCGCGTCCGCGAAGGCCTGGCGCGACCTGCTCGGCGCCGGGAAGCTCCTCCCGGTCCTCGACGGCCTCGACGAGATCCCCGAGCCGCGCCGGGCCGCCGCCCTCGCCGAGATCAACACGGCGTTCGACGGTGGGGCGCCGTTCGTGCTCACCTGCCGGGCCACGGAGTACGAGGAGATGGTGCGCGCGACGGGGAGTCCGCTGAGCACGGCGCTGGTCGTCGAACTGGCCCCGGTGACGCCGGGGCAAGTGGTCGACTTCTTGCGGCGTCCGGGGCAGGAGGACCGCTGGGCGCCGGTGTTCGCGGCGGTGCGCGCGGGCGGCCCGCTCACCGACGCGCTGTCGTCCCCGTTCATGACCTCGCTGGCCAGGTTCGCCTACGCCAGAACGGAAACCGACCCCGCCGACCTCTGCTCGCTCCCGGACGCCGACGCCGTCCGCCGCCACCTGCTGGCCGCGCTCCTGCCCGCCGCCTACTCCCCGCGCCCCCACCCGGACCTCGGCACCACGCAGAGCCCCGCCTACCGCCCGGAACAGGCCACGGCGTGGTTGACCTTCCTCGCCAAGGACATGACCGCCCGCGACACCGTCGACTTCGCCTGGTGGCGCCTACACGAGTCCCTGACCGGCTGGCGCCGCATCGCCCTGCGACTGTTCTTGCCCGTGGTCTGGCTCTGCGTACTGGCGGGCGGCGCGCTGGGGGGCACTGTCGGCCTGGATCCGGGTGTCGGCGCGGCTCTCGGCGGGGTGCTCGGCCTGGCCATCCCCACCCGCTCCAGGAATCCGGGTTGGCTGACCTCCACTGTGGATACTCGGGCGACAGTTCTGCGGTATGTCGTCGCCACCACGGTGTTCCTCGTGCTCGCTGCATGGGGAGGAATCTTGGCGTGGCAGGATCACCTGGTTTGGCGGGACGAGCTGGCAGTAGGCGGCACCCCTGCCGGGCCCAGCCCCTTCATGCTGACCATCCTCATTCTGGTGGTTGTCTTCCTGCCTTTCAGCGTTTTCACCGGCTGGTTGGTGTACCTGGTCAACGTGCGCAACCGGTTGTCCGGCCGCGCGCTCCCGACCATGCGGGAATCACTGGCCGCCGACGTCGGGTTCGCCAAGGCCAATCGCTCCGGCTACATCAGCCTCTGGATTCTGCTGGTCTTGGTGTACCGGGGCGAGCCGGATATCGTTGATGTGGCGCTCGCGCCGCTGCTTGTCAGTGCCTTCACCTGGCACGCAGCCGCCGCGTTCCGCACCACAACGTGGTTGCTGCGTGGGAGTCTGCCCCGCCGCCTGCTGTCGTTCCTCGAAGACGCGCACGCCCGCGGGATCCTGCGCCAAGTCGGTGCCGTGTACCAGTTCCGGCACGCCCTCCTGCAACAGCACCTGGCCGGGTCCTGACAGACCCGGCCAGGTCCTGCTCAGTCCAGCGCCCGCCGCAGGAAGCCGCGGATGCCGAAGAAGCCGAAGACGCCGCAGGCGACCACCATCACCAGCAGGCTGATCCAGATCGGGATGTGCGGCACCCACGGCACCAACTCCGCCCGCATCCCCTCACTGACGTACGTCAGCGGGTTTAGCGCGCAGATCACCTGGAACCACCGCAGGTTCGCCAGGCCCATCCACGGGAACTGGGTCGACCCGGTGAACATCAGCGGCATCAGGATCACCGCGAACAGGATGTTGATCTGCCGGGGCTGCACCGACGTCCCGATCGTCATCCCGATCGCCGCCCCCACCAGCGATCCCAGGATCACGATCAGCAGCACCGGGATCCACGCCGACGCGGGCCAGTGCACCCCGTCCAGGATCAGGAACCCGATCGGGATCATCACCAGGGCCGCGACCACGCCCCGCAGCGCGCCGAACAGCATCTTCTCCACCGCCACCCAGGCGATCGGGATCGGTGCCAGCAGCCGGTCCTCGATCTCGCGGGTCCAGGAGAAGTCCATGATCAGCGGCATGGTCGTGTTCTGCAGCGCGCCCAGGAACCCGTTCAGGGCCACGATTCCCGGCAGCAGGATGGCCGCGAAGTCGCCGCCGACGTAGCCGAGGTTCACCAGGACCTTGCCGAAGATGAACAGCGTGAAGAACGGCTGCACGATCACCTGGGCGAGGAACGGCAGCAACTCGCGGCCCGTGACGAACGTGTCCCGCCACAGCACGGACCCGAAGGTGCGCAGCGGTGTGCTGGACCGGATCTCGGCGGTCTCGGTCATCGCAGCTCCCGTCCGGTGAGGTGGATGAAGACGTCCTCCAGGCTCGGCGTGCCGATCGACAGGTCGGTCACCTCGCACGTCGCGTCCCCCAGGACGCGCAGGACCAGGGGGAGGACCACCGCCGGTTCGAGTGCCGTGTACAGCCGGTACACGCCTTCGGTCTGCGGGGCCGTCGCCAGTTCCGCGGCCTTGGCGGCGATGGCGGCCATCGCCGCGGCGGGCAGGCCGGGGGGTAGCGCGGCCGGGGCCGGTCCGCTCGACCCGATCCGCTCGACGCGCTCCACGCCGTCGATGTCCGCCAGCGCCTTCTCCACGACGGCGCCGTCCGTGCCGCCGAGGTGGACCGTGACGCTCACAGTCGTGCTGCCCGGCAGGCCGCGGGTCAGCGCGGCCGGGGTGTCCAGGGCCAGCAGCTTGCCGTGGTCGACGATGCCGATGCGGTCGCACAGCTTCTCGGCCTCGTCCATGTCGTGCGTGGTCAGCACGACGGTGACGCCCTCGGCGCGCAGGTCGAGCACCCGGTCGTGGACGAACAGCCGCGCCTGCGGGTCCAGCCCGGTCGACGGCTCGTCCAGGAACATGACCTTGGGTTTGTGCATCAGCGCGCGGGCGATCATCACCCGCTGCGCCTGGCCGCCGGAGACCAGGTCGATCCGGTCCTTGGCCCGGTCGGCGAGCCCCATCCGGTCCAGGATCTCGTCGGCGCGCGCGGTGCGCTCGGCGCGCGGCACGCCGTGGTAGGCGGCGTGGAACAGCAGGTTCTGCCGGATGCTCAGCGACCGGTCCAGGTTGTTGCGCTGGGGGACGACCGCGAGGATCTGCCGGGCCCGGGTCGAGTCCCAGACCACGTCCACGCCGTGCACCAACGCCCTTCCCGACGTGGGCAGCACCCGCGTCGTCAGCACCCCCACCGTGGTTGTCTTGCCGGCCCCGTTTGGACCGAGCAGGCCGAACACCTCTCCGGGTTCGACGCTGAAACTCAGGCCGTCCACCGCAGGTTTGGGGTTCTTCTTGTACAGCTTGACAAGGTCTTCGACCTCGACTGCTCTCACCCTGCAACCATAGGCGCGCGGTCAATTCGGATGTTCCACCACCCAACCGGCAAAGAACCGTTTGCCGCCAACCCGTGTGGACCGTTCGTCCACATGCCGCCGAGTTGTCCACAGGCCACCGAACTGGCGTTGTTCCCCCTGCTCACCGCGCACTAGTGTGGAATTCGGGGGATCCCACAGCCCGATGATCTTGGCGGGTGGGCGCGGCGGCGGTCGCCACCGGCGCGGAGTTCCCGGCGGATGCCGGTGACCGGAGTGGCCTTGATCTTCACGCAGAGCTGAATCAGCCCGCGGACCTCTTGTTCCCCGCGGACCTCTTGCTCTCCGCCGAGCCGCGCACGGTTGTCCGCGCTGCCGGAGGTGACCACCCGGCCGGCTTGCTCCCGCGCGATCCGCGAGCCCGGCGGGTGCGTCCCTTTGGCATGACCGGACCCGCTGGTCGGCGGTCGCCCGTCACCAGCCGGACGGCAGCGGCCTGCCCTCCGCGAAACCCGCCGCCGACTGGACGCCGACGACCGCTCGCTCGTGGAACTCGCCGAGGGTCAGGGCGCCCGCGTAGGTGCAGGCCGAGCGGACGCCCGAGCAGATCGAGTCCAGCAGGTCCTCCACGCCCGGTGCGCGCGGGTCCAGGCGCATGCGGGAGGACGAGATGCCCTCCTCGAACAGGCCCTTGCGCGCGCGGTCGAACCCGCTGTCGCCGCGTGTCCGCGCCGTGACCGCGCGCTTGGACGCCATGCCGAACGACTCCTTGTACGGCCTGCCCTGCTCGTCGCGCAGCAGGTCGCCCGGGCTCTCGTACGTCCCGGCGAACCACGAACCCACCATCACGCTCGACGCGCCCGCCGCCAGCGCGAGCGCGACGTCGCGCGGGTGCCGTACCCCGCCGTCCGCCCACACGTGTTTGCCCAGCTCGCGGGCGGTTTCCGCGCACTCGTACACGGCCGAGAACTGCGGTCGGCCCACGCCGGTCATCATCCGCGTCGTGCACATCGCGCCGGGGCCGACGCCGACCTTGATCACGTCCGCGCCCGCCTCGACCAGGTCGCGCACGCCGTCCGGGGTCACCACGTTGCCCGCGACCACCGGCACGTCCGGGTGCGCCGACCGCACGGCGCGCAGCGCGGTGAGCATCTTCTCCTGGTGCCCGTGAGCGGTGTCGACAACCAACGTGTCCACCCCGTACCCGAGCAACGCCTTGGCCTTCGCCGCAACGTCGCCGTTCACCCCGACCGCGGCCGCAACGCGGAGCTGACCGTTCGCATCTACAGCGGGTTGGTAGATGTCGGCGCGCAACGCACCCACCTCGGTCAGCACGCCTGCGAGCCGACCGGTGTCGTCCAGCGCCAGTGCGACCTTCGCGGTGTGCGCGTGGAGGGCGTCGAACACCTCGCGCGGGGCGGTGTCGATGCTGAGCGTGACGATGGCCGGGTCGGCGATCTCGCTCAACCGGGTGAAACGGTCCACACCGCTACACGCTGCTTCCGTCACCACCCCGACGGGCCTGCCTTCGTCGTCCACCACCACTACGGCGCCGTGCGCGCGCTTGGGCAGCAGGTTGATCGCGTCGGCCACGGCGTCGTGCGCGCGCAGCACGAGGGGCGTGTCCCACACCCGGTGCCGGGTCTTCACCCACTCGACGATGTCGCCGACCGCGCGCGGGTCGACGTCCTGCGGCAGCACGACGAGCCCGCCGCGCCGGGCGACCGTCTCGGCCATCCGCCTGCCCGCGACCGCGGTCATGTTGGCCACCACGATCGGGATCGTCGCGCCCGTACCGTCCGATGTGGACAGGTCGACGTCGAACCGGCTGGCCACCGCCGAGCGGCCCGGCACCAGGAAGACGTCGTCGTAGGTCAGGTCGTGGGCTGGTTCGCCGTGGTAGTAGCGCACGGTTGCCAAGGTACGGGCTCAGCGCCACTCCAGCGAGATCCCGGCGATGCCGCGCTCGGAGCCGGGGTAGTAGGCGCTGACCACGTACCCCCGGTCGCAGTACAGCTCGGTCGACACGGTCGGGGGACGGCTTTCGGTGATGCGGACCTCCTGGACGCACCGGGCCGGGACGTCCTCGGTGGGGAGTTGCATCTGGAGCAGGTACGGCCCGGACGGCGCGCGGAAGATCCGGAAGTAGCCGGGGCACTCGACCCCGGAGTCGTCCTCGACCGTGTAGCTGATGACGGCGGTTTCACCTTCGGTGAGGGTCCGGTCGAACATCAGCTCGAAGATCACCGACACGTCCTTGCGCCGCACCCGGCCGAGCCGGCACCCGTCCCCCGCGGTGACCCGCACGACGTCGACGTCGCAGCCGGGCTCGCCGTGGTAGACGGCCACGTACCGGTCGACCCCGGTCTCCAGCGCCCGACCGACGAGCAGCGTGTGCACCTTGGCCTGTGACCGATCAACCCCGATGGTCACCCGCTCGTGGGCGAGTTGCAACTCCATCGAGGAGTTGCACCGCTCAGGGTCAGCACCGATATCGGCCAGCAACTCCCGCGTCGTCGGCCCCGCGACGACCAGCTCGGCGAACGACGCCGACGGCGGCGTCCGGCGCGGGGTCCGCTGCCGGGGCCCGAGCAGGACGACGAGCGAGTCGGTGGGTAACCCCAGCACGCTCTCCAGCCCACGCACGGCCCCGAGCGCGTGATGCACGTCCGGGTGGCGCAGCCCGCGTTGCCAGTAACTGAGGGTGGACTCGGCGATGGAGATATCCATTCGCGACAGATGGGCGCGCAACCGGGCCAACGACAGGCCCCGATGCTCGATGGCGGTCCGCAACGCCACGTGGAACGGCCCCCGCCGCAGGGCGTCCCCAAGCACATCCACAGACACCAGACCTCCGACGCGGCCCGAACGGGTGAAGAATGTGAACGTTCACGGTAGCCATCGAGGTCGGCGCGGTAAAGACACAAACCCGCCAATGGCACCAAAGCGCCTGGGTTGCCGGCGAATGACCGTCGGAAACGCTGTTGTAGGAGCAAGTCGACGAACCTGGAGCGCTGTGGGGCGAGGGTTGGGCGGACGGCCCTTCACTCACTCGAACACCGAGGTGAACGGCCAACGAGACACGGTGCCGCGGGGCGGCCGCATGCCTCCGGCCCCCGGTATCAGGCTTATCGAGGGGGACCGGCACTTCCCGGCGAAGATGATCAAGCCGGTGGACCGCTTGAAGGCGCGCCCGGCAGCGCATCGACCGGCCGCCTCCGCCCGCCGCTGCGGTCTAGCGGTGATCGACGGATGCCTCCGGCCCCCGGTAACCATTCTACCGAGGAGGGCTGACAGTTCCTGGCGAAGACGATCAAGCCTGTGGACAACTCGAAGGCGCTTCGACCAGCCGGCCCGCGCCGCCGCTGCGACCCGGTGATGATCAACCGATGCCTCCGGCCCCCGATGACCATTCTACCGAGGAGGGCCGACACTTCCCGTCGAAGATGATCAAGCCTGTGGACAATCGGCCAGGTTGTGGCCTCCCGCGGTGCCATCCACAGCGCTCGTCCACAGTCATCCACAGGCTTGATCATCTTCGCTCGGAACTGTCGGTGCCCGCCGGTAGAATGGATACCGGGGGCCGGAGGCGTGCCAAGATCATCCCGGCGTGCCGCTCAAGGCGCGGGGAGACCGCTGGCGGGACCCTGCATGAGACCCGCAGGCAGCCGGGGTGCATGTTGACCATGCTGCGGTGCTCTACTCGCCGCCGGGGAGCAGGGTTCGGACGGTGGTGATCGTGTCGGCGTCGGCCGGTTCCTTGTCCGGTCGGTAGCGGACCACCCTCGCGAACCGCAGGGCGACGCCGCCGGGGTAGCGGGTGCTGACCTGCACGCCGTCCAGGGCGATCTCGACCACCAAGGCCGGGTGCAGGTACACCGCCCACTCATCACGCGCGGATTCGTGGGTGGGGAATTCCTGGGTTTGCCATTTCAGCAGGTCGTCGGTCAGGCCCTTGAACGTCTTGCCCACCATGACGTATCCGCCATCGGGATCGCGGGCCCCCAGGTGCAGATTCGACAGATACCCCGTCCGGCGACCGTGCCCCCATTCTGCGGCCAAGACGACCAGATCCAGCGTGTGCACGGGCTTGATTTTCTGCCAAGCCTTTCCTCGACGCCCCGCCTGGTAGGTCGAGTCCAGGTCCTTGACCATCACGCCCTCGTGGCCCGACGACAGCGCCGCCTCCAGGAAGTCCGACGTCCCCTCCGTCGTCCCCGGGATCACGTGCGTGCCCACGACCTCGACCAACGCCGCCACGCGCGCCCGCAGTGGGCGGTCGATCAGGTCCTCGCCGTCCAGGTGGAGGCAGTCGAAGAAATAGGGTCTCAACAGCAGTGCCTTGACCTGTTCCTCGACCGTGCTGCCGAACCGGCTCATCGTCTCCTGAAAAGGTCGTGGACGCCCATCATCGTTCAGGGCCAGGGTTTCGCCGTCCAGTACAACCGATTCGCAGGTGAATCCCCGAACCAATTCCACCAATTCGGGAACGGAAGATGTTATTTCTCGCAGGGTGCGGGTGTAAACGCTCACGCGCTCGGCGTCTTTGTGTACCTGGATTCGGGCTCCATCCATTTTGTACTCCACCCGGCAGGGCTCCAGCTCCGCCACCGCCTCCTCGAACGACGACCCCGGCGACGCCAGCATCGGTCGGACCGGGCGGTGCAGTTCGATCCGGAACGCCGCCAGTGCCTGCACACCACCGGTCAACGCCGCCGACGCGGTGGCTGGGAGGCGGCCCGAAAGCATGAAAGCCCGCCGCACGGCCGCGCCCGGGACGTCGGCGGCGCGGGCGATCGCGTCGAGCATCACTCCTTCGAGGGCGCCTTGGCGCAGTTCGCCCGTCAGCAGCGCGCGCAGGAACCGCTGTTCGACGGCGGTGGCGGCGGCGAACAGCTCGGTCAGCAGCGCGGTGCGGCGGGCCGCCGAGCCCTTGCCGCTGGTCTCCGCGATCTCGGCCAGCACGCCGTCCACCGCGGCCACCGACAGCCCCGCCACCGCCGCGGGCTCCTCGTCGACGGCCAGCACCGTGCGCCAGCCCGCGCCGATGCGGCCCTGGCGGGGCGCGCCCGACAGGTACGCCACGACCGGCGCCACCTCGTCCTCCGCCGCCCGCCGCAGCAGGTCGGCCAGGGCGTCGACCTTCGCCAGCCGGGACCGGGTGGACCCGACCTCCGTCGAGACCGCGACCACGTCCCCGAAGCTCAGCACGCCCTCATCGTGCCCGCGACCACCGACATCCACCATCGCGCGAACCCGGCGGAGCTCGTTCGCAACCCCGGGCCCGCTCAGCCGTCTTGATCTGTGAGCCCCTCGCGCACCCAGTGGAGCCCAGAAATGCGTCTTCTCCTCGCCGTCGTGGTCGGCACGGCGGCTTTGGCGTTGTCGGGCTGTGCCGAGCGCACACCGACACCCGCCGCCGAGCACGAGCTGCCCCGACCGGCCCGTGTGGCCATACCGGTGGACCCGCCCGTGCAGAGCTGGACCGAGGCGGGCGGTTCGGTGTGGACGGTCAGGTCGCGCTGACCTCGGCGATCTCCGCCACCGCGGCGCGCAGCCGATCGACCGACAGGGCGGCGTAGCCGACCACCAGACCGGGGAAGGGACTGGTGGACAGCGCGTACCCCGACAGCGCGGGTGCGTTGATACCCCGCCGCGACAACGCCTCTTGCAACGCCGCGTCATCCGTGCCGTCCGGCAGGCGCAACACAAGGTGCAGTCCTGCGGCGACACCGTGCGGTCGCCACGTCGGTAGGGCGGATTCGACAGCTTCCAGAAGAGCGTCTCGACGGCGTCGGTAGAGCTGTCGGCTGCGTCTTAAATGCCGGTCGTACCCGCCGGATCTCAGCATGTGCGCGAAGGCGGCCTGCGGCAGGGGAGAGCACCCGAGGTCGGACAGGCGTTTGTGGTCAACGACCCTCTTACGCAAAGCGGCCGGAACGACCATCCACCCCAACCGGATAGCGGGAGCGAGCACTTTGCTCACGCTGCCCAGGTAGACGACACGGTCGCGGTCGAGCACCTGCGTCGTACCGACCGCTGGACGGTCGTAGCGGTGTTCGGCGTCGTAGTCGTCCTCCAAGACGTAACCGTCACGTTCACGTGCCCACGCCACCAACGCCCTACGACGCTGCGGACTCAGTACGACCCCCAACGGGAACTGGTGCGCCGAGGTGACCAAGACGGCCCGGCAACCGCTGCGCGGCAAGAGGTCGACGCGCATGCCGTCTTCATCCACCGGGATCGGCACCGGTCGCAGACCGTGGGCCTGGAGGGCTTCGGATGACCCCGGGTGGGTGGGGTCCTCGACCGCGATCGAGTGGTGACCGGCGGCTTTGAGTACGCGGGCGATCAGTGACTGGCTCTCCGCGACCCCGTGCGTGATCACGACATCGGCCGCCTCGACCGCGCGCACACGGCCGAGGTACGCCGCCAGCTCCGTCCGCAACGCGGGTAGGCCCGCCGGGTCCGGGTAGCCGAGGTCGTCGTCGGTCAGCGTCGCCAGACCGGCCTTGGACGCGGACTGCCATTCCGCGCGGGGGAAGGCGCTCAACGCCGGTACGCCGGGGCGGAGGTCGTAGCGCCACCGGGGACGCGGCTCGGTCGGAGGAGGTGCGGCTACTTCGGATCCGGCGGGCGTAGTGGCGACGGTGGTGCCGGAGCCGTGTTTGGCCTTGAGGTAGCCCTCGGCGACCAGTTGCGCGTAGGCGGCGCTGACCGTGCCCCGGGACAGGCCGAGCTGACCGGCCAAGTCGCGTGTGGAGGGCAGCCGGGTGCCCTGGGGGAGTCGGCCGTCCCGGATCGCCGCCCGGACCGCGGCCTCCAGCGTCCGTCCGCGCCTGCCGTGGCCGGTCTCGGCGAGGTCGGGGACCAGCAGTTCGCGGAAAGTCGACCAGCCGGGCATACCGCCAGCCTACGGTCCGTCGCGCTCGGGCCCGGTGCGCGATCACAAGGGTATGAAGTCACCGCTGCGCCCATCGGTCCCGCCGTCGGGAACCCCCGTCCGGGGCGCTCGTCTCCGCGTTCCCGCAGGTACTCGGCGCCTGCCCGCGAAGGCGCAGCGAACCGCCCGGGCCGGGGCGGTGTCCGGGGCGGTCATTCAGGCGGTCACGGCGATAACGGCGATCGGCGCGCTGATCTTCACGAACCTGTCATTGGACGCGACCCGGGAAGGCCAGTACACGAAGGCGGTCGAGCAGCTCGGGCAACAGGGTGCGGACCGCCTCCAGGTACGACTCGGCGGCATCTACGCCCTGGAACGCCTCGCCGTCGACTCGCCCCGCGACCAGCCCACCGTGGTCCAAGTACTCAGCGCCTTCATCCGCACCACTACGGCACGTGTTCCACAAGACAGCCGGCACAGGCCCGCCTGCCCTGATCGCGCAGTTCCACCGGATGTCGAGGCGGCACTCCGGGTGATCGCTTCGCGCGATACGGCGCAAGACGGTGGTGCCGTGGTCGACCTCTCCACCGCCTGCCTCGACGCGGCCACGCCCATGATCACGTACCAGGCCGGTGGCATGGCGACGCTGGGGATGAGCGGCGTCGATCTCGAAGGCGCGCGGCTGTCCGGCGCGCGGTTGCTGGGCACCAGCCTGACCAACGCCGACCTGGAGCGGACCGATCTCCGCCACGCGATCCTGGCGGGCACCTGGTTGACCAAGGCCCGGCTGCTGGACGCCGGTCTGGACCAGGCCGTGCTTTTCGCCGCTGATCTCGGCGAGGCGAACCTGGCAGGCGCGAAGCTGACCGGCGCGGGCTTGGACTCGGCGAACCTCCAACGCGCGAACCTGGCAGGCGCTGATCTGTCCGGTGCCGACCTGTCCGGCGCGGACCTGCTCGGTGCCGACCTGTCCGGTGCCGATCTCACCGGGGTGGTGCACGACGCGCAGACCAGGGTTGATGGCGTGGTCACCGACGCGAAGACCGCGGGGAAGTGGTGGTGAAGTGGACCAGTCTTGAGCCACCTAAGTGGAGCTGTTGCCCGGTCCACTTGCGGGTGAAAGTGACGGGGTGACCGCTGAACCACAAACCCGTCCACACCACACCCGCCCGAACCGCCTGGCCATCGGCGGCGGCCTGCTCGCCGCCGCCATGGTCGGCGGGTCGGTGCCGATCTCCGGGATGCTCGCCGGCCTCCCGCTGCTCCTGGGGCAGTCCATCCGCTACGGCCTGGGGGCCGTGCTGCTGGTGTTGTTCATGCGCTGGCGGGGGACGCGGATCGAGCGGCCTCGGCAGCGGGACGTGCCCGCGCTGGTGGCTGTGGTCGTAGTGGGGATGCTCGGGTTCAACGCGTGCATGATCACCGCGCAGGGGTTCGCGGAGCCGGGGCTGGTGGCGGCGGTGCTCGGTGGGAGCCCGTTGGTGCTTGCAGCGGTTGCACCGCTGATGGTCGGTAAGAGGCCCACCGCGCGCACCTTGGTTGGGGCGGCCGTAGTGGTGTCCGGGGTGGTGGTGCTGTCCGGGGGCGGTAGTTGGACCGGGCCGGGGTTGGTGCTGTCCGTGCTGACGATGTTGTGCGAGGCCGGTTTCACGCTGTTCGCCGTCGGCGTGGTGGGGCGACTGGGGGCGATGTCGGTCGCGTTGTGGACGCACGTCGTCGCGGCCGTGGGAGGGGCGGCGTTGTCGGCGGTGTTCGAGCCGTGGCGGGCGCCGACCGGGGGTGAGGGGGTGGCGCTGCTGGTCGTCGCGGTGATGACGGTGGTGGCGTTCGCGATCTGGTACCAGGCGGTCTCGGTGTTGGGGGCGGACCGCGCGGGGGTGCTGATCGGGGTGATGCCCGCAGCGGGGCTGGTGGTCTCGGTGGCGGTGGGGGCGCAGGTGTTGACCTGGGTGGGGGTGGCCGGGGTGTTCGTAGTGGGACTTGGGTGCGTGATCGGTCTGCTGACACCGAAGGCGCGAAGTAGGCGGTTTGTTGCCTCAGTTGCAACGAGGGACGCGCGGGTGCCCAACCGGATGGCCGGTGAATGCATGGAAGTCGAGACGAGCTAAGAGGGCACCCGCGCGGTAAATGCGTAAGAGAGCGTTGATTAGGCGGTTTCGTCGAAGGACTCCATCCAGTCGATGGTGTTGGACATGTAGCGGCCGAGGACGGCGCACTGCTTGGCGGTGAGGACGATGTGGGCGCCGGTGGCGTCGGTGATGGTGATGTCCGGCATGCGCATCGTCATGATGGCCGCCCCGCCGTGCTCGTCGGCGGGGACCGCCCAGGTTCGGCTGACGGGGAGCCGGTCCATGATTTTCTGGTGGATCTCGGCGACGCGGGCGGCATCCTCGTCGGTGTCGTCCATAATGGTCACGGGGCCTCCTGGTAATGTTGGGAGTGGACTGTTGTGGCAGAAGAGTGACTTGTTGCAACCGGTGCACGGTATAGCCCGATCGTGTGATTGCGCGATGGGTGTGTGTTCGAAAGTATGCGGCCATGCCGGGAAACTCTCACACGTCGGTGCGGTCGAGGACTGTCGCTGCGGAACTGCGAAAGTTGCGGGAGGCGCAGGGCCTGACCTGCGCGGAGGTGGGTGACAAGCTGGGGATGTCGACCAGCAAGGTCAGTCGGATCGAGACCGGGAGAAGCGGGCTACAGGCGGACGATGTTCTGACCTTGCTCGGCTTCTACCAGGTCCACGGGAACCGCAGGGCAGAGCTGATGGACCTGCTACGGCGCGGAGATGAGAAGGGCTGGTGGGAACGACAACCCGGGCTTCCGACCCTATGGCGAGCCCTCATCGACTTCGAGGCGAAGGCTCTGCGGATCCAGAACTACGAGTCCCTGCTCATCCCGGGGCTGCTACAGACGGCTGAGTACGCATCGGCAATCTTGCAAGCCCTGGAGTCGACATTGTCGGCGGCGGAGGTCGACAACCTGGTGGCCTCGCGCATGGCTCGTCAGGCAATCCTCACCCGGTCCAGCGCGCCGAACTACCTTGCGATCATGCATGAGGCTGCGGTTCGACTGCCTGTGGGCGGTCCAGGAGTGATGGCGCGCCAGTTGCGGTGGCTCCAGGAGATGAACGAGCGGCCTAGCGTCAGCGTCCGGCTAGTCCCGATCTCCGCTGGGGCGAACGCCGGGCTGCGAGGCGGCTTCATGGTCTTGGAGTTCGGCGATGAGCCTGCCCTCGTCTTTGCTGAGAACCAGGAGACGGCCCTGTTCCAGGAGGAGGAAGCTGATCTTGCTGGCTACCGATTGGCGCTCCGCAATATTCTGAACGTGGCTCTTGCGCCTGATGCAACAGCTGAACGACTCTCCGCCATCGTGGCTGAGATGAGCACATGAGGGAAGAGGAACGCACCATGTCCGCGATGGACCTCAAGACCGCCCGTTGGCGCAAGAGCAGCCGCAGCAGCAACGTCGCCAACTGTGTCGAGCTGGCCCACACCGGTGCTGTTGCCGCTGTTCGCGACTCGAAGAACGCCTCGGGTCCTGCGTTGGTGCTGCCGTCGGCAGCGCTGGCGTCCCTGGTCGCCACTGTCCGTTGATTGACACCCGGTCGGTGCTGGTTCGGCCAGCACCGACCGTGGCACTCTGAGGTTCGTGCACCCCACCTGGCGCAAGAGCACTCGCAGCACGGACCAGGCCAACTGTGTCGAGTTGGCCTACAACGGCGCTGTCGCGGCGGTGCGGGACTCGAAGAACATCCCGGGGCCCACCCTCGCTCTGTCGCCGTCGGCGTTGCGGGCGCTGGTCGCCTACTCCGCTGCGCTGGAGTGACCTGGGAACAGGTGCGCGTCCGGGTTCAGGGCCACCGCGATGTTGTTCACGGCTGTGGCGGCCTCGCCGAAGCCCGTCGCGATCAGCTTGACCTTGCCCGGGTAGGCCGCGACGTCGCCTGCCGCGTAGACCCTGTCCCTCGCGGTGCGCATGGTCGAGTCCACGGAGATCGAGCGGTGGTCGATCTCCAGACCCCACGAATCGATCGGGCCCAGGTCCGCGGTGAAGCCGAGGGCGGCCACCACGGCCTGCGCCGGTAGCACTACCTCCTCCTCCGACCCCTTCACCGCTATCCGAGCCTCTCTTAGGCCCTCGTCGTCACCTATCAACGCCGTGACCTCGGCGTCGGTGATGATCCGGACGCCCAACGCCTCTACCTGACGCACCGTTGCGGGCATGGCGCGGAACTTCGCGCGGCGGTGCACCAGCGTCACGCTTGTTGCAACCGGGTGCAGGGCCAGGGCCCAGTCGAAAGCCGAGTCGCCGCCGCCGACGATGATCACGTCCTGGTCGCGGTGCGCGTCGAGGGCGGGCACGAAGTGCACCATGCCGCGGCCGAGCCAACCGTCGCCCGCAGGGAGGGGGCGCGGGGTGAACTCGCCGATACCGGCCGTGATCAGGACCGCGCCCGCGTTGACCGTGGCGCCACCGTCCAGCTCCACCAGGAATCTTCCGTCCACTTCGGACAACGCCAGTGCGCGCCTGCCCAGCAGGTACGTCGGCTTCCACTGGTTCGCCTGCTCCACCAGGGCCTCGACCAGGTCCCGGCCGCGCACGGCGGGGAACCCGGCCACGTCGTAGATCTGCTTCTCCGGGTACATCGCGGTGATCTGACCACCGGGCTCGGGCAGGGAGTCCACGACCGCGGTGGTCAGGTCGCGGAAACCGGCGTAGTAGGCGGCGAACAGGCCGGTCGGGCCCGCGCCGACTATCAGGAGGTCGACTTCGGTAGGAGCGGTCATCGGGGGCACCTGCTCTTCCGCGTGGTGGGCGGTGGGACGCGTCCACCGACCACCCTATTGTGGGGAAGCTGACCATGCCCAGGTCCGCGCACGGGGCGAGACTTGCCATATGGCCGACTTCCGCATCGAGCACGACACCATGGGCGAGGTCCGGGTCCCCGCCGACGCACTCTGGCGCGCGCAGACCCAACGGGCCGTCGAGAACTTCCCCATCTCCGGCCGCGGCCTCGAACGCGCCCAGATCCGGGCGCTGGGCCTGCTCAAGGCCGCCGCCGCCCGGGTCAACGGCCGGTTGGGGGTGCTGCCGCCGGAGGTCGCCGACGCCATCGCCGCCGCGGCGGGCGCGGTGGCCGACGGGGCGCACGACGACCAGTTCCCGATCGACGTGTTCCAGACCGGGTCGGGCACGTCGTCGAACATGAACGCCAACGAGGTCATCGCCACCCTCGCCACCCGGGCGCTGGGGCGGGACGTGCACCCGAACGACCACGTCAACGCCTCGCAGTCGTCGAACGACACGTTCCCGACGACCCTGCACCTGGCCGTCACCGAGGCCGTGGTGACCGACGTGATCCCTGCTCTGGAGCAGCTGGCCTCGGCGCTGGAGGCCCGGCTGCCGGAGTGGGCGTCGGCGGTTAAGTCCGGCCGCACCCACCTCATGGACGCCGTGCCGGTGACGTTCGCGCAGGAAGCGGGCGCCTGGGCCGCCCAGGTCCGCTACGGGGTGGAGCGACTCCGGTCGGTGCTCCCCCGATTGGGCGAGCTACCGATCGGGGGAACGGCGGTGGGCAGCGGGCTCAACGCCCCGCCCGGCTTCGGCGCCGCCGTGTCCACCGAGCTGGCGTCGATCACCGGCCTACCGCTGACCGAGGCCCGCGACCACTTCGAGGCCCAGGCCACCCAGGACTCGGTCGTCGAGGCGTCCGGCCAGCTGCGCACGGTGGCCGTGTCGCTGTACAAGATCGCCAACGACCTGCGGTGGCTGGGCTCGGGTCCGCGCGCGGGGCTGGCGGAGCTGGCGTTGCCGGACCTGCAACCGGGGTCGTCGATCATGCCGGGGAAGGTCAACCCGGTGATCCCGGAGGCCACGATGATGGTGGTGGCACAGGTCATCGGCAACGACGCGGCGGTGGCGTTCGCGGGCAGCCAGGGCAACTTCCAGCTCAACGTGATGCTGCCGGTGATCGCCCGCAATGTTCTGGAGTCCGGTCGGTTGCTGGGCGCGGTGGCGCGGCTGCTGGCGTCGAAGGTCGTCGAGGGGCTGACGGTGCACGAAGACCGGATGCGCGCGTACGCGGAGTCTTCTTCTTCGATCGTGACGCCGCTGAACAAGTACCTGGGGTACGAGGAGGCGGCGTCGATCGCGAAGCAGTCATTGAAGGAGGGGAAGACGATTCGGGAGGTGGTGGAGGAACGGGGGCACGTGAGCGCGGGGAAACTGACCGAGGAGGAACTCACCCAGGCCCTCGACGTCCTCCGCATGGCGGAGGGTGGCTGACCCTACCTGCGCTTCTTCACGCCGGAGGAGGCGAACGCCCACATGCCGAACATGATCGCTCCCCCGGCGCCGACGAGGTTGCGGACCGTCTCCTGTGGCTCAGATGGTTGATCGCGCCCGACGTTGCCCAGCGTGATCACGAGCGTCCCGGCTAGTAGGAGCAGTGCGCCCGTCAGCAGGACGAGTACGACGGCTCGTCCGGGTCTGTCCTGCCCATGGTGTTCCTTTCCGTTTGGCGACAACGGTTTGGGTCAGTGGTTCTTGCGCTTGGCGTGGTTCTTTTCGCCTTCGTGAGCTTGTGCGGCCATGAAAAGCGACAGGCCACCTATCGCTCCGGTCCAATCCCGCCTGCTCGAATCCGCGTCATCGACGATCGTGAAGACCATCGAGACGCCGATCAGCGTGACAGCGATCGCGGCGAGCACCCAAACCACTACCTTGCCCGGGTCTAGTCGTGGACTCATTGCGGGCCTCTCATCCTTGGGGTGGTTGGGCAGGGCATGTGGGGTGTTTGCGCTGGTTGCGTTTGATGTGCGACTGGGTGATCCAGCCCGCTGTGAAGCCGCCGAATATGCCGCTGATTCCGGGGACCTTGTCGTGGAGGAAGGTCATCGCCGGGATGGCCACGACGAGGTAGATCGCGATGAAGACGATGGATTTGGTTGTCATCTGCGAAGAACCCCCTCGAGAGCGCCTTCAGCCTTTTTGTCTGCAAAGATGGCGCTGAACCCTGCGGCGAGGATGACGAATTGCCGAGTGTGGTTGGTGGGTGTCATGGGTTTTGATTTCTTGCTTGGTCGGGGTCAGCAAGAGTTGTTCAACCACCCTTTGCGGAGGATCACGCCTGACGTGATCGCGGCGAGCACGGCCACGACGCCGATCGCGACGCCGCGTGGGGCTCCCAAGAAGGCCGTGATCGCGCCCGCACTCATCCCCGTCAGGACGAGGGCTCCCAGCACGACGGCCCGTTTCCGGCGCGATTGACCAGGTATGGCAGCCCCCTCGGTCGAGTCGGTCGGTTCCGCTTGGGTGGCGTGGAAATCGCGAATTGCGCGGAGGGCTGCTCGGACGGTGGGGATGCCTAGTGCGACCAGGACAACGAGAACGATGAGGGCGAGAAGCCGGGTGCCAATGGTCAACATCAGTACGATGCTGATCGCCGCGACGACCGTCATCGCGGTGTACAGCCGGATCATCTGGCGGAGGTTCTTGCCGGAATCCACATCGCCTCCTCGAGGTGGGTCTGGTCCAGCGGGGCGCAGTGATCAAGTTCCCCGAACCGCCGCAGTCGAACCGCGGTTTGCGTGATGGTGTGAAAAGCAAAACGGCCCCGCACGGATGCGGGGCCGTCCTCGAAATATTTGGGGGTTACGGCACGACCTGGACGAGTCGTGCCACCCCTTGTGGACGATCACGCCGCGGCGACACCGAGCGCGCCGCCGGACTGGACTCTTAGTCGGTGTTATTTTGCCTTGCTCTGCGATACTTAAACCAGTCTATGGTCGCATCGAAAATGAATCCGCCCGTCAGGGCCCCTACGGTAACCGTCGCCCATGCGGGTCGATCAAGAACAAAAAAAGCAACAATGGAAGCGACCAAGAGAAGGGTGAAGGCAATGAAATAGTAACGCAAACCGTGTGGCGGCCATCCGTTGTCGCTCATCCGAGAATCTTCCCTGTCAAGCCGGGCAATTTAGCAGCTCCCTTCCGCAAACCAGTGCCGACTGGGATGCGGTTGACCCTGGGCGGCGGTGTCCACACTGTGCTCGGAAGTGGTTGTGCTACAGCGGTTTCTGTCTCCGCATGGCGAACGGCGGCTGACCAGGCGAGGGGGGCGGCCGGTGTGGCCGCACCCCTCGCGGTGGTCGATTCAGACCCGCCCCGCGGTCAGCGCCGCCGGTGCCGCTTCCAGTCGACGAACCCCTCGACGATGAACCCACCCAGGAACGTCCCGGAGAGGATCAGGAGCCAAGGCGCCCGCTCGATGAGGAGGATGCCGACCACCGTGGCGACCAGCAACAGCGGGCAGACGATGAGGTAGTACTTCCGGCCGCGCTGCGGCGCGTCTGAATCGTTCATCAGAACAACTTCCCTATCAAGCCGGGGAGTCGCGACCCGCCCTTGAGAATCCCGCCCCCGACGCCGATCAGACCGTCGACCCGGACTTCCTCCGGGCTGCCGCCGCCCAGCTTGGAACCAAGCCCGCACCGCAGCCCCTGTCAGCCCGCCGACCACCGCGGCCGCTCCGACACAACAGGTTGTGGAGGAGCGGGGGCACGTGAGCGCGGGGAAGCTGACCGAAGAGGAGCTGACCCAGGCTCTCGACGTCTCCGCATGGCGGAGGGCGGCTCACCTTCGGGTTTGTAGCGACTCGCCGAGTGCGCACGGTGCTCCTTACCCAACGTCGACGGCTATTCCCGCTCGGTGTATTCGCGGAATATTCGGATGGCCGCGCGGACGGTAGGGACGGCGAGCGCGGCCAGGACAACGACAAGGATGATTGCGATAATCCGGTTGCCGGTGGTGAAGAGCAACACGCTGCCGACCGCCGCGACGGCCGTCATCAGGACGGACAGCCGGATCATCCGGCGGCGGTTCTTCGCGGAATCCACGTCTCCTCCAGGTGGAGGGGGTGGCCCGGACCGGGCCACCCACAGTCTCGCCGTTAACGCCTGAGCTTGCGGTACGCCTTGCCCAGCAGGCCGCCGACCCCGCCGCCCAACGCGCCGCCGACCGCGCCGCTGATGAAGGCGTCACGGACCTTCCCGGAGTCGCCGCCGATGACCGCGCCCGTGCCGCCCGTGACGACGGACACGGTGACGCCACCGATCAGGCAGGCCGCGCCACCGGTTCCCACGCACGCCGCTCCCGCGATGGCAGCGCCGATCGCGGCGCCACCCCAACCCCCGACGCCCTGGCCGAAGTCGGCCCAGCTGTAGGCCCCGGTGGGGTCGCTGTTGTTGATGGGGTCGGATCCGGCGTAGGCGTACGAGTTCCGCTCCTGGCCGGTCGGGTCCGGGTTGGTGAACCGGCCGAGGGTCGGCGTGTAGTAGCGGTAGTCGAACACCGTCTGGCCGCTGGCCAGGGTGTAGCCGCCGTTGTAGCGGAACGGGTTGTGGTTGGCGAAGATGCTGGTAATTCCAGGGGTGGCGCCGTAAGGGGTGTAGGTGTAGGTGGCGGCGAGCGCGCCGGTGGTGTCGACCAGGCCCAGGACGCTGCCCTGGTGGTCGGTCACCAGGTTGTACCGGTTGTTGCCGCTCTTCTCCGTGATCAGCTTGCCGTCGGGGTCGCGGGACACGCTGATCCGGGTGCCGCCGCGCACGACGCTGCTGGTGCCCAGCGCGGTGTGGGTGAACACGTGGTCGGTGCCGGACTCGGTGATCGTGCGCGGCTGGGTCTGGTTGACCGTGTCGTAGGTGGCGGCGAAGGTCTGGGTGCCGCCGGTGGTCGTGCGTACGAGCTGGTTGGTCGTCGAGTACTCGTGCGCGGTGGCGGGGTGGGTGACCGAGGTCAGGTTCCCGGCGCCGTCGTAGCCGAAGGTCTGGCTCCCGGTGCCGGTGAGCTGGTTGGCGGTGTTGACGGTGTGCGCGGTCCCGGCGAGGTTGGTGATGTTGTCCGCGCGGTCGACGGCGAAGGTGGTCGTACCTGCCTTGGTGAGGTGGCGCTGGGTGTCGTAGGTGTAGTCGGTGGTGACCCCGGCGATGGTCTTGGACTGCAACAGGTCGCTGTCCGCGGTCCCGGCCGTGTAGCTGTAGGTCGCCTTCAGCAGCTCGGTACCACCGGTGTTCTTGGCCACCAACGCGGTGAGGCGTCCCGCGTTGTCATACGTGTTGGACTGAGTGCCCGCGCCGGGCCACGTAGTAGTAGTGCGGCGGTCGGCGTTGTCGTAGGCGAAGGTCGTGGTCTGGCCGAACGCGTCCGCCAGCGAGGTGAGGCGGTTGGCGGCGTCGTAGTTGTACGTCGCGGTGCCTGCCGGGTCGGTCAGGGTCTTGAGGTTGCCCGCCTTGTCGTAGGTGTAGTCGACCTTCTTGCCGGCGCCGTCGGTGATGCTGGTGATCCGCGACAGGGAGTCGTAGCCGTAGCGGGCCTGGCCGAGCGGGGCGGGCGGGGTCACGGTGATCAAGTTCCCCGGACCGTCGTAGCCGAACCATGTCTTGGCGCCCTTGGCGTCGGTGACCTCGGTCAGGAGCCGCTTGGGGCTGCTGTGGGAGCGCTTCTCCAGGTCCGCGGCCAGTGGCGTCGAAGGTGTACGTGACCTGGTTGCCGTTCGGGTCGGTCTCCACCACCGTGTCGTCCGGGTTCTCCGCGAACGACGTCTCGGCGGCACCGCCTGCCGGGGCGTGACCACCTTCGTGACGGCGCCCGGCTGGATGGCCGTGTCGTACTCGAACAGCCTCTGGCGCCCCAGCGGATCGGCCAGCGACCGGGGGCGGCTCCAGTCGCCCTCACCGGTGATCGCGTTGCCGTTGCGGTCCTTGCGGTTCAACGGCCACCCGAACGCGTCGTAGTCCCACGTCTCACCGGAGTCCAGGAACCGCGCCGTGTACGACCCGCCCGCGTTCCGCACCAGCTTCACCCGCACACCGTGCCCATCGACCGGGAGTGTCGGCTCTCACGGCTTGTCACCGGTATGCGATGTTTGGGCACGTCGGGTCGGGCGTGATACGACCGGTGGCGTAGTGCGGTGCAAACCTCGCGTTTGAGTGAAAAGCAAAACGGCCCCGCCGGAAAGCGGGGCCGTCCTGGAAGTATTTGGTGGTTACGGGACGACCTGGACCGTGTCGCCGACCTTGAGGGAGTTGAAGTACATCTTCGCGGCCGCCGCCGACAGGTGGATGCAGCCGTGCGACTGGACCTTCAGGCTGCCCTGGTGGAAGGCGATCCCGCCGTTGAAGAAGACCGAGTAGGGCATCGGCGCGTTGTTGAACTCGCTGCTCTTGTGGTCGATGTCCTTCCAGCCCACCTTGAAGGTGCCCGGCGGGGTGCGGTGGCCGGGGCGGCCCGAGGTGATCGGGACCGGGCCGTAGACGACCTTGCCGTTCTCCAGCAGCCACGACTGGTTCGCCGACAGATCGATGCACGCGCGCACCGTCGCGGCGCAGGGGGCGCCTTCGGCCTTCGCGGGCGGCGGGGGCTTGGGCGTCGTGGTGGTCGGCTTGGGCGTCGTAGTGGTGGTCTTCGTGGTGGTGGTGGTCGGCTTCGGTTTGGTCGTAGTGGTCGTGGGCGCGACGGTGGTGGTCGTAGTAGTGGTCGTCGTCGGCTCGACTGTCGTCGTGGTGGTCTGGGTGGTCGTCGTGGTGGAGGTCGTTGTCGACGTGACCGTTGTCGTCGTGGCCGGGGCCTGGGCGGTGGCGCCCTCACTGGTCCCGCACGCCGCCAGCAGCGCACCGGCGGCCACGACCGCCGTGCCCAGCACCAGCCTCTTCACCTGCATGTGCGGCTCCCGCCTTCCCCAGGGGTCCCGAAGCCAGACCCATCGCGCATAACGACGTCACACCACCCGCCCGGGTTGTGCCACGCAACCAACCCGTTACCCGGCGCGTCCGCGCGGGGACGCGCCGGGGTGTTCGCCACTACGGCAGCGGCGGGATGTTGCCGTCGGCGGTCTCTTCGCGGTCGAAGTCGACCGAGGAGTACTCCCGCAGCTTGGTGAGCCGGTGGAAACCGTCGATCATCCGGATCGTGCCGGACTTGGAGCGCATGACGATGGATTGCGTCGTGCATCCACCCGATCGGTAGTGCACGCCGCGCAGGAGGTCACCGCCGGTGACGCCGGTGGCGCAGAAGAAGACGTTGTCGCCGCGCACCAGGTCGTCGGTGTGCAGGACGCGGTCGAGGTCGTGGCCCGCGGCGATGGCCTTGGCGCGCTCCTCGGCGTCCTTGGGCCACAGGCGGCCCTGGATCGCGCCGCCCATGCACTTGAGCGCGCAGGCCGCGATGATGCCCTCGGGGGTGCCGCCGATGCCGAGCAGCAGGTCGACGCCGGTGTTCGGGCGGGCGGCGGAGATCGCGCCCGCGACGTCGCCGTCGGAGATGAAGTGGATGCGCGCGCCCGCCTCGCGGACCTCGCGGACCAGCGACTCGTGCCGCGGCCGGTCGAGGATGCACACCGTCACGTCGGAGACGTCGGTGTTCTTGGCCTTGGCCACGCGGCGGATGTTCTCCGCGACCGGGGCGGTGATGTCGACGACGTCGGCCGCCTCCGGCCCGACGGCCAGCTTCTCCATGTAGAAGACCGCCGACGGGTCGAACATCGCGCCCCGCTCGGCCACCGCCAGCACCGCGATGGCGCCGGGCATGCCCTTGGACATCAGCGTGGTGCCGTCGATCGGGTCGACCGCGACGTCGCAGTCCGGCCCGTCGCCGTTGCCGACCTCCTCACCGTTGTAGAGCATCGGCGCCTCGTCCTTCTCACCCTCGCCGATGACCACCACACCGCGCATGGAGACCGTGCCGACCAGCTTGCGCATCGCGTCGACGGCCGCCTGGTCGCCCCCGTTCTTGTCCCCGCGACCGACCCACCGGCCCGCGGCCATGGCCGCCGCCTCGGTGACCCGGACCAGCTCCAGCGCGAGGTTGCGGTCGGGGGCTTCCCGGTGTCGCGCGGCGGTGGACGGAGTGCTCATGGGTGTTTGCCTCCCGGTTTGCGGTGGGGCGCCTGCGCTGTGCAGACCAATCCGCATCCTCCCAGATCAGGGTGTGTACCTGGCTATGGAGCGGGCCGTGCGCCTCGTCACCCGGCGGGGCCTGCGACCATGTCCGGGTGGCCTCCAACCGCCTGACCCACGGCCCCCGGGACATGCTGCTGTCCCTGTTGGCCCTGCTCGTGATCATCGGCGCCATCCTGTTCCTGAACCGCGGCTGCTCGTTCAGCCCCGGCACCCCGGTCTCGGACCCGGCCACCGCCCCGAAGGTCGACGTCGCGGCTTCGTTGAGTCGGGCGAAGGAGCCGTTCCGGGTCCGGGTGCCCGCGGTGCCCGAGGGGTGGCGCGGGAACAGCTTCACCAGCGGCAAGGTCGAGCCGAGCGGGCGGGTCGTGCGCGCGGGGTGGCTGACGCCGGAGAAGTTCATGCAGCTGAGCCAGTCGGACGCGGACATCATGCCGCTGGTGGCCAGCGAGACGGGCGAGGGCGCGGGGGCCACGGGGACGGTGGACGTGTCGGGTACACAGTGGACCGTGTTCCCGGGGCGGCGCGCGGAGAAGGCGTGGGTGGCGGACGTCGACGGGGTGCGGTTGTTGATCACCGGTACCGGCTCGGAGAACGACTTCCGCACCTTGGCGACGGCCAGCACGGCCTAGGTGGTCAGGTCGGGCTTCTGGGTGCGGTCGGCACCATGGCTGGAGAACGGGCAGTTCGAGCGCGTGCCGGGGTGAGGTCGATCGCCACGGCAACAAGGCGGCCGACGCGCCTTGTTGATCACGGTGATTCGTCGACGAACGCCGCTGGTCGGAGGTATCGACAGGTCTGGAAGTGTGGGCACCGCGCGATCGCGGTGACGACCGGACGTCGCGAATCGGAACCCGGTGCGTCCACCAGCAGGTCATCATCGAGATGGAGATTCGTTCGGTGGTGACTTACACGGTCGTGGCCGCCTGCGCCACGACCTCGCTGGCCAGTGCGCCGCCGTCGGGGGCGAGCGCGTAGTAGCGCAGCGCCGGGGTGTTGGCGCTGTCGCTCGGTTCCACCCGCTCCGTGAGCATCCCCGACTCGGTGAACAGCCGGAGCGCGGCCCGGGCCTGGTTGAGGGGTACCCCGGTCTGGTGGCACACCCCGCGCAGGGTGACCTCGCCGCGGTCCGGGTCGCGGAAGAAGCGGGCGACCTCGGCCATGGCCTGCCGGAACAGCAGCCCGTCCGGTGCGGTCAGCATCCGCCGGGCGGTCGCGCGCCGGGCGGCCCTCAGCTTGACCAGGTCCAGGCGGTCCCGGAGTGCGTCCGACTGGTCTGCGACCAGGCCGTTGAACCAGGCGACGACCTCGGTGGGTGTGGTCTCGTCGGTCACCGGTCGTCTCCCAGCAGTTGGCGCAAGCGCTTTCGTCCGTGTCGGAGGTTGCTGCGCACCTGCTCCGACGGCACCCCCAGGTGCTCGGCCATCTCGGCCGGGTTGAGACCGGCCAAGTCCAAGCACGACCTCGCGCTGCTTGTCCGGCAGTGCCGCGACCGCCTCCCGGACCGCCAGCCGCGTGTCGACGAGGCCGGACCCCTCCGGGGCGACCGCGTCCGACTCGGTCACCTCGCGGGTCGGCTCGCCGGTCAGCCGCGTCGCTTTCCGACCCGCGACCACCAGCGTCCAAGCCTTGGGGTGCTCGACGTCGTCCCAGGAGGTCAACAGCTCGGCCGTGGCGTCGTCGGCCGCCTCCGCCGCGATCGCCGGAGTGTGGCCGCGACCGATCAGGACGGCGACGAGCCTGGGTCACCAGGCCAGGTAGAAGTCGTCGAAACCGTCCACTGCGTCCTCCGCCGCGCGACTGCCCGTACCGGTGATCATCGCGACCAGCACGATGGCCGCTACCACCAGTGCGGCGACGAGGGTGACGCGTTCGGAGCCCGTGGTCGCGAAGAGGGTGCCCAGGCCGGCGAGCATCGAGGTCACCAGCAGCGCCACCGGTTGGCCCGTGGCGGGTGGGTCGGAGGTCGTCATGACCTGGAGTGCGCTCAGCAGCACCCGGCGTGAAATGTGACTCCGGTCACTACCTGGAGTCGTCGGCCTCCGCCGCCGCCAGCGCCGTCTCGACGCGTTCGCGGGCGCCCGCGAGGTGGCGGTCGCAGATCTTGGCCAGGGTCTCGCCGCGTTCCCACAGGGTCAGGGAGTCCTCAAGGGACAGGCCGCCCGCTTCCAGTTTGGCGACCACGGCCGCCAGTTCGTCGCGGGCCTGTTCGTAGCCGGGGTCGGTCACCGGGATTGCGTCTCCAGTCGGTGGGTGGCCTGGTGGGCACCGGCCAGCGCGGTGGCGACCGCCTGGTCGTAGCCGACGAAGGCCTCCGCGAAGTCGGCGCCGTCGCGTTCGGCGACGGCTTCCTCGATGCGCGCGCGGGCCCGGTCGATCCGGCCCCGGTGGCACGCGCCCGCGGTTTGCCACCAGGACTGCCCGGCGTAGGCCGAGGTGGCCTCGGACAGTTCGCGCAGTCTACCGGGGAGTTGGTGGCGGCCGGGCGCGTCGCAGCCCGCCAGCAGGGCGGCCCAGCACTCGGCCGCGGCCGAATCGGCGCGGCGGGCGGTGGTCTGGACCGCGCGGGCCGACTCCGCCGCCTGGCACACCGCGCCCACCGTGGACAGTGTGAGCGGGAGGAACGTGGGTTCACGATACGTGCGCACCGCTACCTCCCTTCGCCTGCCGCTTCCCGGTCGCCGGTCACGACCGCGTGCAGGGCGCCGTCGGCGAGCCTGATGCGGACGGTGGCGCCCTCCGGCGCGTCCTCGATCGTGCGGAGAACCCGGGGAGTCCCGTCGGCACCGGTGTGCTGTACGACCGCGTACCCTCGGGCAAGAGTGGCGGCTGGCCCCAAGGTCGTCAAGCGGGCACGTGTAGCCGTCAGCGCCGCCCGCTCCTCCGCGAGCCGCGACTGCAGCGCCCGCCGACTCCGCCCAACGAGTGAATCGACCTGCTCGGCGTGCCTGCGCAGCGGGGTCAGCGGGTCGGAGAGCACAGGTCGGCTGCGCAGTTGCGCCAGCACCCGCAGCTCCCGATCCACCCATCCGTGCAGCGCCCGCCGGGCCCGGTCGCGCAGCTGGCGGACCCGGGCCGACTCCTCGGCGACGTCCGGCACCACCCGCTTGCCCGCGTCGGTCGGGGTGGAACACCGCACGTCGGCGACGTGGTCGAGCAGCGGGGTGTCCGGCTCGTGGCCGATCGCGCTGAGCACCGGCGTGCGGCAGTCGGACACCGCCCGGCACAGCGCCTCGTCGGAGAACGGCAGCAGGTCCTCGACGCTGCCGCCGCCGCGCGCGATGACGATCACCTCGACCTCGGGGTCGCGGTCGAGCACCCGCAGCGCGTCCAGGATCTGCGGTACGGCCATCGCGCCCTGCACCGCCACGTTCTCCACCCGGAACGCGACCGCGGGCCAGCGCGCGCTCGCGTTGGCCAGCACGTCCCGCTCGGCCGCCGACGCCCGGCCGGTGATCAGCCCGACCTTCTTCGGCAGGAACGGCGGCCTGCGCTTGCGCCGCTGGTCGAACAGGCCCTCGGCGGCCAGCAGCTTGCGCAGCCGCTCGATGCGGGCCAGCAGTTCGCCGATGCCGACCGCGCGGATCTCGTCGGCGCGCAGGCTGAGCGTGCCGCGGTTGAGGTAGAAGGTCGGCTTCGCGTGCACGATGATGCGCGCGCCGTCGGTCAGCGGCGGCTCGTGGCTGCGCAGCATCTGCGTGGCGCAGGTGACGGTCATCGACACGTCCGCGGCGGGGTCACGCAGGGTGAGGAACGCCGTGCCGGTACCCGGACGGGCGGAGATCTGGGTGACCTGGCCCTCGACCCAGACCGTGCCCAGCCGGTGGACCCAGTCGGCGATCTTGCGGGCGACCGTGCGGACCGGCCAGGGCTCTTCTGGGGTGGGGGCGCTCACGTGTGCGGTGTTCTCAGACTTCCTCGGTGGCGCTCGCCTCGGCGTCGCGGACGGTGGCGATGCGGCGGGTCAACATGGTCACGTACTGCGGCCGGTTCTCGCCTGCCCGCTCGTGGGCGAGCAGTTCCTCCAGCGTCTCCACCGTGAAACCGCGCAGCCGCGCGCGCAACTGGGCCAGCGACAGGTCGTGGTAGTTCGGCAGCGACTCCGGGCCGCGGCGCTCGTCCCACAGCTCCTCGACGGCCGCGGGGTCGTCCTGCGCGACCTCGACGAAGTCGTCGGACTCGGCCGCGTCGGCGTCGGCGTCATCCGCGACCCGGTCGAACGGCGGGCGGTAGTGCCCGTCCGCACCCTCGGTGTCGTCGACGTCCTCGTCGAAGGTCGCCCACTCGGGCTTCTCCTCGACCGGGCGCAGCGCGGCCAGCACCTCGTCGCCCTTGATGGCCAACTCGGTGACGTGCTGTTGCACCCGCATCGACGCCTGCAACGCCTGGCTGACCACGGTCACCGGCAGGCCCGCGAGCCGTGTCGGCAGGTCACGGGCCCGCTCGACGGCGGTGGCGGCCAGCCCGGCCGCGACGCGCAGCGGCAGGGGGAGAGTGTTCATGGGGATAAGCCTGCCCGAGTCGCGGCGATCTGCACAGCGAGGCCCGGGCCACATCGGGGCGCGCCGTACCCTGGGGGCATGACTGCCCCCACCAAGCGGGTCCTGCTCGCCAAGCCGCGCGGCTACTGCGCCGGTGTCGACCGGGCGGTGATCACCGTCGAGAAGGCCCTGGAGACCTACGGGGCGCCGGTGTACGTGCGCAAGGAGATCGTCCACAACCGCCACGTCGTCGAGACGCTGCGCGAGCGCGGCGCGATCTTCGTCGACGAGGCCGACGAGGTGCCCGAGGGCGCGATGGTGGTGTTCTCCGCGCACGGCGTCTCGCCCGCGGTGCACGAGCAGGCGGCGTCCCGCAACCTGCGCACGATCGACGCGACCTGCCCGCTGGTCACCAAGGTCCACTTCGAAGCCAAGCGCTTCGCCAAGGAGGACTACGACATCCTGCTCATCGGGCACGAGGGGCACGAGGAGGTCGAGGGGACCGCGGGGGAGGCGCCCGACCACGTGCAGCTGGTGGACACCGCCGAGGACGTGGACAAGGTCGTGGTGCGCGACCCGGCCAAGGTCATCTGGCTGTCGCAGACCACCCTCTCGGTCGACGAGACGATGGAGCGCGTCGACCAGCTGCGCGAGCGCTTCCCCGACCTGCAGAACCCGCCGAGCGACGACATCTGCTACGCCACGCAGAACCGCCAGGTCGCGGTGAAAGCCATGGCGCCGCAGTGCGAACTGGTCATCGTGGTCGGCTCGCAGAACTCGTCCAACTCCAAGCGGCTCGTCGAGGTCGCGGTGCAGGCCGGGGCGAACGCGTCCTACCTGGTCGACTTCGCGCACGAGGTGCAGGAGTCGTGGTTGGAGGGTGTGACGACCGTGGGTGTCACCAGTGGCGCGTCGGTGCCGGACAACCTGGTGATGGACCTGCTGGTGTGGCTGGCCGAGCGCGGGTACGCCGATGTGGACGAGGTGACCACCGCGAACGAGAAGGTGGCCTTCGCGCTGCCGCCCGAGCTGCGGCGGGACCTGAAGCCCGCTCGCTGAGGACTGTCCACAGTGGAGAAATCCGCTGTGGTGGCGCTGCTTGTCCGTGACGCTGGAGCCCGGTTGACCGACCGGGCTCTTCGTCGTTCTCGGGGGTACCCGCTCAGCGCTCGTCGGCGCTGCGCGGCGCGGGGCGCCTGCTCGGGGTGGCGGTGCGGCGGTCGCTCGCGCGGTCCGATCCACCCCGCTCGCCCTGGCGCGGGGAGTTGCCGGGGCGGTCCGAACCCGTGCGGGGGGCGGTGGAGCGCGGCCGGTCGGCACCGCTGCGGCCGGAACCGGGGCGGTCCGACGAGCCGGAGGTGCGGGCGGGCCGGTCGTCCGTCGGGCGCCTGCTCGCCGGGCGCGTCGGCGGGTTCGGGTCGCGCTGGGTGAACAGCCGGACGACGCCGAGCACGACGCAGATGCCGGTGCCCCAGGCCATCGCCGGGAAGCTGCTGGTGAGGGGCAGCCCGACGGTCAGCACGACCTGCCTGAGGCCGCCGCCACCGGTGTTGGTGAGCGCGAGCTTGCCGACGACCGCTACCACCGCGAACACGAGCGGTGGTTGAACCATCGGGGCGAACAGGCTGCTGCGCCGCACCAGGCAGACCGCCGCCACGCAGGCGACGACGAAGGTGATCTGGAAGAGCGCGCCCAGGTTGTTCTGCTCCTGCACGGGCAGGCTCTTGTGCTGCTGGATGTCGACCACCATGGCGACCGCGCTGAGGCCGAAGGCGAGCAGCACCGCGCCCCACCACGGCAGGCCCCGCGACCGACCGAGGATCGGGCGCTCGTCCCACGCGGGCTCGGCGCGGTCATCGTCTAGATCACGGCTCGCGGACACCCGGCACACGTTAGTCCGTCACGTCACACCTCTGACGACTGTCGTCCGCAACAAATCGCCGGGATCACCCGTTGTTGTGATCTCAGACACCGGTTCCGTGTTCACTTTGTCCGACTTGTCACCCGGTTGGGCTACTAGTGCGTCACTTCCGCACCACCGGCACCCTCAAGGAAATCTCGGGTGGCAGTGCTCTCAGCAACCTCCGGGCCGGTCGCCCCGTACGACGACACCGGGTGGTCGGGACCGTGCCCGGAAAGGCGGGCAACTGTGCCCGTGCAGCCGCGTCTTCGGGTACCCCGAGGGCAGTCGGTTCAGGTCGGTCTGGGCTCACCGCCCAACGCGTGGCCGTTGGTGGAGGGCTCGTCCACGACGCGCAGGGTGGGGAGGGGCGCGGGGGTCGGGGCGGCGTTGGTGAGGGGGGTGATCGTGGAGCGCAGCTGCTCCAGCGCGTCCAGTTCCCGCCTGCGGGCGGACAGGAAGCGCTGGAGGTGGGTGCTGGTGAGGTTGAGGGCGTCGATGGCCGACGAGGTGGCCCGGTGGGCGGATTCGGCGGTGGAGCGGACGGCGGCGACGTCCGCCTCGATGGTGCGTTCCGTCGCGGCGAACAGGGCGGCCGCGGCGATCACGGCGAAGCCCGTCGGACCGCACAGGAACACCCGCCGGTCCAGCAGCCAGCGCAGGAGCTCGGGATCCGTGTCGAGCGCGGCGACCACGGCCGCGTCCGACGGGACGAACATGACCGTCCCGTAGATCGCGTCCGCCCACCGCTGGTAGCCCTTGCCCGCCAACTCCGCCGCGCGCGAGCGGATGTTGCGCACGTGCACCCGCAACGCGTCGAGGCGCTCCTCCGCGTCGTCGGTCTCGATCGCCTCCGCCCAGCAGGCCATGCTCATCTTCGCGTCGACGGGGACCCGGCGGTCGCCGTCGACGACCAGCAGCAGGTCGGGGCGGACCGCGCCGCCGCCCGCGACGTCGGTTTGCAGGGTGAAGTGCAGGCCCTCGCGCAAGCCCAGGGCGCGCGCGGTCTCCACCAGCACCTGCTCGCCCAGTTCCCCGCGCCCGCTGATCGACGCGAACGCCACCTCGTACCGGCGCAGCGCCAACTGGTGCGTGTCCGAACGCGCCCGCTCGGCCGCCACCTCGGCGCGCGCGGCGTCGCCCCGGCGCACCGCGTCGGTGTAGAGCCGCCAGAACAGCCCGGCGGCGCCGACCAGCAGCAGCACGAGCACGGCCACGACCGTGCCCAACACGGCGGTCACCCCAACACCTCCCTAGCTCGAGTAGTCCCCACTGAAGATCTCTACAGCATTCCCCCGACAGAACCAGCGTCGAACGCGCGTTCGAGCGGCGAGCCTCCCCCGATCGGGGGCAAGATCGGCATAACCTGGCGCGCCATGCGGGTCCTGCACACCTCCGACTGGCACGTGGGGCGCACCTTCCACGGCCGCGACCTGCTCGCCGAGCAGGAGTCGGTGCTCACGGGCCTGGCCGACCTGGTCGCCGACGAGCGCGTCGACGCGGTGGTCGTCGCGGGCGACCTCTACGACCGCGCCGTCCCCTCCGCGGAGGCCGTCGACGCGTGCGCCCGCGTGCTCGCCGCGATCGCGCGGGCGGGCGCCCAGATCGTGATCACCCCCGGCAACCACGACTCCGCGCCGCGCCTGGGCGCGTTCGCCGCCTTCGCCCGCGCGGGCGGCCTGCACCTGCGCACCGCCATCGCCGACCTGCACGAACCGGTCCTCATCCCCGACGCGCACGGCCCGGTCGCCTTCTACGGCATCCCGTACCTCGAGCCGGAACCCGCCCGGCACGCCCTCGGCCTCGACGGCGACCAGCGCGGCCACACCGCCGTCCTCGGCGAGGCCCTGCGCCGCGTCAAGGCCGACATCGCGGCCAGGGGCGCCCGGTCGGTCGTCCTCGCGCACGCCTTCGTCATCGGCGGCGAGGCCAGCGACTCCGAGCGCACCATCGCCGTCGGCGGTGTCCCGCACGTGCCGAGCGCCCTGTTCGACGGCGTCGACTACGCCGCGCTCGGCCACCTGCACGGCCCGCAGACGCTCGGCGCGCACCTGCGCTACTCCGGTAGCCCCCTGGCGTACTCGTTCTCCGAGGCGCGCCACCGCAAGTCGGTCTGGCTCGTCGACCTCGACGCGCGCGGCCTCGCGGGCGTCGAACGACGCGAACTCCCCGTCCCGCGCGCCCTGGGCTCCCTGCGCGGCGACCTCGACGACCTGCTGCGCGACCCGGCCCACGAACCCGAGGTCGACAAGTTCCTGACCGTCGAGCTGACCGACCGGGTCCGCCCCCTCGACGCCATGCGCAGGCTGCGCGACCGCTTCCCGCACGCCCTGCACCTGGACTGGAAACCCGAGGGTGGGCGCCCGACCGAGCACCGCTACACCGAGACGGTCAAGGGCCGCTCGGACGAGGAAATCGCCTGCTGCTTCGTCGACCACACCCGCAACAGCCCGCCGAGCGAGGCCGAGCGGGACCTGCTGCGGGAGGCGCTGGCCGCCGTCGCCGGGAAGGAGCCCGAGTGAGGCTGCACAGCCTGGAGCTGAGCGCGTTCGGACCTTTCGCGAACAAGGAAACCGTCGACTTCGACCTCTTGGGCGCCGAAGGGCTTTTCCTCCTCCACGGGGATACCGGCGCCGGTAAGACAACCTTGCTCGACGCGGTCGCCTTCGCTCTCTTCGGCGCCGTGCCCGGTGCGCGCGCGGACGCCAAGAGGTTGCGGTGCGACTACGCGGACCCGGATACGCACACCGAGGTCACTCTTGAGCTGACAGTCCAACACCACCGTCTACGCATCACCCGCAGCCCCGAGTACGAACGTCCCAAGAGGCGCGGTGGCGGCACAACGAAGCAAAACGCCAAGGCATCCTTGGTGTGGGTGGGTGCGTCCCCGTCCGGTCACCGCTCGGAAGGCGTCACCCGCATCGATGAGGTCGCGCGCACGGTCGAGCGCCTCTTGGGCATGACCAAGGACCAGTTCTTCCAAGTCGTCCTCTTGCCGCAAGGGGAGTTCGCGAAGTTCTTGCGCTCGTCGACGGGCGAGCGGGAAGACCTGCTGGAGAAGCTGTTCGGCACCCAGCACTTCGAGCGCGTCGAGCAGTGGTTCAAGGAACAGCGCCGCGAACGCAGGCAGGCGCTGGACAACGCGCGCGCTGGCTCCCGCGAGCTGGTGGCGCGGTTCGCCCAGGCGGCCGGGATCGAGCCGCCCGACGAGCCGGACCCGGCCTGGGTCGACGGGATCATGACGACCGCCGAGGAAGCGGACGCGCTGGCCGCCGCGGTGGCCGCGCAGGCGTCCGCCCGGCGGGAGCGCGCGGAGGAGGCGCTGGCCGAAGGTCGTGAGCTGGCGTCCCGGGTGCTCCGCGCGCAGCGGGCGATCAACGGGCTCAACGAACTGGCCCACCAGACGACCGCGCGCGCCGCGTGGGCGGAGGAACTGGCCGCCGCCGAGCGCGCGGTGCCGGTCGTCGAGGCGGCCAACGCGCTGATGGGCCTGGAACGCCGGGCGGACGCGGCGGACGACGTCGTGAAAGCGTTGGCGGACAAGGCGACCGCGCTCGGGTTCGCCGACGCCGACGCGGGCCTGCCGCGCCTGCGGGAGGCGGCGGGCGGGCTCCGGGAGGAAGCGGGCGGGCTCGCGGCCCTGGTCGCCGAGGCGGAGCAGCAGCGCGTGGACCGCAAGCGCCTGGTCGCGCTGGGGGAGCAGGCCGAGGACGTGCGCGCCCGGTCGGCCGAGGTCGGCGCGCGGCTCGCGCAGATGCCGGCGCGGCTCACGCGGGCCCGTGAGGACCTGACCAACGCGACCACCGCGCGCGCCATGCTGGACGGTCTCCGCAAGCGGCGCGCCGAACTCGCCGCCGCCTTGGCGGACAAGGCGAACCTGCCGAAGGCCGAGTCCGCGTTGCGGATGGCCGAGGACGTCGGCCGGGCCGCCGTCGACGCGCACCAGGCCGCGCGGGACGAGGTGCTCCGACTGCGCCAGGCCAGGTTGGACGGCATGGCCGCCGAACTGGCGGCGGGGCTCGTCCCGGGTGATCCGTGCCCGGTCTGCGGCGGCGACGAACACCCCGCGCCCGCGTTCGCGGTGGCCGACCGGCCCACGGCGACGGACGAGCGAGCGGCGCAGACCGTTGAGCAGAAAGCATTGCGGGAGCGCGAGATCGCAGTGTCCCGTGTGGAGAAAGCGCGCACGGCCGTCACCACCCTGGTCGACCGGCTCGCGGTCTGGGGCGACCGCGACCTCGCGGCGGCGCACGCCGAGTCCGAGGACGCCTTCGAGTCGGCGAACGGCCTGGCGTCGCGGTTCGTCGGGTTCGAGCGGACCGTGCGGGAAGCCGAGCGGGCGCACGACGCCCTGCGCGACGAAAGCGCCAAGCTGGAGCGTGAGATCGCCCGGCTGACCACCGAGGCCGCCGAGCTGGCGCAGCTCGTCCAGACCCGGTCGGACAAGATCGAGCGGGGCCGCGGCGACCACCCGACCGTCGCCGACCGCCGCCACCACCTGCTGGCCACCGCCGCGGCCGTCGACGCGCTGGTCGAGGCCCACACGACCGCCCGGACCGCGCGCGAACGCGTCCGCGAGCAGGGTGACGCGCTGGCGGACACCGTGTCCGGCGCCGGGTTCGCCGACTTCGCCGAGGCGCACACGTCGGCCCGCCCCGAGACCGTCGTGGCCAAGCTGCGGGAGCGCCTGGCCGAGGCGAAGGAGGCCGAGCAGCAGCACCGCGCCACCCTGGCCGACCCGGACCTGTTCGGCATCGACGAGAACGAGGACGTCGACCTGACCCCCCGGATCGAGGCGGCCCGCGAGGCCAGGGAAGTCGCGGAGGACGCGGTCGCCGCGGCACGGGCGGCGGCGTCGCGGGTCGAGCAGGTGGGTGCCCTGGGCTACCGGCTGCGGACCGCCTGGCAGCGCCTGGCACCGAAGGAAGCCGAGTTCGCCGAACTGGACGCGCTCACCGACGTGGTCAACGGCCGGGGCCAGAACTCGACCAAGATGTCCCTGCGCTCGTACGTGCTCGCCGCGCGGCTCGAAGAGGTCGCCTCCGCCGCGAGCCTGCGGCTGCGCCGGATGTCCCAGGGCCGCTACTCGTTCGTGCACTCCGAGCAGGCGGGCCGTTTCGGTACCCGGGGCGGCCTGGGCCTGGACGTCCTGGACGACTACTCCGGCCAGACCCGCCCGGCCAAGACCCTCTCCGGCGGCGAGTCCTTCATCGCCTCGCTGGCCCTGGCGCTCGGCCTGGCGGACGTGGTCGCGGCTGAGAGCGGCGGCGGCGCGCTGCTGGACACCCTCTTCGTGGATGAGGGCTTCGGCAGCCTCGACGCGGGCACCCTCGACGAGGTCATGGGCATCCTCGACGACCTCCGCGACGGCGGCCGCGTCGTCGGCGTGGTCTCCCACGTCGACGAGCTGCGGCAACGCGTCCCGACCAAGCTCAACGTCGTCAAGGCTCGGACCGGTTCCACCCTGCGGCTGACGGTCTAGATCGGTACTCGCCCTTGAGCGGCGGGCCTCGACCGAAGATGACGCCGCAGGTCCGGACCGTGCTCGCGATCTTCTTGGCCAATCCGGACAAAGAGCACTTCGGTTTGGACCTCATCGCCGCCACCGGACTGCTCAGCGGCACCGTCTACCCGATCCTCGCGCGGCTCGAGCGGGCCGGGTGGCTGAGGTCCCGCACGGTCGAGCTGAACCACGACAACGTCGGCCGCAGGGCTCGGCGCTTCTTCCGCCTCTCCCCGGAGGGCCTGACCCAGGCGAGCCTCGCGGTCGAGACGACGGAGCGGATCACCGAGGACCGGCAGGCCGAACTTCGAACCCGCCTGCTCGCTGAAGCGCAGTCGAGCTAACCGGAAAGGCCAGCACGTGAACGAGCCCAACGAGCCGCGCCCGGCTAACGCTGAACGACCCCGGCCAGTCGCCTTCCTCAGCTACGAGCACACTTCACATGCTGGAGACATGATTCCGATCGTGAGTTCCCCCGACGGCGAGCGCTTGTCGTTCTTCGACGGGGGGTTTCGTCGAAACGGGCCGATGTCGCTCGCGCAGGCAGGTACAAGTGCCCCGCCGATGCGGGAGGCGGTTCCTCTGGCCGTCGAGAAATCGGGGCACCGCGTACTGCGCCCGGTGCTGCGCTTCCTGCCGATGGACTGGATCTCCGCAGTTGTCGTCCGTCTGTCCGCATACCGGGTACCGGCCGAAGACCGCGACTGTTTCCTCGCGACGTTCATGGGGGAGAACGGCGCCCTGGCTTCCGACCCGCTGGCACAGCTGCGCCACCTGGTCGGTCTTCGCGCCCTGTTCGGCGAGCCCGTCGAACTCGACGAGCAAGCCGACGACGAGTAGAGGCCGCGCCCGGAGTCCTCGACACCCCACGCCCGCCCCGACTCGACTCACGTCGAGGAGCTCACCGGAGGAACGAACCACCATGAGCACCAACACCCATGGCGCGAACAATCCCAGCAACGGCAACGGTCCCAACAGCAACGCCAACGACGAACCGCTGTTCTCCTTGAGAACGGCGCTGCTACTGCTCGCCGCGATCGTCATCGGCTCGGTGATCGGTCTGCTGACCTACGCCGCCTCCCAAAACGTCCCCACCGCCGTCATCGCCGGCATCGGTGTCGCTGGAGCCACCCTGTACGGCGGGCACAGCCTCCTCGGCCACGGATGACCCGAACGCCGCGCCGCCGTGGTGCGCCTACAGGGTGATTCCGGCGGCTGCCGCGCGCCACAGGTGCATGCCCGCGTACGAACGCCACGGCCGCCAGGACCGGCCGTGCTCGGCCAACGCCTCCGTGCTCGACGGGAGTCCCAGGGCCCGGGCGCCGTTGCGCAAGGCCAAGTCCTGCGGCAGCAGGACATCCGGATCGCCCAGTAAACGCATCACCACGTATCCGGCCGTCCAGGGGCCGATTCCCGGATACGACTGGAGTCGGCTGCGCAGCGTTTCCGCGTCCACCCCGACGTGGAGTTCGATGTCCCCCGACGCTATCCCCGCGCACACCGCGCGGATGGTTTCCACTCGCCGGGCCGGGCCGGTCAGGATCTCCGACGCGCGTTCGGCCACCGCCGCCGCCGACGGGAACAGGGTCGTCAGCTCGCCTTCCGGCGTGGGCAGCTCCTCGCCCACCGCCTCGGTCAGCTTGCGGGCGGCGGTCCGCGCGGCGGACACGCTCACCTGCTGCCCCAGCAGGGCCCGCACGACCGTTTCCGTGCCGTCCACGCTGCCGGGGACCCGGATGCCCGGCGTGGCCGCCACAGCGGCCGTCAGCGCCGGGTCGGCCGCCAGCACGGCGTCGATCACCCCCGGGTCCGCGTCGAGGTCGAACAGCCGCCGCAGTCGGGATACCGCAGTGCTCAGGTCGCGGAGGTCGGCCAGGCGCAGCGTGCACTCCACGTGCGTGCCCGCCGGGCGCAGGTGCGCGGTCGCCGAGCCGTGGGGGAGGCGCAGGGTCCGCGAGTACCGCCCGGGGCGGGTGCTCTCCACGCCGGGGATGGCCCGCGCGCCAAGGAAAGCGAGGATGCCCGCGGCGTCGAAGGGGGTGCGGACCGGCAACCGCAGCCGGACCCGGCCCGGGCCCGCGTGCTGGCGCAACCGGCCGGCTCGTTGGGCGGCAACACGCAATTCCGACGGTGTGGTGGCGAAAACCGCGCGGATCGTGTCGTTGAACTGGCGGACACTGGCGAAACCGGAGGCGATGGCCACGTCCGCGACCGACATCGTGGTCGTTTCGATGAGCAAGCGGGCGGTGTGCGCGCGGTGCGCCCGCGCCAGGGCGAGTGGGCCCGCGCCGAGTTCGGCCGTCAGAACCCTCGTAAGATGGCGTTCTGAATAACCGACCCGGCGCGCCAGACCCGGGACGCCCTCGCGTTCCACGACGCCGTCGATGATCAGGCGCATGGCCCGACCGGCCAGGTCGCCGCGCACGTCCCATTCCGGGGAACCGGGGACTATGTCGGGCAAGCAGCGCCTGCACGCGCGGTACCCGGCCTGCTGGGCCGCCGCCGCCGTGGCGAAGAACTCCGCATTCCGCCTGCGCGGCGCGATCGACGGGCACGACGGACGGCAGTAGAGCCCGGTTGGTCGGACCGCGAGGAAGAACTGACCGTCGAAGCGCGCGTCGCGGGAGACGACCGCTCTGTATCCCTGCTCCGGGTCGATCAACACCCGACCATGCTGCCGGCGTGCGGACAGAAGGGCTGGCAGGAAAGAGACATGTGGTTCGCGTGATCGCACAAAAAGGGCGGGGACCCGCCGTTTAGACGGGTCCCCGCTACTTCTTGAGCCGATTACCGGCCGGTCATGACCGTCAAGCGACCGACTTGACTTCGACGTCGCCGCTACCGATCAGCACACCGGCGTCGTTGCGCACCTCGACGTTGCCGATGAGCGAGCGGCCCGCACCCGGCGCCCGGGTCGCGGTGACGGTGCCGTTGACGCTCCACTGCGCCCCGGCACCCCGTGCCGTGTTGGTGTCGGTGATGTTCACCGCGCCGTAGACCGGGTTGGTCAGCACGTCCAGGTAGTCGTAGGTCGTGGTGCCCGCGGGCACCGAGTACCCGGCGACCAGCACGATCCACACGCCCGCGGCCGGGTTGGCCACGGTCACCTCCTCCTCGGAGTCCCCGTCCGCCTGCTGACCGGCCAGCTGGCAGGTGCCGCTGGTGCAGTTGTAGACGGCGAGGTCGAGGTCGGCGGCCGCGTCGGCGGTGTGGCCGATCTTGGCCCGCAGCGCGGTCGTGCCCGGCAGGACGTCGACGCGGTACTGCTGGTTCTCCTCGTTGGCGATGGTCAGCACGGCCTTCTTGGCGCTGCCCAGGGCGGTGCCCGAGGCCTTGCCGGTGAAGGGACCGAACTGGTTCTTCAGCGCGTAGGTCCGGGCGACCGGCGTGTTGACCGCCGCCGAGTCGATCGTGTCCGGGTTCGGGCTCACGCTGACCCCCAGGACCTGGGCGGTCAGGGTGAACGGCGCGTACGCGGCGTCGGAGGTGCGGCGGGCCTCGACCACGATCTCCCAGACACCCGGGGCCGGGTTGGCCAGGGTGCGGCTGGTCGGGCTGCCCGCGTCGCACCCGGCGACCGGCGGGTTGTAGCAGTTGGTCGAGGCGTTGGTCTCGACGCCGGTGCCGTACGGGTGGAAGCGCAGGAAGCGCAGCTGGCCCTGGCCCGCGCCGGTGCCGCCGCCCTGCAGGTCGACCTTGAACGCCGACGTGCCCGCGGGGACGCGGTAGAAGTACGACACGACCTCGTTGCGGCCGACCTGGCCGCCCTTGCGGACGGTGAAGCCGTTGGCCGCGGTGAAGTCCTCGGCCGCGACCACGGTGTTCAGCGTCTGCGCCTCGATGCCCGAGGTGAGCGGGCTGTCGAGGTTCAGGATCGCCGAGTGGACGCCGGTCGTGCGCGGGTTGATCGTCACGGTGTACTTGACCGCGCTGTTCTTCGGCAGCAGCACCGTCGGCGCCGAGCTGAAGGTGCCGTCGTTGCCGACCCACTTCGCCTGGTAGGTCACCGGGGTGTTCGGGCCGGTGGTCCGGGTGAAGGTGTAGGTGCGGGTGTAGCGGTCGCCCGCCTTGACGCCCTCGCGGTCGTGGATGCCGACGCCGACGCCCGGGGTCGCCAGCCGCGACGACAGCGCGGTGTTGACCGGGACCGAGGTCGAGATCTCGGTCTGGCTCGGGTTGTCCTTGAGGGTGTTCCACGCCTTCTTGACGTCGATCAGGCCGTTGCCCTGCTCGTAGGCGCCCAGGGTGGGGATGAACCGGGCGGTGGAGCGGAACGAGGTCCGGATCTGCGCGGCCGACGCCGAGATGTTCTTCGCGCGGGCGGCGCTGATCAGCAGCGCTGCGGCACCGGCGGCCTGCGGGGACGCCATCGAGGTGCCGTTGAACTGCGCGTAGCCGGGCGGCAGGGCGTAGGTGCCGGGGACCGGCTGGCCCGCCTGCCAGGTGGGCACGGACGAGATCGCCGAACCGGGGGCCACGATGTCCGGCTTGAAGCCGCCGTCCTCGCGCGGGCCGCGCGAGGAGAAGCCGTGCAGGCTCTCCGACTTGCCCAGGTCCGAGCCGTAGTTGCTCTGCCAGGTCTCCTTGGTGATGTAGGAGCCGACCGAGAGGACCTTGGTCGCCACCGACGGGTCGCCGACGGTGTTCTCACCGGCGCCGGAGTTGCCCGCCGAGATGAACATCTGCACGTCGTAGGTGTCGATGAGCTCGTCGTAGAGGCGCGCGCGGGCGTTGTTGGCGTCGTTGAGCGGCGGGAGACCACCGATCGACATGTTGATGACGTCGACGTTCGCGTCGCGGGCCGCGTAGATCATGCCCTCGAGCAGCGCGTGGTTGGTGCAGCCGGTGATGAACAGGCAGACCCGGACCGAGACCAGCTTCGCACCGGGGGCCGCGCCGTTCATCGTGCCGCCGAAGAGGCGGTTACCGGCGACGATGCCCGCCACGTGCGAGCCGTGCGCGCCGGAGACGATGCCGATGTTGACGGCGTTGTGCGCGACGTCGGTCTGCACGACGAACGGCATGGACTCCTTGACCGGGGTGGCCGGGTTGTCCTTGCCGAAGGTCCCGATGTCGTACTTGACCTTGTAGTCGGTCATCGGCTTGTCGTCGCCGAAGTTCTTGTTCTGGTTCGTGTCGACCCAGACGGTGCCGGTCGAGGGGTTCCAGAGCACGCCGAACAGGCCGCTGCTGCCCGCGGGGTTGCCGTCGCGGTCGACGTCGGAGCCGACCTCGCCGCCGAGGCGGGAGTCGCGCTCGTTGAACACGCCGTAGCGCAGCTCGCCCGACTCACCCGGCAGGCCGTTGGCCGGGCCGGTGGTCGGGGTCGACATGAGGACCCAGGTCGGGTCGTCGTCGTCGTTGACCCCGTTGGTGAAGTTGGGGTTGGTGTAGGTGACCCAATCGGTGACCTTGCGCTCGCCGGTGCTCGTCTTGTTGAGCGACGGGTGGTCGAGGTCCACGCCGCTGTCGACGATCGCCACGGTCGTGCCGCGGCCGTCCCAGGTGGGGTGGTCGTTGACGAACTGGGCGGCGTTGGTGTCGCCGGTCGGCATGTAGGGGTTGACCCGCGGCGTGTTCGGCCCGGGGGCGGGCTGCGGCGTCGGGTCGGCGACGCCCGCGGGGCGGGGGTCGTCGAGCGGGACGTTCTCGTCGAGGTCCAGCGCGGAGACACCGGGCAGCTTGGCGATGCCGCGGACCTTCTCGACCGGGACCTCGGCGCGCACGTAGCCGATGTTGTCGTCCCGGAAGTCGACCTTGGCACCCGCCTTGGCCAGGTCGTCGGCGTGCTTGGCCCGGTCGCCCTCGGCGGTGGCGATGATGACCGTGACGGTCTTCTCGCCCGCCTGCTCGGCCTTGGTCAGCAGTTCGAGGTCGTGCTTGCCGATGCTGGGCCCCTCGTCGGCGGGGGCAGGTGTCGGGGCCGCGGTGGCGGCCGGGACCGTCGTCAGCATGGCGCTGGCCACCGCCGTGGTGAGCGCCACGCCGAGGGCGAGCCTGCCGCGCAGGCGTCTCTGGGGTTGGGTCATCCCACTTCCTTCTTCCTCAGCGGGTGAGCTGGGCACGCCCCAGTGACCTCCGGATGGCGGACGAAGATGCAGGGCGCTCACGGAGTGTTCTTTGCGGGTGACCCGATGACTAGGGTCCATTTGGGCTAATCCGTCCGAGTGGGACTGGACGATTTGGCACTGAGTGTGCATGCATCGTTGCCACCGGCGAGGTTGTTACCTCGCGAACGGGCGCTTTGGTGCGTATGGACAGCCCCGGACGTATAGCTCCTGGTAGTCAAAACTGGGAACAGTGTTGGTAACTATTTCGCACACGGCCGGGGTCTGAGGTGTGCTCGTGAGTGGTCCGTAGACTCAACCCCCGTGAGTTTGACCCTCGGCATCGTCGGCCTGCCCAACGTCGGCAAGTCCACCCTGTTCAACGCGTTGACGAACAACGACGTGCTCGCGGCGAACTACCCGTTCGCCACCATCGAGCCCAACGTCGGCATCGTCGCGCTGCCGGACCCCCGGCTGGAGAAGCTGGCCTCGGTGTTCGCCAGCGAGCGGACCGTGCCCGCGGTGGTGTCCTTCGTGGACATCGCCGGGATCGTGAAGGGCGCGTCGGAGGGGGCGGGGCTGGGCAACAAGTTCCTCGCCAACATCCGCGAGGCCAACGCGATCTGCCAGGTCATCCGCGTGTTCGACGACCCCGATGTGGTGCACGTCGACGGGGTGGTGGACCCGTCGTCGGACATCGAGACGATCAACACCGAGCTGATCCTCGCCGACCTCCAAACCCTGGAGAAGGCCCTGCCGCGGCTGGAGAAGGAGGCGCGGACGCGTAAGGAAGCGCGCCCGGCCCTCGAGGCGGCGGTGGCCGCCAAGGACATCTTGGACAGTGGCAAGACCCTGTTCGCGGCAGGCGTGGACGCAACGCTGCTGCGCGAACTGAGCCTGCTGACCACCAAGCCGTTCCTCTACGTCTTCAACGCCGACGAGTCGATCCTGACCGACGAGGCCCGCCGCGCGGAACTGGCCCAGCTGGTGGCCCCCGCCGACGCGGTCTTCCTGGACGCCAAGGTCGAGGCGGAACTCCTGGAACTGGACGAGGAGTCGACCAGGGAGCTGCTGGAGTCGGTTGGCCAGACCGAACCGGGCCTCAACGCCCTCGCCCGAGCGGGCTTCCACACGCTCGGACTCCAGACGTACCTGACGGCGGGGCCGAAGGAGGCCCGGGCGTGGACGATCCCGCAGGGCGCCACCGCACCGCAGGCGGCGGGCGTCATCCACTCGGACTTCGAGCGGGGCTTCATCAAGGCGGAGGTCGTGTCGTACGACGACCTGGTCGAAGCGAAGACGATGGCCGCCGCGAAGGCAGCGGGCAAGGTCCGCATCGAGGGCAAGGACTACGTCATGGTCGACGGCGACGTGGTCGAGTTCAGGTTCAACGTCTAAAGCGGCGGCCATTCCCACCTCCTCCCCACCTTCGGGTGGGGAGGAGGTTTTTGTTATGGACTGCTCACTTCAGGCGCATAGCCTCGTGCCGTGCCAATCGCCGACGATGCCGCTCGCCTGGAGAACGGCGACCGGCCTGCTTCCGTCGTATGGAAGACCCTGGACCAGCTCATCCCTAACCGATGATTCCCGTGATCTGGCCTGCGCCGATGGGGGTGTTGTTGTCGAGGATCGTGAAGCGTTGGCTGAGGTCTATGGCGGTGGGGCGGGTTAGGGTGATGGTGGCTGTGGTGGATTCTCCCGGAGAGAGGACGCTGAAGTTCGCCATGGTCGCGGTGATGTTCGCCGTGCGCAGGCGGAGTGTGGCTTGGTGGTGGTTGAAGATCTCACCCTGCCGCCCGCCCTTCGCGGTGGGAAGCAGGTAGATGTCCGCCTGGAAGTGGGTCCTCGTCATCACGCTGTTCTGGGCCGTGACCACCATTCCCGGCTCCACCTCCGCCCGCTTCACCCCACCCAGGCTCAGCCCCACGTTCTCCCCCATGCTCGCCGTATTCGACGTCTTGCGGAACATCTCCACCCCCGTGATCGTCGTCCGGTGCGCGCCCAACCCCCCGACGAGGTCCACCGGCATCCCCACCCCGATCTGACCGCGCTCGACGCGGCCCGTGACCACCACCCCTCGGCCGGTCACCACGAACACGTCCTCGATAGGCATGAGGAACAACGGGTCGTGGAGGGAGTGCGGGGTCGCTCGGACGTACGCCGCGATGGCTGCCTCGGCCTCCGGACGACGGGGCGCGTTCGCCACGTCCGTGATCAACAGGGAGACGGTGTGGACAAAGGGAACCGGTGGGGCTGGGCGGGGTGCGAGGGAAGCCGCTGTGTTGATGACGGGAGGGATTTGCCCGCCCGCGTTTCGGTTGCGTTGTTGGGGGATCGGGCGGGATTTGGCTTCCAAGGCCCAGCGGACTTGTTGGTAGACGGTTTCCATGTCCAGCAGGGAAGGGCCGCCCGGGACGCCGGTCTCCAGGACGTTGATGAGTTCGCCCGTGAAGGCCGTGTACTTCTCTCCCGGTGGGGCTAAAGCCATCCGCGTCTCCGATGACGCCGTCAGCACGCAACTGCCCTCGATCGACGACTGGTCCGCGACCGACCCCATCCAGCCCTGCAGCGCCCGCGCGCTGAAGCAGCAGTCCAGGATCACCACCTTCCGCCGGGCACGGGAGCCGTGGTCCAGCACCCGGCGGCGGATGGCGTCGAAGGGGAGCATCGTGTACTCCAGCCCCGGCTCGGAGTCCGGCAGCGCCAGGCACAGGTCATTCGTCCGGTCATCGGTGAACCCGTGGCCCGCGAAGTACACGATCAGGGTGTCCGTGGCCCGCTCCGCGCTCCGGCGGACCTGGTCGAGCACCTGGCGCGCGTTGACCGGCTGCTCGACCACCGCGCAGTGCTCGTCCGGCAGGCCCCACAGCCGCGCGTCGGTGAACACATCCCGCAACCCGGTCAGGTTGGCGCGGACCGACGGCAGGTCGTCGAACGACTCGTACCTGTGCGTCCCCACCAGCACGACCCTCGACGCCGACCCGTCCGGCAGACCGCTCATACCGTGATCATCGCCCCGCATCCGTGTCCCGTTGCACGCCACCGGCGGATATTTTTCCGACGCGCGCCTTGCCGGTTGAGAATTGACTGGTACATAGTCAGGTGGGCCTTTTCGATTCCTTTCCGCCAGGGTGGAACTCCGAGTACCACCATTGGCGCGCTCTGGTTACCCACCCCCGAACGGGCCACGCTGGGGTGTGGCTGCGCGAGTCCGAAGGCGAAATGCGCCCGCCGCGTTATCCAGGGGAAGTGGGGAGATGCGCGAAAAGAGCAAGACCACCGGTCGGTCCGTGCTTCTCGGAGGTGAACTGTGACCACCACTGTTCCGCGCGCCGCGGTCGAGCGCGGGAAGATGCTGACCCTCGTCGTGCTGTGCGCGGCGATGTTCCTCGACGCGCTGGACACGTCGCTGGTGGCGGTGGCGCTGCCGGGGATCCAGGACGACCTGGGCATGTCCACGGGGGCCGCGCAGTGGCTCATCTCGGGCTACACCGTCACCTACGGCGGCTTCCTGCTGCTCGGTGGACGCCTCGCCGACCTGTTCGGCAAGCGCCGGATGTTCCTGGTGTCGATGGTGCTCTTCGCCGTCGCCAGCCTGGTCGGCGGTCTGGTGTCCGACCCGGGGCTGCTGATCGCCAGCCGGTTGGCCAAGGGCATCGCCGCGGCGCTGACCGCGCCCGCCGCCCTGTCGCTGATCACCACCCGGTTCCACGAAGGACCCGAGCGCAACCGCGCGCTGGCCTTCTACTCGGCGACCGCCGCCAGCGGGTACAGCCTCGGCCTGGTGTTCTCCGGCCTGCTGACCGCGCTGAGCTGGCGGCTCATCTTCTTCATGCCGGTGCTGATCTCGGTGCTGGTCATCGTCGCCACGCCGTTCGTCATCAAGGAACCGAAGCTGGCGCGCGCCAAGCGCAGCTACGACATCGCGGGCGCGTTCGCCGCCACCTTCGGCATCCTGGCGCTGGTCTACGGCATGGTGCACGCCGCCGAGCGCGGCTGGACCGACCCGATGACGCTGGCCACGCTGGGCGGCGCGGTCGTGCTGCTGGTCGCGTTCGTCTTCATCGAGCGCGGCGGCAAGGACCCGACGGTGCCCATGCGCGTCTTCCGCTCGTGGACGCGCAGCTCCGCCTACCTGCTGGCGCTGGCCTTCGGGTGCGCCAGCCTCGGGTGGCAGTTCGTCGCCACCCTCTACATGCAGCACTTCCTGCACTACAGCGCCCTGCAGACCGCGTTGGCGATGCTGCCGCTGGGGATCGTGATCCTCCTGGTGGCGCAGTTCATCACCTCGCGGCTGCTCTCCCGGGTGCCCGCCCGGCGCATCGCCGGGATCGGGTTCCTGATCCAGGGCGCGGGCATCTTCGTCTTCACCTTCGTCGGCGTCGTCGGCAACTACCCCGGTCTGATGCTGCCCGGCCTGCTGCTGCACGCCATCGGCAACGGCCTGGTCTTCCCGACGATCAACGTCGCGGGCGTCAGCGGGGTCGACGACGAGGAACAGGGCGTCGCCTCCGGGCTGGTCACCGCCGCGCTGCAGGTCGGTGTCGGTGTCGGTGTCGCCATCGTCAGCGGGGTGCTGACCATGGCCACCGTCGGGGACGGTCCGGAAGCGCAGGTCGCGGGCTACAGCGCGGCCTTCCTCACGGCCACCTGCTTCTCGGTGGTCGCGGCGGTCATCGGTTTCGTCGGGTTGCGCTGCGGGATCGGCGTGCCCACCGACGGCGGGACCGAGCGGACCGCGGAGCCGGGGCAGGTCGCCCCCGCCCCCGTCGCGGGGGCGTAGGGGAGTCCCGGCAGCTCAACCAGGTTCAACCAAGCAGAAGGAAAGCGTCATGACTCTAACCGCAGGGGAAACCGTCGAGGCCGCACAGCGCGCGTTAGTGCGGCAGGTCAAGCAGGTCTCGGCCGCCGTGTCGGTGAGCAACCTCGACGACTCGATCGCGTGGTACGCCGACAACCTCGGCTTCGAGGTCGTCACCCGGCAGGACTTCCCGGCCATCAACGCCCGGGTCGCCTACATCCGCAACCGCAAGGTGGTCCTGGAGCTCGTGCAGGCCGAGCCCGCCGTGCGCATCCACCGGCCCGCGCCGCCGTTCAACTACGTCGTGCAGGGCTTCGCGCAGCTCTCGCTCTACGTCGACGACATCGCCACGGCCAAGGCCCAGGCGCTGGCCCAGGGCCTGAGCCTGGTTTCGGACATCGTCTCCGCCCCGGACCTGGGCGTTCAGGTGTTCCTGCTCCAGGACCTCGACGGCAACCTGATCGAGGTCGCCCAGGCGTCCTGGCTGGCAGCGGGTTCCGCCGCTGCCGAGGAGAGTGAGTAGCGGCATCCCCGGCCCCGTCGTCGTTGTCGGCGGGGCCGGGCGCACCGGTCGACTCGTGGTCGAGCGCCTGCTCGCCGAGGGCGTCGACACCCGGGTGGTGAGCAGGCACGCGGGTCGGGCCGCCGACCTCGGTCGGCGCGGGGTCGGGCTGTTCAGCGCCGACATCCGCGACGGCGTGGGTCTGCCGGAAGCGTTGGCGGGCGCGCGGAGCGTCGTGTTCAGCGTGGAGCCGGGCACCTCGTCCAGTGGGCCGAACCGGCCGGAAACGACGATGTACCAAGGGGTGCGCAACGTGCTGGCCGCGGGCCACGGGTTGCGGCGGTTCGTGCTGGTGAGCCAGATCTACGTCACCCGGCGCGGCCACTCGATGAACGGCAGCGGCCACCTGCTCGACTGGCGGCTGCGCGGTGAGGACGCCGTGCGCGCCAGCGGGGTGCCGCACACCGTCATCCGGCCGAGCTGGTTGGGCAGCGGCGGTGGCACCAAGGCGATCCGGTTGGAGCAGGGGGACACCGGCGACGGTGAGATCGCCCGCGGCGACGTGGCCGAGGCGTGCGTGCGCGCCCTGGCGCTGGACTCGGCGGTGAACACCACCTTCGAGATCTACAACGAGCGGGGCGCCCCGCCGTCGGACTGGAACGCGCTGTTCGCGCCGCTGGACCGCGACGGGGTACCCGAAACCGCTGGAGGGAACGCCAGATGACGCAGACGCCGGTCGACCTCGGTACCCGAGCGGTCGCCTCCGCGTGGTTCGACGCGCTCACCACGGGGGACGTGGCGACCGTGTCGAGCCTCATGGCGGAGGACATCGAGTTCATCAACTACACACCCGTACCCGGCTACAACGACGACATGCCCTGGATCGGCACCTACCGCGGCCGGGAGGCCGCGCTGGCGAGCTTCGGGGTGTTCCTCGGGGTGTGCGAGGTGCGCGCGGAGTGCGTCGCGCAGCTGCTCGTCGACGGCGAGCACGCGATGGGCGTGGTGCGGGAGCGGTCGGTGGTGAAAGCGACCGGGCTGGAGTTCGAGATCGAGTTCATCCAGTGGTTGACGGTCCGGGACGGGCGCATCGTGCGCTGGAAGTCCTACACGGACCCGTCGACCATCATCCGGGCCATTCGCGGTGGCGAGGTCGGCTGACGGCGTCGGAAATCGAAGGGCGACCTGTGGACGCCGGTGTCCGCAGGTCGCCCTTTCTCTTTGTCGAAAATGGACTTCACGAACTACGCGGTGGTTGTTTGACCGTCGTAGGAGCGTTTGCGAGCCTGGGTATATGAGAATTGTCGGAATTATCCTGGTCGCCTGCGCAGCCCTCGCCCTCGCCGCCTGCGCCGACTCCGGAAGTGGTGGCAGCGGTAGTGGCGGTAGTGGTGCGGGTTCCGGTGGCGGTGGCGCGGCGGCTGCCCAGCCGGTCGACGTCAAGCCGGAAGGCAAGTCCTATGTGGACGCTGTGCAGTCCGAGGACCTGGACAAACTGGCGAACTCGTTCACCGAGGACGCGGTGGTCGTGGACGTCGGCAGGCGCATCGAGGGTCGGCAGAAGATCCGCGAGTGGGCCGACAACGAGGTCATCGGCGGCGAGATCGAGGTGCTCGGGCGCACCCCGTTCGACGGCGGCGAGACCCTGCTGGTCCGCTTCAACCCCAGCGGCCTCGGCGGCGGTTTCGAGGCCAACTACAAGTTCACGTACAAGGACGGTCGCATCGCCCAGGCCGACCTCACCTACGCCTGAGTGGAAAATCGACCGGCCCCCGTTTTCCGCCGGTTCCGCGCACCGCCGCGCGGAACCGGCGGAGTCGCGTGGTAGCCTCCCTCGGGAGGAATCATGACGCAGGTGGGCGATTTCCCGGAGGGTGTTCCCGGGAATATCGGCGGCAGGCATTTCGTCGGGCACGTGGAACGGGCCGCCGCGGCGGTCGGCGCTTTCGTCACCTGGCACTGCGACCACTGGGTCGCGGAGATCTCCCGGGGCGCGGCCCGCGAACTGCTGATCGGGTACACCTTCCCGCTCAACGACGCGGCCGCTTCGCAGATCGCGTGGGACAAGGTCGCGGCGTCCGCGGTGCTGGAGAGCGCCAAGGTCGCGTGCGTGGGGCACCGGCTGATCCGACCGGACTGGGCCTTCGGCGAGACCGTCGACTGGACTCCCGAACTGCCCGTGGTGATCAAGCCCAACGTGGCCTACGGCGGTCGCGGGGTGCTCCTCGCGCGTACCGCGGACGAGGTGGCGGCGGCCGTCGCCGAACTCCTGCCGAGGTACCCGGCCATCGCGTGGTCGCCGTTCCTGGAGATCGCCGACGAGTACCGCACCGTGTTCCTCGACGGCGAACCGCTGCTGGTGTTCCGCAAAGTCCGCGCGGACAACGGGGAGTGGCGGCACAACCTGCACTTCGGCGCGGTCCCGGAACTCTGCGAGTCCACTGTGGATGGACTGGTCGACCTGGGCCGGGACGCGATGTCGGCGCTCGGCCTGCGCTTCGCCGCGGTGGACGTGGTGACGACCGCCGAGGGCGTGAAGGTGCTGGAGGTCAACAGCGGCGTCTCGCTGGAGCGCTTCAGCCGGTGCGGCCCGGAGTTCGCGGCGCGGGCGGGGCAGGTGTACGCGCGGGCCGTCGAAGCCTGCCTGCGCGGGTAAATCCGGAGGTCGTCGGGGCCCGGTCTGGTTAACATCCGGCCATGGAGAACACGGACGACCAGGTCCCCGAGCCCGACCACGCGCGCGCGGAGCGGTTGCGCGCGCTCTCCCGCGAGGGCCGCGACCGGTACGCCGACCTGCTGGAGCGGCTGGCCCAATGAACGTCGACTACCTGTCCACAGAGGACTTGCTGTTCCTCGCTGCGGACCTCGGTGTGTCGAAGGTCCGCGACCTCGGCCTGCTCGAATCGGCCGCCGCTCGGCCACGGACTTCGGTGCTGGGGGAGGACGCCTATCCCGGTCTGCACGAGAAGGCGGCGGTGCTGTTGCAGTCCGTCGTGCGCAACCACCCGCTGGTCGACGGCAACAAGCGCCTGTCCTGGATGTCGGCCTTCACCTTCTACGGCCTCAACGGCCTCGACCTCGACGCCCCCGAGGACGACGCGTACGACCTGGTCATCGCCATGTCCACCGGGGCGCTCGACCCCACCGCCGCGGCACCCGCGCTGGCGGGGTGGACGCGCCCACGCTGAATTCGTCAACCCGAGGTTGACGACTCGTCAAACGTCAACCTAAGGTTGACGCCATGAACGCCACGCCACAGCTCAGCGACCTGATCACCACCGTCGAGGGCCGCTCCGCCGACCCGCTCACCCGACTCGCCGACGCCGTCGTGCTCGCGCGCAGGCTCGACGAGGTGGCCGACCACCTGATCGGCCACTTCGTCGACCGCGCCCGACACTCGGGGGCGTCCTGGACCGCCATCGGCGACAGCATCGGGGTCTCCAAGCAGGCCGCGCAGAAGCGGTTCGTGCCCAGCGAGCCCGCCACCGCCGAGGCGGACCTGCGGATCTTCGCCCGCTACAGCGACGCCGCGCGGCAGGTCGTCGTGCGGTCGCAGGAGGAGGCGCTGACCGCCGGGCACACCGAGATCCGGCCCGGGCACCTGCTCCTCGCCCTGCTGCGCGACCCGGACGTCGCCGCGCTGGCCACCGACGTCGCCGCCGCCCGCGCCGCGGCCACCGACGAACTCGGCCCCGGCGGCACCCCGGCGTCCGGTCCGGTGCCGTTCGCGCCCGCGGGCAAGAAGGTGTTCGACCTGGCCCACCGCGAGTCGCTCGACCTCGACGGCGAGCGGATCTGGCCCGAGCACCTGCTGCTCGGCCTGCTCGCCGCCAACGAAACCGACGAACTCCCCGGGGGGGTGACCCGCGCTCGGGTGGAGGCCGCGCTCCGCGCTCGCGGGGAGTGACCGCGTCCGCCGCGCTCCGGGGGTGGTGCGCGAGCTTCCGGGCGACCCACGTCCGCGCGTCACGTGATCGGGGGGTTTGCGGGACTCGATCGCGGGTCGGGGCGGGCGCGGGTCGCCCGGGCGGTGTCGGATGGGACGGGGCAGCGGCGGGAAGGAGCGGGGATGCGCCAGAGCACCATCCAGGTGACGGGAGTGGAGCGGAAGTTCGGCGCGAACGAGCTGATCGTCACCAAGACCGATCCCAAGGGCGTCATCACCTACGCCAACGACGTCTTCCTGCGGATCTCGGCCTTCACCGAGGACGAGGTGATCGGCAAGCCGCACAACGTCATCCGCCACCCCGACATGCCCAAGACCCTGTTCAAGCTGCTGTGGGACACCGTGTCCGCGCGCCGGGAGCTGTTCGCCTACGTGCTCAACCTGGCCGGGGACGGCGCCCAGTACTGGGTGCTCGCGCACGTCACCGCGTCGTTCGACGACCGCGGTTCGATCGTGGGCTACCACTCCAACCGGCGGTCACCGTCGCCGCGGGCCGTCACCGAGGCCAAGGCCGTCTACGACCGGGTCCTCGCGGCCGAGCGGGCCACCGCGGGCCGGGACGCGCTGGTCGCCGGCGAGCGGGCGCTGCGGCAGGAGCTGGGCGGGAGCAGCTGGGACGAGTTCTTCTGGTCGATCACCCCTGGGAGCACACGATGAACGGCAAGCGCGGCAATGTCCCCCCGACGGCGATCCCGCTGAAGTCGGTCGCCGACATCTGCGAGCGGGTGGCGCGCGGCGACCTGGAGGCCAGGGTGCCGAGGCTGGGGGACGATCCGGCCGCTGAGGAGGTGCGCACCGCGATCAACCACCTGATCGACGTCACCGACGCCTACGTGCGCGAGTCCTCCGCCGTGCTCGCCGCCGCCGAGAAGGGGCAGTACGACCGCCGCTTCCTGCAGGAGGGCATGCAGGGCGCGTTCCTGCGGGGCGTCGACCAGATCAACGCGACGCGGGTGGGCCTCAAGCAGGCCAGCGAGCGCATCGAGTCGGCCAACGCCGAGCGGTTGAGCATGGCCGAGCGGATCGAGTCGACCGTGCTGAAGGTGTCCGAGCAGCTGGCCGCGGCCTCGGCGGAGATGGCCGCGACGGCGGGCGGGGTGGCCCAGTTCGCCTCGCAGGCGGTCGTCGAGTCCAACCGCGGCGTGGACACCATCGGCGCGCTGCGCGGCGCCACCCAGGAGATCCTGCAGTCGGTCGAGGAGATCACGCAGATCGCCGAGCAGACCAAGCTGCTCGCGCTCAACGCGACCATCGAGGCCGCGCGCGCGGGCGACGCCGGTCGCGGCTTCAACGTGGTGGCCGTCGAGGTCAAGAACCTCGCGGACAAGGCCGCCAACTCCAGCGAGACGATCGTGCACCGGGTGGAGTCGGTGCGCGAGGCGGTGAGCGAGACCGCGGGTGTGCTCGACGGCGTGGCCCAGCGGATCGGCGAGATGGACCAGCTGGTGGCGGGCATCGCGCGGGCGGTGGAGGGCGACCCCGGCAGCCTCGGCGACAGCCAGGGGCTGGTCCACCTGGCCGAGCTGCTGCGCACCGAGGTGGGCGACTTCGTCCGCAGCATCCGGGCGGGCACCTCCCGCTGACGGCCGGCCACTTGGCAGGTTCCGCCCTTGAGCACGGCACGTGCGTACATTCGGTAGGCACTTTGTCGTCGTTTGGGTGTCACCCGGTCTCGTTACGTTCGAGCGACGGGTCGAGCACCTGGAGGCGAGAGTGGAGCGTCGGGACTTCCTGCGCGTGGCCGTGGTCGGCGGGGCCGCGGCGGCGTTCGGCGGGGCGTCGTGGGGCACGGCGTTCGCGGCGTCCGCGCAGCCGGGACCGAGCCCGTACGGGGCGGTCCTGGCGCCGGACGCCAACGGGATCCGGCTGCCGCTCGGCTTCACCAGCCGGGTCATCGCGCGCACCGGGCAGAAGGTGCCCGGCACGGACTACTTCTGGCACCCCGCGCCAGACGGCGGCGCCTGCTTCGCCGACGACGCGGGCTGGATCTACGTGTCCAACAGCGAGGTTCCGCTGGTCGGCGGGGTCGGCGCGGTCAAGTTCGACGCGGCGGGGCGGGTCGTCGGCGCGTACCGGACGCTGTCGGGGACCAACGTCAACTGCGCGGGCGGTGCCACGCCGTGGGGGACCTGGCTCTCCTGCGAGGAGATCGACTACGGCCGGGTGTTCGAGACCGACCCGTGGAACCGGAAGTCGGCGGTCGCGCGGCCCGCGATGGGCCGGTTCAAGCACGAGGCGTGCGCGGCCGATGCCGACCACGGGTACGTCTACCTGACCGAGGACACCCCGGACGGTTGCTTCTACCGCTTCCGGCCCACCACCTGGGGTGACCTCTCCAGCGGCACCCTCGAGGTGCTCAAGGCCGCCGACTCGCTCACCGAGGGCCCGGTCACCTGGGGCCGCGTCCCCGACCCGGACGGTTTCCCGATCGTCACCCGCAAACAGGTACCCGGCGCCAAGCGGTTCGACGGCGGCGAGGGCTGCTACTACGCGGCGGGCACCTGCTGGTTCACCACCAAGGGCGACAACCGGGTGTGGGCCTACAACGCGAACGACTCCACGATCTCCCTGACCTACGACGACTCCCTCGTCCCACCCGGCACCGCCACCCTGACCGGAGTGGACAACGTCACCCGCACCACGGGCGGTGACCTGTTCGTCGCGGAGGACGGCGGGGACATGGAGATCGCGATCATCACCCGCGACGGTGTCGTGGCGCCCTTCCTGCGGGTGGAGGGCCAGGCGTCGTCGGAGATCACCGGCCCCGCCTTCAGCCCGGACGGCAGGCGGCTCTACTTCTCCTCGCAGCGCGGCAGCGCGGGCACCGTCTTCGGGGGTATCACCTACGAGGTCAGCGGCCCCTTCCGCGCCTGAGACCGCGGTGCGGGCGTCCGGCCGTCCGGGCGCTCGCACCGCGCCCAGGCTCACGCCTGGCGGACCGCCTCGACGACGCCGTCGATCTCGCGGGCCAGGCTCACGTCCGACGCGGTGATGCCGCCCTCGGAGTGGGTGCTGCACCGGAACGTCACCTTGTTCCAGCGGATGTCGATGTCGGGGTGGTGGTTGTCGTTCTCGGCGATCTCCGCCACACGGTTGACCACGAGCATGGCTTGGGTGAAGTCGGCCAGTTCGACGACGCGCTTGAGGGCTCCGTCGTCGAGGGTCCAGTCGGTGAGGTCGCCCAGGGCCTTGCCGATGTCCTGGGGAGTGAGCAGTTCAGCCATGGTCCCCATCCTCGCGCGGACGGCAGGCGTACGCTCATCAGCGCCACGGGAGTCCGGCGCGCGTCGGGCTGAGAGGAGGGCACGCGGCCCTCGACCGTCCGAGTACCTGATCGGGATCATGCCCGCGCAGGGAGGTCCCTCGTGGCACACGTGCGCGAGGAAGGACTTCGATGCGTCGACTGGGTGCGCTCCTGCTGACCGGCCTGCTGGCGGGGTGTTCGGTGGGTGGGACGAGCGACGGCCCCCGCACCGTGGTGCTGGTCACGCACGACTCGTTCGGGGTCGACCCGGCGGCGCTGGAGAAGTTCAAGGCGGACACCGGCATCACCGTCGACGTCCGCAAGAGCGGCGACGCGGGCGCGTTGACCAACCAGCTCGTGCTCACCAAGTCCGCCCCCATCGGCGACGTCGCGTTCGGCGTCGACAACACCTACGCCTCCCGCGCGCTCGACCAGGGTGTCTTCCTCCCCTACAAGAGCCCCGAGGCGGACAAGGGCCCGCAGCGCTACGGCATCGACAGCAACAACCTCCTCACCGCCGTCGACGTGGGTGACGTCTGCGTCAACGTCGACCCCACGCCGCTGGCCGCGCGCGAGCAGACCCCGCCCGCGACCTTCGAGGACCTCGCCGACCCGCGCTACAAGGACATGCTGGTCGTCGAGGACCCGTCGACCTCGTCGCCCGGGCTGGCGTTCATGCTCGCCACCATCGCGCACTACGGCCAGCAGGGCTGGGTCGGCTACTGGCAGCGGCTCAAGTCCAACGGCGTCAAGGTCGTCAGCGGCTGGGAGGAGGCCTACAGCCAGGAGTTCTCCGGCTCCTCCGGCAAGGGCCCGCGCCCGCTGGTCGTCTCCTACGCCTCGTCGCCGTCGGCCGAGATCGGCACCGACGGCAAGGCACGCACCTCGGCCCTGCTCGACACCTGCTTCCGCCAGGTCGAGTACGCGGGCGTGCTCAGCGGCGCCAAGAACCCCGAGGACGCCAAGAAGGTGCTGGACTGGCTGCTGTCCGAGCCGTTCCAGAAGCAGGTCCCGACGACCATGTACGTCTACCCCGCGCGCGAAGGCGTCGCGTTGCCCGCGGAGTGGCAGCAGGCGGCGCCGCAGCCGCCGAGCCCGGCGTCCTTGCCCGCCAAGGACATCCAGGCCAACCGGGAGCGCTGGATCGAGCAGTGGCGCGCGGCCGTCCGCGGCTAGCGGGGCCCCTGGCGGCCGCCGCGCTGCCGCTGGGGTTCCTGGCGGTGTTCTTCCTGTGGCCGGTCGCGGCGATCATCCGGCTCGGCATCGGCCCGGGCGTCACCCGCGCGCTGACCGCCGGTCGCACCTGGGACCTGGTCGCCTTCACCCTCGGCCAGGCCGCCGCGGCCACCGCCATCGCGCTCGTCGCGGGCCTGCCGGTCGCTTTCCTGCTGGCCCGGACCTCGGTGCGCGGCAACGGGTTCGTCCGGGCCGTGGTGATGGTGCCGTTCGTGCTGCCGACGGTCGTCGTGGGGCTGGCGTTCCGGGCGCTGCTGCCGTCGGCGGGCGTGCTCGCGATCGTGCTGGCGAACGCGTTCTTCAACGTCGCCGTGGTCGCGCGCACGGTGGCGGGCCTGTGGTCGCATGTGGACAGACGAGCGGAGGACGCGGCGCGGGCGCTCGGCGCGTCCCGGGTCCGGACGTTCCTCGCGGTGACCCTGCCCGCGCTGCGGCCCGCAATAGGCTCGGCGGCGGCGGTCGTGTTCCTTTTCTGCGCCACCAGCTTCGGCGTGGTCCTGATGCTCGGTGGCGGTGAGTACGGGACCCTGGAAACCGAGATCTACCTGCGCACGGTCCAGCTGTTCGACCTGCCGGGCGCCGCCGCGCTGTCGCTGTTGCAGGTGGTGGCGGTCGTCGCGGTGCTCGTGGCAGGCGCTTTGGTGCGGCGCCGGTCTACGGCCCTGCGGCTGCGTGGCCGCGCGGACACGGCCCGGCGGCCCAGCGGCGGCGAATGGGTCGTGGTGGCCGCCGCGTATGCCGTGGTCGCGGCCTTGCTGGTACCCGTCGCCACGCTGGTGGCCCGGTCGTTCGAGTCCGGCTTGGACGGTTACCGCGCGCTAGCGGGCCGTGGCTACCGGGGTTCCTTGGACGTCACCGGGTGGCAGGCCGTGGTCAACTCGCTGCGGGCCGCGACCGACGCCACCCTGATCGCCCTGGTCCTCGGCACCCTCGCCTGCGTCGCGCTGGTGTCCCTGGGGCGGGCCCGGATCCGGCCCGGGATCGTGGAATCCGTCGACACCGCGCTGATGTTGCCGCTGGGTGTCTCCGCGGTCACCGTCGGCTTCGGCTACCTGGTCACCCTCGACGCCCTGCCCGGCGACCTCCGCACCTCCGCCGCCCTGGTCCCGCTGGCGCAAGCGCTCGTCGTGACACCACTGGTGATCCGGATGCTGCTACCCGTGCTCCGCTCGATCGACGACCGACTCCGCCAAGCCGCCGCGACCCTCGGCGCCTCCCCCTGGCGCGTCTGGCGAGAGGTCGACGTCCCGCTGGCCGCCCGCTCCTTCCTCGGCGCCACCGCCTTCGGCTACGTCGTAGCCCTCGGCGAATTCGGCGCGACGAGCTTCCTGGCCCGCCCCGACTCGGCCACGCTGCCGGTCGTGATCGGCAGGCTCGTGGGGCGGCCGGGGGAGCTGAACAACCAGATGGCCTACGCCGGGTGCGCGCTGCTGATGCTGGTCACGATCGCGGCGGTGGTGATCGTCGACCGGCTCCGGGTCGGCTCGGTGGGGGAGTTCTAGTGCCTCAGGAAGTCTTCGACCGCGGTCGTGACCTGACCCAGCACCGCCGCCGACGCGGCCATCGGGCCGGGCACGTGCATCGAGTGGTCGGCGCCCTCGATCTCCAGCACCTCGGCGGGCAACCCGCGCAGGACGACGTCCTCGGACACCGGTTCCGGCCAGTCGACCGGATGGGTGTGGTAGCCGAGCCGCTCAGCGGCCTCCGCGGCGTAGGCGAGCAGTGGCGCGGTCACGCGGTAGCCGCGTCCGGGGAACAAGACGGTCAGCACGAGATCCAGTATGCCGGGAGGGCGCGCCGTGTTGCGGGTTGACGGGGTGACCGTGCGGTTCGGGTCGGTCGAGGCGGTGTCGGATGCCTCGCTGGAGATCGCGGACGGTTCGGTGGTGGCGTTGCTGGGGCCGTCCGGTTGCGGGAAGTCGACGTTGCTGCGTGCCGTCGCGGGCCTGGAGCCCGCTGCGGGTCGGGTGAGTTGGGATGGGACCGACCTCGCCGGGGTGCCGGTGCACAAGCGCGGGTTCGGGCTGGTTTTCCAGGACGGGCAACTGTTCCCGCACCGCGACGTCGCCGGGAACGTGGCCTTCGGGCTGCGCATGGCCGGGGTCGAGCGGGCCGAACGCGACGCGCGGGTCGAGTCTTTGCTGGAGTTGGTCGGCCTGGGCGGTTACGGCAAGCGCCGGGTGACCGAGCTGTCCGGCGGTGAGCAGCAGCGGGTCGCACTGGCCCGCGCGCTCGCGCCCCGGCCCCGGCTGCTGCTGCTCGACGAGCCACTGTCCGCTTTGGACAGAGCGTTGCGGGAGCAGTTGGCCGTCGACCTCGCCCGGCTCCTGCGCACGGCGGGCACCACGGCCCTGGTCGTCACCCACGACCACGACGAGGCCTTCACCCTCGCCGACCGCGTCGCCGTGATGCGCGCGGGCCGCATCGTCCAAACCGGACAGCCGGACGACGTCTGGCGCTGTCCAGCCGACGAGTCCACCGCCGAGTTCCTCGGCTGCGGCACCTTCCTCGACGGCAAGGCCCAGCAGGGCGAGGTGGACACCGACCTCGGGCCGATCCACCTCCCCTGGGCACCGGACGGCGCCGTCCGACTGGGCCTACGCCCGACCGCGCTGAAGGTCGGCGACGGCCCCCTGTCCGGCGAGGTCACCGCGCGGGTCCACCGCCGCGACCACGTCCGGCTGACCGTCGCCGTCGGCGATCGGACCCTCGACGCCGTGGCCCCGGTCGCCGCCACCCCTCCGGTCGGCGCCGCGGTGACCCTCGCCGTCGACCCCGACGGCGTCTCCGTCATCGGGGCCGACGGCTGACCCGCTCACGGCACGTCGCCGATGCGCCGGGGCGCGTGCTGGCCCACGGCGCAGTGCCAGCGCGCCTGGTCGTGGTACAGGCGCGGGTGCATGCCGATGTACTGGTGGACCGGGCAGGTCGGGACCAGCACCCAGTCGTGGTGGGCCACGTCCTCTTGCAGCGCCTCCGCGATCTCCACCATCGACGCCTCGCGGTCTACGGCGGTCAGCAGCGTGTCGGCCGCGTAGAGGTCGCGGCCGTCGCGCCGGATGCGGCCGGTGCCGCCGAACTCGACGTCGACCACCGGGAAGGTGAGCGCGGCGACCTCGGCGCGGCGCTGGTCGACCAGGTCGAGCAGCCACCGGCCGTTGATCTCACCGTGGCCCTGGTACACCCCCGCCAACCAGGTCCGCGTGCCCGCGCCCGCCACCCGGAACCCCACCTCGCTGTGCTCCCACAGGCTGTCCACCCACTCTTCGAAACCGGCCACGCGGTCCTCCCCCAGGAGAAAGCCCAATCCCTACGGGAGACATGACACCGCCGGGCGGCTCCCGGTTGATCGGGTACCGCCCGGCGTTCGGCCCGGCGTTCGGCGAGCACCCCCTGGGCCCGCCGGCGCGCCGTCAGCCGTCGCGGCTGAGCATCCGGCCGTAGGCGATCGAGATGCCGATGACCATGTAGCAGACGGCCCGAAGCACGCCCTCGCCGAGCGGGGCCCAGTCCAGCGGGTCGCGCACCACCTCGCCGATCGACTCCCAACTGCTGATGATCAGCACCGGGTCCAGCCAGTCCAGCGCCGGGATCGCGCTGAGCACCCCGGAGACGATCAGCAGACCCAGCGAGCACACGATGACGATCAGCGGGTGCTCGGTGTAGGCCGACACCGCGAGCGCGACCGCGGCCAACGCCCAGATCTGGACGGTCAGCAGCACGATGGTCAGCCCGATGCGGCCCAGCCCGTCGACGAACGGCAGCTGCGTGCCGGACGAGCTGAGCATCCCGTCGCCGCCGAGCAGGAGCAGACCGGTCACCAGGCCGGTGACGGCCATCAGCACGATCGACAGCAGGACCACCGTCGCCACGCCCATCGCCTTGACCGCCAGCAGCCGCCCCCGGCCGACCGGGGCGAGCAGCAGCCCGCGCAGCGTGCCGTGCGCCGACTCACCGGCCAGCGCGTCCGCGGCGAGCATCGCGCCGGTCAGCGGCAGCAGCATGTTCAGCGCGAGGACCAGCGCGAAGATCGGCAGCAGCATCCCGTTGCCGTCGACCAGCGCGGCCAGCCCGTCGACCGAGTCCCCGTCGGACGACGACGAACCGGACGCGGCGATGGAGATCCCGATCCCGGCCACCACCGGCACCAGCCCCAGCAGCCCGATCCCGATGATGTTGCGCGGCCTGCGCAGGATCATCCGCAGCTCGGAGCGGAACAACCGGAGCAACGGCGCCCGCCGCACCGGCGCGCCCACCTCGGCGCCCACAGTCATGGCGGTCATCGTTCCCCCTCGGCTTCCTCGGTGTGGCGCGTCCGGATTGCCCCGGCCGGACGCGGTGAACGGGTGGTGGTCGGTCGGTTCGCGGGCCGACGGGTGGCCGGTCCGGCACCCGGTCGCCCGGATGCCGTGTCGCGGGTCTTGGTCATCGCGCGTCCTCTGGCAACAGGGTCTCCAGGTCGGCCAGGTCGGCGACCGCGGTGTCCTCGGTCAGGCGGGCGAACAGGTCTTCCAGCCCCGTGCGCTGCCTGCGGACCTCGTGCACCGGCACCCCGGCCCGCACCAGCGACGCCACCACGTCCGGCGCGGTCGTCGCCGTCAGGTCGACCAGCACGCCCTCCGGCACCGGGCGGGCCGCCACGCGGTCCTCGCGCAGCGCGTCCACCGCGAGGGTGACCTCCGGCGTCGTGACCAGCAGGTTGGCCGTACCGGCCTCCAGCAGGGCCGACAGCTCCCCCTGAGCCACCACCAACCCCTGGTTGAGCACCGCGACGTGCGTGCAGGTGGCCTCCACCTCGGACAGCAGGTGCGACGACACCAGCACGGTCGTCCCCGCCGCGTGCAGGTCGGCGATCACCGACCGCACCTCGCGGGTACCGGCCGGGTCCAGCCCGTTCGTCGGCTCGTCGAGCACCACGAACCGGCGCGGCACCAGCAGCGCCGACGCCAGGCCGAGGCGCTGCTTCATGCCCAGCGAGTAGGCCCGGAACCGCCTGCCCGCCGCGTGCGCCAGGCCGACCCGCTCCAGCGCCTCGCCGACCGCGTTCGGGATCTCCGCCGAGGTCAGCAGCGGCTCCGCCGCCGCGACCCGCAGCAGGTTGTCGCGCCCGGAGAGGAACGGGGAGAACCCCGGCCCCTCGACCAGCGCGCCGACACCGGGCAGCGCGTGCGCCGCGCCGTCGGGCATCTTGTGGCCCAGCAGCTCCACCTCACCGGAGGTGGGGGTGACCAGGCCGAGCAGCATCCGGATGGTCGTGGTCTTGCCTGATCCGTTGGGGCCGAGCATCCCCATCACCGCGCCCGCCGGGACCTCCAGGTCCACGTGGTCCACCGCGACGGTGCCGCGGTAGACCTTGCGCAGACCGCGGGTGCGGGCGGCGGGCGGGACGGTCGCGGCCCCCACCGCGACCGTCCCCGGCTCGGACTCGGCCGTCACTTCTGCCCGAGCGCGTCGACGAGCACCTGCTGCGGCACCGCGCCGACCGCGATGCGGCCGTCGGTGGTGATCAGCGCGGTACCCACGTGGGTGGAGATGGCGTAGCCGGTGCCGAACGGACCGGTGACCTCCTTGGCGAACTGCTTGATCAGCGCGCCGGGGGTCTCACCGCCGCGGCCGTTCCCGGTGGGCAGGCCCTGGCTGAGCAGCTGCGCCGGGAACTTGCCGGTCAGCACGGTGTCCCAGCCCTCGCCGACGGTCTTGAAGTCCAACCCGCCGAGCAGGCTCTCGACGTTCTTCTCGTCGAACCCGTGGGTCTTGGCGTCCTTGCCGTCGGTCACCTTGGCGCCCGCGGGCGGGGTGAAGGTGAACAGCGCCGGGTCCTGCGGGCCGGGCTTGAACTCGGTGAACCCGACCCGCACCGCCGGGTCGGCCTGGCCGTTGGCCAGCACGTCGAGCCGCAGCGGCAGCCGGGTCTCGGAGTCGACCGACACCCGGATCTCGCGGAGCAGGGTGCGCTCGGTCGGCTTCGGGGTCAGCACCAGCTGGTAGACCGGCCTACCCGCGACGCGGGCGGTGCCGTCCACGGTCAGGGTGCTGTCCCTCTGCATGAGCCCGACGACCTCGCGGGCGGTGCCCGCCGGGTCGGCCAGCTGCTCCGGGGTGCCCTTGTCCTCGGTGTCGGAGTCGGTGTTGGCGTACTTGGTCACCGAGCGGTTCGCGGAGTTCCACACCCAGGTCGTGCCGTTGTTGTGCACGACGGTCCGCTCGGACTGCCCCTGGTCGATCGAGATGCGGCCCGCGCCGTCGCCGTTGGCGTAGACGTGCGCGATGGCGTCGCCCTCGGCGCTGCTCGCGGGCAGGCCCGGGATGGGCAGGCCGATGTTCTGCTGGAACTCGACCGCGCCCGACAGCGCGGGGATGTGGTCCTTGCTCAGGACCGACTCGACCAGCGCCTCCGCGCTGATGCCGGGGAGTGCCGGGGGCGGCTCGTTCGCCCCGGCCGGGCTCGCGATCAGGACCAGCCCGACCACACCCGTGGCCGTCCCCGCCGCCGCGACGGACAGTGCCGTCTTCTTCCTGTTCATTGCTCTCTCTCCCTGTTCGGGTGGTTGTTCCCGCACCGAGAACAGTGCTCCCCGTCGCCTGAGATGGCGCTGAGAGCGAGTCGGCTGCTGAGAGTCGGCTGAGAGTGGGCTCCGCAACCGTCGTGGTTAGCGCAATGATGACACCCGTGAAGCCTCGGGTACTGGTGGTCGACGACGAGCCGGGTGTGCGCCGCGCGCTACAACGCGGGTTGACGGCCGAGGGTATGGACGTAGTAGTCGCAGGTGACGGGCCCAGCGCACTGCGGATAGCCCTTACCGGCACCTTCGACGTCATCTTGCTCGACATCATGCTGCCGGGGCTTTCCGGCTATCGGGTCCTGGAGCGGCTGCGCGGTGAGGGCGTGCGGACGCCTGTCTTGCTGGTGTCGGCCAAGGACGGCGAGATCGACCAGGCGGACGGTCTTGACCTGGGGGCGGACGGGTACCTGGTTAAACCGTTTTCCTTCGTAGTGCTTGTTGCGCAGGTGCGGGCTGTCTTGCGTCGTGGGGCGGAAGAGGGCGGTGGGCGCAAGCTGCGGTTGGGCCAGTTGGAGGTCGACCGGGGGACGCGTGAGGTGCGGTTCGCGGGGGTGCCGGTGGCCTTGAGCCCTCGTGAGTTCGCGGTGCTGGACACGCTCGCGGGCCGCGCCGGCGCCGTAGTGACCAAGGACGAGCTCTTGCGCGCGGTGTGGGGTGACGAGCAGGCGGCTACCCGCAACGCGGTAGAGGTCTACGTCGGCTACCTGCGGCGCAAGCTCGACGCGGCGGGGGCGGACGGGATCGTGCGTACCGTGCGCGGTCACGGCTACCTGGCGTCCACCAGCGAAATCGACTCCGCGCTCGACTCGCCGCCCAGGTGAGGCCGCGCTTGAGCGGCCTGTGGCTGCGGCGCTCGATGCGCTTCCGGATCACCACCGTGGCCACGGCGGTGACGCTGCTGGTGCTGTTGTGGCTGGCGGTGGTGAGCAGCCGGATGATCGGGCCGCTGCTGGTGCGCTCGGCGGACGACGAGCTGGCACCGGTGCTGGCGTCGTCGATTTCGAGCGTGAGCCGGGGGGCCGCGCCTGCCCAGCTGCCGAACGTCCAGGTGCACGTGCTCGACACCTCGGGGGCACCGGTGGACGGACTGCCCCGACCGCTGCTGTCGAGCGGCGACGTCCGGGTCCTGAAGGCCGGTACCTCGGTACTGCGGCTGGACGACGTGCCGCCGACGCGCTGGCTGGGGACGGTCGCCACGACCCCGGACGGGTCACAACGGCTTGTCGTCGTGGGGACGGGTCTGTCGGGGTACGCGGCGGCCCAGCGCAGCGCCCTGCGGTGGCAGCTGATCGCGGCGATCATCGCGGCTTGCGCGGCGGCCCTCGCCACGTGGGTGGCGGTGCGGTCGGCGCTGCGACCGGTGGAGCGCATGCGCCAAGCCGCGGCCCGCCTCGGTGCGGGCAGGCGGTTGCCGCTCCCGTCATCGCACGACGAACTGCGCTCCCTGGCGGGCGCCCTGAACGATTTGTTGGCCCGTCGGGACGAAGCGGCGGACCGACTTCGGCGCTTCACCGGAGATGCGGCGCACGAGCTGCGGTCGCCGGTCGCGTCGATCCGGGTGCAGGCGGAGGTGGCGGTCGCGCATCCGGATCCAGACCTGGCGCAGGAGGTCCTGACCGACGTCATGCGCGAGTCGGAGCGGCTTTCCTCGCTGGTGGACGGGCTGTTGACCCTGGCTCGGTCGGATGCGGGGGAGGTGCCGCCCGCCGAACCGGTGGACTTGGCCGCAGCGGCCGTGTCTGCGGCGGCCAGGTATCCGGATGGTCCGTCCGTGGTGGTGCATGTGCCCGCCGGGCTGTGCTGGGTACTGGCGGCACCGTCCGAAGTGGACCTGGTGCTGGACAACCTGTTGCGCAATGCCTGCCGCCATGCGCGTTCCCGGATCACGGTGACCGTCATCGGCGGGGCCGCGGCGAGCCGACTTGTGGTGGATGACGACGGTGAGGGGATTGCGCCGGAGCACCGTAAGAAGGTGCTTGACCGGTTCTATCGCGTACAGGACGACCGGGCTCGTAGTAGTGGTGGGACGGGGTTGGGGCTGGCGTTGGTGGCGGAGGTCGTCCGTCGGCGGGGCGGGGCCGTGCGGGTGGGGGAGTCACCTGAGGGCGGGGCCCGGTTCCTGGTGAGTTGGCGGTCCGTGTCGGTGGTCTGAGCGCTCGCGCGGCGGGTCCTGCGGGGTGGTTCGCCTCGGCTGGGGAGGATGGAGCCGTGCGTGCTGTCGCTGCTGCTCTGGTCGAGGCCTCGGTCGTCGGGGTGAAGGCGCCTTTCCCGTTGCTCGCGGAGGGCGACGAGGTGTGGGTGGGTGACGTCGCGCTGCGAGTCGTGCGGCTCGACGCGGACGGGTTGGTGGCCGAGGGGTCAGGCGGAACGTTGCGGATTGCGGTTGCCGGGGATGGGGTGCAGGCGACCGGGGCGGTTCCGGGTGGTGCGGTGCCGGTGCGGTCGCCGGAGTTGCGGGATGGGCGGGTGGTGCGGTCTGGCGGGGATAGGCCGGAGGCGGCAAGTGCGGGGGGTGTGTTGCGCATTGCGGTAGCCGGTGATGAGGTGCTGGTGTCCGGGGTGGTGCCGGAGGGGATTGCCGAGCGGGTGTCGGCGCGGGTGGCTGAGCTGCGGGAGGCGCGGGTGGTTGTGGGGGCCGCGATCGTGGCCGGTGGGCGGTTGCTGGTGCAGGAGCGGGGGTTTCCGGCGGAGGTTGCCGGGAAGTGGGAATTGCCGGGTGGGCGGGTCGAGCCGGGGGAGTCCGATGTGGACGCTCTGCGGCGGGAGTGCCGGGAGGAGTTGGGGGTCCGGGTCGAGGTCGGGGAGCCGGTGGGGGTGGACGTGCCGCTGCGGCGTGACCTGGTGTTGCGGGTCTACTCGGCGTCCGTGGTGGAGGGGGAGGTCGCGGCCTTGGAGCACCGGGGTGTGCGTTGGGTGGGGAGCGTGGAGTTGGCGCAGGTCGACTGGCTGCCCGCGGACCGGGTGCTGGTGCCCGCGCTGGGGGAGTTGCTGGGGTGACGGGTTCGGTGCGCCGGGCGGGCGCACCGAACCGGGGGTGTCAGTGGGTGGCGAGTTCGGCCTGGCAGCGGGCGATGAGGGCGTCCAGCGCCGGACGGGTGAACTGGAGGCAGAACAGCTGCCCGAGCCTGCTCTCGTTGAAGTGCAGGTCGACGGTGTCCTTGTCCTGCTCCACCCGAATCGGGCAGTCCGGCGCGACGGTGACCACGGTGTCGAAGGTCAGGGCGGTGTGACTCATGAGAGCGCTCCCAGTGGGATTGGTTCGGGGTGCGGTGATGGCCCTGCGATCACGCACGACTACGCTGCGATCACGCGAGGGGCCAGTTCGGACCCGGTGGGATACTTGTATCCCAAACCGTAGGGGGTACGTGTGCCCAATGGCATTCCCTCAATCGGGGGAACTTCTACGATGATCGTCTGGAGGAAGACTCATGGCTAAAGGCACGTCGACGATGCCCCGGGTGTTCCTCGGCGTAGCCCTGCACCAACTCCGGGTGGACGCGGGAATCTCGTTGGAGACCGCTTCCCGGCACATCGGCAAGAGTCGCCAACGGCTGATGTACCTGGAAGAAGGCTGCGCCACCCTCACGGCGGACGAGCTGACGAAGCTCGCGGAGTTCCTTGGTGCCGAAGGGGATCGGCTGACCGAACTCGAAGCCCTCGGTGTGGATGCCCGGAAATCCCCGACCGGCGACCCGTACACGGACCTGGGACCGGAGTCCTGGCGCCGAGTGGCCTACCTCGAGGCCAAGGCGCAGACCATCCAGTCGTACGAGAACGGCGTCTTCCCGGCCCTGCTCCAAAGCGCGGACTACGCGGAAGCCTTGATCCGGGCAACGGAAGGGATCTGGCAAGAACCGCTGTCCGACAAGTTGCGCCGGAGCCGGGCGGCCTTCCGGCTGGAGCGCCAGCGGCGCGCCTTCGAGGCGGAGGAAGCGAAGCGGGTCTCCTTGTACTTCACGGAAGACACCTTCAACCAGGCGGTGGGCTCCCCGGAGGTCATGCACGCTCAGGGGCGGCACATCCTCGACCTCGCCGAGCTCCATGACAACCTGGATGTCAGGGTTATCCCGGCGACGACCTGGGACAATCCCGCGCAGCGGGGTGGCTTGTCGCTCTTCGGTTTCAGCGACCTGGTGCGCTCGATCGGATTCTTGTCGGTCCTCTATGGACCTTCGACCTACATGAACGCAGCGGAGGACACCGCGCGCATGTCCCGTGCGTTCAAACGGCTGGATGAACTCGCGCTAGGTCGAGACGACACGCTGACACTGATTGCGGCGAGAGTGAAAGGGTTCAGTTGATGAGTTATGCCCCACGGGACACCGGCTGGTTCAAGAGCAGCTTCAGCGGCGGCGCGGATGACAACTGTGTCGAGGTGCGCTTCGCCGAGGGCGAGCCGGTGGCGGTCCGTGACTCCAAGAACCCCGGCGCGACCCTTTCCTTCAGCCCCAACGCTTGGGCCTTGGCCGTCTCACTCGGCCAGTAGCCGTTCCGCCGCTGCCCTGCGCACCTTGTCCGCCAGGTCGTTGCGGAGGGCTTTGGCCAACACCGCCAGTTTCGCGGTTCGGGTGGTCGGGAGGTTCCTCTCGACCACCGCCGCGAGTTCCGGCTCCGCCAGCGAATCGCACCACAGGGTCGCCGCGTCGTAGCCCGCCGGGGCTTGGCCCCAGTGGTCCCAGTCGAGCAGGGCCGGAGTCGGTTGCCGCAGGTGCGGCCAGCGGACGTTGCCGTTGGCGGTTTCCCACGCCTCGACCTCGACCCGGGCCCCGTGCCCGTAGGCGTACTTCACCGCCCGGTCGATCTCGGCCTGGCTGATCATCACGCGGTCCGTCGGGTGACTAGCCACCACCGACAGCACCGAACCCAACGCGCGCCACCAGGAATCGGGCAACGCCAAGGCGTCCGCGACCGGGTCGCCCCCTGGGCGGCTCACCAGCTCCGCCCGGAACGTCAACCCCTCGGTCCACTCGCACGCGTCCAGCACCAGCGGTTTCGGCACCGCCACCGCACCGGCATCCGCCAGGCCCGACCACAGGAACACTTCCTGCGCGCTCCCGACCACCACCCGCACGCTCACCGCGTCCCCGTGCGCCCACGCGGCCCGGCCGAGGACCTCCACGTCCCCCACCGAAACCCCGAAACCGGCTGCGGCCCGCACAAGAGCGGGCCGCAGCAGTTCCGGTAACGCGCGCACTACTTCTGGTCGCGGGCCTTGTCCCGCGACCGCTGACGACCGCGGGTGGTCGCGTCCAGGATGGTCTTGCGGACGCGGACGAAGTCCGGGGTGACCTCGACGCACTCGTCGTTGGCGCAGAACTCCAGGGCCTCTTCCAGGCTCAGCTTCCGCGGCCTGGCCAGGGTCTCCATGACGTCCGCCGAGGAGGAGCGCATGTTGGTGAGCTTCTTCTCCTTGGTGACGTTCACGTCCAGGTCCTCGGCGCGCGGGTTCTCGCCGACGACCATGCCCTCGTACACGTCCGCGCCGGGCTCGACGAAGAACGTGCCGCGGTCGGCCAGCTGCAGCATCGCGTACGCGGTCACCGGGCCCTGCCGGTCGGCCACCAGCGAGCCCGAGTGCCTGCTGCGGATCTCGCCCGCCCACGGGAAGTAGCCCTCGAAGATCGCGTTGGCGATGCCGGTGCCGCGGGTCTCGGTCAGGAAGTCGGTGCGGAAGCCGATCAGGCCCCGGGACGGGACCACGAACTCGACCTTGATCCGGCCGGAGCCGTGGCCGCTCATGTTCTCCAGGCGGCCCTTGCGGTTCGCCAGCAGCTGCGTGATCGCACCGAGGTGCTCCTCCGGCGCGTCGACCGTCAGGTGCTCGAACGGCTCGCACAGCTTGCCGTCGATGGTGCGGGTGACGACCTCCGGCTTGCCGACGGTCAGCTCGAAGCCCTCGCGGCGCATCTGCTCGACCAGGATGGCCAGCGCCAGCTCGCCGCGGCCCTGCACCTCCCACGCGTCCGGGCGCTCGGTGGGCAGCACGCGCACGCTGACGTTGCCGACCAGCTCCACGTCCAGCCGGGTCTTCACCATGCGCGCGGTGAGCTTGTTGCCGCCGCTGCGGCCCGCCATCGGCGACGTGTTCACGCCGATGGTCATCGAGATCGCGGGCTCGTCGACGGTCAGCCGGGGCAGCGCCACCGGGTTGTCCACATCGGCCAGCGTGTCGCCGATGGTGATGTCCGGGATACCGGCGATCGCGACCAGCTCACCGGCGCTCGCCTCTTCGGCGGGCACCCGCTCCAGGGCCTCGGTGACCAGCAGCTCCGTGATGCGCACGTTCGACACCGAGCCGTCCTCGCGCATCCACGCCACGGTCTGGCCCTTGCGGATGCGACCGGCGTAGACCCGGCACAGCGCGATGCGACCGAGGAAGCTCGACGCGTCCAGGTTGGTCACCAGGGCGCTCAGCGGGGCCGACGGGTCGGCCAGCGGCGCCGGGACCTTGTCCAGCAGCAGGTCGAACAGCGGGTCCAGGTTCTCGCTGTCGGGCAGGCCGCCGTCCTCGGGCTGGGTCAGGCTCGCCCGACCGGCGCGCGCCGAGGCGTACACCACGGGCAGGTCCAGCACCGACTCGTCCAGGTCGTCGAGCTCGGCGGCCAGGTCGAGCAGCAGGTCGTGGGTCTCCTCGACGACCTCGGAGATCCGCGCGTCCGGCCGGTCCACCTTGTTCACCACGAGCACGACCGGCAGCGACGAGGCCAGCGCCTTGCGCAGCACGAACCGGGTCTGCGGCAGCGGGCCCTCGCTGGCGTCGACGAGCAGCAGCACGCCGTCGACCATGGACAGACCGCGCTCCACCTCGCCGCCGAAGTCGGCGTGGCCGGGGGTGTCCACCACGTTGATGACGATCGGCCCGTCCGGCGTCTGGCGGCGCACGGCGGTGTTCTTCGCCAGGATCGTGATGCCCTTCTCACGCTCCAGCTCGCCCGAGTCCATGACCCGGTCGACGACCTCGGCGCGGGCGGTGAAGGCGCCGGACTGGCGCAGCATGGCGTCGACCAGGGTGGTCTTGCCGTGGTCGACGTGCGCGACGATGGCGACGTTGCGCAGATCGTGGCGGCGCAGGCCGGTGGGGGCCTGCTCGGCGGCGGTGGTCGCAGTGGGCACGCGTGTGCTCTCCGGTTTCCTAGCTCTGGCGGTTGAGGGCTACCCGGCGGCATCACGCTGGTGGGGCGCCCGCGCGGCCGTGACTGGGCCGCTGATGGCGGATACCAGGATACCCCGTCACCTGGTGTGAGCAGTGCCACGCGCGGGATCAAGAAAGGTTAACCTAACCTCAGTCCGGAATTCACCGCGGACGAGAGGGGGTGGCAGGTGGGGGGCAAGAAGACGCGCACGCCCGCTGAGCAGGTCAAGAAGCTGATGAAGTCGGGCAAGGTCAAGAAGAAGTGCTGCCAGTCCAAGCCGCGCTGCTCGAAGTGCCCGGTGCTCGCGCTCAAGCGCCTCAAGGCCGCCTGAACCGATTGAAGGCCCCGGGGCCGCTGCGCTACCTTTCACCTCGATGCGCACACACGACGTCACTCAGTGGTGGGCCGCCAGCAGGCGGCCCTGACTTCGCGCACCCACAGGCCGCCCGACCGGGCGGCCTGACGCGTGTCCCGGGCGGGTGGCCCCAGCCCAAGGAGACCCCCGATGACCCGCCTCTCGGCGATCACCCCCTCCGGCCACGCCCACCTCGGCAACTACCTCGGCGCCATCCGCCGCTGGGCCCGCGAGGGCGCGCCCGGGGACCTGTACTTCGTCAGCGACCTGCACGCCATGACCGTGTCCTACAACCCGGCGCGGCTGCGCAAGCTCGCCCGCGAGACGCTGGCCGTGCTGGTCGCCGCCGGGATCGACCCGGCGCGCGTGTGCGTGCAGTCCGACCTGGTGCGGGAGCTGGGGGCGCTGAGCTGGGTGCTGGAGTGCACCTGCTCGTTCGGCGAGGCGTCGCGGATGACCCAGTTCAAGCAGAAGGCCGACGGCCAGGGCACCGTCCGGCTCGGCCTGCTGACCTACCCGGTGCTGATGGCCGCCGACATCCTGCTGCAGAACGCCACCGAGGTGCCCGTCGGCCAGGACCAGACCCAGCACGTCGAGCTGGCGCGCAGCCTGGCCCGGCGGTTCAACTCGACCTTCGGCGAGGTGTTCACCGTGCCCCGCGCGGTGATGGCGCCGACGGCGGCGCGGGTGATGGACCTGTCCGACCCGACCCGCAAGATGTCGAAGTCCACCCAGGACAGCGCGGGCGTGGTGTTCCTGCTCGACGAACCGGACCTGGTCCGCCGCAAGATCACCCGGGCGGTCACCGACAACGAGGCCAGACTCGAGTACCGGCCGAGCAGCCAGCCGGGGTTGGCGAACGTGCTGGAGATCCTGGCCGCCTGCACCGGCCGCTCGCCGGTCGAGGTCGCCGACGACCACTCGTCCTACGGCGAGCTCAAGAACGCGGCGGCGGACGCGGTCATCGAGGAGCTGCGCCCGCTGCGCACGCGCGTGCTGGAGCTGCTCGACGACCCCACCACCCTCGACGGGATCCGCGCGGCGGGCGCCGAACGGGCCCGCGAGCGCGGCGCGCACACCCTCGCGTCGGCGTTGCGCATGGCGGGCGTCGGCTGAAGGTCCGCCGGAAGACCGTCGAATTGCGCGGTTCCCCGGACAGGGCCACGGTCAAGATCGGACAATCGGTGCCGTCGGCGGTCGACCCCGCCGGCGATCGAGTTCGCCGTGATCGAAACCACCTGTTCCGGGGAACCGGAGCACCCGTGTGGAACCCGCGAACCGGGTCGCGCGTCATGCGTTCGGCCGCATAACCGGTGGCGGACCCGGGGTGGTCGTCTGGCAGCATGACCACCGAGTCACCTGGGGGAGGAGGATTCGTGCGCGTTCGGAGAACGGTTCTCCGGAGCGCCGCGGCCATCGCGGTCGCGGTGTCCCTCGCCGCGTGCACGAACGCGCCACCACCGCCGCTGGTCACCACCGAGGTCGCGCGGACCCAGGCCACCAAGGCCCCCACGCTCAACGAGGCCGTCGTCGGCGTCGACAGCGTGCAGGGCGGCTACAACCCGCACAAGCTCGCCGACCAGTCCACGATCACCACCGCGCTGGCCGACGTGCTGCTGCCCTCCGTCTTCCGACCGGCCGCCGACGGCACCCCCACCCTCGACGGCACCCTCATGGTCTCCGCCGAGGTCACCAGCGCCGAGCCCTACACCGTCACGTACCGGCTGCGCCCCGAGGCGGCCTGGTCCGACAGCGCGCCCATCGCCGCCGAGGACTTCGTCTACCTGTGGGAGCAGCTGCGCACCGAGCCGGGCGTGCTCGACAGCGCGGGCTACCGGCTGATCGGCAACATCTCCGCCCGTGAAGCGGGTCGGGTCGTCGAGGTCACCTTCACCAAGCCCTACCCGGGCTGGCGGACGCTGTTCTCCGACCTGCTGCCCGCGCACCTGCTCAAGGACATGCCCGGCGGCTGGGCCAGCGTGCTGCGGGACAACTTCCCGGTGACCGGCGGCCCGTTCTCGCTCAAGGGCATCGACCGCGACCGCGGCGAGGCCGTGCTGGAGCGCAACGACCGCTACTGGGCCGCGCCCGTGCCGCTGGACCGGATCATCCTGCGCCGCGGCGACACCACCGGCGTGGCCAACGCGCTGCGCTCCGGGCACAACCAGCTCGCCCTGCTCAGCCCGGACGCCGCGGGCCAGAGCGCGCTCAAGGCGCTGGAACCGCTGGCCACCACGACGACCGTGCCGCGCTCGACGGTGGCCACGCTGCTGCTGCGACCGGTCGGCACCGCCATGGCCGACCCGCGCATCCGGTCCGTGCTGGCCGCGCTGATCGACCGCCAGGCGCTCACCGCGGCGGGCACCGGCGGCGGCCCGGGCAGCGCGCTGCCCGCGAACGCGCAGGTGCTGGCGCCGAGCGCGCGCGGCTACACCGCGACCGTGCCCGCCAACACCCCGGACAAACCGGACGTCGCGCTCGCCGAGAACCTGTTGACCCAGGCCGGGTACACCAAGGTCGACGGCAGCTGGTCGCTCGGCGGTACCCCGCTCAACCTGGTGATCGCCGCGCCGGAGGGCCGCAAGTCCTATGTGGACATGGCGCGCGAGTTGCAGCGCCAGCTCTCCGTCGGCGGCGTGCAGTCGCGGCTGGTCACCCCGGACGGCGCCGACCTGTTCACCCGGCTGCTCGCGCCGCGGCCCGCCACCGCCGCGGTCGCCGAGGCGGACCGGATCGACCTGGTGCTGGCGCCGCAGCCCGCCGCGGGCGACCCGGCGACGCTGCTGGCGGGCCGCTTCGGCTGCGCCCCGACCACGCCGGGGGAGCCTGGCCAGCCGTCGACCGCGCCCCAGGCCGACAACCCGGCGGGCTTCTGCGACCCGGGCCTGCAACCCACCATCGACCAGGCGCTGACCGGCGAGCTGGCGTTCACCGCGGCGGCCGAGCAGGTCGAGCCCGCGCTGTGGAGCCGGACGGTCGCGCTGCCGCTCTACCAGGAGGCCGACACCCTGCTGACCGGGCGCGTGATGTCCGGTGTGTCCACCGGACCGCCCTGGGCCGGGCCGTTCGCGACCGCCACTCAGTGGCGTCGAGCGGAGGGGTGACTCAGGCCACTCTCCGTCATCGACAAGCCACCAACGGGTACCCCCTGGTAACGGTCCCGTTGCGTGGTGCTGTGCGCTTGTCACCCTTTGGTCACGATCACTGTCGCGGAGGTGACCGGGGTGCTGCTTCGTTCCTAGCGTGCGCACCTAGTGCGCCACCCAATGCTTGATTGGGGGCGCGATGGGTTACGGGTGCAGCCCGACCGGACCGGTCGCGGGTGGCCCTGTGCTAGGAGGGCACGTGTCAACTAAGAAGAGCACTCTGTCGGCGATCTCCTTGGTCGTCGGTGCGTCGCTCGTCCTGAGCGCTTGTGGCGGCACCAGCGACAACGGCGGCAACGGCGGCAGCACCGGGGCGAACGAGCCGACCGGCGACATCGCGGCCATGGCCATCGCCAAGGGCGAGGCGGGCGACGAGTACACCTCGCCGGAGGTCCCGCAGTCCAACGACACCTTCACGGTGTCGACCGACAACCCGTACACCGCGTACAACAACTCCGCGGCGGACGCGAACAACTCGTACAACACCTTCGCGCTGGCCTCGGTGATCTCCGGCGCGTACAAGCTCGACGGCAACAACAAGGTCCTGCTCAACAAGGACGTGATGGAGTCCGTCGAGGTCACCAGCAAGTCGCCCCAGGTGGTCACCTGGAAGATCAAGCCGGGCATCACCTGGTCCGACGGCGAGCCGTGGGACTGCGACGACTTCTACCTGGCTTGGCTGTCCTCGACCGGCAAGGCCAAGGACGGCGACAAGGACATCTTCACCTCGGCGAACACCACGGGCTACGACCAGATCGGCAAGGTCGAGTGCCCCAAGCCGACCGAGGTCGTCACCACCTTCGACAACCCGTACCCGGACTACAAGGGCCTGTTCGGCATCTCGCTGGACATCATGCCCGCGCACATCCTGGAGAAGGAGACCGGCGTCGCCGACGTCACCAAGCTGACGCCGACCGGCGGTGACCAGGCCGCGCTGAAGAAGGTCGCGGAGTTCTGGAAGACGAAGTGGAACGGCTTCGACGCGAAGCTGATGCCCGCGTCCGGCCCGTACATGATCACCCACTTCGAGCAGGGCAACGCGGTCACCCTCGAGCGCAACCCCAAGTGGGCGGCCAAGCCCGGCGGCCCGGCCAAGGTGATCCTGCGCGGCATCTCCGACCAGGTGGCCCAGGCCCAGGCGCTGGAGAACGGCGAAGTCCAGGTCAACTCGATGGCCCAGCCCGACTCGAACGCGGCCGACCGGCTGCGCGGCCTGTCCTCGCAGGGCGTGCGCTTCGGCGCGTCGAACGGCCTGTCCTTCGAGCACCTCGACCTGAACTACAAGAACAAGTGGCTGCAGGACCAGGCCGTGCGCAAGGCCTTCATGCAGTGCGTGAACCGCGACGAGCTGGCGGAGAAGCTGATTCGCCCGGTGCTCGACACCGCCAAGCCGCTCGGCTCGCTGGTCTTCTTCCAGGCGGAAGAGGGCTACACCGACAACTACGCCGCCTACACCGGTGACGCCAACGCCTCGAAGGCCACCCTCGAGGGCGCGGGCTTCACCATCGGCGGCGACGGGTTCGCGACCAAGGGCGGCGAGAAGCTCTCGCTCAAGATCGCGCACACCGACATCCCGCGGCGCAAGCAGACCGTCGAGCTGATCCAGTCGCAGTGCAAGGCGGCGGGCATCGAGATCATCGACGACACCGACCCGAACTTCCTCGACACCCGGGTCAGCCAGGGCGACTACGACATCGCGCTGTTCGCGTGGTCGGCCGCGCCGTTCAAGTCCGCGCAGAAGTCGATCTACGAGACGAACGGTGGCCAGAACTGGTCCGCCTACACCAACCCGAAGGTCGACGCGGCCTACAAGGACGCCAACAGCAACCTCGACGAGGCTGCCGGGCGCAAGGCGTTCCAGGAAGCCGACCGGCTGATGGCGGAGGACAACTACTCGCTGCCGCTGTACCAGCTGCCGAACATGTGGGCCTTCAAGGGCATCGACAAGGTGTACTTCCAGTCCTACAACGGCGCGCTCTGGAACGTCAACGAGTGGGTCAAGACCTCCTGAGTCGACCCGCCGCCCCCAGGCGGCGTCGCACTGGTCGATAGACGAAGGGGCCGGACCAGAAGTCCGGCCCCTTCGCTTCGGTTCCTGACCCGCCGGGCGCACACTGGCGGAACAGGGAGCACACCAGCGGCAGCCACCACACCGGCCGCCTGGGTCCCCACCGAGGAGTTCTCGTGATTCGCTACATCATCAGACGGCTGCTCATCTCGATCCCCATCCTGGGCATCGGCAGCATCTTCGCCTTCTTCCTGGTCGCGGCCGCGGGCAACCCGGTGGCCGAGCTGAAGGCCAAGCCGGGCGTCACCGCCCAGCAGATCCACGACCTCGAGGTCAGCCTCGGCCTCGACCAGCCGATCATCGTCCGGTACTGGAAGTGGCTGGTCGACTTCGTCCAGGGCGACTGGGGCCAGAGCATCGCCCTGGGCCAGGCCAAGGTGGACATCTTCGACTCGATCATGCGCGGGCTGTGGATCACCGCCCGGCTGGTCGTGTTCGCCGAGCTGCTGGCCATCGTGCTCGGCGTCGTGGTCGGTGTGATCGCGGCGGTGAAACAGTATTCGATCTTCGACTACCTGGCCACTTCGAGTGCCTTCCTCATGTTCTCGATGCCGGTGCTCTGCGTCGCGGTCATCCTCAAGACCTACGGCATCAAGTTCAACAACGTGCTCGAGAGCCTGGGCATGGACCGCTGGGTCAGCACCGTCAGCCCCACGCCCGACCAGGTCGACCGGACCTTCGGCGAGGCGATATTCAAGCTGACCGGCACCTACGTGCTGCCGACGCTGACCCTCGCGCTCATCAGCTTCGCCGCGTACAGCCGCTTCCAGCGCGCCTCGATGCTGGAGACGCTCAACTCCGACTACGTGCGCACCGCGCGGGCCAAGGGCATCTCGCAGCGCCGGGTGATCTTCAAGCACGCTTTCCGCAACGCGCTGATCCCGGTGACCACGCTGTTCTCCATCAACGCCGCCGCGCTGTTCTCCGGCGCGATCGTCACCGAGACGGTCTTCGGCTGGAAGGGCATGGGCAACCTGCTGGTGCAGTCCATCCGCACCTTCGACCCCTACATGCTGATGGGCTGGCTGATGGTCACCGCCGCGCTGGTCATCGTGTTCAACCTGGTTGCCGACATCATGTACGGCATCCTCGACCCGAGGATCCGCCTTGCCTAGCGACCCCGTGCTCAACCCGCTGCAGCCCACCGGGCTGCCCGCCGCGGGCACCGCGCCCGTGGCCACCGCAGGCGAGTTCGACGCCACCAAGGCGCGCAAGCAGAGCACGCTCATCGTGCGCCGCTTCTTCCGCCACCGCCTCGCCGTGGTCGCGCTCGTGGTGTTCCTGCTGATCTGCGCGTTCGGGTTCCTCGGCCCGCTGTTCTGGACCGTCTCGGTCGAGGACACCTCCAGCCGCGGCTACCTGCCGCCCAGCGGGGCGCACCCGCTCGGCACCATCCAGACCGGCAAGGACATGCTGGCCCAGCTCATCCGCGGCACCCGGCTGTCGGTGCAGATCGCGCTGGTCGTCGCCATCGGGTCCACCGTCGTCGGGGTCACCTTCGGCGCGCTCGCGGGCTACCTGCGCGGCGCGGTGGACAGCGTGATCAGCCGGTTCACCGACCTGATGCTGATCATCCCGCAGGTCGCGGTGGCCGCCATCCTGGTCCGCGCGCTCAGCGGCTCCTGGTACACGGTGGCGTTCATCCTGGCCGCGTTCGCCTGGATGAGCATCGCGCGCATCACCCGCGGCGAGACGCTGTCGCTGTCGCAGCGCGAGTTCATCGAGGCCGCGCGGGCCTCCGGCGCCAAGACGCACTGGATCATCTTCCGGCACCTGGTGCCGAACATGATCGGCACCATCACGGTGAACACCACGCTGGCCGTGGCGACCGCGGTGCTCTCCGAGGCCGCGCTGTCGTTCATCGGGCTGGGTGTGCAGCCGCCGGACACCTCCCTGGGGCTGATCATCAACGAGAACTACTCGCAGATCACCAACCGGCCGTGGCTGTTCTGGGGCCCGTTCGTGATCGTCGTGCTGCTCTCGCTCGCGGTGAACTTCATCGGCGACGGCCTGCGCGACGCGTTCGACCCCCGGCAGACGAAGGTGCGTGCCTGATGAGCAGTGCTGTCCGCACCGACACCGTGCTGTCGGTCGAGAACCTGTCCGTGACCTTCCCGACCGACGACGGCAACGTGCGCGCCGTGCGGGACGTGTCCTACGTCCTGCGGCCGCGCGAGGTGCTCGGCATCGTCGGCGAGTCCGGGTCCGGCAAGTCCGTGTCGTCCATGGCCGTCATGGGCCTGCTGCCCGCCAGCGCCAAGATCACCGGGTCGATCCGCTACAAGGACCGCGAACTGGTCGGGCTGTCCTACAAGGACATGCAGAGCGTGCGCAACAACGGCGTCGCGATGATCTTCCAGGACCCGATGACCTCGCTGAACCCGGTCTACACCATCGGCTGGCAGCTGGCCGAGGCCTACCGGGCGCACCACGACGTGTCGAAGAAGGCCGCGTGGCGCAAGGCGGTCGAGGCGCTGGAACTGGTCGGCATCCCGCAGCCGGACCGGCGCGCGGCGCAGTACCCGCACGAGTTCTCCGGCGGCATGCGGCAGCGGGTGATGATCGCCATGGCGATCATCAACGACCCGGACGTGATCATCGCCGACGAGCCGACCACCGCGCTCGACGTGACCGTGCAGGCGCAGATCCTCGAAACGCTGCTGCGGCTGCGCGACGAGGTGAACGCGGGCATCATCCTGATCACCCACGACCTCGGCGTGGTCGCGGGCATGGTCGACCGGGTGCAGGTCATGTACGGCGGCACGGTCGTGGAGTCCGGGCCGGTCGAGGAGGTCTTCGACCACCCCCGGATGCCCTACACCGTCGGCCTGCTCGGCTCGCTGCCCAACCCGGCCAAGCTCGGCCAGCGGCTCACCCCGATCACCGGTGCGCCGCCGTCGCTGATCAACCTGCCGCCGGGCTGCGCGTTCTCCCCGCGCTGCCCGCTGGTGGCCAACCAGTGCCGCGTCGACGAGCCCGAGCTGCACGGCACCGAGCGCGGCGACCACACCACCCGCTGCTTCCGGTGGCCGGACCTGGCGTCCATGCAGCACTCGCGGGACCTGTTCGTCCGCGACGAGATCGGTGTGGTGGAGAACCCCGCCGCGCTGGTCGAGGCCGACCCGTACCTGCCGGTCGCCGAGGAGGCGCACACCATCGAGCTGCGCCTGCCCCAGGAAGGTCCGCACGCATGACACACGCCAACACCGCCCCCGCGCGCGCCGCGGCGGACCGCGCGGACACCCCGCTGCTGCGGGTCCACGAGCTGGTCAAGTCCTTCCCGGTGCGCGGCGGCGGGATCATCCCGCGCACCGTCGGGCAGGTGCAGGCCGTGTCCGGGGTCAGCTTCGACCTCGAGCGCGGCGAGACCCTCGGCCTGGTCGGCGAGTCCGGCTGCGGCAAGTCCACCACCGGCCGGGCCATCCTCCAGCTGCACAAGCCCACGTCGGGCTCGGTGCGGTTCGAGGGGCGCGAGCTGACCACGCTCAAGCCCGCGCAGATGCGGCCGCTGCGGGCGGACCTGCAGATCGTGTTCCAGGACCCGTACGCGTCGCTGGACCCGCGCTGGCAGGTCAACGACGTCGTGGCCGAGCCGCTGCGCATCCACGACCGCGGCAGCGCCAAGGACATCCAGCAGCGCGTGAACCACCTGCTGGAACTCGTCGGCCTCAACCCCGAGCACCGCAACCGCTACCCGCACGAGTTCTCCGGCGGCCAGCGCCAGCGCATCGGCATCGCCCGCGCGCTGGCCCTGGACCCGAAGCTCATCGTGCTCGACGAGCCGGTGTCCGCGCTGGACGTGTCGGTGCAGGCCGGGGTGGTCAACCTGCTGGAGGAGTTGCAGCAGCGGCTCGGGCTGGCGTACCTGTTCGTGGCGCACGACCTGTCGGTGGTGCGGCACATCTCGCACCGGGTGGCGGTCATGTACCTGGGCAAGATCGTGGAGATCGGTGACCGGGAGTCCATCTACACCCGGCCGACGCACCCGTACACGCAGGCGCTGCTGTCCGCGGTGCCGGTGCCGGACCCGCGCCAGGAACGCCAACGCCAGCGGATCGTCCTGCGCGGCGACGTCCCCAGCCCGGTCGACCCGCCCTCGGGCTGCCGCTTCCGCACCCGCTGCTGGAAGGCCCAGGAAGTCTGCGCCGTCGAGGAACCCCCACTGATCCGCCATGGTGCGACCTTCTCGGCCTGCCACTTCGCCGAGGAGCGCAACGTCCTGCCCTGAGGACGCTCACTCGAATGCCCTAATGTGTGGCGATTTGCGCAGGTGGGAGGCGGGGTGGTGGCATGGCCGCCGTCACCCCGCCGCCGCCGGGAAGTCAGCGGTCCCGGTGTCCCCAGCCACCAGCCCTACGCGATCCCCGAGTCGGTGATCTGAGTGCGTCGAGACCGGTTCGTCGAACACCTCCGCGACCTGTTGGCCGCCAGCGGACACCCGGGCATCGCCGAGGTCGGCTCGTACACGATCAACAGCGGGCTGCAGGACATCGAGATCAAGTGCACCGACAACCGGGTGATCCGCCTCAACATCACCCGCACGTCGCCGCCCGGCGGCGACAACTTCAGCGAGCCCGAACGCATCGTCACCAAGAGCTAGCGCGCGGACGGCTCGGTCGCGTACTGGGTACCGGTCGAAATCGGGCGTAGTAGGGTTCCCCCGCCGGGGCCGTTGGCGTCCCGCCACGGTCGACCGGTGCGCGGTTCCACTGCCCGCGCCCCGACGCCGCCCCTAGAAGCGCTTAGGCTGAAACCCGATGCTGACAGCCCCACCCAGACTGCTGCTCGTGCACGCCCACCCGGACGACGAGAGCCTGTGGACCGGCGGCACGATCGCCCGCTACGCCGCCGCGGGCGTGCAGGTCACCCTGGTCACCTGCACCCTCGGCGAGGTCGGCGAGATCATCCCCGAGTCGCTGGCCCAGCTCGCCGCCGACCACGCCGACCAGCTCGGCGGGTACCGGGTCGGCGAACTGCGCGCGGCCTGCGCGGCGCTCGGCGTGTCCGACCACCGCTACCTCGGCGGCATGGGCCGCTGGCGCGACTCCGGCATGGTCGACACCCCGGCCAACGCGCACCCGCGGGCCTTCGCCTCCGGTGACCTCGCCGCGCAGGTCCAGGAGCTGGTCGCGATCCTGCGCGACGTGCGCCCCCAGGTCGTGGTGACCTACGGGCCCGACGGCGGCTACGGCCACCCCGACCACGTCCGCGCGCACGAGATCACCGCCGCCGCGGTCGCCGAGGTGCCTGACGTCGAGCGCCTCTACTACACCGTCGTGTCCCGGCAGGCCGTCGACGCCGGCGTCGCCGCGCTGGCCGGGGTCGACGGGTTGCCCTGGCGCCTGCCCGCCCCCGGTGAGCTGCCCGCCGTGGACGACGCGGAGATCACCACGTCCGTCGCGATCGGTGACCACCTGCCCGCCAAGCTCCGCGCGCTCCGGGCGCACGCCACCCAGGTGAGCGTCTGGCAGGCCCAGGACGGCACCTACAGCTATGCGCTGTCCAACGGCGTCGCCCAACCGGTGCTGGAGCAGGAGTGCTACACGCTGGCGGGCGGGTCCGGCGAGGCCGCGGAGACCGACGTCTTCGGCGGACTCGCGCCGGTCGAGCACGTGGGCGCGGACCGGTGACCACCGGCGAGCGCGCGCGCTACGGCGGACTGCTCGCCCTGAGCGTGGTGCTCGCCGTGTTCGAGCTGTTCTTCCTGCCGCTGCGGCTCGACGGGCGGGTGCTGCCGGACGTCGGCGCCATCGAGTTCCCCATCACGGCGCTGCTGGCCGCGGTCACGCTGCCGTGGCTGGTCGGCCGGGCGGCGAAGATCAAGGCCAAGCCCTCGTTCGCGGGCGGACCGCTCTACGTCTGGCTGGCGACACTGCTGGTGTTCCTCGTGGCGGGCCCCGGCGGCGACGTGATTCTGATCGACGACTGGCGCACGCTGCTGCTCATGGCCGCGGGCGCGTTCCCGGCCACCATCAAGGTCGGCGGCGTGCTGGCCAAATCCGCGGCAGGAGGAGACAGTGAGCGAGGCGGTCACTGACCGGCAGATCGTTGCGATCTTACGACCGTTCGTCCGGGCGACCACGCCCCTGCTGACGGCGTTCCGCGACTACTCCGCCAGAACCGAGGAACAGGCCGACGACCCGAACACCGCGGTCATCGAGCAAGCCGACACCGAGGAACTGGCCAAGGTCGAGCGCGGCCTGCGGCAGAAGCTGCTCGACGGCCTCTCGTCGGTCAAGTTCCCCGGCACCGCCGCCTGGCGGGACCTGCCCGACGACAAGCGCGCGGACTGGTGGGTCAACCGCGTCGGCCGCGTCACCGTGCTGGTGGCGAGCGTCCCCGGCATCGGCGGCGCGCTGGCCGACCGGCTGCCCATCCAGGACACCCTGGCCACCGCCAGCCAGGGCCTGGTGCTCTCGGCGATGGCCGTCGAGTACGGGTACACCGACGTCGGCACCCGCGTCCGGCTGATCGCCAAGGTGCTCTTCGACCGCGACATCGACCCGGCGCTCGCCGAGGGCCGGGGCGGCGCGGAGGAGGACGCGGCCACCGCCGAGATGACCACCGACATCGACGCCTCCACCAGCAAGCACGGCCGGGTCACGCTCAAGGCCGCGGGCAAGGCGCTGTGGCGCGTCGGCCGCACCCTGTGGGGCCTCGGCGACGAACTGGACAAGCGGCCGCAGGGGCGGATCTACCACAAGGCCATCGGCCTGCTGCCGGTCGTCGGCATGGCGGGGGACTACCTCGGCGAGCGCAGCGCGTTGAAGCGCGCCGCGCGCCGGGGCCGCAAGTGGCTGGTCGCTCAGGGCGCCCAGTAGCGGTACCGGTGCGACTCGACGTACCCGAGGTCGGCGTAGATCCCCCTGGCGACCTCGTTGACCAGCGCGACCTGCAACACCCGGCTGGTGGCGCCGCGCGCGGCGGCCCAGGTGTCGAGCCCGTCGAGCAGGTGGGTGGCGATGCCCTGCCTGCGGTACTCGGGCAGCACCTCCAGCAGCGCGACGTACAGCCACGCGCCGACCAGGCAGCCGCGCGCCGTGCCGACGACCCGGCCGTCGCGGTGCACGGTGGCGTAGCCGAGCAGCGGGCCACCGGTCACGACCGCGCGCTGCGTGTCGGTCGGGGTGCCGCGCACCGCCACTTCCAGCCAACCGTTTGGCGGTTTGTCGGCGACGTCCGCGCCGCCGCCGGTCGAGGTCAGGGGCGAGTGCATGACGGCCGACTCGGCGCCCTTGGGGTGGTCCGCGTTGACCCGCCAGCCCGCCGCCGCGAGCGGGGATTCCCAGGACGAGCCGGAGATGACCTGCGCGTACGGGCGGATGCCGTGTTCCCCGGCGAACCGGGTGATCTCCGCCAGCGCGGCGTTCACGGGCAGGCCCGGGTCGCCGTTGGTCAGCGCGCTGTTGGCCCGGCCGGTGTAGCCGCCCGATGCGCGCAGCCGCCAGTCGCCGAGCGTGCGGGCGACCACGGGCGGCCAGGCGGCGGCGCAGACCTGTTCGAGGGTCGAGCGGGTGTCCACCGGGGGAGTCTGGGGGAGATTCAGCGCGCGCTGTACCGGGATGTGAGCTAGGCGGCACCGGGTGCGTGCTCCGGAGCAGGTCGGGAGATACTGTCGACGTCGCGTTTTTCCCGAACGCACGCGTCACACCATGAAGGAGCAGGAGAGCGCAGTGACCTACGTGATCGCCGAGCCCTGCGTCGATGTCCTCGACAAGGCGTGCATCGAGGAGTGCCCGGTCGACTGCATCTACGAGGGCGACCGGATGCTCTACATCCACCCCGACGAGTGCGTGGACTGCGGTGCCTGCGAACCGGTGTGCCCGGTCGAGGCCATCTACTACGAGGACGACGTCCCGGACCAGTGGTCCACCTACACCAAGGCGAACGTCGACTTCTTCAACGACCTCGGCTCGCCCGGCGGCGCGTCGAAGACCGGCAAGGTCAGCGCCGACCCGGACTGGATCAAGGCGCTGGACCAGCGGGGCGAGTGAACACCTTCCCCCAGCTGCCGGACTTCCCCTGGGACGTCCTGGCCGACCACGCCGCCCGGGCGAGGACGCACCCGGACGGCGTGGTCGACCTGTCCATGGGCACCCCGGTCGACCCGGTCCCGCCGCTGGTCCAGGCGGCCCTGGGGACCGCGGCCGAGCTGCCCGGCTACCCCCAGACCCACGGCGTGCCGCAACTGCGCGCCGAGGCCGTCGCGGCCATGGCCCGCAGGCACGGGGTCACCGGGCTGGACCCGGACGCGGTGCTGCCGACCATCGGGTCCAAGGAGCTGGTGGCCTGGCTGCCGACGCTGCTGGGCGTCCGGTCGGTGGTCATCCCGGAACTGGCGTACCCCACCTACGAGGTGGGCGCGCGGCTGGCGAAGGCCGAGCTGTTCCGGTCGGACGGGCTGACGGCCCTGGGCCCGGCGGCGCCGGGGATGGTGTGGCTGAACTCGCCGTCCAACCCGACCGGTCGGGTGCTGCCGGTGGAGCACCTGCGCAAGGTCGTCGACTGGGCGCGCGAACGCGGCACGATCGTCGTGTCAGATGAGTGCTACCTGGCGCTGGGCTGGGAGACCGAGCCGGTGTCGGTGCTGCACCCGTCGGTGTCCGGTGGGGACGTGACCGGGCTGCTGGCGGTGCACTCGCTGTCGAAGATCTCCAGCCTGGCGGGCTACCGGGCCGGGTTCGTCACGGGTGACCCGGCGCTGGTGCGCGGGTTGCTGGAGGTCCGCAAGCACGCGGGCATGATCGTCCCCCGACCCATCCAGGCCGCCATCACGGCGGCCCTGGCCGACGACACGCACGTGGCCGACCAGAAAGCCCGCTTCGCCGCCCGCCGCGACGTCCTGCGCCCGGCCCTGCTCGAAGCCGGCTTCAAGATCGACCACTCCGAAGCGGGCCTGTACCTGTGGGCGACTCGCGACGAGTCGGCCTGGGACACCGTCCAGTGGCTGGCCGAACGCGGAATCCTGGTCGCCCCGGGCACCTTCTACGGCCCGACCGGAGACCGGCACGTGCGCATCGCGTTGACCGCGACGGACGAGCGCATCGCGGCGGCCGTTTCCCGCCTGTCACACCCGTAAGCCGCAAAACGACACTCGGTTCATGGAAGCACTGCCCCGCTTCGGTGACGTCTCGGCTCGTGCCCTGGCCTTGCGCGTCAACCCGGCGGTGCCCCTGCCGCTCGACGCCTCAACCGAGTTGGACCCGGACCTGCCGCTGTTCGTGCCGCGCGGGGTCTGGCCAGACCTCGGGCGGTGGGTGCGGCGGGCAGCGGAGACCGGCGGGTTCCTGCTGCTGACGGGTGATTCGTCCGTCGGCAAGTCCCGGCTCCTCTACGAACTCGGCCGCGCCGAACTGGCCGACTTCGACGTCTTGGTCCCGGATCTCGGCGACGGCGACCGGGTGAACAACACCACCCCGTCCGCGAAACTCGTCGTCTGGCTCGACGAACTCCAGCGTTTCCTCGACGGCCCGTACCTGACTCCCGGCTCCACCCCGATCACCCCCGCCGCCATCCGTCGCCTGCTGGACGCCCCTACCCCGGTCGTCATCCTGGCCGCCGCCTGGCCCAACTACCTGGATGAGCTGCGCGCCAAGGAAAACGGCCTGGCTCGACACCCCGCCGCGTACGACGTCCTCGACGATCGGCGGCTCCACGAGGTCCCACTGCACACCTTCACCACCGCCGAACGCGCCGAGGCCGTCCGCCTGGCACCCCGGGATCCCCGGCTCGTGGACGCGGTGGCGGACAAGGACTTCAACGTCACCGAACTCCTCGCGGGCGCCCGCGACCTGATGACCCGCTACGGCCGCGCCAACGACGAACAACGCGCGATCATCCACGCCGCCGCCGACGCCCGGCGACTAGGCATCCAAAGTCCCCTGACCAAGGAACTCCTGGTCGCCGCCGCCCGCGGCTACCTGTCCACAGTGCACCCGGACGATTCGTGGTTCGACCCAGCGCTCGCCGAGTTGACGACCTCGAACCGGGGAGCCTCCCCGCTGCTCCCGATCCCCGACCTCGAACGCCGCGACATCGTCGGCTACACGGTCGCCGACTACCTGCTCTCCCGCCTGCTCGACCACCGCCGCAGCGAGACGGTTCCGGCCCCGACCTGGCGAGCCTTCACCGACCTCGCCGACGACGAGTCCGATGTGCGGCGACTCGCGGACGGCGCGCAGGTCCGCGCGCAGTACCGGTGCGCGGAAGCGCTCTTCCGGCGCCTGGCCGACCACTGGGACATCGATTGGGCCCGGTACGGCATCGCCACACTGCTGTTGCGGGAAGGTCGGACCAAGGAGTTGGCGTCGTGGGCCGCTGCCGGGGACCCGGAAGCGGCGGACGTCTGGGTGGCGCACCTGCTCGCCGAGGGGCGGGAACCCGAAGCCGAAAGCGTTCTCCGGCAAGCGATGCGGTTCAACGCCGACCGGTTCTGGAGAAGCCTCGTGGACCTCCTCGACGAAGGGGGACGTCCGGCCGAGGTGATCGACGTCATGCGGATCGCAGCCGCCACTTCGGATGGCTTTCACCTGCACGGGGTCGAGCGCAGGTTGGCCGACCAGCTGGCGGCCGGCGGTGATGTGGACGGTGCGCTGGAGCTGCTCCGACCGCACGTGGACGACTCCACGAGTCGGGAGCGGCTGGTGGACATCCTGGAGACGAACCTGCGTTGGGACGAGCTGGCCGCGCTCGCCGACAGCGGCGACGTCATCGCGCAACACGCGCTCGCCAGGAGCCTGAAGGAACGCGGAGACGAGAAGACCCTGCGCTCCAGGGCAGGTAGCGGCGATACCGTCGCCGCGGAGGAACTCGCCAGGCTCCTGCTGGCGCGCGGTGCGATTGATGAAGCGATATCCGCCCTGCCCGATTCCGATGCGTACGCGGCCGACCGGTTCGCCCACGTGCTCATCGAGCTCGGCCACGCGGATGTCGCCGTCGCGCTGTTGCGCCCGTATGCCGCTGAAGTCGGGATTGCGGCCAGAACCCTCGCGGGTGTCCTGAGGGAGAAGGGCGAGCACGCCCAAGCCGCCGCGGTCATACGGCCGCACGTGGGCACGACAGCGCTCGCCGAGCTCTGCCTGGACGACGCGCTGGCCGAACTCGGCGATCTCGGTGAACTCCAGGAGCGGTCGGCCGCGGGCGACGAGTCCGCCCAGCGCAAACTCGTCTCGCTGCTGGTCGACCGCGAGCTGATCCCCCAGCTCCGAGAGTTGGCCGAGGAGAACACCTACGCGGTCGTCGCGTTGGCCTGGGATCTAGTCCGGGCCGACGAAGTCGACGAGGCACTGGCGGTTCTTCGCCCGTACTTCGAGACCAGTCGCCGGTGCAGGCGAACGCTGATCGAACTGCTCCGCACGAACCGCAGGATCGACGAACTCGCCGACTACGCCGAGGACAGCGCCTCAGCCGCTTTCGCGGTGGCCTGGCTGGATCCGGAGCGAGCGGTGCGGGTGCTCACCCCGCACGCCCGTCGCGGCGACTCCGAGGCGAGTCGGCGTCTGGTCCAGGTGCTGGCCGACCGCGCGGACATCGCGGCACTGTGGGCGGAACTGCACGCGGGCAACACTTACGCCCTCCAGCACCTGGTCGACCTCATCCCCGAAGGCGACCGCCTCCGCAAGTTCGGCCTGAACCCCGATGGCACCCTCGCCGGCTAGACCGCGCAGGCGTCCAGCGCCTCCTCAACCGTCCGCGTCACCACCAACGCGCCCAGACCCACATCCGACACGAACCCCCGGGAATGCAGTTCCCTGACCCAGTCGAGCATGCCTGCGTAGTGGTCGTCCGGGTCCAGCAGCACCACCGGCTTCGAGTGCATGCCCAGGTACCGCGACGTCCAGACCTCGAACAGCTCCTCCGCCGTGCCCAGCCCGCCGGGCATGGCCAGGAAAGCGTTTGCGCGTTCGTCCATCTCGCGTTTCCGCTCGCGCATGGTGTCCACGACGATCAGCTCGTCCGCGTCCGGGTCGGCCTGTTCCAGCCCCATCAGCCCGCGCGGGATTACGCCCACAGTGGACACTCCGCCCCGTCGGGCCGAACGGGACACCGCGCCCATCATCGACGCCGCCGAGCCGCCCCAGACCAGGGACCAGCCGCGCGCGGCCAAGCCCGCGCCGACCTCGTCGGCCAAGTCCACGTACGAGCGCGGAACCGTGTTGTGCGAGGCGCAGTAGACCGCTACCGCGAAGCTCAATGCGCGTCACCCCAAGCCTGGTAGGCCTTCTCCACCACACCCACCGCGTCGGACACGTCGTCGGTGAGGTGCAGCAGTGCCATGTCCTTCTCGCCGATCTTGCCGCCGCCCAGGACCGAGGAGCGCAGCCAGTCGTAGAGGCCGCCCCAGTACTCGGTGCCGAACAGCACGACCGGGAACTTCGTGACCTTCTTGGTCTGCACCAGCGTGAGCGCCTCGAACAGCTCGTCGAGGGTGCCGAAGCCGCCGGGGAGGCAGATGAAGGCCTGCGAGTACTTGATGAACATCGTCTTGCGGGTGAAGAAGTAGCGGAAGTTCACGCCGAGGTCGACCCACGGGTTGAGGCCCTGCTCGAACGGCAGCTCGATGCCCAGCCCGATGGACAGCCCGCCCGCCTCGGACGCGCCCCGGTTGACCGCCTCCATCGCGCCCGGGCCGCCGCCGGTGATCGACGCGAACCCGGCGTCGGCCAGCGCCGCGCCGATGTCGCGGCCCAGCTGGTACTCGGGGTCCTCGCGCTTGGTGCGCGCCGAGCCGAACACCGTGACCGCGCGCGGCACCTCGGCGAGGGCGCCGAAGCCCTCCACGAACTCGGCCTGGATGCGCAGCACCCGCCACGGGTCGGTGTGGACCCAGTCGCTCGGGCCGCGCGAGTCGAGCAGGCGCTGGTCGGTCGTGGTCGCCTCGTCGCTGCGCCCGCGCCGCAAGGTCACGGGGCCGCGCTGCCGCTCCCGGGGGTGCTCCTCGGATTCGGCGGTTTCGGGATTGTTGGTCACAACGCGAGTTTAGGGTGAGCGAGGTCTCCCCGTCGGAGGAGAACGGAACCGGGAGGCGCCATGTCCGACACGGACGGCACAGGGGGCGAACTGGACAAGCTGCGCGCCCGGGTCCGCGATCTCGAGCAGTGGCAACGGACCTCGGCCGCCCGGTTCGCCGACGCGCTCGGTGCCGCCGCCCTCGCCGGGGCGATCGTCGCCCTCACCTGTTCGACCTGGTACACCGAAACTTCAGTCCCCGGAGGCAGGCCCTTCACCCTCTGGGGCATGGTTCTCGACTTCGGCGCGCCCGCGCTGCTGGTGATCGCGCTCATCACGGCCCTCGCGCTGGGCGCGTTCTTCGGCACGACGACCGCGGGCGGCCCGTCGATCACGATGACCGTCCTGGCCGTCGGGATCATCCCGGCCGTGCTCTGGCTGAACGCCGAACTGCCCGACGACCAGAACCTGACCACGGCGGCCTGGCTCACGCTCGTGGCCGCCCTGGGCACAGGTGCCCTGAACGCAGCCCGCACGAGGCACTAGCCGACCAGGCGGCGCAGCACATCGACGCAGCGGTGGATGTCGGCGATCGGGACGTTCTCCTGCTGCGTGTGGCACAGCAGCGGGTCGCCCGGGCCGAAGTTGACCGCCGGGATGCCCAACGCGGCGAACCGGGCGACATCGGTCCACCCCAGCTTGGCGACCGGCTCACCACCCGCCGCCGCGACGAGCTCCTGGGCCGCCGGAGCCGACAGACCCGGCAACGCGCCCGCCGAGAAGTCGACCACCTCGAACTCGTGACCGGCGAAGACCTCGCGCAGGTGGGCCTCGGCCTGCGCCACCGACCGGTCCGGCGCGAACCGGAAGTTGATCCGCAACAGGGCCGCGTCCGGCACGACGTTGCCCGCGACACCGCCCTCGATGTGCACGGCCTGCATGCCCTCGCGGTAGACGCAGCCGTCGATGTCGACGGTGCGCGGCTGGTAGGCGGCGAGCGTCTCCAGCGCGGGGGAGAGGGCGTGGATGGCGTTGACGCCCATCCAGCCGCGCGCCGTGTGCGCGCGGACGCCGGACTTGCGCAACTCGATGCGCATCGTGCCCTGGCAGCCCGCCTCGACCACGGCGTTCGACGGCTCGCACACGATCGCGAGGTCGCCGTCCATCCACTCCCGCAGGTCGCGCTCGACCCGGCCGAGCCCGTTGCGGACGGCCTCGACCTCCTCGCAGTCGTAGAACAGGAAGGTCAGGTCGTGCCTCGGGTCCGGCACGGCGGCGGCCAGGTGCAGCATGACCGCGTCGCCGCCCTTCATGTCGACCGTGCCCAGGCCGTGCAGGTGCGTCTCGGTGCGGCGGACGGGCAGGTTGTCGTTGACCGGCACGGTGTCGATGTGCCCGGCGAACACGACCCGCGAGGGGCGGCCCAGGTTGGTGCGGGCCAGCACGGCGTTGCCGGAGCGGACGACCTCCAGGTGCGGGGCCTGGGTCCGCAGCGCGCGCTGCACGGCGTCGGCCAGCGTGGCCTCGTCGCCGGACACGCTGGGCACGTCCACCAGGGCGGCGGTGAGGTCGACGGGGTCGGCGGTGAGATCCAGCTCAACGGTCACGGCCCCACACGCTACCCGGTGGACCATTGGCTACCGTGTTGCCCGTGAGCAGCGCAGAAGCAACGCAGACCAAGGGGGCCCACGCGGTCGGCCTCGCCACCGTGACCACCGACGGCACCGTCCTCGACACCTGGTACCCGCAGCCGAGGCTCGGCGCCGCGGGCGAGGCGGGCACCGTGCGGCTGTCGGCCGAGGAGGCCACGGCGGAACTGGGCGACGGCATCGCCGACCTGCTCGGCCCGGACTCGCTGCGCGGCGTCGAGGTGGTCGCGGTGCGCACCACGATCGACGACCTCGAGCGCCCGCCCGCCGACACCCACGACGTCTACCTGCGCCTGCACCTGCTCTCCGCGCGCCTGGTGCGCCCGCACGGGCAGAACCTCGACGGCGTCTTCGGCCTGCTCGCCAACGTCGTGTGGACCAACCACGGCCCGTGCCCGGTCGAGGGCTTCGAGGCGACCCGGCTGCGGCTGCGCGCCCGCGGCCAGGTGACCGTCTACGGCGTCGACAAGTTCCCGCGCATGGTCGACTACGTGGTGCCGACCGGCGTGCGCATCGCCGAGGCCGACCGGGTCCGGCTGGGCGCGCACCTGGCCACCGGCACCACGGTCATGCACGAGGGCTTCGTGAACTTCAACGCGGGCACCCTCGGCGCGTCCATGGTGGAGGGTCGGATCTCCGCGGGCGTCGCGGTCGGCGACGGCTCCGACGTCGGCGGCGGCGCGTCGATCATGGGGACGCTGTCCGGTGGCGGCAAGGAGGTCATCAGCATCGGCGAGCGGTGCCTGCTGGGCGCCAACGCAGGCATCGGCATCTCGCTCGGCGACGACTGCGTGGTCGAGGCGGGCCTCTACGTGACCGCGGGCACGAAGCTGACCCTGTCCGACGGCCGGTTGGTGAAGGCGCGGGAGCTGTCCGGGGAGTCCGGCCTGCTGTTCCGCCGCAACTCGACCACCGGCGTCGTCGAGGTCGTTTCGCGCGACGGTCGGGGCATCGAGCTGAACGCCGCGCTGCACTCGAACTAGCTCCCACCGGGCTCCCACCGGGCGGGACCGTTCGCTGGGTGAACACTGGTTGAACAGGCGATCACTAGGATGACCGTCGTGACCGACCTCGGCGGCCAGATCCGCACCCGACTCGGCGAGCAACTGGCCGAGCTGACCACCCGCACCGACGGCGCGCGCAAGGGCACCGACCCGGAGCACGTCCACCAGATGCGGGTGGCGGTCCGCCGCGCGCGGGCGGCGCTGAAGGCGGGGATGCCCCTGCCGGAGCTGGACGCCGAACTCAAGTGGCTCGGCTCGTCCCTCGGCGCCGTCCGCGACCTGGACGTGCAACTGGACAACCTGCGCGCCCAGGCCGTCGGCTTCGACGCCGACGAACTGCGCGCCGTCGAGACCCTCCTGCACAGCCTCGTCACCGAACGCGGCGCGGCCCGCCGGAAGATGCTGAACGCGTTGCGCGGCAAGCGCTACACCCGCCTGCTGAAGTCCCTGGCCGAGGCGTCGAAGTCCGGGAAAGTGGTGGAGACCCCGGAGGAGGAGGAACCCCCACCCCTGATTTCGGTGATCCGCAAACCCCACCGCAAACTGATGCGCGCCGCAGAGGCCCTGGGCGAAGACCCCCCGGACGACGACCTGCACGAACTCCGCATCCACGGCAAGCGCCTCCGCTACGCGGCCGAAATGGCCGAACCGGCCGCCCGCAAGAAGATCCGCGCACTGGTCAAGGCGACCAAGGACTTCCAGGACATCCTCGGTGACCACCAGGACGCGGTGATCGCGGAGGAAACCATCCGCCGCCTCCTGTCGGACTTGGGCGATGGCGTCCCGGTGGATGTCGTCTTCGTGGCAGGCCGACTGGTCGAACGGGAGCGCGCCAAGAAGTCCACCTGCCGCGCCCACTGGCGCTCCGCCCTGGCCGATGTCGACACCCTCGCCCTGACCGTCCTGGGCACCGACTCCCCAGCCGAGTGAACTTCGGCCGCTCCTGGCCGCTTTTCGCGCATTTTTCCAGGTCGGCGTTATCCACATGCCCCAGACCTGTCCACAGATCCGTCGCCTCCCGCCGACAGCCCTGCTCCCCAACTAGAGTGGAGCAGGGCTGTCCCCCCAGGGAAGGGTGGGGGCTGTGCTTGGGCGGGGCGGGGTTTGAAAAGGAAAGGCAGCGGGTCGGCCTGAGGTGTTCGGGTGGCTGCTGGTGAACTCGTTTCCTTTGCTCGCACCGGTCAACAGCGCGACCGTCTGTGCACGCTGGATACGATGCTGCGGTGGAGACGCGGGAGTTGCGGTACTTCGTCGCCGTCGCGGAGGAACTGCACTTCGGGCGGGCGGCGCAGCGGCTCACCATGGCGCAACCGCCGTTGTCGCGGGCGATCCAGCAACTCGAACGGCGGCTCGGTGTGGTCCTGTTGCACCGCACCGCCCGCGCGGTCGCCCTGACCGAGGCCGGGTCGGTGCTCCTGTGGGAGGCCCGGGCCGCGCTCGACGCGGTTGAGGCCGCCGAGCGCCGCACCCGCCGCGCGGCTGCCGAAAAGCCCGGTGTGGTGCTGGCGACGAAAGCCGGGGCTTCCCGCGAACTGCTGTCGAAGCTGCTGGACGCCTACGCCGCGGAGCCCGGCGCGGTGGCTGTCGAGGTGGTGCTGTGCGGGCCCGGCGAGCAGGAAAGGCTGCTGCGCGACGGGCGTGCCGACGTCGCCCTGCTCCAGCGGCCCTTCGACACGACGGCCGGGCTCGACACCGAGGACCTGTGCACCGAACGGCAGGTCGTGGTCCTGCCAGCGGGGCATCCCTTGGCTGGTCGACCTCACCTGTCGATAGCCGAGGTCGCCACCCTGACAGACCTGCCCCTGCCGCGTTGGCCTCGACGTGACGGGAGCTATCCGGACGGACCCGGCCCGCAGGTGCGCGACCACACCCAACTGTTCCAGCTGATCGCACTCGGCCGGGCTTGCGCGATCGTTCCCGAGTCCCTCAAAGCCCACCTGCGTGACCACGCGACGGTGCCGGTGCCGGACGCACCGGCCGTCACGACCGTTATCGCCTGGCCACCGCACAGCCGGTCCAAAGCCGTCGCCGACCTCGTCCGCACCGCGACACGTCTCTAGTCAACGGTCGGGTAATCGGTGCCAGCGATAACCGGTTGAGCTTTCGCCGGTATTAGCAGGGGCGCGAATAGGCCGGGTCCGCCGTCACCCAGACGGTGGCGCCGGTGCCCAGGTTGATGCGGAATCGGTAGCTGCCCTCGATGCCCGATTCCTGGAATGTGTCACCCGCGTGGTAGGCGCCCACATTCGCGCCGCCCGACGGCGCGTTCCACAGGGTCAGGGACTGGGCGAGCACGTAGCGGCACGACAAGACGTGGACATCCGCCGAGGCGGGCGCTTCCGCCACCAGCGCCAGGCTTCCGGAGAGTGCCGCGATCGCCAGCGCGGAGGTCACGGCGCGAAACTTCACGATAGGCATTGTTTAACTCTTCCCCTTGTTGGTTTGAGTTTCCCGTAGCCCGTACGACGTTAGGCAAGGCGTGTGCGACTCGCACTCCGCTGAAAGGGTGGTCGTGGCTGTTCGTGGAGTTAACCCGGATGAAACAGGACAGAGTGACCCAAATGGGCAACCACTGGATTCTAGTGATTTCCCTAAATAAATCGAGCGAGAAAGTCAGGCGGCTTCGCCGGGGCGCTTGTGGTACGAGTCGACGTATTCCTGGCCGCTCAGCTCCAGGATCGCGTACATGATCTCGTCCGTCACCGCCCGGCGGATGGGGAGCGAGTTGGCCAGCCCGTCGTACCGGCTGAAGTCCAGGGGGTCACCGAAGCGGATCGTGATGCGGTGGGGCTTGGGGAACTTCGCCCCCGCCGGCTGCACCTTGTCCGTCCCGATCACCGCCACCGGCACCACCAGCGCGTTGTGCTCCAACGCCAGCTGCGCCACACCCGTCCGCCCCCGGTGCAGCTTCCCGTCCAGCGACCGCGTGCCCTCCGGGTGGATGGCGAACGCGTCGCCGTCCTCCAGGACCTTGCCCGCCACGTCCAACGACGCCAGCGCCGCGCGGCTGTTGTCCCGGTCGACGGGAATCGCCCCCGTCGCCCGGAAGAAGGTCCGCACCAGCGCCTTGCGCGGGGAGCCGCCCGCGAAGTACTCGGCCTTGGCCAGGAACGCGACCTTGCGGGACACCATCATCGGCACGACGAAGCTGTCGATCACCGCCAGGTGGTTGATCGCCAGGATGACCGGTCCGGTGGCGGGCACCCGCTCGGCGCCCTCGACCTTGGGGCGCAGGTAGAGCCTGGCCAGGAACGAGAGCACGGCGCGCAGCGTGCGGTACAACATCGAGGAGGCCTCCTAGGTCCTCACCACTGTAGCCACGGCGCTACCCGGCTACCGCGCGGCAGAGACGCCGCTCACGCATGGCACCATCGGGACCCGTGACCACACTCAGGTTCGGTGTACGCGACGTGCCGCAGGACCGGGCGCTGGTGATGGCGATCGTCAACCGGACCAGGGACTCCTTCTACGACCGCGGCACCACCTTCGACGAGGCGCCCGCGCTGGCCGCCGTCGACCGGGCGGTGGCCGAGGGCGCCGACATCGTCGACATCGGCGGGGTGCGGGCCGGGTCGCACGGCGAGACCGTGGACGCCGCCGAGGAGGCGCGGCGGGTGGTGCCGTTCGTCGCCGCCGTCCGCGAGCGCCACCCCCACCTGGTGATCAGCGTCGACACCTGGCGGCACGAGGTCGGGCGCGCGGTGTGCGCCGAGGGCGCCGACCTGATCAACGACACGTGGGCGGGCGCCGACCCGCGGCTGGCCGAGGTGGCCGCCGAGTTCGGCGTCGGCATCGTCTGCTCGCACACCGGCGGCGCCGCGCCGCGCACCGACCCGCACCGGGTCCGCTACACCGACGTCGTCGGCCAGGTCGTCGCCGAGCTGGTCGCCCGCGCCGAGCGGATGGTCGAGCTGGGCGTGCCGCGCGAGGGCGTGCTGATCGACCCGACGCACGACTTCGGCAAGAACACCTGGCACGGCCTGGAACTGCTGCGCAGGCTCGACGAGCTGGTCGCGACCGGTTGGCCGGTGCTGATCGCGCTGTCCAACAAGGACTTCGTCGGCGAGACCCTGGACGCCGGGCTCGACGGCCGGGTCGACGGGACGCTCGCCGCGACGGCGGTCTCGGCGTGGGCGGGGGCGAAGGTGTTCCGCGCGCACGAGGTCGGCCGCACCCGGCAGGTGGTGGACATGGTGGCGAGCATCGCGGGCACCCGCCCGCCCGCGCGGGTGCTGCGGGCGCTGGTGTGACCGCGCTGGACCGCAGCACCTGGCAGAGTCCGGAGTGGACGGTCTCGCAACTGGTGCTGGCCAAGGGCACCCGCCGGGTGAGCGTGGTGCTGCCCGCCCTCGACGAGGAGCGCACGGTCGGCGCGGTCGTCGCCTCGGTCCGGCCGCTGGTGGGGACGCTGGTCGACGAGCTGGTGGTGGTCGACTCCGGGTCCACCGACCGCACCGTCGACCTGGCCGCCGCCGCGGGCGCCCGGGTCGTGCACCGCGACGACGTGCTGCCCGACATCCCGCCGCGCCCCGGCAAGGGCGAGGTCCTCTGGCGTTCACTCGCCGCGACCACCGGCGACCTGGTCGTGTTCCTCGACTCCGACCTGGTGGACCCCGACCCGACCTTCGTGCCGTCACTGCTCGGACCACTGCTGACCGTGAGCGGCGTGCACCTGGTCAAGGGCTTCTACCGCCGCCCGCTGCGCCTGGAGTCCGAGGAGATCGGCACCGGCGGCGGCCGGGTCACCGAACTGCTGGCCCGCCCGGTCATCTCGGCGCTGCGCCCCGAACTCTCCGGCGTCATCCAACCCCTGGGCGGTGAGTACGCGGGCACCCGCGAGTTCCTCACGTCGGTGCCCTTCGCCCCCGGCTACGGGGTGGAGATCGGCCTGCTCCTCGACGCCCACTCCCGCTACGGCCTGGCCGGGTTGGCGCAGGTCAACCTGGGTGTGCGCAAGCACCGCAACCGCTCGCTGCTGCAACTGGGCGTGATGGCGAGGCAGATCCTCGGCACCGCCCTGGACCGCTGCGGCATCCCCACCCCGCCGGGCGAACTGACCCAGTTCATCCAGGTGGGCGGCGAGTGGCTGCCGGACCGCACCGAGATCCTGACCGAGGACCGTCCCCCGATGTCGGTGGTCCAGCGCTGATCCCGCTCCTGACCGCGCTCTTTGAGCTTGCCTGCTGGGTCGCCATCCACATGCGCCCGAGTTGTCCACAGGACGGCGTCAACCGCTTCAAACCGCAGGTCAGACCTCGATAGAATTGAAATTAGGGGTTCCCCTATTGCGGAGGACCCCTCGCGGGCGCTGCGACAGGGGCGAGCCTGCCCGGCAGCCCGGCAGCCCGGCAGCCCGGCAGCCCGACGGTGAGGCAGTGCAGCGGTGCGGTGGTCCGGCAGCGCGACGGTCCGGCAGTCCGGCAGTCCGGCAGCCCGGCAGCGCGGTGGTGCGGCAGTGCAGCGGTCCGGCTGTGCGCGGACGCGGGGCGGGCGTGTCCCTCGACGCCGGGACGCGCGTTGGCGCGGGAACGCGGTCTAGAGCACCTTCGTCAGCTCGTACTCAGTCAGCGACGGGTCGTTCGGGTACGCCATCTCCGCACCCGTCTTGGCGAACCCCAGCCGCACGTAGAACGCCATGGCCCTCTCGTTGTTCTCCACGACCCACGCGTTGATCCGGGACGCGCCGTCCGCCCGCGCCCACTCGATCAGCGCCGTGATGAGCGTGGTCGACAGGTCCGTGCCCCGGTGGTCCGGGTGGGTCCACACCGAGATCAGGTCCGCCACGTCGCCCGGGATGCCCGCCGCGAGCCCCACCGGTCGGCCGTCGGGGTCGTAGGCCAGGAAGACCGCGTGCTTGTCCGGCCAGTCCTGCCAGTGCGCGTCTGGTCGGTCGACCTCGCGGGCCAGGTTCGAGGCGAACGCGTACGGCGCCTCGGTGAGCGCCGCCAGCCGGACATCGCGCAGGTCGGCCCAGTCTTCGCGAGCGGCCCGTCGGACCGTGGTTGCGCCCATGCCGGTGAATTCTGGTCAACCCGCCGCCACCGGCAACCGTTTTTCCCCACCGCGGGCGGTGCGCCGACCGGGTGGGGCATGACACCATCTGCCGGTGACCACCGTGCTCATCTACCTCGTCGTCATGGTGCTCGTGGCGGCCGTGGTGTTCCTGCTGGCGTCGCTGGTGTTCGGCCGGGGCGAGGACCTGCCCGCCCTGCCGCCCGGCGCGTCGCCGACCCGGCTCCCGTCGGCGGACGTCACCGGTGACGACGTGCGGAAGGTCCGCTTCCAGCTGGTGCTGCGCGGCTACCGGATGACCGAGGTCGACTGGGTGCTGCGCCAGGTCGGCGGCGAACTCGACCGGCTGCGCGCCCGGGTCGCCGAGCTGGAGGGCGAGCGGACCCCGGTGGACGAACCGCGGTGATCCACGTCGTGGAGCAGGTCGACGTGGCCGCCGCAGCCGCGGTGACCTGGGCGGCGGTGACCGACTGGGCGAGCCAGGGCGAGTGGATGCTCGGCACGTCGGTGCGGGTGACGGGCGGCGACGGCCAGGCCGTCGGCTCGACCCTCGCCGCGTTCACCGGTGTCGGACCCCTGGGGTTCACTGACCACATGCAGATCACCGCGTGGGAGCCGCCGCACCGCTGCGTGGTGCGGCACACCGGCCGGGTTGTGCGCGGCACGGGCGTGTTCGAGGTCGTCGACCGGGGCGCCGCCGCGTCCACCTTCGTCTGGCGCGAAACCCTGCGTCCGCCGCTGGGCAGGCTCGGTGACCTCGGCTGGCTGGTGCTCGGCCCGGCGTTCCGGCTCGGCCTGCGCGAGTCGTTGCGCCGCCTCGCCGCGCGCGCGGAGGCCCTCGCGTGACCGACCGCCCCCGCTGCGCCTGGGGCGACAGCACCCCCGAGTACATCCGCTACCACGACGAGGAGTGGGGCGTTCCGCTGCACGGGCAGAACGAACTGTTCGAACGCGTCAGCCTCGAGGCGTTCCAGTCCGGACTGTCCTGGATCACCATCCTCCGCAAGCGCGAGTCGTTCCGGTCGGCGTTCGCGGGCTTCATCCCCGAGAAGATCGCGTTGTTCGACGACCAAGACGTCGAACGCCTGATGGCCGACGCGGGCATCGTCCGCAACCGCGCCAAGATCAACGCCACCATCCGCAACGCCCGCGCGGTGGCCGAACTGGACCGCCCGCTGGACGAACTCCTGTGGACGTTCGCCCCCGCCGACCCCACCCCCCGCCCGCGGACGATGGCCGACGTCCCCGCCGTGACCCCCGAGTCCAAGGCCATGGCCAAAGAACTCAAACGCCGCGGCTTCGCCTTCGTCGGCCCCACGACCTGCTACGCCCTGATGCAGGCCACGGGCATGGTCGACGACCACATCGCCACCTGCTGGCGCGCCGCCTGACCCGAGCGCGCGCCGCCCTCGCCGCACTGGCCACGGCACACCCCCGCCGCGCCCCTGGGGGTGCGGTTCGCGTGTCCACGGGGCACAAGACGCGCTGGCCCGCTCGGCCGCTTCCAGCACCTCCGGCCTAGGTGGATGCCGCGCGGGCTGGTCTGGTCACACCTCCGGCCCCCGGTGTCCATTCTACCGGCGGGCACCGACGGTTCCCGGCGAAGATGATCAAGCCTGTGGATAACCCGGTCCTGGTCGACCTATCCACATACCAGCACACTGTCCACAGGTTCCTCGAACCGCTTCCGAAGCCCTGAACTGCGGCGATAGGGTCGAATCAAGGGCCTGCCCCCGGGCGGGTGGGGTCCGTTCGCCGGGCGGCCGGGGGTGATCTTGAATAGCGGGTCAGCGGCCCGTGAAGTTCGGGGTGCGCTTGGCGACGAAGGCCTCCACGCCCTCCCGGTGGTCCGCCGACGCGCCCGCCTCGCCCTGCGTCCGCCCCTCGACGGCCAAACCATCCGCCAAGGGGCCGCCCGCGCTCGCGAGCAGGGCTTCCTTGATCTTGGCGTACGCCGTCGTCGGTCCCGCCGCCATCCGGGTCGCCAGCGCGAGGGCCGCGGGGAGGACTTCCGCCGCCGGGACGACCTGGTTGACCATCCCGATCCGCAGCGCCTCCGCCGCGTCGACCGGCTTGCCCAGCAGCATCATCTCCATCGCCCGCCCGTACCCGATCAGCCTCGGCAGGGTCCAGGACGCACCCGAGTCGGCCGTCAGGCCCACGCCCGCGAAGGCCATCAGGAACCGGGCCGAGTCGGCGGCGACGCGGAGGTCGCATGCGTACGCGAAGGACGCGCCCGCGCCCGCCGCCATGCCGTTGACCGCGGCGATGACCGGCTTCGGCAGGGTTGTGATGGCCGTCACGATCGGGTTGTAGTGCTCCTCGACGGTCCGCAGCGGGGCCGGGTCGTCGGCGCGCAGCAGGGCGATGTGCTCCTTGAGGTCCTGGCCCGCGCAGAACGCCTTGCCCGCGCCGGTGAGCACCACGGCCCGCACACCCTCGTCCGCCGCGGCCTCGACCAGGGCCGTGAGCAGGGCTTCCTTGAGCTCCACGGTCAAGGAGTTGAACGCGTCCGGGCGGTTGAGGGTCAGCGTGCGCACCCCGTCGCCGTCGGACACCGCCAGTACCTGCGCCACGCGTTCCTCCTCAACCGGGTCAAGCCGTCGACTTGTGCTTACCACCTCGGTTGAGGCAGTCGTCGAGGAACTCGCCGACGGCCGGGGCCAGGCGGGCGGTTTGCTCGTCGAAGAACCGGGCCGCGCGGTCGCCCGGCCAGGCCGCGGGCAGCAGCTCGGGGGGCAGGCCCGGGTCGTGGAACAGGAAGCCGCGCCAGGCGTGCAGCAGGCGCTGGGCCGCGGCGAACGACTCGGCGGGGTCGCGGTCGTCCACAGCGGACAGCAGCGGCGCCCAGGTGTCGACGAACTCCCGGTACTGCTCACCCAAACCGGTGAGATCCCACGCCCGCGCCGCCAGGTCCGCGTCGGCGCCGTCGTGCGGGCCGTGGAAGGTCCGCGCGGCCACCTCCTCGGCCGCCAACACCTCCGCCAGCTCGGCCGACGGGCGCGGCGCCACCCAGGTCGCCGGGCCGAGCGGGCCGTAGCCGAGCAGCCGCAACGACGACGCCAGCCGGTCGCGCGTACCCCGGCTGGGTAGTTCCTCCAGCACCACGACGTGCCACCGGTGATCCCAAGTGGACCGCGCGGTGCGGTAGATGCGGGCCGCCGCCTCGTCCAGCCTGCGCTCGGCGCGGGCGGTCAGCGCGTACCCGGGACCCTCGGCCAGCCGCACCGGGGCCAACCAGCCCTGCCGGACCATTCTGGACACCGCGGTCCGGATCGCCGGTGCGCCGAAGCCCAGCGGCTCCAGCAGCTTCACCAGGGCGGCGATGCTGGCCGAGCCGCCCCGTCCACGCAGGTGGCCACCGAAGACGTCGAAGAGGGCGGAACGGGCGCGCACGACCGGTCAGTCTGTCAGGCCCCCGGGTCCCGGCGCCACCCGCCGACGGGGCGGGCGCCCGCATCGCGGCCGGTCACCGACACGCGATGATCGGTTCCGATTTCACCGCCGGGAGCCGGATAGGGGAGAATGTCCCAGACCCGGTCGGTTCGCCGCCCGGGTGGGCAGGCTATGACGGAGGGAGCACGCTATGGCGGCCATGAAGCCCCGGACCGGTGACGGTCCCCTCGAGGTGACCAAGGAGGGCCGGGGCATCGTGATGCGCGTCCCGCTGGAGGGTGGTGGGCGGCTGGTGGTCGAGATGACACCGGAGGAGGCCAGCAACCTCGGCGACGCGCTCAAGTCCGCCGCGGGCTGAGCAGGCCCGCCCAGAAGAACCACGCCGCTCGGAGGAACACTTGTCCACGCCGGTGCCGACCCTGCCGACGACGCTGCCCGACGTGGACGTGCCCGCCAGGGCCCGCGCGGGCGCGGCGTCCATCGTGCTGACCCGCACGTCGGACGGCGCCGGACCGGCGCTCATCGGTCCCGGCGGCGACGACCTCACTCCCGACTGGGTCGACGCCGTCGGGCTCACCGGCAAGGCGGGCGAGGTGCTACCCGGCCCGCTCGGCTCGGCCACCGCCTGGGTCGTCGGCATCGGCGCGGGCAAGCCCGAGCACTGGCGCACCGCGGGCGCGGCACTCGCTCGCGCGATCGACGCCGGTCTGGCCGCCGACCCGGAGGCGTCCGCGACCGCGGCCGTCCACCTGCCCGACGACACCACCGCCGACGAAGCCGCCCTGCTCGCCCGCGGCCTGCGGCTGGGCGGCTACCGCTACCGGGTGACCGAGGAGGAGCCCGAGCCGCGCCTGCGCTCCGCCGCGCTCGTGGTGTCCGATAAGGACCGTCGCGACCGGATCGCGGCGGCGGTGCGCCGGTCGAGCACCCTGGACCTGGCCACGGCGTTCGCCCGCGACCTGGCCAACACCCCGTCCAACGTCAAGGACCCGGCCTGGCTGGCCCGCACGGCGGCCAAGGCGGCCGGGCGGATCGCGGGCCTGGACACCCACGTCCGCGACGAGCGGTGGCTGGCCGACCACGGGTTCGGCGGCCTGCTCGCGGTCGGCGGCGGCTCCTCCCGACCCCCGCGGCTGCTGCACCTGTCGTGGTCACCGCCGGACGCCGAGGGACCGCACATCGCCCTCGTCGGCAAGGGCATCACCTTCGACACCGGCGGCATCTCGATCAAGCCCAACGAGGGCATGCACCTCATGCGCACCGACATGGCCGGTGGGGCCGCGGTTATCGCCGCCACCCTGGCCATCGCGCGGTTGGCGCTACCGGTCCGCGTGACGGCGTTGGTGCCGTGCGCGGAGAACCACGTGTCCGGCTCCGCCTACCGCCCGGGCGACATCGTGCGCCACTACGGCGGTAGAACAACCGAGGTCCTCAACACCGACGCGGAAGGCCGCATGGTCCTCGCGGACGGTCTGGTCTACGCGCGTGACCTGGGCGCGGACATCCTGGTGGACGCGGCGACGCTGACCGGCGCCATGAAGGTCTCGCTCGGCGTCCGCATCGGCGGCCTCTTCGCCAACGACGACGAGGTGGCGTCCCGGTTGGCCGACGCGGGCGCCTCCGTCGGCGAGTCCTGGTGGCGGATGCCGCTGCTGGACCAGTACGCGGCCGAGGTGGCCAGCGACATCGCGGACGTGCGGCAGTGCCCGCCCGGCCCGGGAGCGATCACGGCCGCGCTGTTCCTGCGGGAGTTCGTCGGCGACCTGCCGTGGGCCCACCTGGACATCGCAGGCCCGGCCCGCGCCGACCGCACGTACGACGACGTCGTACCAGGGGCCTCAGGCTTCGCCGCCCGCACCTTGGTCGAATACGTTGCCTCTTATGTGGCTGGACCCCGTAGTTGACCGTTTGGCAGACCTGCCGGGCGTAGTGGCGGTATCCCTGGGCGGCTCCCGCGCGAGGGGCACCCACGGGCCGGACAGCGACTGGGATCTGGGCGTCTACTACCGCTCCGGTTTCGACCCGGCCCACCTCCGCGCGGTCGGCTGGGAGGGAGAGGTCTCCGACCTCGGCGCCTGGGGCGGCGGCGTGTTCAACGGCGGTGCCTGGCTGCGGATCGACGGCGTGCCCGTGGACGTCCACTACCGGGACCTGGCGGTGGTGGAGCACGAGGTGGCGGAGGCGTCGCGGGGGAGGTTCCACTGGGAGCCCCTGATGTTCCACCTGGCGGGTATCCCCAGCTACCTGGTCGTGGCCGAACTGGCGCTCAACCGGCCGCTGCGCGGCACCCTCCCGCGGATCGACTACCCGGAGCCCCTCCGCGAGTCCGCACCGCCCTTCTGGCGCGGTAGAGCCCGGGCGACCCTGGACTACGCCCGCCGAGGGGGCGTCACCGAGGCGGCGGGTGCCCTGGCCGTCGCCGCCATGTGTACCGCCCACGCGATTCTCGCGTCCCGGGGCGAGTGGGTGACGAACGAGAAGAAATTGCTTGCGCGAGCGGGTTTGCAAGACGTGGATGCACTGATCGAAGGTCTTCGACATGACACCGTGGGCGATTCTCTCGAAGCTGGCAATTCGCTGTTCGACCGGCTGGCGTGACCGGTCCGGCAAATGGTCAGCTCAGGCCGCTGCGGCTGCTGAATTCATCGGGTTCAAGCTGATTTCGCGATCGGGTGACGGTGTGGGGTCGTGTCACCCTGACAGGGGGTAGCCCTTTCGCGTGCGCTCCGGTGGTCGTAGGCTTCGGCTGGTCACGCGACCAACGGCGCGTCGTGTTGCTGCGCTGAAATCGACGAAAAAGTCAGAGGATATCCTTGTTGCTGCATTTCGACAGTCTTGCTGTTTTGGTGGTGGGGGCCGTAGTTATCGCCGTTCTGGTGCTCATCGGATTCACCGTGCACCGACTCGCCAATAGCGACACGAAACGAATCCCCGGGACTATCATCGCGATAGTTGCCGTGCTGAGCGCTGTTCCGCCGATCGTTTTCGCTTTCCAGGGGTTCAGCCCGTGAGTTCGCCCTGCCGCAGGACCACGGCGTGGTCGGCGTCCTCGTCGGTGGCGAAGACGCGGTCCAGGAAGGCGTACTTGGCCACGAACACCGGCAGGCCGCTGAGCACGTACGTCACGTTCAGGACCAGGGTGCGGGCCGCGCGGTCGGCCAGCAGCGGCGCCACCAGCCAATCCGCCAGCGTCGTCAGCAGCACCGACACCAGGCCGCCCAGCACCGTCACCACGATGTAGCCCACGACCTGCCTGGTCAGCCTCGGCAGCCCCCGCTGCCCCCACGCCCACCAGCGGATCATCACGAAGTGCGGGACCGCCCCCACCGCGAACGCCACCGCGCTCGCCGCGGTCGCGCCCATCCCACCCCAGCCGTACAGGGCGAAGAGCACCAACTGGCTGATGCCGGTCGCCACCAACGACGCCACCGAGTAGCGCGTGAAGCGAATCCGAACACCGTTACGCCGAGGCACATCCCCACCGTATGCGCTGGTCGCTGACCGTTCTCTCAGGCATGTCCCACGTCACGATTCCCCCTTTGTGCGTTCCCCAGGTCACCCCAACACCGACCGGTAGACCTCGACCGTCCGCTCGGCCACCGACGACCACGAGAACTCCCGCTCCGCCCGCGCCCGACCCGCCGCGCCCATCGCCGCCGCCCGCGCCGGGTCGGCCAGCAGGGCGTTCACCGCGTCCGCCAAGCCCGCGCGGAACGGCTCCGCGTCCGACTCGTCGTAGTGCACCAGCAGGCCCGTCTCGCCGTCGGCGACGACCTCCGGTATTCCCCCCACGTCCGACGCCACGACCGCGGTCCCGCAGGCCATGGCCTCCAGGTTCACGATACCCAACGGCTCGTACACCGACGGGCAAACGAACACGGTCGCGTGACTCAGCAACTGCCGCACCTCGTGCTGCGGCAGCATCCGCTGGATCCAGAACACGCCCTCCCGCGCCGCCGACAGCTCCGCGACCGCGGCCCGCGTCTCCTCCGCGATCTCCGGGGTGTCCGGCGCGCCCGCGCACAGCACGACCTGCGCGCCCGGGTCGATCCGGTGCGCCGCGGCGACCAGGTGGCCGACGCCCTTCTGCCGGGTGATGCGGCCGACGAACACCACCGTCGGGCGGTCGGGGTCGATCCCGTGCGCGCGCAGCGCGTCGACCTCGGCGACCGGGCGGTAGGCGGTGGAGTCGATGCCGTTGCGCACCACGTGCACGCGCGCCGGGTCGAGGTCGGGGTAGCAGTCGAGCACGTCGGCGCGCATGCCGTCGCTGACCGCGATGACCGCGTCCGCCGCCAGGTACGCGGTGCGTTCGACCCAAGAGGACAGTCGGTACCCGCCGCCGAGCTGCTCGGCCTTCCACGGCCTGCGGGGTTCCAGCGAGTGCGCCGTGATCACGTGCGGGATCCCGTGCAGCAGACCGGACAGGTGACCGGCGTGGTTGGCGTACCACGTGTGGGAGTGCGCCAGGTCCACGTCGCCGGTCGCCGCGGTGATCGAGAGGTCGGCGGAGAGCGTGCGCAGCGCGGCGTTCGCGTGCTCCAAGCCGGGCGCCGAGTTGTGCGCGGTCGCGTCCTCGCGCGGCCCGCCGAAGCAGTGCACGTCCACGTCGACCAGCTCGCGCAGGCGCGGCACCAGGTATCCGACGTGCACCCCCGCCCCTCCGTAGACCTCGGGCGGGTACTCGCGGGTCAGCAGTCCGATGCGCACGGTGCCCACGGTAGTCGCCGCGCGCCAGTCGTAACGCGCTGCGGCCGTCGGGTGAACGGACGGGCAACGAGCGCCCACACGGAGTAGCACGTCTGGCAGGACCACCACGCGGACGGTTAGATGAGGACTGTGAAGGGGAAGCCGCGCGTACTCGGGATCGTGTTGGCGGGTGGCGAGGGAAAACGCCTCTGGCCCCTGACCGCCGACCGCGCCAAACCGGCCGTCCCCTTCGCGGGCAACTACCGGCTGGTCGACTTCGTGCTGTCCAACCTGGTCAACGCGGGCTTCCACAAGCTGTGCGTGCTGACGCAGTACAAGTCGCACTCGCTCGACCGGCACATCTCCACGACCTGGCGGCTGTCGAACGTGCTCGGCCAGTACGTGACCCCGGTCCCCGCGCAGCAGCGGTTAGGTCCGCGTTGGTACACCGGATCGGCCGACGCCATCTACCAATCCCTGAACCTGGTCTACGACGAGCGCCCCGACCACATCGCGGTCTTCGGCGCCGACCACGTGTACCGGATGGACCCCAGCCAGATGCTGGAGCAGCACGTCGACTCCGGCGCGGGCGTGACCGTCGCCGGGATCCGCGTCCCGCGCCGCGAGGCCACCGCCTTCGGCTGCATCGACTCCGACGCCTCCGGCCGCATCACCCGGTTCCTCGAGAAGCCGGACGACCCGCCGTCGGTGCCCGACGACCCGGACGTCACCTTCGCGTCGATGGGCAACTACATCTTCTCCACCACCGCCCTGCTCGACGCACTGCGCGCCGACGCCGCCGACCGCGACTCCCTGCACGACATGGGCGGCGACATCATCCCTATGCTGGTCGACCAGGGCACGGCACACGTCTACGACTTCGCGGACAACCTCGTACCCGGCGAAACCGAACGGGACCGCGGCTACTGGCGCGACGTGGGAACCCTGGACGCGTACTACGACGCGCACATGGACCTGGTCTCCGTGCACCCGGTGTTCAACCTGTACAACCAGGAATGGCCCATCCGCACGGCGATGCCCCCGCTGCCCCCGGCGAAGTTCGTCAACTCGGGCACGGCCACGGAGTCGATCGTCGGCCCCGGCTCGATCATCTCCGGCGCCACGGTCACCGACTCGGTGATCAGCGCCGACGTGGTGATCGAGACGGGCGCGGTGGTCGAGGGGAGCGTCCTGCTGCCGGGCGCGCGCGTGGGCAAGGGCGCGGTGGTCCGCCGCGCGATCCTGGACAAGAACGTCATCGTCGACGACGGCGTCCGGATCGGCGTGGACCTGGCGGCGGACCGGGAGCAGTACACGGTGAGCACCAGCGGGATCGTCGTCCTCGGCAAGGGCACCCGCGCTTCATAGCCCGGCCATCACCCGAGCCTCCGACCCCGCCACCCGCCCACCCCTTGGCCTCACGCGACCGTGCGCCGCTGTCGCCTGCCCGGGCGACCCGCCCACACTCTCCGCCTGTGTGGACAACTCATCCACATGCCCGCATCTCATCCACAGCTCTCAGACACCTCTTCCACCCCGCCGACCTGCGGCGATAGTCTCGAAGAGGGGGATCCCCCGGGTGGGAGGGCCTCCGCGTGGGGGCGGTCGAGGTGATCTTGAAGGTGGTTGTGCGGGTGGGCGACCACGACGACCTGCTCCGTGTCCTCGTAGATGACCCGGCCCGGGTCCGCCGATTCCAGCCGCACCCAGCCGACCCCGTGCGCGTCGAGGATCGAGAGGTAGCCCGTGACCCGTTCGACCAGGTGCGCGGCCGAAGACTCGAACCACGCGGTCGCGCCGGGGTGGAGGTCCTGGTCGTAGACCGTCGGGTCGACGGTGCTGGGGTTGGTGAAGTTCGCCTCGAACCAGTCGTTGTTGGCGCGGCGGAACGCTTCCTGCTCCGCCGTCAACCTGCCTTCCCGCGCGAGGCCGTTGACCAGGCCGAACACGCCGGGAAACCGGCCACGCGGGGTACCGACCGCGGCCTGGAACCGCACATAACGGAGATCATCCACCGGTCGATCCTGGCAGCGCCGACCGTCGGGCCCGCCCGCGGGACCGTCAGGTGGTGACCTTGGCGGCCAGCAGGAGCCCCTCGTCGAGGGGGAGCAGCAGCGGGACCAGCCGGTCGTCCTGCTGGATGGTCCGGACCACCTCGCGCAGGGCCAGGGTCTCCGCGTCGCGCTTGGTGGGGTTGGCGACGTTGCCCTGCCACAGCACGTTGTAGAACGCCAGCACCCCGCCCGGGCGCAGCAGGCGGACGCCGTGCTCGTGGTAGGTCGGGTACTCGGTCTTGGTCGCGTCCACGAAGAGCAGGTCGTAGCCGCCGTCGCTCAGCCTGGGCAGCACGTCGCCCGCGCGGCCCATGATCAACCGGGTGCGGCCGGGGGCGATGCCCGCCTGGCGGAACGTGCGCTTGGCCGCGGCTTGGGCCTCGGGCTCCACGTCGATCGAGGTCAGCACACCGTCGGCGGCCATGCCGCGGAGCAGGTACAGGCCGCTGACCCCGACTCCCGTACCGATCTCCACCACGGCCTTCGCGCGCTGCGCGGCGGCCAGGAAACGCAGGGCGGCACCGCAGCCGGGACTCACCGGGGCGCAGCCCAGCTGCTGGCCGAGGGTGCGCGCGGCGACGAGCACGTCGTCCTCGTCGAGGAAGCCCTCGACGTAGTCGCGCAGGTCCGCGCCCGCGGTTGGTTCTCCGCCCACGGGAACGCAGATTAGCGGCGGACGTGGCCAAAACGGGTGAACCTGACCGGAAGGTCACCCCGCACGTTTTCTCAGCCTCATCTCAGCCGCCTCTCACCGTCACCATAAGGGCGCACCCCATCTTGGTAACCAACAGGGGAGAAGCAGGGAGATCGGGGACCACGGTGAGGTTGGGGAACACAGCGGGCCAGTCGCACGTTGAGCCGGTGAGTGGGCAGGACAGCCAGCAGGAGGTGCGGATCCCCACGATGCAGACCGCCGCCGAGGTCAAGCCCGTCGAACTGGACGCGGCCGAGTGGACCGTCCCGAGCTGGGACGAGGTCGTGCGCGAGCACGGCGACCGGGTCTACCGGTTGGCGTACCGCCTCTCCGGCAACGCGCACGACGCCGAGGACATCACCCAGGAGACCTTCATCCGGGTGTTCCGCTCGCTGGCGTCCTACAAGCCGGGCACCTTCGAGGGGTGGCTGCACCGGATCACCACCAACCTGTTCCTGGACATGGTCCGCCGCCGCTCGCGGCTGCGCATGGAGGGGCTGCCCGAGGACACCGACCGGATCGAGGGCGACGAGCCCAGCCCGGAAGAGGTCTACGAGGAGACCCACCTCGATCCCGACCTGCAGGCCTCGCTCGACGAACTGCCCCCGGAGTTCCGGGCCGCCGTGGTGCTCTGCGACGTCGAGGGACTGTCGTACGAGGAGATCGGCGCGACCCTCGGGGTCAAGCTCGGTACTGTGCGCAGCAGGATCCACCGGGGCCGCCAGGCCCTGCGCGCGTCGCTGGAGCGGCGCCGGGCGCTGGCCGCGCAGGAGGCATGGGCATGAGCACCGAGCACGTACCCGCGGAGGTCGTCTCATGACGTTCGAACGCGCCCTCGGGCTGGGTGAGCAGCACCTGCTGCCCGACGCCGTGGTCGCCTTCGTCGACGGCGAGCTGGGCCGCACCGCCAACGACCGGGTCGCCGCGCACGCGGTGAACTGCCCGTGGTGCGCGGGCGAGATCAGCGCCCAGCGCCAGGCGAGGGCTGCGGTCCGCGCCGCCGACACCCCGGCCATGCCCGCCGGGCTGCTGGCCTCGTTGCGGGCCATCCCGCAGGAGACCGAGCTGCCCGCCACCCCGGACGGCCTGGCCGTGACGGCCGACGGCCAACTGGTCGCGGTCCAGCGCCCCGACCGCGCCCCCGGCGCGTTCGGCACGAGCGCCCCCCTGGGCTCGTCGACCAAGCTGGGCGAGGGCCGCGTCGTCCTCGGCAGGCGCAACCGCCGGGCCGCGCAAGGTGCCGGTGTGGTCGTGTCCGGCCTGGTCCTCGGCGCCCTCGCCCTGGTCAACACGACCGGCGCGAGCCCGGAGAGCCCCCCGCAGCCGCAGCAACCCGGCGGCGTCCAACCCGTCGGCTTCCGCGCCCCGGCCCCCGGCCTGCTCACCTCGTCCCCGAGCTTCGGCACGGTGGCCGCGCGGTAACCCACAAGACCACTCTCCACACGTGAAGGCCACCAGCCCCCGAGGCGGTGGCCTTCATGCTGTCCGGACCACGCCCGCGGGCGAGGCGCGCCGCGGCCCACCGAGGTGATCACGCGCTCAGGTGCAGTGCGGTGGTCAGCAGCAGGCTGCCGCTGCCGGTCCAGGCGGTGAGCAGCTTGAGGACCCGGTAGGCGTCGTTGCGGTGGGTGGGGTCGGGTGCGGTGAGCGCGGTGTGGGTGGCGTGGGCCAGCAGTCCGGCGGCGAGGAGCAGGTAGCCGGTCACCAGCCAGAGGGCGGGCGGGCCGCTCGTCGGGGTGAGGGGCTGGGCCAGCGCGGCGATGGTGTGGCGAGCTGCGGTGATCACGGGTGGCTCCTGCGGTCGGGGTGCCCGGTGCGATGTACGCCCGGGTCGGTCGGCGCCCAGTGAAGGCGGCATGATCGGTTCCCCGCCAGTGCGCGCCGGACAACGTGGTGCCCGGGCTCGACGAACAGCGAGGTGGCAGCGGTGCCGCAGCCGAGGAGGAAGTCCGGCGGCCGGACCCCGACGGTCGACACCGAGGGGTTGCGCGCGCGGTTCGGTGAGGCCGGGGTGGAGCTGGTGGGACTGCTCTACCGGCTGCGCGAGGAGGCCGGGTTCACGGTCAAGGACGCCGCGGTGTGGTGGGCCGAGCGGGATCCGGCGCAGGCCCGCGCGCACAAGGTGCTGCGCGAGTCCGGGGAGATCGACCCGCGCCGGTTGTCCGAGCTGATGAAGATGCGGCACCCGTTGCCGCCGGACCTGGTGCTGGCGTTCCTGCGGCTGTGGGCGCGGGGCCGGACCGACCAGGCCGGGGTGCGCGCGGTCGCCGAGCGGATCACGCTGCTGGACACCCAGGTCCGCGCCCGGGTCAACGCCCCCGTGCCGACCCGGCCCGCGCGCCGGGCCGTCCCCGGGCCCGCGGTCCGCGCGCCGGGCTCGGGCGCGGAAGTGGCGCCGCACCTGGAGGTGATCGCCCGGTTGCGGGAGCAGGTGGAGCTGACCCAGCGCGAGGAGGACCGGTTCCGGCGGCTCGCGGTGGCGCTGGCGGTGATCATCCTGCGGCTCGACGAGCAGGCCCGGCTGCTGCCCGAGGTGCCTGGCGCGGTGCGCGCGCACGGCGTGGCGCTGGAGCACCGGGCACTGCTGGACGCGCAGCGCACCCGCGCGACCCGGCAACGCGGCCACGCACTCGACGAGGTCGAACGCGCCATGACCACCGCCGCCGCGCTGCACGCCCGGATCGGGCACCTCGCCGAGCGGTTGAGCGTCGAGGCGGACGGCTCCGGTGCCGACCTCGCCCCGGTCGAGCAGGCCCTGGTCCCGACCGCCGGTCCGGTCGAGCCGGTGCTGGCCGAGAACAGCCGCGTCCTGGACCACGTCGAGCGGCTCCTGCTCGACGGCGGCGGCACCCTCGACACCGCGATCCACGTCCTGGACACGACACCCCAGGCCGCGGTTGTCCAGGACTCCTACCCGATCCCGGACAACCCCCCTGACCCGGGAAGACCGGTTATCCGACCCGGACAACCAGGCGAGCGGTGCGGGTCCGGACAACGTCGGTGCCAGCGGGCCCCGGCGACCGCGATCGCTGCTCCGACTCGCCGCCGTGGGCCTGGTCCCCGCGGTCGGCCTGCCGCTGCTGCTGGCGTTCGTCCCCGACATGGACGTGCCCGCGCCGGTGGCGTTGGCGCCGGACAACTCGCTCGCCGCGCACGTCGAGACCCGTCCCGGGGACGCGTTCCCCTCCTACTCCTGGGTGCTGGACCCCGGGGGGCGCGGCCGGAACCTGTACCACGTGTCCGGCATCGACCCCGGCCTCACCGAGTTGGTCCTCATGGGCACCGTGCACGCCGACAACGGCGGCTGCCTCGACAGCGTTGTGGAGTGGGACATCACCGTCGTGGGCGAGGACCCCGACGCCGAGGACTCCGTCGCCGCCCATGGCACGATCACCAAACCCAGCAGCACCGTCCCCGTGAACGTCGAGGTCGTCGTGCCGCCCCAGGCCGCCATCGAGTTCCGCACCCGCCGCACCGACTCGCAGCAGTGCGCCATCGACCTCCACCTCGACCTCCCCCGCGTGGCCCGCCGCCCCTTCTACGGCTCATGATCACCCGGTGGGCGGGCAGGGCCATGTACCTGGACGAGTGAGCGAATCGGTGGGGTTCGCACGCGCACTTCACCGCTCATTTGGCAATGTTGATGGTGATGAACCAGAACATCGACCCCAGTCAGGCCACACCGCCGGTCGAGCAGTCGCCCACCGGGGTCGATCGGGTGGGGCCGCGGCCGTTGGAACGGCCCGCGGTGGATCCGACCGCCGCTGCGGCGTTCGGACGGCCCGCCGGGGTCGCGGGGGCGTTCTCGCCCGCGGCGGCCGGGCGGGCGGCGTTCGGCGAGCTGCCGTCCGCGCCGCCGACGCCGGAGGCACTGGTCAGCGCGTTCGGCAGGCCGCGCGGGGAGACGGCCGTGCTGCAGCGGCCCCCGGGCTCGCGCGCGCCCGACGGTGAGCAGGAAGACGCCCTGTGGTCGCCCGAGCCCGACCCGTGGCGCGACCCGGCGGCCGGTGCCGTCATCGGACCGCCCGCCGTCGACGAGCCCGAGGCCGAGAAGAAGGCCGAGGTCACCGGGGCGGGCACCCAGCTCAGCCTCACCGACGTGCTGTTCGGCAGGCGCGTCAAGCCCCTGGCCCTCGGCGTGCTGGGACTGGTCGCGCTGGTCATCGGCGCCGCGGGCGGCCTGGTCGGCTGGTTCCTCGCGCGCGGCGGCGACAGCCTGACCAGCGACGTCACCCTCGCCACGGTCGAACCGGCCAAGGAGCGCCCCGCCGGGTCGGTCGCCGACATCGCGCAGCGCGTGCGGCCCGCCGTCGTGTCCATCGAGGTCAAGATCCAGCAGGGCGGCGGTACCGGCTCCGGTGTGATGATCGACGCCGCGGGCTACATCGTCACCAACTGGCACGTGGTCACCCTCGAGGGCCGCGCCGACCAGTCCGCGAAGATCACCACGGTGTTCACCGACGGCAGGCGGGTCGACGCCAAGCTGGTCGGCACCGACGCCAAGACCGACCTCGCGGTGATCAAGGTGGACGTGCCGGACGCGACCGTGCTGCAGTTCGGCAACTCCGACGAGCTGCAGGTCGGCGACTCCGTGCTGGCCATCGGCTCACCGCTCGGCCTCACCGACACCGTCACGCAGGGCATCGTCAGCGCGCTGCACCGCCCGGTCGTGGCGGGCGGCGACAACGGCGAGGCCCCGATCACCTACGACGCCATCCAGACCGACGCCGCGGTCAACCAGGGCAACTCCGGTGGCCCGCTGGTCGACTCGACCGGCGCGCTGGTCGGCATCAACTCCGCCATCCGCAGCAGCGCGGGCAACACCGGCAGCGTCGGCCTCGGGTTCGCCATCCCGTCCAACGACGCCAAGCGGATCGCCGAGGCCATCATCCGCGACGGTCAGGTCAAGCACGCCGACCTCGGCGCCAACGTCAAGTCGGTGTCCGCGGAGACCGCCGAGGGCGCCCAGGTCGTCAACGTCACCGACAACGGCGCCGCGGCCAAGGCGGGCATCGTCGAGGGTGACGTCATCCGGAAGGTGGGGGACCGCCTCGTGCGCAACGCGGCCGAGCTGACCGTGGCGGTGCGCCAGCACCAGCCGGGGCAGTCGGTTCCCGTGGTGTTGGCCAGGCAGGGACGTGAGCTCACCATTCAGGTGACCCTGGGGTCGGATTGACCGGCTACTCTGATGGCAGAGGCGTAGTTCGGAGGTAGCGAGGGTGTTCGAAAGCGTCGGCTGGGCCGAGATCCTCGTGCTCGGCATCGCCGGATTGTTCATCCTGGGCCCGGAGCGGCTGCCTTCGGCGGCGGCCTGGCTCGGGCGCAGCATCCGCAAGGTGCGCGAGTTCGCGACCGGTGCGCGGGACCAGCTCAAGGGCGAACTGGGCAACGACTTCGACGAGCTGCGCAAACCGCTGCAGGACCTGCAGCAACTGCGCAACTTCGACCCGAAGCAGATAGTCGCCAAACAACTCTTCGGCGACGACACCAACGGCATCAAACCCAACGGGTTCGCCGCCGCGTCCCAGCCCCAGCCCCCGGTCCCGCCCGCCCCCCCGGCCGCCACGCCGGACCCCCCGAAACTCGCCCCCGGCGAACGCCCCCCGGTAGACCCGGACGCGACCTGATCTTCCGATGCCCGCCTCTCCCGGAGGCGGGCATCGCCTTATCCGGCAACTGGCAAAACCTACTCGCGTAGACACATCCAGCTCCGGCGTTGTTGGTGCTTCGCGCAGGTCCCATCCGGCCCGGAGGCCCCGCCGGTCGCTCGGTGCTTCGCGTGCCGCACCGGGCACTCAACCGCAACTCTCTGGTCAAGCCTGTGCGCCGGGGACGCCTACCTCGGGGCGACGGGCAGGGTCAGCTGTCCCTGGTGGTGACGAACTCGTTCAGCGAAGTTCGGGCACCCTGCGGCGATCAGCTTGTTCGGTAGATCGGCGCGTCCGTTCTGGCGATTCGCCCAGTACAGGGTCTGTTCGCGAGTCACGTCGTGCACAAGGTTGGGCGCGCTGTCATCGACCAGTACGAAGAAGGCGTCGGGGTGGTAGACCTCGTAGGGCAGCGAGTCCGGGTCCGCGGCAGAAAAGCCGTTGTCGCAGGTCAGGACGATGTCGGCTCGGCAGGCCAGGGCTGCGGCATGCACGTGCCTGTCGTCGCTGTCAGTACCGGGGAACGAGTCGTCGACGACGAAGTCGTCAACCCGGCCTCCCTCGAAGGTCTTCGCGATCAGGTCGCGGACCCGGGTGATCTTCGCGCCGTTCCAGGCGGGGTACTTCCGGCGCAGGTTGTAGATCGTCTCCGCGAGCACGTCCTCGGTCCAGTAGACGGTGTAGATCCCCCCGCCCGATCGCAACTGCAGCAGGGCGAGCCAATCCCGCACCGTGCGAGAGAACAGCGCGTTCGCGTCGACGAACACTCGCGTGGCGATCATCCTGGGAGACTATCCATCGGCCCGATGCGCTTGGCCGTGTGGCCTGGCCTGCGGACAGTCATCGGATCAGTCCTCGTCCTCCAGTGCGCGCAGCGCGTCGAACGCCTCCCGTTGGCGCTGCAGGCGCGCGCCTCGCTCGCGCAACACATCGGCAGTCCGCAACCGCGTGTGAGTGCCGACCTTGTGCGAGGGGATCTCGCCCGCGGCGACCTTGCGCATCAACGTCGGTCGTGACACGCCCAGCAGTTGCGCGGCTGCGGTGGTCGTCAGTTCCTCCGGCATCGCGCTGACCGTGACTGTGTGCCCCTGCGCCACGGCGCGGACCACCTCGGCGATGATGGCCGACAATTCGCGTGGAACCGAGATCGCGGAGCCTTCCTCGTTCACCACGGCGGTGAATCGGGCACCCGACGCGGGGAGCCGACTCATCAGACGCTGCGCCTGCGCCTGGTCGCGCTCGTCGGTCAGCAGGACATCCCGGTCGGTCGTAGCCACCTGTGTCGGCACCGTCATCACTCCCTCGCCAAAGTGCTCACACCTATAACTGACCGTGTGTGCACCTGTATCTGCAACACCCGTTCATGACACCACTGATGTTGCGTACGCGCAACAGTCAAACGTGCGCGTCACGTGTCGCGACCACGCGTCGCCGCGAGTGGATCGGCCATGCGGTTTGTCGACAGCTGTAGCAATTCCGGTGCTCGGCCCGGTCTCGCGCGCCGGAGAATCGGGTCAGCGGCCCGCCGGGGAGACCGACAGCATGCGACCCGCCAAGCCGCGGGCGCGGACGGAGAGCTTGCCCGCGATGTCGGTCAAGACCTTGGCCGCCGCCGTGTCCGGCTGGGACTTGACCAGGGGCTCGCCCGCGTCGCCGCCTTCGCGGAGGCGGGGGTCGAGGGGTACCTGGCCCAGCAGCGGCACCTCCGAGCCGACCGCCCGCGACAGGGACTCCGCGACCGCTTGGCCGCCGCCCGCGCCGAAGACGTCCATGCGGCTGCCGTCCGGGAGTTCCAGCCACGACATGTTCTCGATGACGCCCGCCACCCGCTGGCGGGTCTGCAGGGCGATGGCGCCCGCGCGCTCGGCGACCTCGGCGGCGGCCTGCTGGGGCGTGGTCACCACCAGGATCTCCGCGTTCGGGATCAGCTGGGCCACCGAGATCGCGATGTCGCCGGTGCCCGGGGGCAGGTCGAGCAGCAGGACGTCCAGGTCGCCCCAGAACACGTCCGCCAGGAACTGCTGGAGCGCGCGGTGCAGCATCGGGCCGCGCCAGACGACCGGGGTGTTGCCGGGGGTGAACATGCCGATCGAGATCACCTTCACGCCGTTGGCCTGCGGCGGGAGGATCATCTTCTCGACCTTGGTCGGCTTGTCGCCCGCGCCGACCATGCGGGGGATCGAGTGGCCGTAGATGTCCGCGTCGACGATGCCGACCTTCACCCCGCGCGCGGCCATGGCCACCGCCAGGTTGACCGTGACGCTGGACTTGCCGACGCCGCCCTTGCCGGAGGCGACGCAGTAGACGCGGGTGAGTGAGCCGGGTTCGGCGAACGGGATGCGCGGTTCCTCCGCGTCGCCGCGCAGGGTCTTGCGCAGGGTGGTGCGCTGCTCGTCGTTCATCACATCGAGGGTCACCGTCACGGTGCGCACGCCGGGCAGCGCGGCGACCGCCGCGGTCACGTCCCGGGTGATCTTGTCCCGCAGCGGGCAGCCCGCGACCGTCAGGTAGACGGCGACCTCGACCAGCCCGTCCGGGTGCACCGCGATGTCCTTGACCATGCCGAGGTCGGTGATCGGCTTGTGGATCTCGGGGTCCTGCACGCCCGCGAGCGCCTTGCGGACGGCCTCGACGCCGGGAACCTGTTCGGTGGTGGTCACGAGTCCATGCTACGGGCGGGTACGCGGCCCGGTCGCCGTGGATGGCACTCACCACAGCGATGCACAGCCCATTTGTCAAGGGCGGTAAGGGTGCTGTTGGGTCCGCCACTCGGGTTCCGTAGCATTGTCCCCCTGTTTGGGCCCAAGGAGGAACCTTGACCTTGCCGGACCAGTCCGCCCGGCCCACCCGAGAAGAACTGCACGCCTGGCGCACGTTTCTGCGCGCCCACGCCAGGATTACCCGGTCGTTGGAGACCGAACTGGTCGCCGAGCAGCGGCTTTCCCTCGGGGGGTACGACGTTCTCGTCCAACTCGCGGAAGCACCGGAACGCAAATTGCGAATGGCAGAACTCGCTGACGCGGTGTTGTTGTCGCGCTCCGGCGTCACCCGCCTGGTCGACCGCCTGGAGCGGGCCGGGATGGTGGCCCGTGAGCGGGTCGCGGGGGACGGTCGCGGCGTCGTCGCCACCCTCACCGACCGGGGGCTTGACGTGCTGCGCACCGCCTCCCGGACGCACCTGGCGGGCATCGTGCGGCACTTCGTGGCGCGGCTCGACCACGACCAGCTGCACCACCTCGGCGACCTCTGCGGCAAACTCGTGGACTGATCGGCGCATACCACCCCCGTTACGGGTGACGAGCGTCCACGAATGGGAGCGCTACCGGCGGTCGGAATGGCGGGAATGACACAACAAGTGACAATGACTCAGGGTGCGCGAATTCAGCTCGTGACCTCGTCCCAGCGCGGGTCGTCGCGCAGGGATTTCGCCGAACCCGATTTGGGCCGTTTCGCCTTCAGGTCGCCGCGCAGTTTGTCCAGTTCACCGCGCAAGTAGTCGCGGGTCGCCACCTCGCCGACCGCCAATCGCAGCGCGGCCAGTTCCCGGGCCAGGTATTCGGTGTCGGCCTTGGTCTGCGCCGCCCGCGCCCGGTCCTCCTCCAGGGACACCCGGTCGCGGTCGTCCTGCCGGTTCTGCGCCAGCAGGATCAGCGGCGCCGCGTACGCGGCCTGGGTGGAGAACGCCAGGTTGAGCAGGATGAACGGGTACGGGTCCCAGCGCAGGCTCACCGCGACGAGGTTGAGCGTGATCCACGCGACCACGATCATCGTCTGCCAGAACAGGAACTTGCCGGTGCCCAGGAACCGGGCCAGCCGCTCGGAGAACCGGCCGAAGGCGTCCGGGTCGATGGCGAAGCGCAGGCCGCGGGGCCTGCGCGGCTGGTCGAGCCGCCTGCGGGTGGTGGGTTCAGGCACGGCGCCTCGCCTCCCCGGTCGTCTCGATGGCCGCGAAGGTCTCGTCGGCGGTGTCGCGGTCGCGCCAGTTGTCCGGCAGCAGGTGGTCGAGCACGTCGTCGACGGTGATCGCGCCGAGCAGGTGGTCCTCGTCGTCCACCACGGGCGCGCAGACCAGGTTGTAGGTGGCGAAGTACCTGGTCACGGCCACGAGCGAGTCCGTCGGGCGCAGGCTGGCCAGCTCCTTGTCCACCGCGCCCGCGACCAGGTCGAACGGGGGCTCGCGCAGCAGCCGCTGGATGTGCACGCAGCCCAGGTAGCGGCCGGTCGGGGTGGCGGTCGGCGGTCGGCAGACGAAGACCATGCTGGCCAGGGCCGGGGTCAGGTCGGGGTTGCGGACCCGGGCCAGCGCCTCGGCGATCGGGGCGTCCGGGGTCAGCACTATCGGCTCGGGGGTCATCAGACCGCCCGCGGTGTCGTAGGAGTACTCGAGGAGGCGCTTGACCGGCTCGGACTCCTCGGGCTCCATCAGCTCCAGCAGGCGGTTCTTGTCCATCTCCGACAGCTCGGCCAGCAGGTCGGCCGCGTCGTCGGGGTCCATCGCCTCCAGCACGTCGGCGGCGCGCTCCTCGTCGAGGTGGGCGAGGAGTTCCTTCTGGTCGTCCTCGGGCAGTTCCTCGATGACGTCGGCCAGCCGCTCGTCGTCGAGCGCGTCGGCCACCTCGTAGCGGCGCTTGAGGGGCAGGTCCTGCAGGGCGGTCGCCACGTCGGCGGCGCGCATGGTGTCGAAGACGGCGATGAGCTGGTGGGCGTCCTGGGGTTGGCCGGTCAGCTCGGTGATGCCGGGGGCGCGGATCTCCGACCAGGTCAGCACCTGGATCGGGCCGCGCCTGCCCCAGCCGCCGGTGCGCTCGCGGATCGCGACCCGGTTGAGCACCCAGTCGCGGGTCCGGGTCGGTTCCATGGCGGTGTCGACCACCACGGCGCGCGCGTCAGAGGCGACGACCTGCACGCGGGCGTCGAGGAGCTGGCCGACGACCAGCACCTCGTTGGGGCGCTGGTGGAAGTGCCGCAGGTTGACCGACCCGGTGGCCAGGGTGATCGCGTTCGGCTCGATCGCCGCGACCCGCAGCATCGGCACGAAGATCCGCCGCCGGGTCGCCAGCTCGACCACGATCCCCAGCACGCGCGGCGGCGCGCCGTCCACGCGCAGGCCCGCCACCAGGTCCCGGATCCGCCCGATGGACTCGCCGTCCGGACCGAAGACCGGCAGACCGAGCAACTGCGCCACGAAGATCTTGCTCACGCCCGCCACGCGGCCAGGCTAGCCCGAGTCGGCCCGCACCACCCGTCAACGATCGTCCCCGCGCGTCGCTGCTCCCGGCCCCGGCACACTCGTGCCTCCGGCCCCGCGACCCGCGCTTCCCGCAACGCCCGCGAGGGGTCCCCGGCATGGGGGAACCCCTAATTTTGATCTTAGGTCGGGCCGGTGGACGGGCAGAAGAGGTCGCGGCCCGCCTGTGGACAAACCTGGCGCATGTGGACAGACGGCCTGGACGGCGAAGTTCTGCCGCCGCGACAGGCCGAACGCGGCTGCGGCGAAGCGGGCCGTCGGCACGATCCGCGACCTCGTCGAGGCGCCGCACGACCACAACGCCGCCGTCGACGACCGCGACACCGCCGAGCGCGTCGCCGACGAGAAGGGCTTGGCTCCACCGCGAGGAACCGGCTGAGCACGACGCGAAATAGCTCTGCGTGGTGACGACTGACCGTGTGTTGTCGGTGCCGACCGAGCACGGTCTCGACCAGGTGGTGGCGTGGCTGGGTTGGGGCTGTCGGAGGTGTTTGAGCGTGGTTGCGGCTGGGTGTGGTTGCCACCAGTTGAGCGTGGTTGCCACTGGATGGGCGTGGCTGGGCGCCGACCGGGCGAGGTCGCGATCAGCCAGTGCGGTGGGGCTGACCAGGTGCGTTGCAACCAAGTTGAGCTTGGTTGTAGCGGGAATCAGGTGAGCGTGGTTGCGATCAGCCGAGGGAAGGACCGGGTGTTGTTGCGACCAGGTGAGCGTGGTCGCGACTGGACCGGCGTTGGGCAGCGGGCCTCGGATTGGCCGCGAGGCAGGCGGCGTGGGCGGTCCGACAGCGGTTGCCTGTTGGGCCGCGAGCCGGGGCCGCGGGTCGGTCAGCGCAGGACTTCGTGGTGGTCGTTGCGCTGGTAGAGGACCGTGCGCTTGTGGCGGGACTTGGTGACCAGGCCGGAGTCGTGCAGCACCGACAGGTGGTACGACACGGTGGCGGCGGCGAGGCCGTGGCGCCTGCTCAGGTCCGTGGTGCTGCGCGGGGTGTCCAGGTCGCGCAGGAGGTTGGCGCGGGTGGGGCCCATCAGGCGGGCCACGGCGTCGCGGTCCGGGTTCTCCGGGATACCCAGCCCGTTGGCCGGGTAGCTGATCACCGCGTCGTCCGGGTCCTCCATCTGCACCAGCAGCGTCGGCCAGGACAGCGCGGCAGGCGACAAGACCAGGCCGTTGAGGGTGATGGGGTGGCTGTACGGCTTGGTGATCTCCACCGCGGCGCCGGTCCAGCGGACGTTGGTGTGCAGGCTGCTCAACAGCGTGCCCACGCCCTCCGTCGCCATCACCCGGGCGCGCTCCACCAGGTCCGCCTGCAACCGGTCGCGCAGGCCGGACCAGCTGTCGGCCATGGCCACCGACCAGAACCGGGTCATCGCGTCGGCCGCGCGCCGGGCGAAGGTGCCGTCGTCGACCGCGGCCATGGCCTCCGCTGACGGGTTGTCGGTCGCGGCGACCTGCCACTCGGCGTCCTCGGGGCTGGTCGCGGCCATGCGCTCGACCTGGTCGAGCCACGCGCGGTCCGGGTCGCCGAAGGCGGGGCTGGGGCTGAGCAGGTCCGGCATGTAGCCGACCAGGCCGCGGGGCATGGTGCCCGCGATCATCCGCACGTCCGGGTCGCGCAGCGCGAAGCGGGCCGCGGCGCCGGGGTCGCCGTAGATCGGGTGGGTGCGGCCGGCGACGGTCAGCCGCAGCCAGGAGATGGCCTCGATGGCCGGGGAGATCGCCAGCCGGACATTCCCCACGGCGGCGGCGTCGAGATAGGCGGTGATCACCGCCGTAGCCTAGGTCGTTTCGAGCCGTTTCGAATCGTTGTTGGCGGGGTTGGCGCCGCGGTCTCCTATGCCGCGCAAGGTACTGGGGGACGGCCGGGACGCGCGAGCGTCCCGGCCGTTGTTACCTCGCCACCCGTCGCGGCCGGGCCATGCCCCCCGGCGCCCGGCCGCGACGGGTCGAATCGTGTAGCGCGGGCCACAGTGCGGCCCCCTCGGGTGCGTGGTCGACTAGAACTCTCACGTGGTTACCGGCCGGTACGCCGCGTCAGGGATCGGAGGCCGCATGCGCTCAGCCAAGGACTTCTTCCGCCCGCTCGCGGTGGGGGCGCCGGAACCGGTGCGGGAGATCCCGTTCCGGCCCTCGCGGATGATCCACTTCTTCGACCCGGGCAACCCGAAGATGGCCGCGAAGGTCGGCGACCTGGCCGCGCAGTGCGACGTCGTGCTGGGCAACCTCGAGGACGCCATCCGCGCCGACCGCAAGCAGGAGGCGCGCGACGGGCTGGTCCGCATCGCCCGCGCGACCGACTTCGGCGACGCGCAGCTGTGGACGCGGATCAACAGCCTCGACTCGCCCTGGGTGCTCGACGACCTGCTCACCCTGGTGCCCGAGATCGGCGACAAGCTCGACGTGATCATGGTGCCGAAGGTCGAGGGCGCCGCGGACATCCACTACGTCGACCGGCTGCTCGCCCAGCTGGAGGCGCGCGCGGGGCTGACCCGGCCGATCCTGGTGCACGCGCTGCTGGAGACCGCAGCGGGCGTGGCCAACGTGGAGGAGATCGCGCTGGCGAGCCCCCGGATGCAGGGGATCTCGCTCGGGCCCGCGGACCTGGCGGCCAGCCGTCGGATGAAGACGACACGGGTCGGTGGCGGGCACCCGGGGTACCTGGTGCGCACGGATCCGGTGGGGGAGGACTTCACTGTTGGCCGGTATACGTACCAGCAGGATTTGTGGCACTACACCGTTGCGCGCATGGTGGACGCTTGCGCTACCGCCGGGATTTTGCCCTACTACGGGCCTTTCGGTGACATCGCGGACGTAGTGGCCTGTGAGGACCAGTTCCGCAACGCCTTCCTCTTGGGGTGCGTTGGCGCGTGGAGCTTGCACCCCAAGCAGATCGCCATCGCCAAGAAGGTGTTCTCGCCCGACCCGGCGGAGGTCGCGTGGGCCCGGCGGGTCATCGCGGAGATGGGGGACGGTACGGGGGCGGTGATGATCGACGGCAAGATGCAGGACGACGCGACGGTGAAGCAGTGCCGCGTGGTGGTGTCGTTGGCCGACGCGCTCGCCGCCCGCGACCCCGAACTGGCCCGTGCCTACGCAGCCGAGGAGAACACCGATGCCTGACCTGCGCCCCCGCCGGTCCGTGCTGTACATGCCGGGCGCCAACGCCCGCGCCCTGGAGAAGGCGAAGGGCCTGGACGCCGACACGCTGATCCTCGACCTGGAGGACTCGGTCACCCCGGACGCGAAGGCGGACGGGCGCGCACAGGTCTGCGCGGCGGTCGCGTCCGGCGACTACGGGCGGCGGGAAGTGACTATCCGCGTCAACGGGTTGGACACGGAGTGGTTCGCCGAGGACGTGCGCGCTGCTGCTGCGGCGGGGCCGGATGCCGTAGTGGTGCCCAAGGTCGATTCGGCCGCTCAGGTCGTGCGCATCGAAGAAGCCTTGGTCGCCGCAGGCGCGCCCGCACACACCGCGATCTGGGCGATGGTCGAGACACCGTTGGCGATGCTGCGCACCTTCGAGATCGCCTCGGCCTCGGACCGCCTCGCGGTACTGGTGCTGGGCACAAACGACTTGGCGAAGGAGTTGCACGCCGAACACGTCCCCGGCCGCGGCCCCCTCCTGGCCGCCCTGTCCATGGCCCTGCTCGGTGCCCGCGCCGCAGGCAAAGTCATCCTCGACGGCGTCTACAACGACGTCCGCGACCTGGATGGCTTCGCGGAGGAGTGCACCCAGGCCCGCCAGTTCGGCTTCGACGGCAAGACCCTGATCCACCCGGGGCAACTGGAACCGTGCAACAGCATCTTCGCCCCGTCGGAGGAGGAGATAGCCCAGGCCAGAAAGGTCATCGACGCCTTCGACGAAGCCAAGGCCACCGGCCGAGGCGTGGCGACCGTAGACGGCCGCATGATCGAAAACCTCCACGTCGACAACGCCCGCCGAGTCTTGGCGGTGGCCGCCGCGATCGAGGACCGCTGACTTGGCGCTACCTGCGGTTGGATGACGCCATGGCCAGGTTCGGGCTCAACAGGGTCGAGATCGAGGGCTACACCTCGATAGAGCACGTCGAGCTCACTCTCGGCGCGGTGACGGTGTTCGTCGGCGCCAACGGAACCGGTAAGAGCAACTTCAACAATGCCCTCGGGCTCCTCGGTCGCATCGCGGACCAGGAGCTAGCCCGCCGCGCCGGACTGAACGGCGGCGCGTCGGCTCTGCTGAACCGCGCCTCGGCCCTCCGTCGGATCCGGCTGGGCCTCTCCGGCGCACGCGGTGGGTACCGCGCGGCGCTGGTGCCGGGCGCCGGTGACAATTTGATCTTCGAGTACGAGGTGCTGGAGCACTCCGCCGCCACGGTCGAAGAACTAGGCGGCGGTCATCGGGAGACGCGGTTGTTCGCCTTGGCCGACAGCCATGGCAAGGCTGGCGCAGCCCTTGACCTACTTCGCGGTTGCCGCGTCTTCCACTTTCACGACACCAGCCGCAACGCCCCGGTCAAGCAGTTCGCCCCGACGGCCGAGAACCTCACTCTTCGGTCGGATGCGGGCAACCTCGCTGCGGTTCTCTCTTGGCCACTCAGTCGGCGACGTTGATCGACCAGTTCGAACTCGAAGCCGACTCGTGGCTCCTCGCCCTCGAGGGTTAACCCGAGCGTGATCTTCTCGATTGGCTACAGAAAGGTCACGGTGCAGGTCAGCGACGTGACGAAGCGTGAAAGGTTGCCGTGACATAACGCACAGATCACGGTGAGGGCTTGCTTGGGGCGGTTCGGTGGGGTGCTCTTGGGGCATGGGTAGACACAGCCTTCCGGTCGAGTCGCGCGGCGTGCTGGGGATCCTGGCGGGGCGGCGCAGGCAGCGGGACGACCTGTTCGACCGCAGCTTCCGGTCCTGCGACGACTGCGGTGCCGACGTGTACGTGCTGGCCGACGGGTGCCGCGACTGCGGCAACGTGCTGGAACTGCAAGCGGGCTGACCACAACCCAAGACCGACATCGACCCGGACGGCCGCGGCGCCTCCGGGTCGAGTGCTGTCCGGGGGAGAGTGGTCCCGGACACGTCCTGGCGCGAACGAGCGTTAACCGCGTGATACTCGTCGGTAACCACGGCTCCCAACGGAGGGATCAGCGATGGCACGCCTCGCGCAGACCGCCGGACTGACCGACGTCCAGCAGGACATCCTGGCCACCGTCAAGGGCTTCGTGGACAAGGAGATCATCCCGCACGCCCAAGCGCTCGAACACGCCGACGCCTACCCGACCGACATCGTCGAGGGCATGAAGGAGATGGGGCTCTTCGGCCTCACCATCCCGGAGGAGTACGGCGGCCTCGGCGAGTCCCTGCTGACCTACGCCCTGGTCGTCGAGCAGATCGCGCGCGGCTGGATGAGCGTGTCCGGGGTCATCAACACCCACTTCATCGTCGCCCACATGGTCCGCCACCACGGCACCGAGGCGCAGAAGAAGCACTACCTGCCCCGCATGGCCACCGGCGAGGTCCGCGGTTCCTTCTCCATGTCCGAGCCCGACCTCGGCTCCGACGTCGCCGCCATCAAGACCCGGGCCCGCCGCGACGACGACATGTACACCGTCGACGGCGCCAAGATGTGGCTCACCAACGGCGGCAGCTCCAACCTCATCGCCCTGCTCGCCCGCACCGACGAGGGCGACGAGAAGCCCCACCGGAACCTGACCACCTTCCTGGTCGACAAGCCGGAGGGCTTCGGCGAGGTCGTCCCCGGCCTCACCATCCCCGGCAAGATCGAGAAGATGGGCTACAAGGGCGTCGACACCACCGAGGCGGTCTTCGACGGCTTCCGGATCTGCAAGAACCAGGTCCTCGGCGGCACCCCCGGCCAGGGCTTCGCGCACATGATGGACGGTGTCGAGGTCGGCCGGGTCAACGTCGCGGCCCGGGCCTGCGGCATCGCCATCCGGGCGTTCGAGCTCGCCGTCGACTACGCGCAGCAGCGCCGCACCTTCGGCAAGCCCATCGCCGAGCACCAGGCCATCGCGTTCAAGCTGGCCGAGATGGCGACCAAGGTCGAGGCCGCGCACCTGCTCATGGTCAACGCCGCCCGGCTCAAGGACTCCGGGCAGCGCAACGACGTCGAGGCGGGCATGGCCAAGCTGCTGGCCAGCGAGTACTGCGCCGAGGTAACCCAGGAGTCGTTCCGCATCCACGGCGGCTACGGCTACTCCAAGGAGTACGAGATCGAGCGGCTGATGCGCGAGGCCCCGTTCCTGCTCATCGGCGAGGGCACCAGCGAGATCCAGAAGACGATCATCTCCCGCGGCCTGCTTCGCGAATACCGGGCGAAGTAGACACTGCCGGGTTCGCACGCCTTGGCCCCGGTTGGCAGGATGGGGCCATGACCGGTGCGTTCTCCGGCCCTGGACGAGCGAACCAGGGCATGCCCAAGCTCCCGACCCCGCCGACCGGCTGGCCGATCGGGTCGTACGACACCTACCAGGAGGCCCACCGCGCGGTCGAGCACCTGGCGACGAGCGAGTTCCCCGTCGAGGAGGTGACCATCGTCGGGGTCGACCTCATGCTCGTCGAGCGGGTCATCGGGCGGCTGAGCTGGCCCAAGGTGCTGGGCACGGGCGCGCTCTCCGGCGCGTGGTTCGGCCTGTTCGTCGGCCTGCTGCTCGGGCTGTTCAACCAGCAGCAGGCGTCCTTCGGGCCGATCCTGGTCGGGCTGGGCATCGGCGTGGTGTTCGGTTTGGTGTTCGCCGCCGTCGGGTACGCCAGCACCCGCGGTCGCGGCCGCGAGATCGCCTCGGCGACGCAACTGGTGGCTGGCCGCTACGACGTGCTGGCGCAGCCGCGCAACGCCGAGCGGGGGCGCGACCTGCTGGCCAAGCTTGCCATGCGGCCGAACAGCGGCATCGATTAAGCCGTACGCCTCGACCGTCCACATCGAATTGCGGCCCTTGATCACCCGGCCTAGTTTCAGGTGACCCGGTCGCGGGTACCGAGCTACCCGCGTGTCGGAGCACGTCGAGGTGCTGGACGGGTTGCTCGAACTGCCTCTCGGCGTGTCCGTCGGAAGGAGGCTGGTCGATGGGGCGTGCTCATCGGGGTCCTGGCCGCCGAGGTCGACGCTGGAGGGTGGCGCTGGGCGCCGCGCTCGTCGCGTCCCCGCTCGTGGCGGCTTGCGGATCAGAAAGCGGCGGGACCACCGTCAACGTTTACTACGCCACTGAGGAGAACTTCGACAAGGTCGTCGCGCGGTGCAACGACGAGGCCGCGGGCAGGTACCGGATCGCGCTGAACGTGCTGCCGCGCGGCGCGGACGACCAGCGCGAGCAGATGGTCCGCAGGCTCGCCGCGGGCGACGACGAGATGGACGTGCTCGGTCTCGACGTCACGTGGGTGGCCGAGTTCGCCGAGGCGGGCTGGGTCGCCGAGTGGACCGGCCAGGACAAGGCGGACGTCGAGCGCGGCACCTTGCAGGGGCCGCTGGACACCGCGCGGTGGAAGGACAAGCTCTACGCCGCGCCGAAGAACACCAACGTGCAGCTGCTGTGGTACCGCGGCGACCTGGTGCCGAAGCCGCCGACGACGTGGTCCGAGATGCTGGACATGGCCGCCGATCTGCGGTCGCGCGACCAGCCCAACACGATCGCGATGACCGGCGCGCAGTACGAAGGCCTGGTCGTCGAGTTCAACACGCTCACCGCGGGCGCCGGTGGGCGGATCATCTCCGAGGACGGCACCCGCGCGCTCGTCGACGATGGCGCGGTGAAGGCGCTGCAGGCGTTGCGGGATCTCGCGACCTCGCCGTCGGCCAGCGCGTCGTTGTCCAACGCCAAGGAGAACGACGTGCGGCTGGAGTTCGAGCGCGGCCGGGCCGCGTTCCAGCTCAACTGGCCGTTCGTCTACGCCGCCGCGCAGGAGAACCCGGCGGTGGCCAAGCTGATCAAGTGGGCGCCGTTCCCGGCGATCGACGCGAGCAAGGTCGGTACCTCGACGATCGGCGGCTACGACTTGGCCGTGAGCGCGCACTCGCGGCACAAGCCCGAGGCGTTCGAGGCGGTGAAGTGCCTGCGGGACGCGGAGAGCCAGAAGTACTCCGCGATCAACTCCGGGGTGCCGCCGACGATCGAGTCGGTTTACGACGACCCGGAGATGGCCGAGCCGTACCCGATGCGCGATGCCATCCTCGACCAGTTGAAGAAGGCGGCGGTCCGGCCCGCGACCCCCGCGTACCAGAACGTCTCCACGCTCATCTCGACCATCCTCTCGCCGCCCGCGAGCATCGACCCGGACAAGACCGCCCAGCGGCTGCGCGCCGAGTTGCAGGACGCGCTCGACTCCAAGGGGGTGCTGCCGTGAGCGGCAAAGAGCTGAGCGAGGGCAAGAAGGCCGAGCGCAGACTGGGGTTGTGGCTGTGCGCGCCCGCCGCGCTGGTCATGCTGGCGGTGACCGCGTACCCGATCGTCTACTCGATCTGGCTGTCGTTGCAGCGCTACGACCTGCGGTTCCCGGCGGAGCGGCAGTTCGTGTGGTTCGAGAACTACGTGACGGTGCTGACGAACTCGTACTGGTGGACGGCGTTCGGCGTCACCTCCCTCATCACGGCCGTGTCGGTGGCGATCGAGTTGGTGCTGGGGATGGCGCTCGCGCTGGTGATGCACCGGACACTGGTCATGAAGGGTCTGGTCAGGACGGTCGCGCTCATCCCGTACGGGATCGTGACCGTGGTGGCCGCGTTCTCCTGGCGCTACGCGTGGGACGAGAACACCGGCTACCTGACCGACCTGTTCGGCGCCACCGCGCCGCTGACCGATCGCGCCGCGGCACTCGGGATCATCACCCTCGCCGAGGTGTGGAAGACCGTGCCGTTCATGGCGTTGCTGCTGATGGCCGGGCTGGCGCTGGTGCCGGACGACCTGCTGCGCGCCGCCTCGATGGACGGCGCGACGCCGTGGCAGCGGTTCACCAAGGTGATCCTGCCGGTGATGAAACCGGCGATCCTGGTCGCGCTGCTGTTCCGCACGCTCGACGCGTTCCGCATCTTCGACAACATCTTCGTGCTCACCAGCGGCGCGCAGGAAACCGGATCGGTGTCCATGCAGACCTACAACAACCTGATCCGCGGGTTGAACCTGGGCATCGGCTCGACCATGTCGGTGCTCATCTTCATCGCCGTGGCGCTGCTGGCGTTCGTGTTCGTCAAGGTGTTCGGCGCCGCCGCACCCGGTAGCGACGACGGGGGGAAGCGCTGATGACCACCGCGACGAGGCCCGGGGTGCGGGCCCGCTGGACGCTCATCGACATCGTGGTCGTGGTCTACGCCTTGGTGCCGGTGCTGTGGATCCTCTCCTTGTCGTTCAAGACCAAGGAAACGCTGACCGACAAGAGCTTCATCCCGACCGAGTGGACCTTCCAGAACTACGTTGACATCTTCTCCACCAACGAGTTCCCGCGCGCGCTGGTCAACTCCATCGGCATCGCGCTGATCGCCACCCTCATCGCGGTGGTGCTGGGCACGATGGCCGCGTACGCCATCGCCCGGCTGGACTTCCCCGGCAAGCGCGCGCTGGTCGGGGTTTCGCTGCTGATCGCGATGTTCCCGCAGGTCTCGCTGGTGACCCCGCTGTTCGAGGTGGAGCGCTCGCTCGGGCTGTTCGACACCTGGCCCGGGCTGATCCTGCCGTACATCACCTTCGCGCTGCCGCTGGCCATCTACACGCTGTCGGCTTTCTTCAGGGAGATCCCGTGGGAGCTGGAGAAGGCGGCGAAGATGGACGGCGCGACGCCCGCGCAGGCGTTCCGGCGGGTGATCGCGCCGCTGGCCGCGCCGGGGGTGTTCACCACGGCGATCCTGGTGTTCATCTTCTGCTGGAACGACTTCCTGTTCGCGATCTCGTTGACCTCGACGACCGCGTCCAGGACGGTGCCCGCCGCGCTGTCGTTCTTCCAGGGCTCCTCGCAGTTCGAGGACCCGACCGGGACGGTGTCCGCGGCCGCCGTGGTCATCACCATCCCGATCATCCTGTTCGTGCTGTTCTTCCAGCGCCGCATCGTCGCGGGGCTGACCTCGGGTGCGGTGAAGGGCTAGGGCTATGGCTGAGATCATCCTGGACAAGGTCACGAAGCGGTACCCGGACGGCGCCCTCGCGGTGTCCGATGTGGACATCCAGATCGCGGACGGCGAGTTCGTCATCCTGGTCGGGCCGTCGGGCTGCGGGAAGTCGACGACGCTGAACATGATCGCGGGGCTGGAGGACATCACCTCCGGCGAGCTGCGCATCGATGGCGACCGGGTCAACGACCGGGCGCCGAAGGACCGGGACATCGCGATGGTGTTCCAGTCGTACGCGCTGTACCCGCACATGAGCGTGCGGGAGAACATGGCCTTCCCGCTGCGGTTGGCGAAGGTGGACAAGAAGGTGGTGCAGCAGAAGGTCGAGGAGGCCGCGCGCATCCTCGACCTCACCCAGCACCTCGACCGCAAGCCGGGCAACCTCTCCGGCGGTCAGCGGCAGCGGGTGGCGATGGGGCGGGCGATCGTCCGCAGCCCGAAGGCGTTCCTGATGGACGAGCCACTGTCCAACCTGGACGCCAAGCTGCGGGTGCAGATGCGCACGTCGGTGTCGAAGCTGCAACGCAGGCTGGGCACGACGACCGTGTACGTCACGCACGACCAGACCGAGGCGATGACCCTCGGCGACCGGGTCGTGGTGATGCGCGGCGGGCACGTGCAGCAGATCGGGTCGCCGCAGTTCCTCTACGAGCAGCCGGTGAACCTGTTCGTGGCGGGGTTCATCGGGTCGCCGTCGATGAACTTCCTCCCCGCCGGGCTGGAGGACGGTCGGCTGCGCACCCCGCTCGGCGACTTCCCGCTGACCGACCGGATCCGGCGGCTGCTGGAGGGCGGGTCGGCGCCGCGCGAGGTGATCATGGGCCTGCGCCCGGAGCACTTCGAGGACGCGCGGCTGGTGGACGAGCCGGGCGCGGCGTTCACCGCGACGGTCGAGGTGCTGGAGTCGATGGGGTCGGACAAGTACGCGTACTTCGCCGTCGAGGGTGAGGCCGCGATGGCGGCCGAGCTGGAGGAACTGGCCGCGGAGTCGGGCACGGCCGAGATGGCCGACGGCGGGTCGCAGATCGTCTCGCGGCTGTCGGCGGCCTCGGACGCGCGCGAGGGCGCGGAGCTGTCGGTGTGGTTCGACCCGGACAAGATCCACCTGTTCGACCCGAGCGACGGGCGCACGCTGACCTATGTCGAGTGACCTGTCAAGGGCCTGTGGACAACTTTCTCCAGCCCCGGCGGAATCCTGCCATCGTTGACCCCGTCGGACGCTCCCACCAGGGGAGCGTCCACGGGACAACGGAGTTCTGCCATGCGAACACTGCTGGGAATGCTGGTCGTCGTGCTGGGCATGCTCGGGCTGGCCGCGCCCGCGTCGGCCACGGTGTGCGACCCGGGGACGATCTGCCTGTGGCCGCTACCCGGTTTCCAGGGGCCGATGGAAGTCGTGGGGATCGAGGACGTGGTCCTGGGTGACTGCCTGCCACTGGAGGGTGAATACCGCTCGTTCGTGAACCGGCTGAAACAGGACGTCACGGTGTACGAGTCGGTGGAGTGCGCGACGGAGGCGGACTTCACAACCTATCCCGGACTGGGGACCTATGTCCCGTCAACGCCGTTCGTGGTCCGGGGGATTCAGGCCTGGGCTTGAGACTCCGCCATGTCGGCCGCGAACCGTAATGTGTACCCCTCGCCCCCCGATCATCCGGATAGGGGGTTGGGCTTCCCGACGCGCACCCACAGGCGCGTCCGCCCAGCGACAGGGGACTCGCTATGCAGCCAGGAAACCGGCCGACCACGCCGGAGCCGTCGTCCACCACGCCCGTGTCGCCGCAGGGGGAGGTGGTTGGGGGCGGAGAGGAACCGATCCGCCTCACCCTCTCCCTGAGCACCCGGGCCATCCCCACCCAGGGAGGGGACGGCCGCGACGCGGCGGGCGACGGTGGCTCCCGAGGCACGCCGCCCGCCGCGCCGGACCTGGCCCGGGGCCCGGTTGAGGAGCAGGCACCGACCGCGCAGGCAGACGCGCAAGCAGTTGACGCCCACGCGGAGGTCGGCCACGGCGTGACTGAGCCCCGCACAACAGCCGGAGTTCGGGCACCGACCGGCGGCAAGCCCGGCACAGCCGGGCTTGCCGCCGACGGGCTTGCCGCCGACGGGCTTGCCGCCGACGGGCTTGCCGCCGACGGGCTTGCCGCCGACGGGCTTGCCGCCGACGGGCTTGCCGCCGACGGGCTTGCCGCCGACGGGCTTGCCGCCGACGGGCTTGCCGCCGACGGGCTTGCCGCCGACGGGCTTGCCGCCGACGGGCTTGCCGCCGACGGGCTTGCCGCCGACGGGCTTGCCGCCGACGGGCTTGCCGCCGACGGGCTTGCCGCCGACGGGCTTGCCGCCGACGGGCTTGCCGCCGACGGGCTTGCCGCCGACGGGCTTGCCGCCGACGGGCTTGCCGCCGACGGGCTTGCCGCCGACGGGCTTGCCGCCGACGGGCTTGCCGCCGACGGGCTTGCCGCCGACGGGCTTGCCGCCGACGGGCTTGCCGCCGACGGGCTTGCCGCCGACGGGCTTGCCGCCGACGGGCTTGCCGCCGACGGGCTTGCCGCCGACGGGCTTGCCGCCGACGGGCTTGCCGCCGACGGGCTTGGTGTTGCGGATGGCGGTGGTGTGGACGGCGCTGGTGTGGCTGCTGGTTCGGTCGCTGTTGTTGGTCTGGTCGACCCGGCTGTGGACGGGTCGGAGATGGGTGCCGGGAGTGGCGCTCGGGTGGGTGGCGCCGGGGTGGCGGTTGACGGTGTCGCTTCGACGGGGCGCATCCATGTGGTTGGTGGTGGTCGTGCCGCAGGCGGTGGCGCCGCTTCGGCGGAGGACAGCTCCGGCGTGGTTGGCGGTGCGGCTGTGGCCGGTGGCGTCGTCTTGGAGCGTCGGCCTGGAGTGGTCGGTGATGGTGGTGCCCCGGCTGATGAGGGTGTCGCCTCGGGTGGGGGCTCCGGTGTGGTCGGTGATGGCCGGGCCGTAGGGGTTGCGGGTGCTGCCTTGGGTGCCAGCTCTGCGGGTGGCGGCGGTGGGGTTGGTGGCGCCGTCTTGCAGGGACGGCTTGGAGTAGCGGGAGTTAGCCGTGCGGCGGGGGTCGAGGGTACTGCCTTGGACGGCGGCTCCGGTGTGGTTGGCGGCGCCGGTGGTGTGGTCGACAGTGCTGCTTTGGCGGGGCGACCTGATGTCGGTGGTGGGCGTGCCTCGGTCGTTGATGGCACTACCTCGGAAAGTGGCTCCGGGGTGGTGGGTGACGGCGGTGGTGTGGCGGTGGTTGGTGTCGCCACCTCTGTCGCTGCCTCGGAGGGGCAGGCCGGGGTGGTCGGCGGTGATCGTGCCTCAGGTGCCGGCGGTACCGGGGTGGTTGGTGAAGGCAGTTCCGTGGGCCTGGCTGCGGGGAGCGGCGGGGCTGCGGGAGAGACCGCCGGGACAGGGGCGGTTCCGGGGCGAGTCCCGGTCGGTGTCCGGACACCGACCGGGGTCGCGGTTGATGTCCCTGGTGTGGGTGAAGGCGGTGGCGTGGAGGTTGGCGGTGGTGCAGCGGTAGGTGCCGGCCTGGCGACGGGCGGTGGCGTCCAGGTGGGTACGGGCCCAGGGGCGGGGCGTGCTGTTGGTGGGGCGGCTGTGGTTGGCGATCCGGTGTTGCCCGCGGGCGAGCCGGGGCGGATCGGCGGCGAGCGCGGCGGGGTGGTCGTGGATGGTGCGGCGGGTGCGGGTGTTGGTGGGTTGGCGTTGGTTGATGAGGGGGTGTTGTTCGCGGAAGGGGTTGCCGAGCGGGAGACAGGTGGGGTTGGGGTAGTCGTCGGGGTGGTGGGGCCTGATTGGTCTCGGAAGATCGAGGAGTTGCATCCGGCTTCGCCTTGGCGGATGGGGATCGCGGAGCGGTTGCAGCGGTTGCAGGCCGACATCGACGGGCGTGGTGGGCGGGTGCCCCGGGCGGTTTACGGGGCGATGGCCATCGCGGCTCGGGCGGCGGGGCAGCGGAGTTCGCCTGCCCGGTGGTACTCCGGGACGAGCATCGAGCGGGCGTGGCGGGCGGTGCACCTCGCCGAGGAGGTGCTGGTGTCGTCGGCGCCGGACCTCAACGGGCGGGTGTCCGATGTTCGGGCTCGGGTGGCGCGGAAGCTGCCCGAGAAGGACGCTCGGGTGCGGGCGCTCGACCCGGTGTCGTTCTTCACGATGGACGACTCCGGGCAGCGGCTGGCCGTGCTCCTCGGTCTCCGCGCGGTCCACGACGCCTCGCACGCGGCGGCTACGGCGGTGCGGAGCCTGCGGAACCGGATCATCCTGTTCGGGTTGCTGCTGTTGGCGATAAACCTCGCGATCGGTGGGCTGACCGCCGTCAACGAGCGGATGTTGCCGCTGTGCCTCGGGGAAGGGGCCAACCTCGTCTGCGCGACCGGGGCCACGGTGCCGACCAGCGGGGACGTGTGGTGGCTGCAACTGGTCGGGATGCTCGGCGCGTCGATCGCGGTCGTGGTTCTGTTGCTGCGCACCAAACCCAGCGTCGTGCCGTACACGCTCACGCCCTACCAGGCCATCGTGAAGATACTGCTGGGCGCGATCTTCGCCGTGGTCGGCGTGCTGATGCTGCGCGCCGGGGTGTTCCCCGACCTGGTCGAGGGGCACGCGGGACTGCTGCTTTTCGCCTTGGTACTCGGCTATTCCCAGGAAGTCGGTACGCGCATGCTGGACAACTTCGCCGACCAGGTGGTTCAGCGCGCGCAGCCGTCGTCCGCGCGCGCTGCCACCACTACGACCGCCGCCTGACGGGAATCCCTTGTCAGACCGGGGCTTCCGCGATGAGCACGGTCACTACCGCGATCCAGGTGACGATTATCGCCAGTAGCCAGAACTTCACATTGGTCAGCAGCCGGGTCATGGTGGTACCTCCCATCACGGGGGTGAACGGGGAATCCGGTGTGGCTGAACGACTCGCGCGGGTGGGGAGCGCGGGTGGGTCGTCCGGCTACAACCATCGGTTCTTGCGGAAGATGCGGTACAGCACGATGCACGCGATGAAGATGACGACCATCACCATCGGGTAGCCGAACCGCCACTTCGTTTCCGGCATGAACTCGAAGTTCATGCCGTAGACGCCGACCACCATGGTGGGCACGGCGATGATCGCGGCCCAGGAGGTGATCTTGCGCATGTCGGTGTTCTGCTGCAGCGTGATCTTCGCCAGGGTGGCGTCGACCAGGGTGTTCAACAGCTCGTCGAAGCTGGTTACGCGTTCCGAGACGGTGGTCAGGTGGTCGTCCACGTCGCGGAAGTAGGAGCGGACCTCGTCCGGTACCAGGGGCGAGCAGCCCTCGGCCAGCCTGCGCAGCGGGTTGGCCAGGGGCATGACCGCGCGGCGCAGTTCGAGGATCTCCCGTTTCATCAGGTACATCTGCTCGGCGCTGACCTGGCTGCGCGGCGCGAAGACCGCCTTCTCGATCAGGTCGATGTCGTTCTCGAACGCCTCGGACACCGCCAGGTACGTGTCCACCACGTGGTCGGCGATGGCGTGCAGCACCGCGGCGGGGCCGTGGCGCAGCCGGTCCGGGGCTCCCTCCAGCTCGCCGCGCAGCTGGTGCAGCGCGGAGTGCTTGCCGTGGCGGACGGTCACCACGTAGTCGGCGCCGAGGAAGGCCATGATCTCGCCGGTCTCGACGATCTCGTTGGCCGTGGTGGGCGACTCGTGCTCGACGTAGCGGACCGTCTTGAGCACCATGAACAGGTTGTCGTCGTAGCGGTCCAGCTTCGGGCGCTGGTGCGCGCTGACCGCGTCCTCCACCGCCAGCTCGTGCAGCCCGAACGTCTCGGCCACACCCTGGATCTGCTCGGCGTCGGGTTCGTGCAGACCGATCCACACGAAACCCTCACCGCGGCGGCGGACCTCGGCGACGGCGTCGACGTGCGTCCAGCGGCCGGGTAGGCGCACACCGTCGACGTACACGCCGCAATCGACCACGTACGCCGACAACGGCACCGGGACCGGCGGCGCAGGCGGCGCCGCGACGCGGTTGGCGCGGCCTCTCAGACCGCCGAACGAGGGAATGGAAGGCATCCGGACCTCCAGCGACTCCCGCCGCGCCCGCGCGGCGGACCGGGGGTCCGGTGGTCCGGACCCGGCGGTGACGGAGCGTCCCGGCCGGTATCGACGGTGTCAGCCCAGGGGGCGGGCACCTCCGGAGGAGACGCGGGTACTACTGCAACCAGTCGCGGATTCATGACCATGCGGGTCGCTCATGGCGTCTCACCTCCTTGAGCCGACGGCGGTCGTGGGATGAGCCCAGGCCCTGCCGATCCGACAGCGTACTCCAGGGCGAGGCCCAGTCGACCACGCCCCGGTGAATACGAAACGCACTTTACAACCACCGTGCACTGGCTCACACACCGGTTGCACCCCGGGCGGCCGCCCCGTACACAAGGGAACCTACTCGCCGGTCACATCGGGAGGGCGCGTGCAGTTCGGCCGTTATTACGAGGAGTTCGAGGTCGGTGCCGTCTACAAGCACTGGCCCGGCAAGACCGTCACCGAATACGACGACCACCTGTTCTGCCTGCTCACCATGAACCACCACCCGCTGCACCTCGACGCCCACTACGCGGAGAACTCCACGGATTTCGGCAAGAACGTGGTGGTGGGCAACTACGTCTACTCGCTGCTGCTGGGCATGTCCGTGCCCGACGTCTCCGGCAAGGCCATCGCGAACCTCGAGATCGAGTCGCTGCGCCACGTCAAACCGACCTTCCACGGTGACACCGTCTACGGTGAGTCCGAGGTGCTGGACAAGACGCCGTCGAAGTCCAAGGACGACCGGGGCGTGGTCTACGTCGAGACCCGCGGCTACAAGCAGGACGGGACGGTCGTCTGCACGTTCCGGCGCAAGGTTATGGTGCCCAAGCGCTCCTACGGCGAGGCCCGAGGGGGCGAACAGCCGGGGCGGCCCGAACCCCTGGCCTAGAGACGCGGAGGAAGCCCCGTGGTCGTGGCGTTGGACGAGATCAAGCAACGGCTGCGGCGCTTCGCCGAAGTGGAGGCGGGTGAGGAGTCCCCGCTCTACGCCCACCTCGCCGCGAAGGCGGCCGAGGACGACGAGGTGGCCGCGCTGCTGGGCCCGGCGCAGCCCGGCTTCGGCCACCCCACGCTGCTGCTGGCCGCCGCGCACCGCGCGCTGCAGGCCGAGCCGTTCCACGAGCTGGTCAACTACTACCCGTCGATGGGCGGCAGCTACGGGCTCGACGCGGGCACCTGGCCGCTGTTCCGCGGCTTCGTGCTGGAACGGGCCGACAAGGTCCGCGCCCTGGTCGCGGGGCACACCACCCAGACCAACGAGGTCCGCCGCGCCGCCGTGCTGTACCCGGCGGTCGCGCTCGCGGCCAAGCAGGCGGGCGCCCCGGTCGGGCTGCTGGAGGTGGGGTGCAGCGCGGGTCTGCTGCTCAACCTCGACCGCTACGCCTACCGCTACCAGACCGAGCAGTCCGGGCAGGTCGTGGCCGGTCCGACCAAGACCGCGCTCGGCCTGCACTGCGCGCTCGAGCTCGGCCCGGACGCCGCGCTGCCGACCATCCCCAAGAAGCTCTCGGTCGTCGCCCGGGTCGGCCTGGACCGGGCGCCGGTCGACCTCGCCGACGAGGACGCGGCGGCCTGGCTGGAGGCGTGCATCTGGGCCGACCAGCCCGAGCGTCAGCGGCTGTTCAGCACCGCCGCCCAGTTGTGGCGCAAGCACCCGCCGGAGCTGGTGCGCGGCGACGCCGTGGCCGACCTGGCCGCCGCCGCGGACCGGGTGCCCGCCGACGCGCCGCTGGTGGTGATCACCAGCCACGTGCTGACCTACCTCGACGACGCCCAGCGCGCCGCGTTCACCGCCGCGCTGGGCGAGCTGGCCGCCGCCCGGCCTCTGTGGTGGGTGAGCGAGGAGGCGTACCCGGCGGCCATGGCCCCGCTGCTGCCCGGCCGCGCGGACCTCGAACCCGCGCCGGGGCAGACCGCGTTCAGCGTCCTGGCGCTCACCAGGTGGGACGGCGGCGCCCCGGAGGCCACCGCGCTGGCCCGCGCGGCCATGCACGGTGAGCGCATGGTCTGGCTTGTCCGATAACCGTCATCCGGGCAGCTCACCCCAGTCCGTCAACTGCTCGAAAAGCGCGGTGACCAGGGCATCCGTGTCGCGCAATGTGGTGAACATCGCAAGATCCACCCAGATGGCCGCATCGGCGTCATCGCCGGGGTGAAGATCACCGCCGGTAACTACGCAGCGGTAATCATGGATCTCGTAGACACCCTTCGGCGAGGGGCGTTCCACGCTGCCCACATGGCGACCGATCGCCACCTCGAGGCCGGTTTCCTCGCGGACCTCCCGTCGCAATGCGACGGTGTCCGACTCTCCTGGCTCGATCTTCCCGCCCGGGATCGACCACAGGCCGCGATCGGGCTCCCGGCCGCGGCGGATCAGCAGCAGCCGATCGCGCCCGTCCCGGATGATCGCGCCGACGCACCTGATCTTCCGAACGCGTTCCCCGCTCATGGCGACGGAGCGTAGCCGTCACACTGTGGTGACCGTCCGCGTTGCCCCAAGAGCGCGACTACCCTCCCCTCGGGCCGCCCGGTGCGGTACAACGGATCTCAATGCAGGCGCCATCTCGGGTGCGTACGGAACGGGGTAGATCGCAGTGGACATCAAGAAGGTCTTGATCATCACTGGGGCCGCTTTGCTCGTCTTCTTCCTGGTGACGCAGCCGGTCCAATCCGCCGGGATCGTCAACTCGATCCTGACCACCCTCCGTGAAGGGGCCGAAGCAGTGATCACCTTCGTGCGCACTGTCTTCTCGAGCTGACACGAAGTAGCGTCGGAGCATGTTCGCCCCCAGGGACCCCGACGAGTACCTGCTCGACTCCGAACGCCGGGTGATCCGGGTGCGCAGGCACTGGGCGAGCCTGGCGTGGCAGGTGTTCGAGGCCGTCGCGCTGCTCACGGTGTGCGTGATGATCTCCTACCTGCTGCCGCCCGCGGCGTGGCTGATCCAGAACATCCTCTGGTACGTCGCGCTCGCGGTCGTGCTCCGCTTCACCTACCAGGTGATCGAGTGGTGGGTCGAGCGGATCGTGGTCACGGACAAGCGGTTCATGATGACCACGGGCGTGTTCACCACACGCGTGCTGATGATGCCCATCAGCAAGGTCACCGACCTCACCTACAAGCGCACGGCGACCGGGCGGATCTTCGGCTACGGCACGATGGTCGTGGAGTCCGCCGGTCAGATCCAGGCGCTGAACAACATCGAGTACCTGCCCAAGCCGGAGCAGGTCTACGACGCCATCTCCGAGTTGGTCTTCGGCGACAAGAAGGCCCAGGCGGAGCGGTTCTCGATGATCAAGGCCCAGCGGTTGGCCCGGGGCGTGCGGCGGTCCAAGAAGGCCGTCGGCTAGTCCGTTCCGGCGGGCTGCTCCGGCCACGGCGGCGACCACCCGCGTCGTGGTGACCTGGCTCATCGTGAACACTGGGCCGGTGCGGATCGATCTCCACTGCCACAGCACGGTGTCCGACGGCACGGACACGCCGACCGAGCTGGTCACCGCCGCGCGCGCGGCGGGGCTGGACGCGGTCGCCATCACCGACCACGACACCACCGCGGGGTGGGACGAGGCCGCCGCCGCGCTGGCACCCGGCCAGCGGTTGCTGCGCGGTGCCGAGCTGACCTGCGCGTCCCCCGACGGCCGCGGCGGGCAGTGCACGATCCACTTGCTGGCCTACCTGTTCGACCCGCACGCTGAGGCCGTGGTCGCCGAACACGCCAAGACCCGCGCCGAGCGCCGCGTCCGCCTGCACGCCATGGCCAGCCGCATGGCCGAGGACGGCTACCCGGTCGACGCCGACGCGCTGATGGCCGAGCTGCCCGGCGACGCCACCGCGGGCCGCCCGCACCTGGCCCAGGCGCTGGTCCGCGCGGGCGTGGTGGACTCGGTCGACCAGGCGTTCAGCGAGCTGCTGCACGGCCGCAACCGCTTCTACGTGCCCAGCCGCCGGACACCGGTGCTCGACGCCATCCGGATGACCAAGGCGGCGGGCGGGGTCACCGTGCTGGCCCACGGGTTCGCCCACCGGCGCGGCCCGACGGTGACCGCCGAGGTGGTCGAGGAACTCGCCGACGCGGGCCTCGACGGGCTGGAGATCGACCACCCGGACCACGAGCCGCCTGCGCGGGTGCAGCTGCGGGAGATCGCGAACCGCCGCGGCATGGTCATCACCGGGTCGAGCGACTACCACGGGACGAACAAGACAATCCGCCTCGGCGCGGAAACCACGGCCCCGGAAATGCTCGATGAGATCGTGTCGCGGGCGACGGGGGCGGAACTGCTCGTGGGTGCCTGATGGCGTTCTTCGACGCCGCCTTGTTCGCCGAGGCGACGATCACGCTGGTGGTCATCATGGACCCGCCGGGAACCGTGCCGGTATTCCTGAGCCTCACCGGCCGCAAAACCCGCGCCACCCGGAATCGCGCCGCCCGGCAGGCCGTGCTGGTTTCCCTCGGCGTGATCAGCCTTTTCGCGCTCAGCGGCGAGGCGATCCTGCGCTACCTGGGAATCGGTATCCCCGCGTTGCAGGGCGCGGGCGGTCTGCTCCTTTTACTGATCGCGCTCGACCTGCTGACCGGTAAGGGCAGCACCGAACCGGAAGCGGTGGAGGACGTCAACGTCGCCCTTGTGCCGCTGGGCACGCCGCTGCTGGCCGGTCCCGGCGCGATCGCGGCGACGATCGTGTTCGTCCGGGAGGCGGGCGGGCACATCGAGTCCTACGTCGCGCTCGGGCTGGCGATCCTGGCCGTGCACGTGATCCTGTACCTGTGCCTGCGGTTCTCCGGCGCGGTGATCCGGCTGATCAAGGACAGCGGGATCACGCTGCTGGCCAAGATCGCCGGTCTGCTGCTCGCGGCCATCGCGGTCCAGCTGGTGGCGAACTCGGTCCGGGGCTTCATCGCGGGCGGCAGCTAGTCCAGCGCCTCGGACAAGGCCTCGGGGGAGCGGGCGACGTAGGCGCGGCCGTCGTCGGTGATGACGATCGGGCGTTCGATCAGCACCGGGTTCGCGGCCAGGACGGCGATCCACGCGTCCCGGTCGCGCGGCAGGTCGGCGAGACCCAACTCCTTGGCCCGCGGCTCCTTGAGCCGGGTGATCTCCCACGGTTGCCTGCCGAGCTTGGTCAGCACCTCCGCGAGCTCCGCGGCCGTCGGCGGCTCGTCGAGGTAGCGCCGCTCGGTGTGGCCGGGCGCCGCGTCGTCGAGGGCGGCCTTGGCCGTGCGGGACTTGGTGCAGCGCGGGTTGTGCCAGATCTCCATGGGGCGATTCTGCCCGGGCGCGATTTGTGTCGGTGCCGGTGCGTACCGTGTGCGGCGTGCAGGAGCAGCTCGGGTTCGACGCCATGCCGAAGAGGCTCATCAAGGTCACGCCCTCCCGGTTGGGGGTCTGGGCGGACTGCCGCCGCCGGTTCCGGATGACCTACGTCGACCGGCCGACGCCACCGAGGGGCGGCCCGTGGGCGCACAGCACCATGGGCGCGGTGGTGCACAACGCGCTCAAGGGCCTGTTCGACCTGCCCCCGGACCGGCGCACCCCGGAGACCGCGGCCAAGCTCGTCGCCGCGCACTGGAAGGACGACGGCTTCGCCGACCAGGCGCAGGCGGGCCAGTTCCGCGAGCGGGCGGCGGGCTGGGTGCACGACTACGTCAAGGACACCGACGTCACCGAGGACCCGGTCGGCCTGGAGCGCTGGGTGTCCGCGCCGGTCGGCACGATCGTCGCCGAGGGGCGGGTCGACCGCATCGACCAGCGCGGCGACGAACTGGTGATCGTCGACTACAAGACCGGCAAGCACGCCCTCACCACCGACGACGCCCGCGGCTCCCAGGCGCTCGCGCTCTACGTGCTCGCCGCGCGCCGCACCCTGCGCAGGCCGTGCACCAAGGTCGAACTGCACCACCTGCCGACGGGCACGGTCGCGTCCTGGGAGCACACCGAGGAATCGCTGGGCCGCCACCTGTCGCGGGCCGAGGAGAGCGCGGACGAGTTCCAGCTCGCCATCGACACCGCCAAGGCCGGTGGCGACCCCGAGGTGCTGTTCCCGCCGAACCCGGGCCGCCAGTGCGGGTGGTGCGACTTCCGGCGCAGCTGCGCCGACGGGCAGGCCGCTGGACCGGCGCTGGACCCATGGGCGATGCTGTCCCCGTGACAGGGCCCACCGAACGCCTGCCCCAAGACCACCAGCCCGACGACGAGGTCACCACCGTCGAACTGCCCCGCGTCCGGCAAGCCGGGGACGACGCGGTGCCGGAACGGGCCGAACCCGAGCAGCGGCGGCCGCGGTCCGGTTTCTGGCGGGAGATCTGCGGCGCGCTCGCCATCGGCCTGTGCGTTCTCGCGCTCATCGTGCTGGTTCTGCAGGTCGTGGCCTGGAGCAAGGGCGTGCCGGGGCCCGGCGTCGGTGTGCTGCTCGGGCACTTCGCGATGGCCGCGGTCGCGGTGCTCGCGCAGTGGTTCGCCGACCGCAGGCGCGGCCCGGAGGCCGCCCTGGCGATGCTCGTGGTGGGCATCGCGACCGGTGTCGCGATCTGGTTCTTCTGGTGGGCCTAGGCCATTCGGGTGGCGCCGGAAGCGCTGCGCGGCAAACACTTCCGCGCGCCGGGTCGAACTCTTCGTGACAACTCCGGTATCCGCCGCGGGGTATCGATGCCGGTGCGCGGAGCGAGGAGTGATGGGGAGGGAACTGTTGGTGCCGGGTCCGCGTCCTAACGGTTAGCGTGTTCGTCGGGAGCGGGCGTCCTAGGGGTTTTCCGGGGAACGGCGGCCGGGTGGGCCGCCGAGGGGGGTCTTTGCAGCGATGGTGACAGGGCGGCAGGCGGACGACCGGTACGTGACCGGCGGGGTCAACTGGGAGTCCTACTCGCTGGAGCAACTGGTCAAGATGGTCGCCGAACAGGCCAGCGCACCCCAACTGGAGCGCCTGGCCGACGACTGGCGGGCCGCCGGGACCGAGGTCGTGGACGCCTCCGACGTGCTGCGGCGGGCGTTGGACGACCTGATGGACTTCTGGTCCGGTACCGCGGCCGAGCAGGCCCGCACGGACGTCGCGCTCAACGCGCAGTGGGTCGCCGACCTCGGCGAGACCGCGCACCAGATCGGCGACCCGATCCAGGAGGCGGCGGGCGCGCTCAAGGCCGCCCAGGACGCCATGCCCGACTTACCCGACAAGCCCGCCGTCCCACCCGCGCAGGCCGCCGACAGCGCCGCGCGCGGCCTGGACGCGGGCGGTCCGCTGGTCTCGGCGATCACCGGCACGGCCGCGGGCGCGGAGAGCGCCTTCACCGCCGAGCAGGAGCAGGCCCAGCTCAAGGTGCGCGCCGTCGAGGCGATGAAGCGGTTCGAGGGCGCGGCCATCGGCATCGACCAGGCGACGCCCCGGTTCGAGGAGCGCGGCACCGAGCTGCGCCCGGAGCCGGGCGACCCGGGGACCCCGCAGTTCCCCCCGATCCGGCAGCCACCGTCGCTGCCGCCGGGTGGGATCGACGGGCGGATCTCGTACGAGACGGACGTGCGGCTGCGCTGGGAGTCGCTGACCGCGTCCGGGGACCCGGGCACGGCGGTGCAGAGCCTCGACTCGTCGGCGGGCGGCGGCTCGGCCGGCATCGGCGGTGGGTTCGGTGGTGGTGGCGGTGGTGCCGCGTACGGCGGTGCCGACGCCGGTCGTGCCGCGTTGCAGCCCGGTGGGTCCGTCGGGGTGACGGAGGCCGTCACCGGTGGTGGTCGCGCGCCGGTCCCGATGGGGGGCGGCGGCGGATTGGCCGCCGCTTCCGGGTCGGCCGGTGCGGGCGCCGGGATGGGCGTGGGCGGGATGCCGATGGGCGGCGCGGGCATGGGGGCGGGCGGCTCGGAGTCCGGTGAGTACCGCAGGCGCTACCCGTACGACGCCGAGGACCCGTTCGCACTGGACCAGAAGGCGTCGCCGCCGGTCATCGGGCTGTAGGGGGACGAATGCAGGAGATGGAGCAGTACCGGCTCGCCGAGGACCAGGCCGCGGGCAACCCGCCGCCGATGCCGGTCACGGACGTGTTCGCGATCCCGGCCCGCGACCTGACCGCCGGGTCGATCTCGGGCTCTGTGCTGCCCGACGGCGGCGTCCCGGTGGCCGCGGACCCGGTGCACCGCCCCGATCCGCTGCCGGTACCGGACCCCGTGCCGCCGGTGCCCAGCCCGGCGCCGGTCCCGCCGCCGGTGCCCGACGCGTCCGTGCCGAACATCCCGGTTCCGCCGGGTGGGGTCGTGCCGCCGGACTCGCCCGTGCAGCCCGGCGTCGGCCAGCCGCCCGCGCCCGGCGCGCCGGTTCCGCCGCCCGCGCCGACCCACCCGCCCGCGCAGTCCGGTTCCGCCCCGCCCACGGCGCCGTCGATACCGACCGCGCCTGGCCCGGTGGTCCCCGCGGACGCGCCGACCAGCACGCTTCCCCTGCCGCCCAAGGACAACGGGCCGGTCACGACTCTGCCGGGTGCGCCGGAGGGCAGCCAGCAGCCCGGTGACGCCACCGTCACCCTGCCCGCTCCGGGCAAGGACAAGCCGGACAACGGCAAGACCGACCCGGGGACCGAGCAGCCCGACCACGTCGAACCGGGCAGCGCCGAACCGGGGTCGACCCAGCCCGGCGGCACGCCGCCCGCGAACTCGCGCGGCTACTGGGACGTCGACCTCGACCGCCTGCACGGGTTCAGCCTCGCGGTCACCGCCGCCCGGTTCGGGCTCGCCGCCGTGCAGACCCGGGTCGAGCGCATGCAGGGCGACGCGTACACGCCCAAGCTCGGCACCAGCCCGGTCGGCGAGCAGCTGGCCAAGAAGTTCGACGACCGGCTCAACGGCGACGAGGGCCTGCGCGGCCTGCTGGCCGAGGCGATGCGCCGGATGGACCAGTTCATCGAGAGCGCCGAGAAGGTCCGCGACAGCTACCGCGCCGTCGAGTCCACCAACCAGACCGACATCACGGGCACAGGCCGCACGTGACCGAGCTGCCCACGGGACTCGACCCCGACCCGGGATTCCGGGGCGGGGTCGAGGCGTGGCTGCACCCGGCCGAACTCGACCTGCTGTGCACCTTCGCCGAGATCGCCGCGCCGTTCCCGCTGCGCGCCAAGGCCCTCGGCGACCGCCGCGCCGCGTACGCCGCGGCCCGCGCCCAGCTCCACGCCCGAGGTCTGGCCGACCACCGGGGACCGCGCGGCATCGCCGCGGACCTCGTGCACCTGTTGCGCGAAGGGGCGGGCGCGCTCGACATCATGGTTGCCCGTCGGGGCCAGGTACACGGCGCGGTCGTGCTCGCCCAGCGCGGCGAGGGGCTGCTGATCACCCAGGACATCCGGACCGCGGGCGCCCGCGCGCACCTGCTCGCGCTGTCCGCGCACGACGCCGTGGACCGCATGGTCGACCTGGTGCCGGACCTGGCCCCCGCGCTGTCGGCGCCGTTCAGCGTGCCGCGCGCCGCGCTCGACCGCGTGCACCGGGCCATCCAGGCCGCGACCGAACCGGACGGCTCACCCCGCAGGCTCGAGCCCGACGAGGTCGACCGGCTGCTGCGCGCGCACGGCATCGACGACCAGACCGCCAGGAAGATGGCCACGCACCTGCAACCGGTGCTGGGCAACGGCCAGGCGGGCGTGGCAGTCCGCCGGGGCTACGGCGACGAATGGACCAGGTCCGGCGACGAGGTGCGCTGGCTGGACACCGCGCGCGGCCGGTTCCGGCTGGCCGCCGACGAGACCGGCGAGTGGATGAGCGTCAACCCGTTGCCGCGCGAGGAGTTACGCACGCAAATACGTGGGCTGGCGGGCGAGCTGTGGTGGTGACGGTGGGTACGGACCGTCGGTGTCATCAGCTACCGTGACGAACGGGATTCAGGGGAAGAACAACCCGGTCCGGTGACCCCGGGCTGAGGGAGGGGCGCGGGAGATGATCGGCGATCTTGGCGATCTGGTCGCCCGGATGACGCAGCAGGCCCGGCAGGCCTCGGCCGCCAGGGCCGCGGCGGACCAGCAGCGCAGGCAGCGGCGCGAGGTCGACGACAGCTACGTCGTCGGCGGCACCAACTGGGACGGCTACTCGCTCAAGTCGCTGCAGCGGATGGTCGGCGACCAGGCGAACCCGGCCCAGCTGGACATGCTGGCCACCGAGTGGGCCCGCTACGGCGACAAGGTCGCCCAGGCCTCCCGCGACCTGTCGCGCTCGCTGGCGAAGCTGATGCCGTACTGGTCCGGCGCCGCCTCCGAGGACGCCAAGCGGGTCGTGGTCGGCAACGCCGCCTGGATCTCCCAGCTCGGCGGCACGGCCAAGAGCATGGCCGACCCGATCCAGGACGCGGGCGGCGCGCTGCGCTCGGCCCAGTCCACCATGCCCGGCGGCTCGCCCAGCAGCCCGTTCCTGGCCAGCGCCGGTGGCGGCGCGGCGGCGGGCTTCGCGGTCGGCGGCCCCATCGGCGCGGCCTTCGGCGCCGCGCTGGGCGGTATGGCGAGCGCGTTCGGCTTCGGCAGCAACAAGAAGAAGATGAAGCGCAAGGCCGTGCAGACCATGAGCCGCTTCGAGACCGCGGTCATGGGCATCGACGGCACCACCCCCCGCTTCGGCACCCCGGCCGACGGCGTGCACCCCGGCCCGGCGCCGGTCGTGCCGCGGCCGCCGCAGGTCACCCCGCCCGGCCCCGGCGTCACGCTGCCGCCCGGCCCGGCGCACCCGCCGCACCTGCCCGGCACGCAGCCGCCGCCGCACTACCCGGGCGCGCCGAGCCAGGGCACCACGCCGTCGTTCACCCCCGGCGTGGACAAGGGCTGGGACCAGCACTGGCGGGACATCACCAACAACGGCCACAACAACCGGGTCCCGCTGCCCAGCGGTCCGGGCGCGAACGGCATCGGCGGCACGGGTCCGTTCGGTCCGGGTGGGCCGGTCGGCGGACCGTTCGGCAACGGCCGCCCCATCGGCGGACCGGGCTCCGGTCGGCTGGGCTCCGGCCCGAGCGGCGGCCGCGGCGGCCCCTTCGGCGCGCCCGGTGCGAACGGTCGCGGCGCGGACGGCAGCCGCACCCGCGGCGGCGCGGGCCGCGGTGTCGGCGCGGGCTCGGGCGGTCTCGGCGGCGCGCCCGGCAGCGGCGCGGGTCGCGGCGGTCGCAACGGGACCCGGGGCGCGAGCCGGTTCGGCCGGGCGAACGCGTTCGGCGCGGACCCGCACGGGCGCAACAACAACGGCTACGGCATGCCGCCGGGTGCGCGCGACAAGGAAGAGGACGACGAGTACCGCAGGCGCGTCCCGATCGAGGAAGACCCGTTCACCACCGCCGACCTGACCGCCGCCCCGCCGGTCATCGGCCTGTAGCCCCCTTCCGGCAGAGAGAAGGCCCTTGTGTACGTCGACGAACCAGGCAGCAACTCGGCCGCGGGCAGCGGCTGGCAGGTCGAGCCGGAGCAGGTCCGCGAGTTCGCCGCGGCGGTCGCGGAGGTCCGCGCCGACCTGGACGAGATCTTCGCCGAGGTCGCCGAGCTGACCAGCCCGGCGTACCTGCCGATGCTCGGCACCAGCCCGGTCGGCCAGCAGCTGGCGGAGAAGTTCAACGACCGCCTGGCCAGCGAGTCCGGCCTGAAGGGCCAACTGGAGACCGCCCTGCAGCGCATGGAGGAGTTCGTCTCCAGCGCCGAGCGCACCGCCAACCACTACGAGCAGAGCGACACGGCCAACGCCCAGCGCTACGGCGCCTGATGGACGCGGTGCCCGGCGTAGCCCTGCACCCGGTCGAGCTGGACCTGCTGTGCACCTTCGCGCAGGTCCAGCCCCCGTTCCCGCTCGAAGCACCGTCCACCGGCACCTCGGACGTGGAACGGCAGGTGCTGTTCGGCGCGGCGGCGCAGGAACTGCGGGACCGGGAACTGGCGGACGAGGACGGACCGCTGGACGTCGCGGAGGAGTTCGTCTACCTGCTGCGCAACTGCACCGGGGTGCTGGACCTGGTGCTGAACCGGGAATCCGGCCCACTCGCGGCAGCGGTGCTGACCCTGCGGGACGAGGCGCTGCTGGTCACCCAGGACAGCACGGACCCACACGGGATGACCTGGTTGTGGGCGGCGACCCTGGACGAGGCGGTAGCCCGCCTGGCGTCCTTCATCCCGCGCGCGGAGACACCGGTGACGACGCCGTTCAGCCTGCCGCTGCGGCCCCTGCAGGCAGCGTTCGACGTGATGATGTCGCGGATGCCGGAGAACGGGGCGGGCCCCGTGCCGATGAGCCAGCGGGAGATCGAGGAACTCCTGAACGCACACGGGATCGACGACCGCGTCGCCCGGCGGATGGTGTCGAGCTTGCAGCCGGTGGTGGGGAACGGGCAGCTCGGGGTGGCCGTCCGGGACGAGTCGGAGGACCAGTGGCGTCGTGGGGGACGGGAACTGCGGTGGTTGGACACGGACCGCGGGCGGTACCGGCTGGCGAATGTGGACGGGGATGGGGACGGGGACGCTTGGATGAGCGTCAATCCGTTGGGGAATGAGGAGTTGTACGGGGAACTGCGGTCGCTGGCCGTGCGCATCCGCTGACGGCCGGAGCCTCGATCCCGTAAACCGCCACCTGGTCCAGCCAACTCCCACTCCAGCACTCTTCTCTCCCAAGCCATCGCAGAACCGACTGCCCGAATTCCCCAGCCCCCACCCATCGCATTTCTTGTCGAGCTACCCCGCAACCGCCGCAGAAGCCCCACCCCCACTCCCACCTAACGCATTTCTCCCCAACCACCCCCACAACCGCCGCAGGATCCCAGCCCCCACCAGAACGCAACGCGCCCCTGCCATACGCCTTGATTGGGTGGACTTGCTTTGTGTGTGTGGGCCTGCCAAGCTGTCCGGCGGGTGGGGTGGCTTGCCCATCCCCACCGCTTTTGCCCCGCCGCAGGTTCGTAGGGGCCCTTGACCTCAACTGGTCGATGCGCTGGCGTGCGATGGTCTTCGTGGGTGGGTGATCGGAGATCATGTCGTGGCGTGTCGGGTGAGTTTGAGTGCCGAGGAGCGGGAGACGATCTCGCGGGAGTTGCGGGCGAGGCGGTCGTTTCGGTTTATCGGCAGGGTGTTGGGTCGGCATCATTCGGTGGTCGCTCGTGAGGTCGCCCGTGATGGCGGGAGATTGGCCTATCGAGCGTTGAAGTCGGGCACGCGTGCCGCGGTCATGCGGAAACGACCGAAGCCGCGGAAGCTGGAGCAGTCTGGTCGACTGCGCGAGTATGTGATGGCGGGCTTGGATCGCCGGTGGTCGCCGCGGCAGATCGCGACGAGAATGCGGGTGGAGTTTCCGACCGAGCCGGAGATGCGCGGGTCCCACGAGACGATCTGCCAGACCCTGTTCGTCCAGGGGAAAGGCGAGTTGCGGGCCATGATGTACAAGGCCCTGCGCTCTGGCCGGGCGAAGCGGGTGTCCCCCTCGGCGAAGCGGCCCAGACACGACCTGATCGTGGGCATGGTCAACATCAGCGAACGCCCGAAGGAAGCCGACGACCGTGCTGTTCCGGGCTTCTGGGAAGGGCGACCTCATCCTCGGGTCCGCGTGCAAGTCGCAGATCCTGACCCTGGTGGAGCGGCAGACGCGGTTCGTGATGCTGATCCGGGTCCCGCACGACCGGTCCGCCGACCGGGTCGCGATGCTGCTGGCGAACAAGATGAAGACCTTGCCCGAGTTCCTCCGGAAATCGGTCACGTGGGACCAGGGCAGCGAGATGGCCGACCACGCCACGTTCACCACGGCCACCGGAATGCCGGTCTATTTCCGCGACCCGCACTCGCCCTGGCAACGCAGGACGAACGAGAACACCAACCGGCTTCTCCGACAGTATTTCCCCAAGGGAACCGACCTCTCGGTCCACTCCCAAGCCCACCTCGACGACGTGGCCCGCGAACTCAACGACCGCCCCCGACAGACCCTCGGCTGGTACAAGCCCGTCGAGAAGCTGAACGAACTGCTGGTCAACACGGTGGCGCGATGACCCCTTGAGGTCAAGGGCCCCTACGAACCTGCGGTGGGGAAGAGCGGTGGGAGGGGCAAGCCCACCCCACCCGCGGGCGAGCTTGGCAGGTCCGTCCCCCCCCCACACACACACACAAAGACGTTCCACCCCATCGAGCAGAAGGCGGGGGCGCGAAGAGTTCGGTGGGGGTTGGGCTGGCACACGTCGGCGGGCAGTGGTTTCCCCTTCTCAGGGTGGGGATAGGTGCGAGATGGCCTGGGTGGGCTGAGGACTCTTGGAGTTCATTGATCGTGTCGGATGGCTCGTGTGAACGAGAGCCGGTCGGGGGCCTCGTCGATCTCGTCGAGTATGAGTTCGAACTCCCAGCGTTCTTGGTTGCGTGAGGCGATCTCCACGGCCTGGGCTATCTCGGCGTCCATGATCGAGGTGATGACGCGGTGCCTCGCCTGGACGTTTCCTGGCCTGCGAAATCGCCGACATCGTCGGAATCCGCCACTCGCCCCGTCACGTCCTCAACGAACGCAACCCGTTCACCAACTTGCGTATCACCTCCTCGTGCGAATTCACGAAGAGCAGCGACAACGCCAACATGTAATGCACTACCACGCGCGCCGGAAGCGGCCACACCCGACGCTCACCATGACCCGTGGACAACACGACCTCATCCATCAAATCCCGGTAAAAAACCTGGTCAACACACCGATGGAGGTCGCGTCAACAAACCGCTCCAACCTTGCTACACCACGCAGCATATTAACCATCGAAACACGCCGCCCCGCCAACGGAAGCGCCTAACTTAGTGGCATTGGCCCTGCTCCAGCCTGTCGGCACTGGGGCACTGGGAAAGAGACCGCGAAATCCTGTGGATGGATGCAGCGGATGGGGACAACTCGCGATCAAGGAAGTTCGGCGTTGGGTGGGTGGGGCTCGGATCTACAGCAACGGGCCGATTACCTGGCTGGCGTGTTCCAAGCCGCGCATGGAGCGGGGGGTTGATTTGGGGTGTAGGGCGTGGACGGCGAGTCTGAAGAGCAGGGCCCGTAGTAGTGCCTGGGGCCATTCCGGGAGGTGACCCCAGCGCTTGGCTATGGCGTCGTCGGCGCCGCCCCAGGCGATAGCGTCTACTACGACCACCGCTGCCGCCCACTCCGGGGGCCTGTGGAACGCGGTGAAGTCCATGATGCCCGGGGCCGCGTCGCCGTCGAAGAGGACGTTGCCGAAGAGGTCGCCGTGGACTACCTGGGACTTGAGGGTGATGTCCTTGCGGGACTCGGCGTAGATGGCGAAAAGTCTGCCGCCCAGGTCCGGGTCGAGGGTGGGGTTCTTGTCCTCTCCCCAGGCCGCTCGGTCGGCCATGGCGAAGACGTCCGCGCGGCCGGAGAGGAAGCGGGGGCGGTTGAGGTCCGCGGTGGCCTTGTGCAGCCGCAGGGAGGCGGAGATCACCTCGTCGTAGCGGGGTTCCGCGTGGCCGGGGATGAACCGGAACGCGACCCAGCCGCCGACCACGTAGCGGCCGTCGGACGAGCGCACCGGCCGGGCCACCCGCAGGTCCGGCACGTCCAGCTCGTTGAGCGTCTGGGCCACCCAGGACGCCTCGGCCGGGTTGACGGCCTGGCGCATGGCCAGGTCGTCGCAGCGCCACACCGGGCCGTGCTCGATCAGCGCCGGTTCGGCGTTCTTGGCGCCGAAGGCGGCACGCACGTGCGGCGGGGGCGGTGTTCTCACGGGCGCGCACGCTACCTGTCCGAGGAGGGCGAGCGTCCGCACGACACGTGGCCCGTTTTGTTGATCTTTTCCCAGCGCCCCGGCTAGGCGCCGGTGGGCTCCAGGTCGTCCAGACTGGTCTGGACCATGAAGGGCGGGGTGCTGGATCCGGTGATCCGGTAGCGGTCCCACGGGTCCGGGTCCGACAGCTCGCCCGTGGCCGCGCCCTGCGGGGTGCGCAGCACGGCCGTGGTCTTGCGGCCCCCGACCTGCGCGGACAGCTCCCGGTCCGCCGCGATCCGGCCGTACCAGCGGTAGTAGCCGTCGATCGGCTGGAAGTGGCCGCGCAGTTCCACGGTCACCGCGAACTCGCGCTCGCCGACCACCAGGGTGGCGGCGCCGGAGTAGCCGTCTTCAGCGTGGTCGCTCATCGCCTGCTCCTACCAGCCCGCGGCCGCGTCGCCGCCGCCGAGTTTGATGATCCTGTTGACTTCCAGGGGTTTGTGCGGGTCGATGGTGACGCCGTAGCCGCGCATGGTGCCGTCGATGGCCGCCCAGATGGTCATGGTCAGGTACTCCACGACCGCGTCCCGGCTCATCGTGCGCCGCTCCAGCCACCACTCGCCGACGTTCTGCACCATGCCGACGATGCCGTGGCCCCAGACCTCGGCGCCGCCGGAGTCGATCTGGTACGCCCGCATGTAGTCGCCGAGCAGCGCGGACAGCGCGTTGGCGATGATCTCCTTGTCCTCGGCGACCACGTCGGAGTCGATCCGCCGGTCGGCGAAGGTGCTGCGGACCAGCAGCCGGTACAGGTTCGGGTACTCCTCGATGATCGAGAAGAACGCGTCGAGGCTCTTGCGGATCCGCGGCAGCGGCGCCTCCTCCCGGTTCATCGCCGGGATCAGCCGCTCGAAGAGGATCTCCGTGCCGCGGTGGCCCAGCGCCAGGAACAGGTCGGCCTTGTCGGTGAAGTGCCGGTACAGCACCGGTTTGGTCACCCCGGCCTCGGCGGCCACGTGCTCCATGCCCAGATCCGGGCCGTGTTCGGCGAGCGCGCGCAGCGCCGCCGCCACGAACTCCTCGCGCCGCGCGGCGCGGTGGGACTTCCAGCGGTCGCGCCGGGCGTCCCCGGTCGAGTCGTCACTGTGTCGCTTGACACGATCGGCCATGCGACTCATGCTACCAGAAGTAACTGTTACTCGAAGTTACGCGTGCCGGAGACGCCCGCGTGGAGGAGTGATCCCGTCGATGAGCCGCGCGATGCAGGTAGCCAAGGTAGCCGATCGGGAGAAGACCGCGGGGCGGTTGCTGAAGTCCTCGGCGGACAAGTTCTACGACCCCGACATCGATATCGACTGGGACGCGCCGATCCCGCCCGACCTCCACTTCCACCCCGAGCACCGCGTCTCCCTGTACGGCACCGAACTCTGGGACCGGATGACGCCGGAGCAGCGGATCGAACTGGGCAAGCACGAGATCGCCAGCATCGCCAGCACCGGCATCTTCTTCGAGGTCCTGCTGATGCAGATGCTGCTCAAGCAGGTCTACAAGCACGACCCGACCACCGACCACGTGCACTACCTGCTCGCCGAGATCGCCGACGAGTGCCGCCACTCCACCATGTTCGGCAAGGCGTGCAAGCGCTTCGGCGCCCCCGCCTACGGTCCGCGCGGGTGGGTCAAGCAGTTGGCGAAGGTGCTGCCGGTGCTCGGCCGCGGCCCGTCGGCGTACGCGGCGATCCTGGTGGCCGAGGAAGTGCTGGACCGGATGCAGCGGGAGAACATGGCCGACCCCGGGTTGCAACCGCTGATCCGGATGGTCAACCGCATCCACGTGCTGGAGGAGGCCCGGCACGTCACCTTCGCGCGGCAGGAGGTCGCACAGGGCATGGCCAAGGCGGGGTGGCTCGCCAAGCGCTACCACCGGCTGCTGACCGCGGTCGTGTCGTACTTCGTGGCGCTGAGCCTGGTGAACCCGGGGGTGTACCGGGCGGTGGGGCTGGACCCCAAGCAGGCGTGGCGGGCGGCCAAGGCGAACCCGCACTTCCAGGAGACCATGCGGTTCTGGGGTGAGCGGATCATGAAGTTCCTGACCGAGGCCGACCTGGTCGGCGGGCCGGGGATGGTCCTGTGGCGCCGCTCGATGCTGCTCGCTCGATGAGCGGCCTCGGCACGGGGGACGGCGTGGAGTTGAACGTCGTCGAGGAGGGCGCGGGCGCGGCGACGCTCGTCCTGGTGCACGGGTGGACGATGGACCACACGTCGTGGGACCCGGTGGTGGCGCGGCTGTCCGGGGTTCGGGTGGTGCGGTTCGACCTGCGCGGTCACGGGGCTTCCGGGGCGGCGCCCGCGGGGAGCGCGACGATCGCGCGGGTCGCCGACGACCTGGCGGAGGTGATCGCCGCGCGCGTGCCGACCGGTCCCGTCGTGCTGGGCGGGCACTCGCTGGGCGGGATGACGCTGATGGCGCTGGCCGAGCGGCACCCCCGGCTCGTGGCCGACCGGGTGGCAGGCGCCGCGTTCGTGGCGACGACCTCGGGCGGGCTGTCCCGGCTGACGTTGGGCCTGCCGCGCCGGGTCGCCGGTCCGGTTCTGCGCGCGGAGCGGTGGCTGAACAGGCGGATCGCGAAGTCCCGTCGACCGACGCTGCTGGGGCGCTTCAGCGGGTACGCGCGCCCGGGGGTGCGGTGGCTGGTGTTCGGCCGGTCGCCGGTCGGCGCGCACATCGCCGCGACGGCGGCGCAGGTCGGCCGGTGCAACCCGTCGAACATGGTCGAGTTCCGCAACGCCCTCGACGAACACGAGCGGCTGCACGCCCTGTCCGCGTACCGGGGTGTGCCGACCGCGGTGCTGGCGGGCTCCCGCGACCGCCTGTGCACGGTGGCCGACGCGCGGACCATCGCAGGCGCCCTGCCGGACGCGGACCTGCGGATCTACCCCGCGGCCGGGCACATGCTCAACTACGAGCGCGCGGACGAGGTGGCGGAGGTGCTGATGGGCCTGGTGGCTCGGGCGTCCGCGCGCGCCCTGGCTACCGCGGGGTAGTTTCCCTCCGTGTTCGACACCTCCGACGGCGTGCGGCTGTCCGTCCACGACACCGGCGGCCCCGGCCCCACGGTCCTGCTGGTCCACGGTTGGACCAGCGATTCCCGCGTGTGGGACCGGGTCGTGCCCGCGCTGGCGGGGATTCGGGTGATCCGGTTCGACCAGCGTGGCCACGGTGAATCGACCGCGGGCCCGGCGACCATCACCCGGCTCGGCGAGGACCTGGCCGAACTGATCACCGCCCTCGTCCCCGACGGCCCCCTGGTCCTCGTCGGCCACTCGATGGGCGGCATGGCGATGATGGCCCTGGCGGAGTCACACCCGAACCTGGTGGCACAGCGCGTATCGGCGGCCGTGTTCGTGTCCACTTCGGCCGGTCACATGGGCACAGTGACCTTCGGCCTCCCCAAACCCCTGGTGAAGCGCTTCCTGGCGGACAAACCCACCCGCACCTCCCCTGCCGCGCCACGCAAGCGCAAGCCCCTGCCGACCTTCGCGACCCTCATCGCCTTGCGGTGGCTGGCCTTCGGCAAGACCTACCGGTGGCCGGACGTCCGCTCGGTAGCCGACCAGGCGGCCGCCGGCCACGCACGCACCATCGCCGCCCTGCGCCGGGAGATCGTCACCAACCACTTGCGGGACAAGGCATTGGCCGCCTACGCCGACATCCCGACCCAGGTGCTGTGCGGCACGGCGGACAAGATCACGCCCCTCGCCCACGCCGCCGCCATCGCGGAACTCCTACCCGGCGCCGAATTCGTCCGCTACCCGCGCGCGGGCCACATGCTCCCCTGCGAACACCCAACCGATCTCGCCCAGCGAATCCGTTCCCTCACCACCGCTTGACCGCCGCTCAGCCCAGCGAATCCGGCCCCTCACCGCTGTTGACCACCCCGCCCAGATCCAGCACAGCCCCCGCCCTCCTCTGGGGGGACAGCCCTGCTCCAGTTTATCGGTGGTCGGCCGTCCGGGAATGGATGGCGAATTGTCGCCGAGCCGGATGCTGGGGTCTCGTCCGTCGAGAACCGGTGAGGCTTTCAGGCCGACGATGTCGTCTCGAGATCCCGGCAACGGATCCGACACCCATCTCAAGCGTCTGTCCAGCGTGCGCACGACCTGGACCGTGAGCCCGGTTGTGCGGTGTTTCCCGGAGAACGACTCCGGGCGGGAGGCCCAGGACCAGCACGGCAGCAGTGTTCCATCCACGATGTGAGAGCTGCGGTCGTCGAGGTCGTCGGCCGTGGGAACGCACTGTTCGAGCACGCCGGCCAACAATGGCGTCACCGCCGCGGTCGCCCGGCTGATCGTCGACTGCGACACCTCGAACGCTTCCGCCAACTCCGCCTGAACCCGATTCCGCCGCAAGTACGCCAACGTGACCACTACAGAGCCGTATAAACCCGGAACCGGCGGCCATCGACGAACCGACTCTCCGGTCGCTTCGCGGATCAGAGCGCACAATTCCTCGACACGGCCTCGAGCAAGGCCGGTGGTATGATACGTGAAGGTGATCCGTTTTCGAGAACTTGGTGTGGTAACTGAATTCTCTCAAACGGGCCGCTGCCACTTATTTCGGGGTGATCATCCCGAGGCGTGAACAAGCCTCTGTGGACAACCTCGGTGGATGTGGACAACTCCCGAAGTCGGGAATGGCGGCAAGATCGACAAAGTGGCTGGTCGTGGGAGCGTGGGGTGGGCCCTGCTCTGGCTTGTCGGTGGCTGGCCTCTCGGGAAGGGGTGGCGACGTCTTGGCGGGCCTATTCGGCGGCGCTGGAGTAGAGGCTGATGGGTGCCGAGACAATGTGGTGAGCGTGTAGATCTTTAGCCGAACGAGCGGTTCACCGGTCCCGGTTTCCGATCTGGGTCGGGATGCCACTGCCGACGCGACCTCCATCGCCGAGCCGGGTGGCCTCGACGTTCAGGTCGGTGGTGCGATGCCTTCTCGGGGAACAACGCCGGAACGGAGGCTCATGACCAGCACGGCAGCGGCGTCCCCGCCGTGATGCGGGAGCACGGCCACTGAAGTCGAACATCCGCCCCGAGTGCCTCGGTCAAGCCCGGTGTCGTCGGCTTTCGCTCCAGGAGCCGCTTCGGGGAGGTGGCGCGGCGTCGGACGCGAATCGTGTGCGCGCGGCAGATGTTCGGGGCTGCCTGCTCCTCGAACCGAGATGGACTATTTCGAGGCTTGGCAGGGATTCCGTGTCGACCACCGCGGTCGCCGAAGGAGCCCGGGGGCAACTTCGGAAGACGTGGAGAAGTCGGGAATGGCGGCAAGGTCGAGGAATGGGGCTAGTCGTGGGGGTGCAGCGGGAAGCCGCCGCCGATGCCTCGCCAGGCGAGGGTGGAGATGAGGGTGATGGCTTCTTCCTTGGCGAGGGCGCGGTTGTCTGCGAGCCAGGCTCGAGCCGCCACCTGGCTGACGCCCACCAGGCCGACCGCCAGGAGGCGGGCGCGGGTTTCGTCCAGGCCGGCGTCCGCGGTGATGGTCGCGGTGATCGCGTCGACGCTGGCGCTGGTGGCTCGTTCGATCGCGTCCTGCACCAGGGGCTCGCCGCGCAGGTCGGACTCGAACACCAGGCGGAACGCCTGGCTCTCGCCGTCGACGAAGTCGAAGTAGGCGCCCACGGCGTTGCGGACCCGGACCTTGTTGTCCGTGGTCGAGTCCATCGCCTCGGTCACGCGGCGGACCAGCTCGTCGACGTGCTTGTCCAGCAGCGCCATGTACAGCTCGAGCTTGCCGGGGAAGTGCTGGTAGAGCACCGGCTTGCTGACGCCCGCGCGCTCGGCGATCTCGTCCATGCCCGCGGCGTGGTAGCCGTTTGCCGCGAACACGTCCTGGGCGGCGGCGAGCAGCTGGGCGCGCCGCGCGGTGCGCGGGAGTCTGGCGCCTCGGCCTGCGCCGTTCGACTGGACCGTCTCGGACATGCGTTTCCACCCTCGTTCACTGCGTTCTTCGGGCCAGGATCGCCAACCCGCGCGGGTGGTACGACCGTACTCGCCGGTATCCCCGTTCGGGGCAGTTCTCCTAACGAGCGTGCTCCACGACAAGTATCCAATGTGACTCAGACCACACTGCGGTGAGCCCCGGCGAACGGGGGCACACTTATTAGGTGAACGTCGCAACCACCTCCCGCCCACTGCTGACCCGGGTCCCCCTTTCGGACGCGGTGCTGCCCACCCTCGCCCCCGAGATCGAGGTGTGGCCAGGCGAGGTCGTGGAGTCCGCCGGCCTGCGGTTGCACGTCCGCCGCACGCCCGGGACCGGCGACGCCACCGCCGTCTACGTGCACGGCCTCGGCGGTTCGGCCACCAACTGGACCGACCTCGCCGCCAACCTCGCGGGCCACGCCCCGGGCATCGCCGTCGACCTGCCCGGCTTCGGCCGCAGCGAACCGCCCGACGGCTACACCTACGAACTGCGCGCGCACGCCGACGCGCTCGCCACCTGGCTGCGCGGCCTCGACCTGGGCCCGGTCCACCTGCTCGGCAACTCCATGGGCGGGGCGATCTGCGTGCTGCTCGCCGCCCGCCACCCCGACCTGGTGCGCACCCTCACCCTGGTCTCCCCGGCCGTGCCGGACCTGCGCCCCAGCGTGCGCCGGGTGTCCGACCGGCGGATCCCGCTGGCGTTCCTGCCGGTCGTCGGCCGGTCCGTGCGCGAGAGGCTCGCCGCGCTCACCCCGCGTGAGCGCGCGATGCAGATGCTCAACCTCTGCTACGCCGACCCGCACTCGGTCACCCCCGGCAGGCTGGAGGCCGCCGTCGCCGAATACGCCGAGCGCGCCGGGCAGGCCTGGGCCGGTCCCGCGCTCGCGAGCAGCACGATCGGCCTGCTCAAGGCCTGGTTCGTCACCGGCGTGCGCTCGCTGTGGCGGAGCCTGCCGGACGTGCAGGCGCCGACCCTGGTCGTCTGGGGCGCCGACGACAAGCTCATGACCGTCCGCAAGGCGCCCCGCACCGCCCAGCTGATCCCGCGCGCCCGGCTGCTCGTGCTGCCGCGCACCGGCCACGTCGCGCAGATGGAGCGTCCGGTGACCGTGGCCCGCGCGGTGCTGGGGCTGTGGGAAGCGGGGGACCGCTGGTGACCCGCGGTGAGCCCTGCCCGGCCGTCAGCCGCCCGTGTGGCGGAGCGCGCGTCGGTGCTGCACTGCCCGGACAACCGCTGGGTGATGTGGCACCCTGGGGCGCGTGAGCCGAATGACGCAAGGCGAGCCGGACACGGCCACCCGGTCGTCACGCTCCGCAGCGGAAGGCCGGTCCGAAGACCGGTACCGGAGAGGCAGACGCACCGACGCGGAGCCGTTGGCCGCCTCGTGGAGCCCGGAGCAGCCCGAGAAGCGCCACGCGCGCGGCTTCGTCGCCACCTACGGCTGGCGCCTCTACGCCGTCCCGGTCCTGATCGCGGTGACGGTGCTCGTCGCCTTCCAGGTCGCGGGCGACAAGACCCAGCCGCCGCCCGTCGCGGCGGCCGCGGACCCGGTGACGGGCAGCCAGGTGGACAAGGCCCCGGAGGGCGAACCCGGCGCCCCGGACGTCACCGAGCGCGCCCCGGTCCCGGACCTCAACATCCCGAGCGCCGAACTGCCCAACGGCGGCGCGTTCGCCCAGGGCGGCGCGCACACCTGGCACGGCGTGCCGGGTGAGACCGGCAAGGTCGGCGGCGGCCCGAAGTTCTACACCTACACCGTCGAGATCGAGGACGGCGTCGACGCGGCCCAGTTCGGCGGCGACGAGGCGTTCGGCAGGCTGGTCGACCAGACCCTGGCGGACCCGCGCGGCTGGACCGGCCTCGGCGAGATCTCCGTGCAGCGGGTGCAGCCGAACTTCCCCAACCCCAGCTTCCGGGTGAGCCTGACCACCCCGGACTCCACGCACGACGTGTGCGGCTACACGATCAAGTACGAGTCGTCCTGCTACCGCTCCAGCGAGAAGCGCGTGGTGATCAACCTGGCCCGCTGGGTGCGCGGCGCGGTGGCCTTCGACGGCGACATCCTCACCTACCGGCAGTACGCGCTCAACCACGAGATCGGCCACGCCTTCCGCAACGGCCACGTCGGCTGCCCGCAGGCGGGCGCGCTGGCCCCGGTGATGATGCAGCAGAGCTTCGGCGTGGCCAACGACTACGTCTCCCAGCTCAACAAGGCCGCGGGCAACCCCGACCCGGTCAAGTCCGACGGCTTGGTCTGCAAGCCCAACCCGTGGCCCAACCCCCAGGCCCGCCCGGCGGGCTGACCGACCGGCCAGTGGGCAATCCCGTCCCGCATGCTGGGAGGCGGGAATCCGCGATTGGGAGCCGGGCGTTGCACGCGGGGAGAATCGGGCACACATCTATGGGTTGAACACGAGCAGTGTTCGAGGAGGAGCCGATGTCAGGCAGTTTGCCGCCGCTCGTCGAGCCGGCGCAGGAGCTGACCAAGGAAGAGGTCGAGCGCTACAGCCGCCACCTCATCATCCCGGACGTCGGTGTGGACGGGCAGAAGCGCCTGAAGAACGCCAAGGTCCTGGTGGTCGGCGCGGGTGGCCTGGGCAGCCCGGCGCTGCTCTACCTGGCCGCCGCCGGGGTGGGCACGCTCGGGATCGTGGACTTCGACGTGGTCGACGAGTCCAACCTGCAGCGCCAGGTCATCCACGGGGTCTCCGACGTCGGCAAGCCCAAGGCCGTCTCGGCCAAGGAGTCGATCGCCGAGATCAACCCGCTGATCACGGTCGTCCTGCACCAGGAGCACCTCAACTCCACCAACGCGCTGGACATCTTCCGCGACTACGACCTGATCCTGGACGGCACGGACAACTTCGCCACCCGGTACCTGGTCAACGACGCCGCGGTGCTGCTGGGCAAGCCGTACGTCTGGGGCTCGATCTTCCGGTTCGAGGGCCAGGTCAGCGTGTTCTGGGAGGACGCGCCCAACGGGCAGGGCCTCAACTACCGCGACCTCTACCCCGAGCCGCCGCCGCCCGGGATGGTCCCGTCCTGCGCCGAGGGCGGCGTGCTGGGCGTGCTCTGCGCGTCCATCGGCTCGGTCATGGTGACCGAGGCGATCAAGCTGCTGACCGGCATCGGCGAGCCGCTGCTGGGCCGCCTGATGGTCTACGACGCGCTGGAGATGTCGTACCGCACCATCAAGATCCGCAAGGACCCGGAGACCAAGCCGATCGAGGGCCTGATCGACTACGAGGCGTTCTGCGGCGTGGTCAGCGACGACGCGCAGTCCGCCGCGGCGGGCAGCACGATCACCCCGCGCGAGCTCAAGGACAAGTTCGACCGGGGCGAGGACTTCGCGCTGGTCGACGTCCGCGAGCCGCACGAGTACGAGATCGTGCGCATCGAGGGCTCGGTGCTGATCCCCAAGGACCGCATCCTCTCCGGCGAGGCCCTCGCGGAACTGCCGCAGGACCGGCAGATCGTGCTGCACTGCAAGTCGGGCGTGCGCTCGGCGGAGGCGCTCGCCGCGCTGCACAAGGCGGGCTTCAAGGACGCCGTGCACGTCGGCGGCGGCGTGCTGGGCTGGGCCCGCGAGATCGACACGAGCCTCCCCACGTACTGATCGAGAACCGCGAGAGGCCCCGCACGCTGAGCGTGCGGGGCCTCTCGCATCTGTCCACACGGGTGCTCCCCGTGCCCGCGTCCACTCGCCACGCCTCCGCCGAAGTCGGCTCGCCAGGTCGGGAACGATGCCGGGCGGGGACGAGGGGGTGGGCGGTGGGAGAAAGCGTTACGGCGCGAAGCCGACCTTGCGGGTGTCGGCGCTGCCGATCTCCACATAGGCCACCCGGGCCGCGGGCACCACGAACCGGCGGCCCTTGTCGTCGACCAGGCTGAGCTGCCCCTGCGGGTTCTTCAGCGCGTCGGCGACCAGGGCCTCGACCTCGTCAGGAGTCAGCGAGCTGTTGAGCACGAGCTCCCGCGCGGTGTCCGCGACACCGATCTTGACCTCCACGCCGACCTCCGGGCATCGAATCCAAAGCTGTCGACTCCGAAGGCTAGTCGAGCACCCGCGCACTCGGCCCGCGGGCACGCCCGCGTTCACCCACCGCGAACTGGGACCGCCACCTCAGCCGAGCCCCAGGGCGGTCATCCGCTTGCCGTGCTGCTGCTGGAGCCTGCGGAACAGCGCGGCGATGCCGGACAGGTCGCCGGTGCCCGCCACGATCAGCTCGGCCAGCCCGTCGCGCTCGGCCACGACGTACTGCGCCTGGGTCAGCGCCTCGCCCAGCAGCCGCCTGCCCCACAGCGCCAGCCGGTCGCGGACCGTGCGGTCGCGCTCGATGGCCGCGGTCACCTCCCGCTCGGCGAAGCTGGAGTGCCCGGTGTCGGCCAGCACCTCCAGCACCAGCAGCTTGGTGTCCTCGTCGAGCCACGAGCCGATCTCGCGGTAGAAGTCGGCCGCCAACCCGTCGCCGACGTAGGCCTTGACCAGCGACTCCAGCCACGAGCGGGGCGGGGTCGACGCGTGCCAGGTGTCGATGTGGGCGATGAACGGCGCGATCGCGTCCTCGATCAACACGCCGTGCGCCGCCAGGTACTTCTCGATCTTCGCGTAGTGCGCCATCTCGGCCGCCGCCATCTCCGAGAGCGCGGCCCGACCCGACACCGTCGGCGCCGACCTGGCGTCCTCGGCCAGCCGGTCGAATGCCGACAACTCGCCGTAGGCGAGCACGCCGAGCAGGTCCACCACCCCCGCCGAAAGCGCGCCCCCGGACACTCCCGACTCCGCGTTCTCCATGGTTGGAGCGTATCCGGACGCTGTCGCGGGTAGACTCGCCAGGACGTCCGGCCCACCACCGCTCTACGGCGGGTGGTCCGCGGCCCGGGCGGCGACAATGGCGAGACCTCGGGGAACACCTCGTGGGCACCGGAGCCCACAGCCCGAGCAGAGTGGGTGCGCGCCTTCCTCACGAGGCCCTCCCGCGCCCCGCCCGGAGGTAGCGCTCCAGGGCCGGACGGCGCGGTCGAAAGGGCCCCAGGGCAGAGCGCGCTGGTATCGAGAGAGGCTGATCACCCTGACGCAGGAAGACACCGCGGGCGGCGACACCGCCACGCGCGAGAACGCACCGGAGCTGGACCCCGTCTCGCTGGAGCACAGCGAGGCCGGTCTGCCGGAGAACGACACATCCCACCCGCTGACCGCGGCCGCGGTCGCGCAGGTCGACCCCGAGGCGCCCACGTTCGCCGAGCTGGGAGTCCGCGAGGAGATCGTGCGGGCGCTGGCGGGCGCGGGCATCGAGCGCACGTTCGCCATCCAGGAGCTGACGCTGCCGCTGGCGCTGGCGGGCGAGGACCTGATCGGTCAGGCCCGCACCGGCACCGGCAAGACGCTGGGCTTCGGCGTGCCGCTGCTGCAGCGCATCCAGACCCCCGGCGACGGCACCCCGCAGGCCCTGGTCGTGGTCCCGACCCGCGAGCTGTGCCTGCAGGTCACCGCCGACATCCGGGACGCGGGCAAGCACCTCGGCGTGCGGGTCCTGTCGATCTACGGCGGCAGGCCGTACGAGCCGCAGGTGGCCTCGCTGCGCAAGGGCGTGGACATCGTCATCGGCACCCCGGGCAGGCTGCTGGACCTGGCCGAGCAGAAGCACCTGGTGCTGGGCAAGGTCCGCGGCCTGGTGCTCGACGAGGCCGACGAGATGCTCGACCTGGGCTTCCTGCCCGACATCGAGCGCATCCTGCGCATGGTCCCCGACCAGCGGCAGACCATGCTGTTCTCGGCCACCATGCCCGGCCCGATCATCACCCTGGCCCGCACGTTCCTCACCCAGCCCACGCACATCCGGGCCGAGGAGAACGACGCCAGCGCCGTGCACGAGCGCACCGAGCAGTTCATCTACCGGGCGCACTCGCTGGACAAGATCGAGGTCGTGGCCCGGTCGCTGCAGGCCGAGGGCCGCGGCCTGACGATGATCTTCGCCAGGACCAAGCGGACCGCGCAGAAGGTCGCCGACGAGCTCACCGAGCGCGGGTTCGCCGCGGGCGCGGTGCACGGCGACCTCGGCCAGGGCGCCCGCGAGCAGGCGCTGCGCGCGTTCCGCTCCGGCAAGGTCGACGTCCTGGTCTGCACCGACGTCGCCGCGCGCGGCATCGACGTGACCGATGTCACACACGTCATCAACTACCAGTGCCCGGAGGACGAGAAGACCTACGTCCACCGCATCGGCCGCACCGGCCGCGCGGGCAAGACCGGCGTGGCGGTCACCCTGGTCGACTGGGACGAGGAGCCGCGCTGGAAGGCGATCAGCGACGCGCTCGGTCTGGGCAAGCCCGAGCCGGTGGAGACCTACTCCACCTCCGACCACCTGTTCGCGGACCTGGGCATCCCCGAGGGCTCCACGGGCAGGCTGCCGATCGGCAAGCGCACCCGCGCGGGCCTCGACGCCGAGCCGGAGGAGGACTTCGGCGGCAAGCGCCGGGGTGCGTCGGCGCCGCGGTCGCGGCGGGTGCGGGCCACCGGCGCGAGCCGGGTCCGGGCCGCCGAGGCGACGGCCAGCAGGCCCGCGGTCGACGAGGACGGCGACGGCGACAGCAGGCCGCGCAAGCGCCGCCGCAGGCGCGGCGGCAAGGACGTCGGCGAGGAACCGACCTCGTCGGTGACCGCCGAGGTGGTGTCGTCCGGGCCGGAGCAGGCGCCCGAGGCCAAGTCCGACAAGCCCGCCCGACCCCGCCGCCGTCGCCGCCGCGGCGGTGCCGAGGTGGCCGGGGAGCCGGGGGCCAACACGGGCGAGACACCGGGCGGTGCAGACTAGCGCTCGTGACGCTAGGGAACCCCACGAACCAGGTGGTCAGCGGCGAGGACGTGCTCGACGGGGACGTCCCGCCCGCACCTGTGCGGGTCGGCCCCAGGCACGGCTTCAACCGCCGTCGCGACTGGGTGCTGCTGCTGGTCGTCATCGTGGCCCTGGTCGCGGGACTGGTGTTGGTCTGGCAGACCAGCGAGGTCAACGCGACCGAGAGCCGCACCACCGACGTGAACCCCGGGTACCTCGCCCAGCCGGAGGTCTTCCCCCCGTCGCTGGGCGAGGCGTGGCGGGCCAAGAGCCCGGCCACCTGGCAGCCCGTGGTCGTCGGCATCGACCAGAACGACCAGGACATCGCGTCCACGGTCGTCACCGGTGACGGCGGCGAGGTGGCGGGCCGCGACCCGCGCACCGGCGACGTCCGCTGGACCTACCGGCGCGGCCTCGACCTGTGCACCATCGGCGTGTCGTGGAAGAAGGTCATCGCCGTCTACCGCACCGGCAGCGGCCTGCTCCCGTCGGGCGACCCCCGCGCCGAGGGCGGGTGCAGCGAGATCACCGCGCTGAAGCCGACCTCCGGCGAGCGCGACCGGCAGCGGCACAGCGACGCCGAGCTGGGCACCAAGCTGCTCGACGACGGCGTCGACTACGCGACGTTCACCGGGTCCAAGCTGCTGCTGTCGCTGCGCTCGGACCTGGTGAAGACCCTCGAGTACGGCACGGTCGCGGCGAAGGTGAACCCCGGCAAGCAGCCGCGCACCGACTGCGAGTTCCACACCGTGCTGACCACCCCCGGCAAGGTCGCGGTGGTCGAGTCCTGCCCGGACGAGACCACCGACCGCCTGACCGTCCTGCGCGCGGCCCCGGCCGAGTCGGACAAGCCGGAGGAGGTCACCAGCCTGCTGCTCGACGGGCGCGGCGCCCAGGTGGTCGCCATGAACAACACCCTGACCGCGGTCGCCCTGCCCGACCCGGGTCGTGTGGTGGTCTACAACGAACAGGGGCAGGTGCAGGGGACGTACCCGGTGGAACTGGGCTCTTCGGACCTGCGCGCGGATCCGCCCGGGCACAGCCCGCTGGTGTCGACCGCGACGGCCACGTACCACTGGTACACGGGGTCGCGCACGGTCGTGCTGTCCGCGATCGACCTGAGTCCACTCAGGACTGTCCCGGACACGCTGGGGCCGGGTGTGGTGTTCGCCGGTCGGGCGCTGCTGCCGGTGGCGAACGGTCTCGTGGTGATCGACCAGGCCAGCGGTGATCGGATCGGGACGATCCCGGTCGACCGCGAGGGGTACTCCGGGCCGGTGACGATGTCGACCGTGGGGCCCGTGGTGCTCGAGCAACGGGGTGACACGGTGGTCGCCCTGCACTGAGGCGGGCACACTCGGGGGTATGCACTCCCAGTTGACTTCGCATTCCGCCGCCGCGGTGGAGTACTCGGGGCCGTACGGTCCGATCGGGGCGCTGCTGGCGGATACGGGCGGGCCGTACGCGGTGTTGGTGCCCGGCTACACGGGGTCGAAGGAGGACTTCGCGCCGTTGCTGGACCCGCTCGCCGCGGCCGGGTTCTCGCCGTTGGCGGTGGATCTGCCCGGGCAGCAGGATTCCACCGGGCCCGCGGTGGAGGACGAGTACCTGCCTGGGCCGCTCGGGGATGTGGTTGCCGGGCTGGTGAACGGGTTGGATCGGCCGGTGGTGCTGCTGGGGCACTCGTACGGCGGGTTGGTGGTTCGGCGGGCGGTGTTGGCGGGGGCTCGGGTTCGGGGGCTCACGTTGTTGAGTTCGGGGCCCGCGGATTTGCCGCATGGGCCGCGGCGGCAGGTGTTGGACCTCGGGGAGCCGTTGCTGCGGGCGCAGGGGATCGCGGGGGCGCACCGGGCGTTGGAGGTGCTGAACGCGGGGAATCCGCGGTGGCTTTCGTTGGCGGAGCCGGTTCGGGAGTTCTTGAACTTGAGGTTCTTGCGGAATCGGCCGGAGTCGTTGCTGGGGATGAGCGCCGGGTTGCGGACCGAACCGGATCTGGTGGGAGAGTTGGGGGAGGCGTTGGGGGAGACGCCTCGGTTGGTGGTGTGCGGGGAAACGGACGACGCTTGGCCTACGTCGTTGCAGCGGTGGATGGCTGAGCGGTTGGGGTCGGAGTTCGTGACTGTGGTGGGGGCTGGGCATTCGCCTGCGGTGGAGAATCCGGAGGGGTTGCTCGCGGTGTTGTTGCCTGCGTGGAAGGCTTGGGTGGCCTGATCTGGGCTTTGTTCAACTCATCGCGGAAAGCCGGGGCTTGGTTGGGTGTGCCCGCGTGCTTGGGGAGTTGTGCACAGGCTTGATCATCTTCAGCCGGGATTGTCGGCCCTCTTGGCTAGGATGGATAGTGGGGGCCGGAGGCACAATGCCACTAACTTAGCGCGTTTTCGCTGGCCAGTATCGGTCTAAGCGATTGGCGATCGACCTCTGGAACACTCGGATCAAGTCCACTTGCGACAGTGGGTTGCGTGTTCGCTCGATGCCCCAATGCGGGCCATGGAAGTATGGTGTGCCGCAGGGCGTCGTCGCACGTGCCGCCTGCCTCTCGCACGGCACCCTCAAGATGCCGTTGACCTGCAACGATGCTCCGTAAGTTAGTGGCATTGGGCCGGAGGCATCGGTTTGATCTTCGCTGACTTGGCGGCGGTTGGGCGGCTGATCCGGGTGCTACCGGGGGCGCGCCTTGAGTTGTGCACAGGCATGATCGTCTTCGCTCGGAGCTGTCGGCCCCCTTGGCTAGAATTGGCATTGGGGGCCGGAGGCGTGCGTTGATCATCTTTGTGCTGCGGGGGTGCCGGTTGGGATCGTGGTTGGGTTGATCGGTCCGGCTGTTCGCGGAAAAGATGCGCGGCCTTGATTGAGTGAACTTGCTTTGCGCGGGGCCCCTACGGACCTGCGGCGGGGAAAAGCGGTGGGAGGGGCAAGCCCACCCCACCCGCAGGCGAGCTTGGCGGGTCCGTCCCCCCACACAAAGCAAGTCCACCCAATCAAGGCGTATGGCAGGGGCGCGTTGCGTTCTGTGGGGGCTGGGATCTTGTGGCGGTTTTGAGGATGGCTGGGTGAGAAAGAAGAGAATGGAGAAGAGGGAAGGGAAGAGAGAAGGTGGGGAAGGGAAGTTGGGCGAGCTGGGTGTGGCTAGGCGTCGGCTAGGCGGTCGAAGACCGCGTCGGTGATTTTTCGGGTGGTGGCGCAGGGGGCGGTTTCGAAGGTGCCCAGGACGGTCAGGTGGGAGCCGTGCTGGTTGGGGGCCAGGTAGCGGTCCAGGGTGATGGAGAGGCCGCAGGCGGACGGGTCTTCGCCGAGGACGGTGTAGGCGGTGTTGCCGTTGATGTCTTCGGTTTTGGTGTAGCTGGGGGTGCCTGGGGGTTCCGCGCGGAAGAAGACGGCGACGTTCGTTGTGCCTCGTGGGTAGGGGAGGCGGTAGCGGCAGACGGCGGTTGTCTGCTCGTCCGCGATCTGGGTGGCTCTGGTGCCGGTGGCCTTGCTGATCAGGGGGACGTAGCTGACGCAGTCGACGGCGTCGGGGACGACCTTCGGGGTGGCCACGGTGATACCGGGGCGTGGCTCGGGGGTGGCCGGGCCCGAAGTCTCGGAGGCCAGGGCCTCGGGTGGGGCCTCCGTCGTGGTGGTGGGGGCGGGACGCGTGGCGGCGACCTCGGCGTGGGAAGTGGCGGACGCGCAGCCCGCGACAGCCAGACAGGCCAGCGCCAGGGCCGTGGATCGGAGGAGCACCGTGACACCGTAGGGGCGTGGTCGCGGTGCCGCCGGGGTGAGCGGGGAAGATTCCACCGATCGTGCGGTAACGGTCGTCGCGTCCTCAATGGACTGACCAGGTGGGACGCTCGCGCTTCCCGTGTGGTTCCGCGCGGTGCCCGAGATGGTTCTCACAGGGTGCTGACCTCGGCTTTTGCCGCTCCTTCCGTAACGGCGGTTCGTGGTGGACCGACCATGCGGACATGAAGCTGAAGGTCGTCTTACCCCTGCTGGCAGTGGTGCTCGCCGGCTGCTCCACCGCCGTCACCGGTAGCCCGGTGGTGGGTTCCGCGGAGACCGCGACGTCGAGCTCGCGGACGTCGACGACCAAGCCGTCGACGACCACGACGAAGCCGACGACCCGGACCAGCAAGCCGAGTCCGACGACCGCCACGTCCAAGGCGGAGCCGACCGACGTCGACGGCGTCGACTACAAGGTCCTGGAATCCCTGCCCGCCCAGTACTGCGACCGGCCGTTCAAGGGTGCGCTCGGCAAGGACATGCTCGCCGTCGTCATCGAGACGCCGACCGGGCGGCTCAACTGCGAGCAGGCCGCCGCGATCCTGTTCGACTACTACGCCGAGCGGCCCAAGCCCGCCACCGTCAAGTCGCCCGTGACGATCGGGCCGATGATGTGCGACCAGGTGTTGGAGCCGATGATGCCGCAGGTCGTGTGCGTGGACGAGGACAACCTCATCTACTCGATGTGGCCGCAGCGCTGACCGTCCGGGTGGAATAATTGCGCGCGCAACCATGTTGGTGGGGGTGTCGGGTCGCCGCAGGGGTGGCCCCGGTGTGTTGAGGAGGCGGTCATGCCCGCTGTCACCGCGGACACCCTGACCCTGCCCCGCCTGCCCGCGTTGCCCGAGGACGGGACCGCGTGGCGCCGGGTGCGCGCCACCGTGCGGGCCGGGACCTTCACCGAGGGCGAGGGGTTCCAGGTCCGGCGCCCGTTCCCGAGCGTCGACCTGGCCATGGCGGACCCGTTCCTGCTGCTCGACCACATGGGCGCCGTCGAGTACGGCCCCGGCGAGGCCAAGGGCGCGCCGTGGCACCCGCACCGCGGCTTCGAGACCGTCACCTACATGATCGACGGCGCGATGGCGCACACCGACTCCATCGGCGGCGGCGGTCTGATCACCGACGGCTCAACCCAGTGGATGACCGCGGGCTCGGGGATCCTGCACAATGAGGTGCCGCCGCCGGAACTGGTCGCCAAGGGCGGGTTGTTCCACGGTGTCCAACTGTGGGTGAACCTGCCGCGGTCGCTGAAGATGACCCCGCCGCGCTACCAGGACATCGGCGCGTCCGACGCTCGCCTCCTGGCCAGCGACGACGGCGGCGCGCTGGTCCGCGTCATCGCGGGCGACCTGGCGGGCCACCGGGGTCCCGGGGCGACCTACACGCCGATCACGTACGTGCACGCCACGGTGGCCGCAGGCGCGCGGCTGGACATGCCGTGGCCGGAGGACTTCAACGCGCTGGTGTACGTGCTGTCCGGGCGTGGTGCGGTCGGACCCGAGGGGCGTCCGCTGGCGGAGGGTGAGCTCGCCGTGTTCACCGCGGGCTCCGCGCTGACGGTCCGCGCGGCGGACACCCAGCCGGGCAACTCGCCGACCTGGGAGATCCTGGTCCTGGGTGGTCTGCCGATCAACGAACCGGTCGCCCGCTACGGCCCGTTCGTGATGAACACCCGCCAGGAGATCGTCGACGCCTTCGAGGACTACCAGGCGGGCAGGCTCGGCCGGATCCCGGCCGCGCACCTCAGCGCCGCCGACCTCGATCCCCATGCCCGGTAGTTGTCCACAGCCCCGGCAGACTCCCTTGCGGCCCGCTGACCAGCATCGATAGGCTGGAAACGGGGGTGGGCCCCGGGAGTCCGGGGGGATGATCTTGGTTGGGTCCCGGCGCCGTCGGGGGCGCCGTGGAGGCGCCGCTGGGGCGTTGTGGCGCGGGTGCTTCAGGGTGGATCGCAGGTCGGGCCGGGTTGGGTTACCGGCGGTGGTCGCGTGGCGACGGGTGCCGCGGGCGCGGCAGATAGCTCCATTGTGGACAGTGTGAAATCGGGAGCCCGGGCGGAACCCCGGTCGGCGACGAGCGTCTTGTCGGTATGGGAGTAGGACTCATAACCGTGGTCGCGGGCGGGGTTTCCCTCGTGAGTGGGCTGGTTGTGTTCGCCGTGCGGCGGGTCAGACCGATGCCCGGCAGTACAACCGCTCGCCCCGGGCCTGGGCAGACGTGGCAAGGGCCGCCGTCGCGGTCAGACCGGTGAGCAGGTAGTCGGCGAGGCCCGCCAGGTCCGCGGCGGAGGGCTCCAGGGCGGGGCCGAACCACTCGTCCGCCCCGGTCCACGCCGCGGCCGCCGCGGCGAGGGCTTCCGGGGTGGCGGTGGCCAGGGCCGTCGTCAGCGCGTCGGTCACGCTGACGACCAGGCACTCGTCTTCGGCGGCGATGAGGTCGCCCTGCCGGGGGTCGGCCGTCACGGCCCCGTAGGTGGCGCCGGTCAGCAGGGCCTCGAGCTTGCCGAACAGGACGAACGGGTCAGCGTTCTTGAAGTCGACGAACTCGACGTCGAAGGCCTCGAGCGCTCCGGCCGCGGCGTCGTCGGACGGGGCGGCGAAGTAGTCACACAGCACGGTGCGCAGTCTCGCACCCCGCACCGACACGACCCTCTTCGTGCGCGGGCAATCGCGGTGTGTGAGCATGTGTGGCCGGACAACACACTCGCTTAACAGAACGGGTCCATACGGCCTCTTGTCTGAGCCCGACTGGGCTGAAAGAGTGAATGCCTCCCCCGGCAGGCCGGGCACTCGGATCCCCTGTGAGCGACCTCGACGCTCATCCGCAGGCACCGGCCGCCCCCAAGGAAGGTGTTGCCATGACGCTCGCCCAAACCACTGCCGCGTCTCCGGGCAGGATCGCCGCGGCACGCGAGATCGAATCCCTGCACAACGCCGAGCAGTGCAGCAAGGCCGTGCGCACGGTGGCCGACCACGCCGCCGACGCCGCCGACTGCCAGCGGCTGCTCGAGATGCTCGGCCTCGACGCCTCCCTCGGCAGGCGCCCCTAAGGCTTCAGAACAGCCCCCGCTCCGGCTCCGGCACCACGTCCGCCCACCGGTAGGCGCGCAGGTCCACCTTCTCCCCCTCGGTCAGCACACCTTCGGCGCGGAGGCGTTCGAGCTGCTCACGCGCCAGGTGCGGAGCCGGGGTCCCGTTCGCCCTGAGGACGCGGTGCCAAGGCAGGTCGTGGCCGTCCTCGGACAGGATCTTGCCGATGAGCCGGGGCGACGGGGCGCGCGTGAGGTCGGCGATGTCGCCGTAGGTCGCCACCCGGCCGTGCGGGATGGCCTGGATCGCCTGTCGGACCTTCTCGTGCAGTTCCTCGTCCACGCCCACCTCTTCGACTCCGCACCGCCGGGGCACCAGTGTGCCAAGCCCGGTGGCGCCGCACTGCTCGTGATCGCCTCAGTGCGGTAGACGCACGCGGGCGCCGGAATATTCCGGCGCGCCGCGATGGGCGTGCCGCCGTCGGGCCCGCCGCGGCCGCGTGGTCCAATCGGCGGATGGTCGCCGGGAAGTCCCCGATCGCGCCGCGCCTGGTCCGCAGGCCCGCGGCCGCCGGGCGCACCCTCGACTGGGCCGACCAGGCCAGACGCGTCCTCACGGGCGCCGACGGGTTCGTCCGCGTCATCGGTGGCCCCGGCTCGGGCAAGACCACCCTGTTGGCCGAACTGGCCGCCGATCGGGTGCTGCGCGGCGGCGTGGACCCCGCGCAGCTGCTGGTGCTCACCGCCAGCCGCCGCGCCGCCGTCGACCTCCGCGCGCGCATCACCGCACTGCTCACGGGGCAGGGCGTCGCGCACACCGTCCGTGAACCGCTCGTGCGCACCGTGCACTCGTACGCCTTCGCGGTGCTGCGGATCCAGGCCATGTTGCGCGACGGCCCCGGCCCGCGCCTGCTGTCCGGCCCGGAACAGGACGCGGTCATCCGCGACCTGCTGGAGGGCGACGTCGAGCTGGGTGCCCGGCACTGGCCGGAGCGGTTGCGACCGGCGCTGGGGATCCCCGGGTTCGCCGAGGAACTGCGCGACCTGCTGCTCCGCGCCGCCGAGCGCGGGCTCGGGCCGGAGGACCTCATCGACCTCGGCCGCGAGGAGGGGCGCGACGAGTGGGTCGCGGCGGGCCGGTTCGGGGAGCAGTACGAGCAGGTGACGCTGCTGCTCGGGTCGGCGGACAGCGGTATCGCGCACACCACCGCGCCCGCTTTGGACGCCGCGGAACTGGTTGCCAGCGCGCTGTTGGCGTTCGAGACCGACGACGAACTCCTCAGCGCCGAACGCGACCGCGTGCGGTACCTGCTCGTCGACGACGCGCAGCACCTCGACCCGTTGCAGTACGCGCTGCTGCGTCGATTGGGCGTGGCGGCCAAGGAATTCGTCGTCGCAGGCGACCCGGACCAGGGCATTTTCTCCTTCCGCGGCGCGGATCCCCGCCTACTGCGCGACGCCGAACCGGACAGCACCGTCCTGCTCGGCCCGGGCCACCGCATGGCACCCGCCGTGCGCAAAGCCGTGTCGCACCTGGCCGCGCGGCTGCCCGGCGGTGGAGCCCGGCGCGTGGACAAGGCGAAGGACAAGGGCGGGACCGTCACCGTGCGGCTGCACCCGTCCGCGGCGGCGGAGGCGAGCTGGGTGGCCAACCAGCTCCGGCGCGCGCACCTGATCGACGGTGTGCCGTGGGCCGACATGGCCGTGCTCGTGCGCTCCGCGACCCGGTCGATCCCGGTGCTGCACCGCGCGCTCGCGTCGGCGGGTGTGCCGGTGGCCGCGCCCGGGGATGAACTGCCATTGGCGCAACAGCCCGCGGTTCGGCCGCTGCTGACGTTGCTGCGGTGCGCGGCTATACCGTCCCTATTGGACCCACCGCTCGCGGAGAGCCTGCTGGCATCGCAGCTCGGCGGTGCGGATCCGTTGGCGCTGCGGCGTTTGCGGCGCGGTCTGCGTCGGCTCGAACTGACTTCCGGTGGTGCCAAGTCCAGCGACGAGCTGCTGGTCGAGGTGCTGGAGGACAACGACCGGCTCAGCGCGCTCGCCGACACCGAGGCGGGACCGGTGCGGCGGGTGGCCGGGCTGATCGCCGAGGTGCGCAAGGGGATCGCGGACGGGATCGGGCTGGAGCTGGTCCTGTGGAACCTCTGGCAGTCCAGCGGTCTGGAGGCGCGCTGGGTCGCGGTCGCGGGCCGGGGCGGGCCCGTCGGCGCGCAGGCGGACCGGGACCTCGACGCGATCGTCGCCCTGTTCCACATGGCCGAGCGCTACGCCGAGCGGTTCCCCGGCGCCGACGTCGTCGGGTTCGTCGACCACATCGCCGTGCAACGGATCGCGGGCGACACGCTCGCGCCATCCGCGCCGCAAGGGGACGCGGTGGCGGTGCTGACCGCGCACGCCGCCGCCGGTCGCGAGTGGACGGTTGTGGCGGTGCCCGGGGTGCAGGAGGGCGCGTGGCCGGACCTGCGGCTGCGCGGTTCGCTGCTCGGCGTGGAGCGGCTGGTCGACGTGCTTTCCGGTGTGCGGGAACAGGTCTCGGCGACGGCGCCGCTGCTGGCCGAGGAGCGCAGGCTGCTGCTGGTGGCCGCGTCGCGCGCGCGGGAGAAGCTGCTGGTGAGCGCGGTGCGGGGGGAGGAGGAGCAGCCGTCGCGATTCCTGGCCGAACTCGCGGGCGCCGAGACCACCGACATCGACAGCCCGGTGCCGATGGCCGAGCCCGAGCGGGCACTGATCCTCGCGGACCTTGTGGGTGAACTGCGGCAGGTGGTGTGCGACAACGAGGTCGACCCGGACCGCCGGGCCTTGGCCGCGCGCCAACTGGCCCGGCTCGCGGCGGCGGGCGTGCCCGGGGCGCACCCGGACGGCTGGTACGGCCTGCCGGAGCTGTCCACGGTGGCGCCACTGCGCGCGGCGGACGAACCGGTGCGCGTGTCACCGTCCACAGTGGAAATCCTGGCCAAGTGCCCGGTGCGCTGGGTGGTGGAGCGCCACGGCGGCCAGGACCCGACCCAGCTCGCGGCGATCACGGGCACCCTGGTCCACGCGCTGGCCCAGGCGGCGGCCTCGGGGGCCACGCGCGCGGAGCTGATGGCCGAACTGGACAAGGCGTGGTCGGCGGTCGACGCGGGCGCCCCCTGGTTCTCGCGCCGGGAACAGCAGCGGGTCCGCGCGATGGTCGACACCTTCCTGAGCTGGATGCACTCCACCCGCAACGAGTTGACCCAGGTGGCGGTCGAGCGTGAAGTGCGGGTGGAACTGCCGGGCCAGATCACGGTCAGCGGTCGGGTGGACCGTTTGGAAGTGGACAACGAGGGCCGCCCGGTAATCGTTGACATCAAGACGGGGAAATCGCCCGTCAGCGCGAATGACGCGCAGGAAAACCCGCAGCTGGCGGTGTACCAGCTGGCGGTGGCCTACGGGGCGTTCACCGATCTCAGCAAGGAACCCGGCGGCGCGCGCCTGCTGTACGTGGCCAAGGCGAACAAGAAGACCGGTGCCACCGAACGCAACCAGTCCCCGGTCGAGGGCGAGGGCGTCGAGCACTGGCTCAAGATCGTCCGGGACGCGGCGGCCTCCACGGTGGGTCCGGAATACACTGCCTACGAGAACCCGGATTGCCCCCGTTGCCCAGTCCGCACGGCTTGCCCGCTGCATCCCAGTGGTCGACAGGTCACCGAATAGGCGATTCCCCGTTTCCCGTCCCCGCAACGGGTATCGGTGGTCGGATTGGCGTGATTTCCCGACGGCTTCCCGCTAGCTTCGCCGTTCATGAAGACGCATCGACAGGATGCCGGGGGCGAAGGACCCGGTCGCCGAGCCGCCGCGGTCCGCGCTCCCGCCGCTGTCCCGAAGTCGGGTGATCGACAGGGGCAGAACGGGAAAACCGACCTTTCGCGAGGTAGATTGACGCTCGTGAGTTCGAGTCCGGTCCACCGCGCGGGGCGCCGTTACACGGTGCGCCAGTTCACGGCGCTGCGCCCCGACGAACGCCACCGGTACGAACTCGACGAAGGTGCCCTCTCCGTGAGCCCACCCCCCGCGCCCCTGCACATGCGGGTGCTCGGCAGGCTGTTCGCCCGGGTCGAAGCGCAGGTCCCCGCTGATCTCGCGGTGTTCCTGGAGATCGGGGTGGAGCTGCCGGGTTCCACCGTGCGCGTGCCGGATCTGTCCGTGACCGCGGCCGGGATCGATCTCGGCTCGCCGTTGGTGAACGCCGCGGACGTCCGCTTGGTCGTCGAGGTCGTCTCGCCCGGTTCCCGGCGGATCGACCGGCTCCGCAAGCCCGCGCAGTACGCGCGCGCCGGGATCCGGCACTTCTGGCTCGTCGAGCCGGAACCGCCGGTCACCGTGACCGCTTACACGCTGGTCGCGGGTGGGTACAAGGAGTCGCTGCACGTCGTGGGCGGCACCCTCGAGGTCGCCGACCCGTGCCCGCTGCGCCTCGACCTGGACTGCCTCGCGCCTTGAGTCTACCGCTGCCCGGGTTGGCGCTGGTCAGCCCCAGGGAACTCGCCGAGGAACTCGGGTTGCCCGCGCCGACGCGGGAGCAGGCCGAGGTCATCGCGGCGCCGCCGGAGCCCGCGCTGGTGGTGGCGGGGGCCGGTGCCGGGAAGACCGAGACCATGGCCGGGCGCGTGGTCTGGTTGGTGGCCAACGGGTTGGTCACGCCGGACCGGGTGCTGGGGCTCACGTTCACCCGCAAGGCCGCCCGTCAGCTGGCCGACCGGGTGCGCGCCCGGCTGCGCAGGCTCGCCGGGTCGCGGCTGCTCGACCGGCTCGACCCCACCGGCGAGCGCAAGGCCGCCGTGTTCGCCGGGGAACCGACGATCCTCACCTACCACGCCTACGCGGGCAGGCTCGTCGCCGAGCACGGCCTCCGGCTCCCCGTGGAGCCCGGCGCGCGGCTGCTCACCGAGACCGCCTCCTGGCAGACCGCGCACCGCGTGGTCGCCACCTGGGGCCAGGACCTCGACACCGACTACGTCCCCGCCACCGTCACCCAGTACGTCCTCGCGCTCGCCGGTGAACTGGCCGAGCACCTCGTCGACCCGGAAGACCTGACCCGGCACGCCCTGGCCGTCGCCGCCGCCATCGAGGACGCGCCCCGGGCCAAGGGGCAGCGCGCGGACCTCAGCCAGGACCTGCGGAAGGTCGTCGTCACCCAGCGCTTCCGCCTGGCCCTGCTGCCGCTGGTCGCCGCCTACGCCGACCGCAAGCGCCGGGACGGCGCGCTGGACTTCGGCGACCAGATGTCGCTCGCCGCGCGCCTGGCCGCCGGGCACCCCGAGGTCGTGCGCGGGGAACGCGACCGGTTCGGCGCCGTGCTGCTCGACGAGTACCAGGACACCGGCCACTCGCAGCGCGTGCTGCTGCGCTCCCTGTTCGGCAGCTCCCTGGAGTACCCCGACGCCGACCCCATGCCGGTCACCGCCGTCGGCGACCCCGCCCAGGCCATCTACGGCTGGCGCGGCGCCAGCGCGGCCAACCTGCCCCGGTTCACCACCGACTTCCCGCAGAAGCACCGCGGCCGCAAGGCCCCCGCCGCCCGCTACGGCCTGCTCACCAGCTTCCGCAACCCGCCCGAGGTGCTCGACCTCGCCAACGCCGTCTCCGCCCCCCTGCGCTCCAAGGGACTCGAGGTCGACGAGCTGCGCGCCCGCGAAGGCGCGCCTGCGGGCGACATCCGGATCGCGCTTTTGTCCGATGTAGACACCGAGGTGCGGTGGATCGCCGACCAGGTCGCGAAACGCTGGTACGCCGGCGTCGAGGAACACGGGAAGCCGCCGACCACGGCGGTCCTGGTCCGGCGCCGCGCCGACATGACCGACCTCGCCGTCGCCCTGCGCGAACGCGGACTGCCCGTCGAGGTCGTCGGCCTCGGTGGCCTGCTCGACGAACCCGAGGTGCGCGACCTGGTCAGCGCACTGCGGGTGCTGATCGACCCGCTCGCGGGCACCGCCGCCGCCCGGCTGCTCACCGGGTCCCGTTGGCGCGTCGGCGCCGCCGACCTGGCCGCGCTCTGGCGGCGCGCGGGAGCTCTGGCCGGTGCGTACGCGACCGAACCCGGTGCCCTGGTCCCCGGGGAGGGTGCCGAGCAGGCCGGGCTGGTCGACGCGATCGACGACCCCGGTCCGCGCGAGACCTACTCCGAACCCGGCTACCAGCGGGTCCGTGCCCTCGGGCACGAGCTGACCATGCTGCGCCGCAGGCTCGACCAGCCGCTGCCGGAACTGGTCGCCGACGTCGAGCGGACCATGCTGCTCGACATCGAGGCCACCGCGCGCCGGGGCGGCGCGGGCCGCGCCCACCTCGACGCCTTCGCCGACGTGGTCGCCGACTACGCGCAGGCCAGCCCGTCGGCCAGCCTCGCGGCCCTGCTCGACTACCTGGCCACCGCCGAGAGCGCCGAGGACGGGCTGGAACCCGGCGAGGTCGAGGTCGCCGAGGACCGGGTGCAGATCGTCACCGTGCACTCGGCGAAGGGGTTGGAGTGGGAGGTCGTGGCCGTCCCACACCTGGTCCAGGACGTGTTCCCCAGTGGCAGGCGCGGCGGCAGCTGGCTGCGCACGGTCACCGAGCTGCCCGCCGACCTGCGCGGTGACGCCGCGGACCTGCCGAGGTTGAACCTGGCGGGCGCGGCGAACCGCAAGGAGGTCGAGGAGGCGCTGAAGATCCACAACGAGGAGTTCGCCGACCGCGGCCTGCTGGAGGAGCGGCGGCTGTTCTACGTCGCGCTGACCCGTTCCGAGCGGTCGCTGCTGGTCTCCGGCCACTGGTGGGCCCGCACGGGCGGCAAACCCCGCGGCCCGTCGGACTTCCTCACCGAACTCGCCGACTACCCGGACCTCGTCGACACGTGGGTCGAGGAACCCGAGGAGGACGCGGAGAACCCGTTGGCCGCGGTGGTGAAGTCCGCGCAGTTCCCCGCTGACCCGTTGCGCGGCAGGCGGTCCGATGTGGCCACCGGTGCCGCCATGGTCCGCGCCGAGCTGGCCGCGCTGCGCGCCGGGCACGAGTTCGACGACGACCCGGACGACGCCGACGGCTGGGTCCGCGACACCGACGTGCTGCTCGCCGAACGCGCCGCCGCCGGGCACCGCGAGGAGATCACGCTGCCCGACCACCTCACCGTCAGCCAGCTCGTGGAGCTGGCCGCCGACCCGGAGCGGTTGGCCCGCAAGCTGCGCAGGCCGCTGCCGTACCCGCCGAACCCGGTGGCCCGGCGCGGCACCGCCTTCCACGCCTGGCTGGAGCGCCGCTTCGGCTCCCGCGCCCTGCTCGACCTCGACGAGCTGCCCGGCGCGGCCGACGACGAGGCCGCCCCCGACACGGATCTCGAGGTGCTGCGCGTGGCCTTCCTGCGCAGCGACTGGGCGGGCCGCACCCCGCACGAGGTCGAGGTCCCGTTCTCCACCGAGATCGACGGCGTCGGCGTGCGGGGCCGGATGGACGCGGTGTTCCTCGACCCGGACGGCGGCTGGACCGTCGTCGACTGGAAGACCGGGCGGGTGCCGGAGGCGGACGTCCTGCCCGCGCTCAGCGTCCAGCTGGCCGCGTACCGGCTCGCGTGGGCGAGCCTGTCCGGTGTGCCGCTGGACCAGGTGCGGGCCGCGTTCCACTACGTCCGCCACAACACGACGCTGCGCCCGGTCGACCTGCTCGACGCCGACGGCCTGCGCGCCCTGCTGCGCTCGGTCCCTCACGCCACGTAACGGCCTGCCGGTCCGGGCGATCTAGAGTGGCGTGCGGCCGGAGCAGGGGAGGGCACCAGTGGCGAACGGCGACATCTCGGGGTACCGCAACGACGAACCGTCCCCGAACGACTTGCTCGACCGCGAGAAGATCGCCCGCGCGCTGGCCAACACGGTCCAGGTCTGCGAGACCCCGCTGGTGGTGGGCATCTACGGTTCCTGGGGCACCGGCAAGACCACGCTGATGGAACTGGTCCGCAAGAAGCTGGAGGGCGACAAGGTCCCCACCATCTGGTTCGACCCGTGGCGCCACCAGTTCGACGACAACCCGGTCGTGGCGCTGCTGCACACCATGGTGGACAAGGTCGTCGACCGCAAGCGCGGCAAGGAGCTGCTCACAGCCATCGCGAGCGCGCTCACCGACTCGGTCATCACGGCGGCACCGCTGTTCCACGAACTCAGCGACTTCCACGCCTACAAGGCCGAGTACGAGGAAAGCCTCTTCGAGGTCCGCGAGCGCCGGGTCCAGCTGCGCGAGAGCTTCGCCAAGCTGATGCGCGCGGCCACCAACGACGGCGAGGTGCGGCTGGTCTTCTTCATCGACGACCTGGACCGCTGCCTGCCGAAATCGATCCTCAAGACGCTGGAAGCGCTGAAGCTGTTCCTCAACATGCCCGGCTGCGTCTACGTGCTCGGCGTGGACCGGGAGGCGCTGGAGAACAGCATCAACACCACCTACAGCGACCGCAACATCGCCGAGCAGTACCTGGACAAGATCGTGCAGGTGCCGTTCACCCTGCCGCCGGTGTCCACCGGGTCCACGATCGAGTTCGTCCGCTCCCTGCTGCCCGATGGCCTGCACGACATCGCCGAGGACATCGTCGCGGGCCTGGGCACCAACCCCCGCCGCATCAAGCGGTTCGTCAACTCCCTGGTGCTCAACCACGAACTGGCCAAGCAGACCTTCGCCGACCAGGCCTACAACGCCAAGCTGCTGGCGGCGCTGCTGGTCGTGCAGTACCAGCGCCCGAAGCTCTACCGGCGGCTCGCCGAGGACCGGCTGGTGCTGCTGGAGGGCGCGGAACTCGACAAGGTCGACGCCGGGACCGCCAACGACCCGATGGTGCGCAGGCTCGTCACGGAGGTGGAGCGCGACCCCAGCGCACTGGACGGGTACGTCTTCCTGTCGACGGTCGCGGGCGTCCGGCCGGTCGAGTTCGACGTGGTGGTCACCAAGGTCGGCGAGTACCGGATCAACGTCATCAAGGTGATCCGGGAGCACAGCGACATCGGGCTGAAGGAGGCCAGGGACCTGGTCGACAGCCAACCCCCGATCCTGGTGGCGAGCGGCCTGAGCCGGGCGGCGGCGGAGGAATTGGTGGAGCAGATCCGGGCCGTCGACGGCCAGGCCGAGATCCGCTGACCGGTCACCTGGTGTGAAGCCGCTGGTCGTGTGGCTGACGGCGAGCCGTGGGGCGCGCGGGCGGGGTGGCGGATAACCTTCCGCACGTGAGCCGGACCGTGTCGGGGGAGAGTTGTGGTGATCAGGCCTAAACGGGCGACCGACGACCTGACGGCGCGGGCCGAGCACGACCTGGTCGGGATCATCCGGATGCCGGAGAGCAGCGTCTCCCCGGTCACCTCGATCCTGCGGCGGATCGTGTGGGCGGTGCTCGCGCTGTTCGCGGCCGTGCTGCTGGTCTACCTCGACCGCGACGGGTACCGCGACGTCAACGAGGACGGCATCTCGTTCCTCGACGCGATCTACTACGCCACGGTGTCGCTCTCGACCACCGGCTACGGCGACATCACCCCGGCCAGCGACTCCGCGCGGCTGATCAACATCCTGGTGATCACGCCGCTGCGCATCCTCTTCCTCATCGTGCTGGTCGGCACCACCCTGGCGGTGCTGACCGAGCGCTCCCGGCAGGCATTCAAGATCCAAAGGTGGAGGTCGAAGGTGCGGGACCACGTGGTCGTCGTCGGCTACGGCACCAAGGGGCGGTCCGCGGTCAGCGCGGTGCTCTCCGACGGCGTGGAGCCGAGCCGGATCGTCGTCGTCGACACCGACCAGGCCATGCTCGACGCGGCCTCGCTGCTCGGCCTGGTCACGGTGCACGGCTCCGGCACCCGCTCGGACGTGCTGCGGGTCGCGGGCGTGCCCCGGGCCAAGTCGATCGTGGTCGCGGCCAGCCGCGACGACTCGGCGGTGCTGATCACCCTCACCGCCCGCGAGATGGCGCCGAACGCGCAGATCGTGGCGGCCGTGCGGGAGACCGAGAACGTGCACCTGCTGCGCCAGTCCGGCGCCAACCAGGTCGTGGTGTCGAGCGAGACCGCGGGCAGGCTGCTCGGCATGGCCACGCACACCCCGACCGTCGTCGACATGGTCGAGGACCTGATCACGCCCGACGAGGGCCTGGCCATCGCCGAACGCGAGGTCGAGCAGACCGAGGTCGGTGGCTCGCCCCGGCACCTGCCCGACATCGTGCTGGGCCTGGTCCGCGCCGGGAAGCTCTACCGGGTCGACTCCTCGGAGGCCGACGCGATCGAGTCCGGTGACCGCCTCCTCTACATCCGCAAGGTCACCCCGGCCGAAGACTGACCCCTTGCGCGGTCTGCGACCATCCGGGGATGCGCTCCCCGACGACCCGACTGCTGGTGGCCGCGGCCGCCAGCGTGGTGGTCGCCTTGGCGTTCGCGCTGCTCGGGTTGCTGGGCCACTGGTCGGCGGGCGGCAGCCCCGGCACGGTGGTGGAAGCCGAGGTGGTGACGGGCGCGGCGTGCACCGGGGGCGGCCCGGAACGAGTCCGCCTGCCGACCGGCGGAGTGTCCGAACTGGACGCCTGCGGGCACCAGGCCGGTGAGCGCGTCCGGGTGGCCGTCGGTGACGTGGTGCGCCTGGGCGACGCGACGGCCGGGGCAACCGTGGACCTGCGACCGGTGGGCGTGGTCCTGCTGATCTTCGCAGGCGTCGGCGGCGGCTGGCTCGCGGGCTTCTGCTTCCCACCCGTCCGGCGAAGACCCACCTGACCGCAGCCGGACTCGCCGCCGACCCGCTCGGTTTGGCGAACCCGCCGTGGGCGACGACGAACGAGCGGGCGGCCAGGAAGATGGCGGCTTCACGCCAGACCGACCACGACGAGGCGCCGAGGGGCGTGGCCTGAGCAGTGGGCGTTCCGTGGGTGGGCGGTGCCTGCGCGCGGCCCACCCACGGCACACCCGCTACTCGGGGAAGGTCACGCCGCCGAGGTGCTTGAGGGGGGCGAGTATTTCGACGTCGCCGACGACCACGCCGGTGAACCGGTTCGGGGCGAAGAACTCCTGGGCGGCTGCCGCAACCTGCTCCGGCGTGACGGCTTTGAGGCGGTCCGGGTGGCCGACCAGCCAGTCCAGGCCCAGGCCCAGCACGGCCAGGGAGGCCAGCTGGGAGGCGATGCCGCCCTGGGATGAGGTGCTGGTCAGCAGCGAGCCGATGGCGTACTGCCGCACCGTGTCCACTTCGGACTCGGTGAGCCCGCCGATGGCCAGCTTGCCCAGCTCGTACCTGATCTCCAGCAGGGCCGCGGCGGTGACGTCGCTGGCCGTGTCGGTGTCGATCAGCAGGGTGGCGCCGTCCGGGGTGAACTCGGGGTAGGACCGGGCGTGGTAGGTGTAGCCCTTGTCCTCCCGGATGTTCTCCACCAGCCGCGAGGAGAAGAAACCGCCGAAGGCCAGGTTGGCCAGTTGCAGGGCCGGGTAGCGGGGGTCGGTCCGGGTGATGGACTGGGCCGTCAGCCGGATCTGCGACTGGACCGCGCCCGGCCGGGAGACCACCAGCAGGTCGCCCGGGGTCAGGTGCGGCAGCGCGGGCAGCACCGCGGCGGACCGGTCCGACTCCCAGCCCGCGAGCGCCGCGGCCGCCTGCTCGACGGCCCGGGCGGGCTCGACGTCGCCGACCACGACCAGCACCGACCCCCGGGGCAGCACGGCCTTCGCGTGCAGGGCGCGCACGTCCGCGGCCGTCACCCCGGCCACGTCCGCTGCCTCCGGGATCTCCCGGGTGATCGGGTGGTCGCCGTAGCGGTGGCGCTGCAGCGCCAGGCGGGCGATCACGTTGGGCTTCGAGCGGGCCACCGTGATCCGCTCGATCAGTCTGGCCTTCTCGCCCGCGACCTCGTCGTCGGCGTGGACCGCGCCGGTCAGCGCGTCCGCCAGCACCGCCAGCACCGTGCCGAAGCCGGTGGCCAGCGCGTTGCCGCCGATGGAGAGCAGCTCCGGGTCGACCGCGGCCGACAGCTCACCGCCCACCAGGGCCAACTCGGTGTCGACGCCCACCCGGTCGCGCTTGGCGGTGCCGGTGAGGATGGTGGCGGCCAGCACCTCGGCCGTGGCCGCGTGCGCGGCCTCCGCGCCCGCGAAGGGGACGCGCAGCCGCAGCTCGACCATCGGGACGGTGGGCTGGTGCACGGCGATCACGCGCAGGCCGTTGGGCAGCACCGTGTCCACAGAGGACAGGTTGGTGGCCGCGCGCTGCTCGCCGAGCGCGGGGAGGGGGCGGGGACCGGTTTCGGTGCGCCCGATCTCCTCGGCGGTGCGGCTCACTGGTCTCCTCCTGCGGACTTCTCGGTTGTCGACTCGTAGCTCACCGCGCACCGCCGGACGGGGTGACGGTGAGGATGGCCCGGCTGTCCGGGCGCAGCGTCTTGGCCGCGGCGGACACCGCGTCGGGGGTGACGGCCTTGATCTTCTCCGGCAGCTCGTAGACCAGCGACGGGTTGCCGTAGAGCAGTTCGAACGCGCCCAGCGCCAGGGTTCGGCTGACGATCCGGTCGTGCTCCTTGTGCAGGCTCGCCGCCCAGCGCGCGGTGACCTTCGCCAGCTCGGCGGGGTCGGGTGGGGTGGCGGCCAGCTTCTCCAGCTCGGAGTCGACCGCGGCGAGGACCGTGTCCAGGTCGACCTCCGGCGAGTACATCGCGGAGATGGTGAACGTGTCCGGGTCGCGCGCCTCGAACGGGCCGAACATGCCGCAGCCCGCGCTGACCTCGCTGACCAGCTGCTCGCCGTAGACCAGGCGCTGCTGCAGGCGGGAGCCGTCGCCGTCGGTGAGCACGCCCGCGAGCACCAGGAACGCCAGGTACGCGTCCAACTCGTCGACCGGGTCCGGGATGCGGTAGCCGATGGCGACCGCGGGCAGCGGGGCCAGCGGGTCCGGGTGGTCGGCGCGCACCTCGGCGGCGGGCGGCGGCTCGGCGAACGACGGCCGTTGCGGGCGCGGGCGGGCGGGCACGTCACCGAAGTGCTTCTCGATGAGCGCCTTGGCGCCGTCGATCGTGAAGTCGCCCGCGACGGTGAGCACCGCGTTGGCCGGGGCGTAGTAGGTGTCGAAGAACGCCGCGCAGTCGGCGACCGTCGCCTGCTCCAGGTCCTCGAAGCCGCCGTAGCCGTTGTGCGCGTTGGGGAAGGTGTCGAACAGGACCGGCGGCAGCAGGATCCAGGGGAACCCGCCGTACGGGCGGTTGAGCACGTTGAGCCGGATCTCCTCCTTCACCACGTCGATCTGGTTGCGCAGGTTCTCCTCGGTGAGCTTCGGCGCGCGCATCCGGTCGGCTTCCAGGAACAGCGCCCGTTCCAGCGCGGCGCTGGGCAGGACTTCGAAGTAATCCGTGTAGTCCGGGTGGGTGGAGCCGTTGAACGTGCCGCCGGAGGACTGGACGTGGCGGAAGTGCGCCAGCTTCTCGAGGCTCTCGCTGCCCTGGAACATCAGGTGCTCGAACAGGTGCGCGAACCCGGTCCGACCCTCGGGCTCGGAGCGGAAGCCCACGTCGTAGTGCACGCTGACGCCGACGACCGGCGACGTGTCGTCCGGTGCCAGGACGACCCGCAGGCCGTTGGCGAGGGTGTACCTGTGCGGCTGGGAGACGGTCACACCCCGGAGCCTACGGGAGACGCGCCACAGGCGGACACCAAGCGGTGCCCGCCTGTGGATAACTCGGTGTGCCGGTTTTGCCGACCCCGGACCGATACCCCGGACCGGTTAGCCCTGTCCGGCCGCCCGCCTGCGCCGCACGACGATCAGCAGCGCGGTGCCGCCGCCGAGCGCGGCCAGGCCGAGGAGCACCATGCCGCCGACGGCGACACCGGTGACCGGGAGCCCGCCGTCCGGGGACGTGCCGCCGTCGCCCGGGGGCACCGGCGCGGCCGAGGTGGTGACGGCCGGGGTCGATTCCTGCGGCTGCGACGGCTCCGTCGGCTTGGGGGTCGTAGTGGTGTCCGGGGTGGACACCGTGGTGGTCGGCTGCGGGGTGTCCTTTGCACAGTCCACGGTGAACTTCTCCGTGGTGTCGAGGCCGCCGCCGGTCAGGTGCGCGGTGTAGACGCCGTCCTCGAAGAGTCCGACGTGGCGCGTCCACCGGTAGACGCCGTCACCGTCGAAGCGGACGGTGGCGTCGAAGCGCGGGGTGCCCTCGATGCTGAACTTGCGCTCGGACGGGTAGGGGCCGACGGCGTAGAAGCGCACGGTCACCACGGAAGCGTCGTCCACGCACCGGGTGGCGACCTGGAGGCCGTCGCGGTCGACCTTCACGTCGGCGCAGTGGTCCACCGACACGCCGGTAACGGCTTCCGTGCCGTCGGACCCCTTGACGACAACCGGGTAGTCGCCCGCCGGGATCCCGCCGAGGTTGACGTTGCCGTGCGAGGCGCCGGGCACGGACACCTTCTTGGTCAACGAGTTCGCGGTGACGGAGTACTCGACGGCCGCGCGGTTCGGGTTGTCGAGCTCGACCCACAGCTGCGCCGGGCTCGTCACGTCCGGCTTGCTGTCGCAGAGCGCGTAGGTGCCGACGCCGGGGGCCTTGTCCGAGGCGCACTTGACGGTGAACTTGCGGACCAGCGGCGTCTCGAAGCCGTCGCCGCGCAGGGTGGCCACGTACTCGCCGTCGTCGTAGAGGTTGTCGGTGATGCTCAGGAAGACCCCGGCCGCGACCTCGACGTTGTAGGCGTACGGGTTGTTGATCTGCAGCGTGTAGTTGCGCACGTCGCCGGTCGCCGGGTTGGCGATCTCGAAGGTGGCCACGCCCCAGCCGCCGCGGCAGGCCACGCTGACGTTCAACTCGCCCTTGGCGGGGTCGAGGTCCTTGCACGGCTTCACCGTCACGGGGAGACCGTCGGACTTCTCGTCCGCGCCCTCGATCTCCACGGTGTACGAGCCGACCGGGACGGGGGTGAACAGCACGCGGTTGACCCCGTGCTCGTCGTCGTAGGTCGACTTCTGCGCCGGTAAGGCGGACCCGGTCAGCCTGACGGTGTAGGGCTCGTCGCGGTCGTCGAGGATCACCTCGACGCCGCTCTTGCCGCCGTCGCACACGCTGACCGCCGTGGCGAGCGTCGGCTGGCCGACCTCGACCGGGTACTCCGGGTCTGCCTGGGCGAGCGCGGGGACGGCCAGCGCCACGAGGGCGACGCTCGCGGCGGCGCCAGCCGCCAGTCTGTGCACGATGGACACCGTGTGACCTCCCGAGACACCCGATCGAGGGTAGACAGAGTGGGCGAAAGGTACACCGAGTGTTTTAGGGCGCGCCAGCGACCCCCTTGTGGGGGTTTACGCAGATCAAGTCGCGTTGTTGTAGCTACTCTCAGTGTTTGCCGAGGATGTCGTCGAGGGTCGCCAGGAAGGTCTGGAACTGGGCGGTGAACCGCTGCAGGTCGGCGGTGGGGTCCTGGGTGGCGTACCAGTAGAGACCGGGTGTGCCATCGGCCGATGGGTCTAGAGCGCCGAAACGGGTCAACCACGCCTCGGTCTCCCCCAACGCGACCGCGTAGGGCAGGGACCGGGAGAAGACCATTTCGCGGTCGGAGGAGGGGACGTCGTCCGCGCGTGCCTTCTGCAGGAAGGCCAAGACACCGCGCACCTGCTGCACGAGCACGCTGCCGCGTTTGGTCCGTGCGGGCACGAAACGGGAACCGAGCAAGAGGCCGAGACCGGCGATACCGACCGCGATACCGAGAAGTGCGGAACCGTCGTTGAGCGCCAAGAGGACGGTGCCCGCGATACCGACGACGAGGAGCGCGATGCCCGCGATTCCCAGACGTCCGATGCCTTGGGGGTGACGGCTGAACCAGTTGCGGGAGACCGCGTCCGCGTAGAGCGCACTACGCGCCTTGGACAGGTCCGGTGGGGTGGAGCGGAGCGAGGACAGGGTGACGGAGCCGGCGCCGTTGGGTAAGAGGGCGTCGTAGACCGCGAGTTCGTACGCGGTCAGGGAGTCGTCGGCCGGGTTGCGTCGGACGATCTGCCAGTCGCTACCCGCCTCGGTGATCCACAGGTAGTTGCGCACCGCGAGGTCGACCACGGTGGCGCTGAGGTCCCGCGCGTCCACCCGCTCGTCGACAACCGTTCCGGCCTGTCCGGGGAGCACACCGTCGGGGGAGGCGAAGGAGACCTGACCGGCGTTGGTGGCTAAGAGGTCCACGGACGGCACCTCGGCCACCAATGCCTTCGCGTCACGCCCACGGGCCGTCCACAACGCGGCGAACCCGCCGAGCAACAGCAGAGCCACCAAGCCGAGACCGCCACCGCCGAGCGGTGTCAACGCGAAGGCGTCGTTCTCCGAACGCTCGAACCTGGCGTTGACCGGCACCATCCCGGAATCGAGATTGGCGGAGAGGTCGATCCGGCCGCCGACCGCCAGGTTCCCCTGCCGGACGCGGAGGATGCCGCCGGAGTCGGTGACCGCGGACTGGCAGGGCTGCTCGGTGCCCGCGGGGCCCGCCAGGCAGACGAAGTCGCGGCCGGGCTTCGGGGTCAGCAGGGAGGCGCGCACCAGCACCAGCACGCTGTCCCAGCCGCTGGCCACCGGCCAGCGGAACTGGAGGCGGTCGCCGAGGTCGGCGATGGCGCCGTCCACGGTGTACCGCACGGTCGACGCGCCCTCGCCGAGGTCGATGGTGAAGGTGTCCGGGGTGATCGCGGTTGTCCCGTTGCCCTGCACGGTCGCGTCGCGCACGGTGAACACCCGGTCGCCGATGCGCAGCGGCGCGGTCCGCTTCATCCGCTGCCGGGCCTGCACGATGACCTGCTCCTGCACCGTGAGGCTGCCGTCGCGCTCCACCTTGAGCTGCACGTTGACGCTGCGCGGCAGCACCGGGGTGGGCACCACGCCGGACGGCCGCGGGTTCGTCGAACCCGGCGCCGGTATCGGCTTGAACGTCGGCGGCACACCGGTCCCGGTCTGCGTGGGGACCGGGAAATCGATGGTCGGCGGGTTCGGCGGCAGCGACGGGAACGACGGCTGCGCCGCGCCGAACGTGATGCCCGCCACCAGCGCCGCGGCGGTGACCCCCCAATTCGTCAACACGGCAGCGAACGATAGTCGAGCGCGCCTATGCTCACCGCCGGTCCGGCCAAATCGGTTGAGGGGAATCCGGGGGAACGATGAACCAGCCGCCGATGGGTCCGTGGTACGGACACGGTCCGTATCCACCGCCGATGCCGGTGGCACCCCCGCCGATGGCCCAGCCGCTGCCGCCCGCGCCCGGTCCGTACGGTCCACAAGGGATGTACTTCGGGTCCGCGCAGCACCCCCGGCAGTACGGGCAGTACGGGCCGCCGCCGGGCTACGCGCCGGTGTGGGCGCCGCCGATGCGGCCGAAGTCCAATACGGGGATGATCGTCGCGATCACGTTGTCGGTGATTCTCTTGGCGGCCACGGGCGTTGTGAGCCTGAATGTGCTCTTACACAAGCCCAAGCGTTCCCATGACGTCGGCTATAGCGCTCCCAGCACCTCGTACACCCCGCCGAGCACCACCACTACGACGACCACAACGGTTGTCGTCACCACGACTACCGCGCCGCGTGCGAGCACGTCCACCACCACTACGGGGACGCGTCAGGCCACTACTACGACGGCTCCGCGGACCACTGCGACGGCGTCGAGGCCGCAGCCGGTGTACGCCACTGTGAACAACCCGTTGTTCATGGGCAACAACAGCACCACAACGGTCACCTGCAACCTGCCCGCGTGGCGCAACGACCCGTCCAGCGCGCACGCCTTCTTCGCGGCGGCCATCCCGTGTTTCGACAAGGCGTGGGCGCCGGTCATGCAACGCGCCAACCTGCCGTACATCTCGCCCAAGTTGGAATCGCCGACGGGCAAGCAGTGGAGCAGCCCGTGCGGTAGCGAGAGCGACGGCGTCGTGGCGGCGTTCTACTGCTCGCAGAACAACACGCTGTACATGCCGTACGAGGGGTTGCAGGCCGACGAGGGCTACGGGGTCGGCAACTACCTGGCGCTGTTCGCCCACGAGTTCGGCCACCACATCCAAGCCATGTCGGGGGTCACCGAAGCCTACTGGAACGCCCGCTACGAGGCGGGGGACCAGACCGCGGCAGGCCTGGAACTGTCCCGCCGCAGCGAACTCCAGGCTTCCTGCTTCGGCGGGATGTGGCTCGCCGCGGGCGCGCGCGGCGGCGGCTCGATCAACAAGGGCCTCGTCGACGTGGCGATCCAGGACGGCTACCACCGCGGCGACTGGCAGGAAGGCGTCCCCCGGGACCACGGCAGCCCGGACCACAACGGCGGGTGGCAGGAGCAGGGCTACACCAAGAACCTGACCTACCAGTGCAACACGTGGAACATCGGTCCGGAGGCGGTTTCCTGAGGCGGCACGCCTCCGGCCCCCGGTATCCATTCTACCGGCCGGGACCGACAGTCCCGGCCGAAGACGATCAAGCCTGTGGACAACTCGGGGCTCGGTGTGGACACCGGCCCGGGCCAGCGGGCGCGGGTCTTGCTGTGGGCACAGGCTCGCTGTGGACCTTGGCTCGCTGGGAATGCGGGTAGCGCATGGGGGCGAGGGCGCGGCATGTGTCTGCGGGCAAGACATGCTGATCCGGCATGGTCGTGAGCGGGTGCGCGGGCTCGGCCGGGGCGTGGACGCGGGTGGCGGTAAGCGGAGGGGAAAGACACAGGCTGTCCCGGGTCGGTTGGTAGAGGATGGGGGCATGACCCAGCCACTGCCGTTCCAGCTGTCCGGTTTGCCGACTCTGTCCAGGTCCGCCGTGGACCGGGACGAGGCTGCCCGCAAGGACGAGGGGCGGCTGGACCAGTTGTGGAAGGTCGGCCAGGTGCTGTTGGTCGACAAGAAGGGCCGGGTCCCGCTGCTCCCCGGCGACACCGCGCTCGCGCTGCGGCCCGCCACGGCCGTCAGCGACTCCCGCCCCCCGGACGCCCGACTCCTCGGGCAGCTCGGGGACGCCGCGTACTGGTCGCTCCACACCGACGCCGACCTGCGCCCGGTGGATCCCCCGCCCGGTAGCTGGGGGTTGTGGATCGGTGCCGAGGACGCCGACGGGGTGCGGTGGCAGGACCTGCGCACGATCGGGGCCCAGCTCAACGATGTGGACGCCGGCCTTTTCACCACCGCCGTCGGACTGGCCAACTGGCACGCCCGCGCGGGCTTCTGCGCCAAGTGCGGGTCTGCCGTGGAGGTCGTGGCCGCCGGGTGGGCGTCGCGCTGCACCGGGTGCGGGCGGGAGGAGTACCCGCGCACCGACCCCGCCGTCATCTGCCTGGTGCACGACGGCGTCGGGGTCAACGGCGAGCAGGTGCTCCTGGCCCGTGGCGCGAACTGGCCCGAGGGGCGGTTCTCCGTCCTGGCCGGGTTCGTCGAGACCGGTGAGTCCCTTGAGGCCTGCGTGCGGCGGGAGATCCTCGAAGAGGTCGGGCTGCGCGTGCGGGACATCCGCTACCTCGGCAGCCAGCCGTGGCCGTTCCCCCGGTCGATCATGCTCGGCTTCACCGCCCGCGCCGACCGCGCGCTGCCGTTCGCCTTGGCGGAGGGGGAGATCGAGGAGGCCCGCTGGGTGTCCCGGGAACAGGTGCGCGCCACCCTCGACGCCGGTGGTGTGCTGGACGACCTGGTGCTGTCCGGGCAGACCTCGATCGCCCGCCAGATGATCGAGAGCTGGGCTAGCTGTACTGACCACTGAGGTTGGGTACGGGGCGACAGGTGATCGGATGATCTTGGTGTGCGGGAGGGCTTGCCGCTGCGGCGGGCGGCGCAACGTCAGGTCGGCGGACGCGACAGCCAACGCACCCCCACCGCCAAGCGCAACGCCTACCGCAACCCGCAGATCGGCTATGGCTTCCCGCACAACGCGGTGGACGACCACTCCCGACTCGCCTACACCGAGATCCTCTCCGAGGAGACCAAGGACTCCGCGATCGCGTTCCGGCGACGAGCGCAAGCGTTCTTCCAGATCAGGTCAGTACAGCTAGAGCAGCAGGCTGAGCGGGTAGATCAGCGCGATGGCGACGACCGAGATGATCGTCTCCATGATCGACCAGGTCTTCACCGTCTGCCCGACCGACAGGCCGAAGGACTCCTTGACCAGCCAGAAGCCCGCGTCGTTCACGTGCGAGAAGAACAGCGAACCCGCGCCGACGGCCAGGGCCAGCAGCGCGGCCTGGGTCGGTGCCATGTCCGCGGCCAAGGGGGCGATGATGCCCGCCGCCGAGATGGTGGCGACCGTGGCCGAGCCGGTGGCCAGGCGGATCGCGACGGCGATCAGCCAGCCCAGCAGCAGCGGGGAGAAGTCGGCGTCCTTGGCCAGACCGGTGATCACGTCACCGATGCCCGCGTCGACCAGCGTCTGCTTGAACCCGCCGCCCGCGCCGACGATGAGCAGCACGCCCGCGATCGGCGGCAGGGAGTCCGAAACCGACTTCGACAGGCCGTCGCGGCCCAGGCCGCGGCCGAGGGCGACCATGCCGACCAGGACCGCCAGCAGCAGCGCGACCAGCGGGGTGCCGAGGAAGTCGAGCACGTGCCGGACCGGGTTGTCCTCGGGGAGCAGGATCTCCGCCAGCGCCTTGCCGAGCATCAGCACGACCGGCAGCAGCACGGTGGTCAGGGTCGCCGCGAAGCTGGGACGCCGTTCCGCGCGCGCTTCCTGCTCCGGCTCCTCCGGCAGCGAGACCGGCGCCCACCGCGCGGCGTAGCGGGCGAACAGGGGACCCGCGATGATCACCGTCGGGATGGCGACCAGCACACCCAGCCCGAGCGTCAGGCCCAGGTTGGCGTGCAGCGCGTCGACCGCGACCAGGGGGCCGGGGTGCGGCGGCACCAGGCCGTGCAGCACCGAGAGGCCCGCCAGCGCCGGGATGGCCAGCAGCATCACCGGCTGACCGCTGCGCCGGGCCACCAGCAGGACGACCGGGATCAGCATGACCAAGCCGATCTCGAAGAACATCGGTAGGCCGATCAGCGCCGCCACCAGCGCCATCGCCCACGGCAGCCGCCGCCCGGACGCGCGGCCGAGGATGGTGTCGACGATCTGGTCGGCGCCACCGGAGTCGGCGAGCAACTTGCCCAGGATCGAGCCGAGCGCGATGAGCACGCCGACACCCGCGACCGTCGAGCCGACGCCCTTGGTGAAGCTCTCGACGAGCTTGGCCACCGGCATCCCGGCCACCAGCCCGAGCAGCCCGGAACCCAGCACCAGCGCCAGGAACGGGTGCAGCCTCAGCTTGGTGATGAGCACGACGATCAGCGCGATGCCGAGCACGGCCGCGCCGATCAGCCGGGCGTCGTGCCCGGTCCAGGCCGCTGCGGTGATCACGGGTTGCCTCCGGTGGGGACGGCCCGCAGCGCGGCCTCGACGAGGTCGGCCGGGGTGGCGGTGGCGTCGAGCCGGACACCGGGCTCGGCGGGGTCCAGCGGCTCGAGGACGGCCAGCTGGGAGTCCAAAAGGGACGCGGGCATGAAGTGGCCGCTGCGGTTGGCCATGCGGTCGGCCAGCAGGGCCCGGGGCGCGTCGAGTTCGACGAAGAAGACGTGGGGCGACGACTCGCGCAGCAGGTCGCGGTAGGCGCGCTTGAGCGCGGAGCAGGTCACCACGCCGCCGCCGGTCGCGGCCCGGTCCCGGATCCAGTCGCCGATGGCGCGCAGCCACGGCCAGCGGTCCTCGTCGGTGAGCGGTGTGCCGGACCGCATCTTGGCGATGTTGGCCGCGCTGTGGAACTCGTCGGCCTCGGCGAGCGGGACACCGAGGGCCCCGGCGACGCCCGCGGCCAGGGTGGTCTTCCCCGAGCCCGACACACCCATCACGACGACCACTGTGTCCATCGACCCAGTGAAGCTCAAAAGTAGTACTTATTCAAGAGTCTGAGACGCACTGGTCATATGAGTGACACACTGAGGTGGTGACCTCAGGACTCCCGGGCCAAGTGCTCGACACCCTCGGCCCGGCGATCGTGACCGGCGAGTACCCCGTCGGCACGGTGCTACGCACGGAGGAGTTGGAAACCCGCTTCCGCGTCTCCCGCACGGTCGTGCGCGAGGCGCTGCGCGTGCTGGAGGCGATGCACCTGGTCGTCGGCCGCCGCCGGGTGGGGATCGTGGTGCTGCCGGAGGCGGCGTGGAACCTCTACGACCCGCGCGTCATCCGCTGGCGGCTGGCGGGGGTGGACCGGGAACGGCAATTCCGGTCGCTGACCGAGCTGCGCGCGGCCGTCGAGCCCGCGGCCGCGGCGCTGGCGGCGGTGCGGGTGTCGGCGGAACAGGCGGGACGGCTGACGTCGCTGGCCGTTCGGCTGCGGTCGTCGACGGATGACCTGGACGCGTTCCTGGACTTCGACATCGAGTTCCACCGGCTGCTGCTGGTGGCGTCGGGGAACGAGATGTTCGCGCACCTGGGGGAGGTGGTGGGGGAGGTGTTGACCGGCCGGACCCGGCAGGGGCGGATGCCGATGTCCCCCAAGCCCGAGGCGGTGCGGCTGCATGTGGAGGTGGCGGAGGCGGTGGTGGCGGGGGACGCGGGGCGAGCGGAGGCGGCTATGCGGGGGATTGTGTGCGAGGTGTTGGCCGGGTTCGCGTGAGGGTGGGCCCGCTGTTGCGTGATGGCGCGGGTCGTGGGTGCTCTGCCTGTCGTCGACCTTGAGACGCTGAAATCAAGGGCTGGCTGGGAAGTGCGGCTGGCGCGGCAGTTCCTTGCTGAGGGTCCTGGAGATCACCGGCCGCTTGGTAGAACGACCTACCTGGCAGGGATCCGCCTGCTTGGCGGAGTGGCCGCGCCACGGCCGCTCTGCGACTCGTTGGCGCTTCCCGCTGAGGCGAATTGTGTTTGAGCTGTCCACATGAATCGCGTTTGTCCACAGTGGCCGGGTCGGGGCTTCCGGGGCTCTGATCTGCGGCGATAGGCTCAAGGCGGGGCCTGCCCCCGGGTGGGTGGGGCTTTGTGTTGGGGGGAGGGGAGTGAAAAGGAGGGCGGGTGGCGGCACGGGTGCGCCCGGCTGGCCGATGCCGGGTCGCACGGGCGCGTCCGGTGGCACGACCCCACCTGGCGGCCGGGATGTTCGGCATGGACGCGTCGGGCACCGGCGGCGCGGGCTTTGGGTTGAGGTGGAGGGGAAGCGCGGGGGGAGGGGTGGGTTAGGTCAGGTCGGTGAGGAGGGTGGGGATGGTGAACTCCTCCGGGATGGACCAGCCGGCGCGCATGGCCTCGGGGAGGGTCGGGTCCCAGGGGGTGTTCGGGGGTGCCGCGTCCAGGGGTGGGAGGTCCCAGGTGTTGGTGCGGGCCGTGGTTAGGGCGTCGCGGTAGTCGTTGGCTGTTAGGCGCCAGGGGGTGGCGCCGAGGCTGTGGGCCTGGGTGGCGATGAGGAGGCCGTGGGGGTCGAAGTCGGTGTGGATTCGGGGGGTCCTCAGGGCCGCGAGGATGTGGCGGGCCACCGGGTTCAGGTGACCCGAGACGCAGAGCAGGGGGTGGGTCACGCCTGCGGCGATGGCGGCGTCGAGGGTGGTGGGGCTGGCGCAGATCGAGACGCCCGGAAGTGGGGGGACGCGGTCTCGGATGGTGAGGTGGGTGGGGAGGCCCTGGGACGTGCGAGCCTCGCAGCCGGGGAAGTTCCAGCTGAGGACGGTCGTCGACACGGCGTCGGGGAGGACTCCGCAGCGTTCCCACAGGCGACGTTCGTCGGCCGGTGTTCGGGGGAGTGGGGTGTTGTGGGCCAGGGCCGCGCCGCGCAGGACCAGGGCGGTCAGGCGGTTGCCTCGGGTCAGGGCCGGGTTGAGGTCGGTTCGGACCTGCCAGGTGGCGGGTGGAGTGGTGGCGAGGTTGAGCCGGGCCAGGACGGCGGCGGCCTGGGTGGCCATGGTCGACAGGTGCTCGGCGGGGATCTTGGCGTAGCGGCGGGCTTGGTCGGCCCATTGAGGGGCCCAAGGGACGTCTAGGCCCGCGGAGACCAGGGCCCTTAAGAGGATGTCGTCGGCCTGGTGCGGGGCGACGGGGGCGAGAGTTGCCGCGGCGTCGCCGAAGAGGGTGGATAGGACTGTGTTCAGGGTGGTGCCGAAGGTGTGCAGGCGGGCGTCCAGGTCGGTGACGGCGATGGTGCGGCCGACGCCTGCGGTGACTTCGACGTCGAGCAGGGTGGAGACGGCTGCGGCGGCCGAAGGGGTGGGGGCCTTGTAACCCAGCTTGACCTGACCGCGCGCGACGGCGGTGCGGGCCTGGCGCCAGAGGACCTCGTACTCCGGGCGCCCGAACTCGACCAGGGGATCCGTCACGGGTCGTCCCGTTCCAGGTCCGCGCCGTCCCAGGTGGTGTGGGTGCAGGCGACGCCGTGGCCGGATTTGGGGCGCAGGACGTCGTAGATGTGCATGCGGGGGATGCGGTCCGAGACGCCCCAGCCGCTGGGCCAGGTGATGATCCAGTCCATGTCCAGGTCGACCAGGAGTTCCAGCATGCGGGCGATGGTCGGGTCGTCGAGTCGCTCGAATGCCTCGTCCAGGAGGACCAGGCGGAGCGGGGACATGGACGCGGCCAAGCCCGCGGAGATGGCGCCGTAGAAGGCGGCGGCCGCGGCGAAGAGGGTGACGTACGAGATGAGGCGGGTCTCGCCGGACGACAGCTGGCGCAGCCTGCGGGAGCGGGGCTTGCCGTCGGGGCCCGTGTCGCGGACCCGGACGGTGAAGGCGAACCAGCCGCGGTAGTCCAGGGCGCGGGCCAGGATCTCGGTGTAGCCACCGCTGGCACTGTCGCGTTCGGACTCGATCCGCTCGGTGAACACCTGCTGCAACCGGGTGTCCTGCTCCTCGGTCCGCTGCGCGAACGGGATCCGCAGCAGCCGCAGGGCCTCCAGCGTCGACTCGTCCAGCCAGGCGGCGGGTTGCCACTCCAGCCGCACGTGCACGCCCTGGCTGGACCGGGCGGTGTCCAGCACGTCGTTCATCCGCCTGGTCAGGTCCTCGGCGACGGCGATCTGCGCCGACAGCCGCTCCGCCAGCTCGCGCACCAGGTGCAGCGCGAAGATCCCCTGGTACTGCTCCGTGAGGAACCCGCGCCGCTCGGACAGCCGCTCCGCCACCCGGCGCGCGGCGACCGCCACCGGGGCCGGGCCCTCCTCGGCCGACACGACGACGGTCAGGATTCCCGCGTGCCGCTCCGGCAGCACGTTGTGCGTACCGGCCAGGGCCGCCTGCAACGCCTGGAGCTTGGTGAGGACGTTCTCCTCGCTCGGCAGCCGCTTGCTCTCCGCGACCGCCGCCTCCAGCAGCGCCCACGCGTCGGCGTCGTCGCCCGGGCGGTCCTCGCTGATCGCGGCGGACCACACGCCCGGCGCGGCCAACGCGTCCGCAAACGATTGCGCCGCAGCGGAAGCCGCCGTGCGCCTGCCGTCGATCTCCGCCGACCTCGTGTCGAGCAGGGTCTGCGTCTTCACGACCTGGTTGGACAGCTCGCCCGCCGCGCGCCGGGACTCCGGCAGCGCCTGCCGGGCCTCGCGGCGCTGCCGCTCCAGGTCGGTGAGCTGGTGCGCGACCTGCTCGGCCGCCCCGCCGACCGCCGAGGTCAGCTCGGCCAGCGCCGTGGCCTCGCGGTGGAAGGCCAGGCACTTCTCGTCGGCGACGCGCTCGGCGGTGTCGCGGTCGTCGACGGCGGCGTTGTGGTCGTGCAGCGCCTCGACGAGGTCGCGGATCGTGCCGACGGCCCGCTTCGCCAACGCGTCGCGCAGCGCCTCCGCGGACCCGCGCGCCTGACCCGCCGCGCGCTGGGCGTGCCGCAGCGCCTCGGTGTCCGCCGACAGCCCGGCCGCCGCCGCGTCCTGGGCCAGTTCGGTCTCCATCGCGCGGGTGCGGCCGTCGGCGGTGACGTGCTCGGTGCGCCACCGCTCGGCCTTGCCGGTGAGGTCGTCGGTCTGGCGCACGGCCTGCTCGGCGGTCACGCGGGCGGCGATCAGCTCGCGGTCGTCGGGGAACGCGTCGAGGTGGCGGTCCCAGACCTCCACCGTCGCGGACCGGTCGCGCAGCCGGGTCTCGGCCTCGGCCAGCTCGGTGTGCAAGACCTCCAGCCCGGCCGCCAGCTCCTCGATCGCCCGGTTCCTGGCCGCCGCGCGGGCCCCCGCGCCGACGAACTCCGCGTCCGGCTTGGCCGCCGAACCCCGCATCACACCCGCCCGCCAACGCCCCGTCGGCCACACGGCCAGCCCCGGGTACTCCGCGTCGTAGGACACCGCCGCCAGCAGCGCGGCCACGACACCGGCCGGCACCGGGTCGCCCGGCTCGACCGCGGGCACCAGCGCGGCGGTCAACGGGCTCGGCGCCGGACCGTCCACAGTGGCCAGGACACCGGCGAGCCCCGGCTCGCCGAGACCGCCGTCGGGCAGCACCCACGCGGTCAGCAGGCCGCTGTCCTGCAACGCGGCCTCCAGCCCCGCGCGGGTTTCCGCGTCGAGGTCGGGGGCGAAGTCGACCAGGCGGTAGAACGGGACGCCGTCGCCCCGGTCGGGCAGGCCGGGCGGGGCCGCGTCGACGCCCTTGCGCAGCTCGATCAGCCGGGCCTCGGCGTCCTTGGTGCGCCGCACCAGCTCGTCCACGGCCTGCCGCGCCGACACCACCTGCTGGCGCAGGCCGGTCAGGTGCGGGGCCGCCCACTGCCGGGCCGCGTCCCGGGCCTCGCGGGTCGAGTCCGGGCGGGCCAGGACCGCGTCCACGGCCGGGGGCCGCGGCGGTCGGGCGTGCTCGTGGTCGGCGAACGGACCGTTCGACGCCCACGCCGTAGCGCGCTCGCACCACACCTCGGCGGCCACGCCGAAGCGCTGCCGGGCCTCGTTGCGGTGACCGGCGGCCTCGGTCGCGGCCAGCTGCGCGTCGCGCGCCTTGGCCTGGAGCTTGTCCAGCTCCTGCCGGTCGGCGTCGAGGGACAGCGCCCGGTCGTGCAGGGACATGGCCAGCGCGGCCCGGCGGGCCACCACGCCCGCCAGGTCACCGGCCCGGCCCGCGGCGTCCGACAGCGCGGACGCCAGCTCGTCCGGGGCGACCGGCGGGGGCGTGCGGCGCTGGATGGTCAGCGGTTCCGCCTCCGGGTCCGGCTTGGCGCGGACCCGGTCGGTCACCGCGCCCGCCTCCGGCCTCGGCGCCTCCGGGACCCGCGGGCACAGCGCCGGGTCCAGCCCGGCGGCGGTCACGGCGTCCGAAGTGGACAGGGCGAGTTCGGTCGCGTCCTCGAGGTCGCCACCCAGGCGGCGCAGCACGGTCAGCACCGTCTCCACCGCGCGGTCGGCGTGGTTGCGCTGCACACCGGCGTTGTCCAGCGCGGTGCTCGCCGCCTCGCGGGACTGCTCGACCAGCTTCTCCCGGTCGCGCAGGTCGCGCAGGCCCTGGTAGGCGGGCAGCGACTTGAGCGAGTCGATGCCGGTCTCCAGCTCGGCGTCGCGCTCCTCCAGCGCCCGCACCCGCTCCTCGGCCTCGGCGTGCCGGTCGGCGTCGGCGACCAGCTTGGTCTCCAGCTTGCGGATCTCGGCGTGCGCGTTGTCCAGCGCGCGGCCCGCCGCCTGGGCCTTGCCGCCCGCCGCGTGCAGCGCGCCGAGCGCGTAGCCGGAGTAGCCGGACAGGAACGCGGTCATCGCGGTGTCGGCGGAGCTGAGCCTGCCGATGTTCTCCCGGATCGACTCCAGGTCCTCGAACGAGGTGGCCAGCTGTTCCACCACGCCCGCGTCCAGCGGCGGCAGGGCGTCGGTGAGGATCTGCTCCAACTGTCCATCTTGGACCTTGAGGCCGATGTCCGGGTTGCGCAGGGTGCGCTGCAGGTGCAGCAGGTCGCCGTAGCGGCCACCGGGGACGCCGTAGACCGTCTCGGCGACCTTGGCGCGGAACGCGGCCTCGTCGTAGACCCGGTCCGCGCCGAGCACCTCGCGCAGCGCGGCGGGGCCGAGCGGGACGCGGTCGGCGGAGGCGAGCTGGAAGTGCGTGCCGACCCGGGTGGGGGTGACGAACCGCCACGAGTCGCTGATCTGCTGGGAGGTGGCCGACGCCTTCACGCCGATGCCGCAGGTCAGGTACTCGTCGGCGCCGGTGGCGGTGTGCCGGTGCAGCTCGATCCAGGCGTAGCCGATGCGGTTCGGGCCGCCGTCGTAGTCGTCGAGCATGAGACGGCGGATGGACACCGTGCCCGCGCCCTTGGAGCCCAGGTAGCGCAGGTCGCCGTCGAGGCACAGCGGCAGCAGCAGCTCCAGCGTGCGGGACTTGCCGGAGCCGTTGGTGCCCTGGAAGATCGCGCGCCCGCCGGAGAAGTCGAAGACCTGCTCGCGGTACTGCCAGATGTTGACGATGCCACCGCGGTGCAGCCGCCAGCGCCCGGGGCGCGGGGTGTCGTCGTGCTCGGGGGGCACCGGGGCCGGGTCGGTCTCGGGCGTCTCGGGTGTCGGAGCGGTCGTCACCGCACGGCCTCCTCGTCGAACAGCGACCACCCCGGTTCCGGCGGCGTCTCGGGCACGGCCGCCGGTCTGCCGGGCGAGTCGTCCGGCTGCGGCAGCCAGCGGTGCGCGGCGGGGCTGATCAACCAGCCGTCGCCGTCTGGCACCGCGAGCATGAGGCGGGAAAGCAGGTCGACCACGGCGTCGGCGAGGGTGTCCAGGCCGTCGGTGGCCTGCCGCGACCACGCGGCCGGGTAGTCCTCCACCAGGATCCGGCACACGTACAACAACCGTTCCCTGGTCACCGGGATGCGGCCGTCGGGACGTCGTGGGGGCTCTTCGTCGTTGTCGTCCAAGAGGTCGGACTGGTCCAAGAGCTCCGGCAGCGCCAAGAGGGTGATTCGAGCGACTGTGCCGGTGGAGGGGAAGACGACGTCGGTGAGGTATTCCTCGGGGTCGGTCACCGCGACGCCCTCGGCGCGGATCTCGGTGACCAGGCCGAAGCAGCGCTCCAGCACGACCGACTCGCGCCGCTGGTTGCGCAGCAGCCACTCGGCCTCGGCGGCGGGCAGGTCCGCGTGCAGCGTCACGGGGTTCTCCACCAGCCTGCGCCGCACCGCGTGCTCGACGCCCAACCGGCCGGGCGCGCACGCCAGCTCCACCAGCTCGTCGGCGGACTCCGCCTCGGCCAGCGGACCGGCCAGCAGCTGGCCCAGCAGGTCGGTGTGGATGGTGATGAGCGCTTCCGACGGGGCCTCGGAGACCAGGCCCGCGACCGTGCCGTCGGTCTCGGTGATCACGCCGAGACCGATGAGGTGCCGCAGCGCGGCGGTCAGCGCGCGCCGGTCGCCCACGTCGTCGACCACGGAGATCCCGGCCTCGGACGCGGCACCGCGCACATCGGCGACCAGACGGGACAACAGCACCTGCCGTCCGACACCGGTCAGCGCTGCCATTGTCAGGCAGACGTACGCATAGGCGCGTGGGGACAGGCTGGCCTCACCGCGCGTGGTGTCGTCACCCGGGCCGCTCTTATATAGACGTGCGAACCGGCGCTCTACGACAAGCCGGTAGCCCAACAGCGTCGCGAACATCTCTTGCAGCGATACGCGATACCGGTACACCAACGGCAAGAGGTCGCCGTCTTGCCCACCCGGCCGCAAGAGGGGGTGGCGCAGCAAGACCTTCGCGCACCGCGCGACATTGGCCGCGTCGATGTCGGACAGGTCCGCCAGGACATCGGGGCGCGTTTTAACGGGCATCGCTTACCTTTTTACCGCTCTTGCCCGTCTCGACCCGGGTGATCCCGACGAGGGTGTCGCGCAACGTCAGCGTGCCCGCCTTGCTGCGGATGCGGGTCGTGCGGCCGACCTGCGGGGTCAGCGTCAGCGCGAGCCCGCGCACCTGGTCGGTCGCCGCGCCCGGGTCCGCCGCGCCCTCGCGCTGCGCCATCGCCAGCGTGAGCAGCTCGCACAGCGCGCCGAGGGCCTCACCGGACAGCGTCGCCTCGTCCAGGTTCGCCGCCGCCGCGGCCAGCTCGTCCGCCGCCGCGGCGCGCCGCTCGTCGGCCTCCCGGGCCTGGGCCAGCAGGCCCTGCTCGGTGATCGGGTCGTCCATGATCCGCGAGGTCCGGCCGCGCGCGCCGCGGTCGCCCCGGCCGCGCACGCTGACCGTGACGTCGATGGCCGGGCCGTCCGCCCACGGGGTGTGCTCGTCGTCGCCGTCGTGCTCCGGCGCGGGCAGCAGGTTGCGCGCCGAGTGCAGGCCGAACGCGGCGGCGTAGACCGCGTGCGCGCGCTCCGGCGAGGCCGCGTCGAACCAGCCCGCGAGCCGGACCAGCTCGGCCCGCCTGCTCGGCAGCAGGCCGCCGCCGGTGGTGGCCCGGCGCACCGTGGCCAGCAGCGCGCCGATGGCCCGGGTGGTGGCCTCCCGCAGCGCGGTGACCTGGCTCGGGTTTCCCGGCCGGTCGACGAACCAGTCGGTGAACTCCTGCCAGTCCGCCGACCCCCGGCCGCGGGTCCGCTCCACCGCCGCGCCCAGCTGCTCGGCCGGGCGCAGCAGCCGCAGCAGCTCCGAGCGCGAGCGGGCCAGCGTGGTCAGCGACGAGGCGATGGCGGGGGTGTGCCGCAGCACGTCCTCCACCACGACCTGGATGTACTCGACGAGCAGGTTGCGGAAGCCCGCGATCTCCTCGGGCGCCAAGTGGTGGCGGGTGAGGACCTGGCCGAGGTAGGCGTAGAAGTCGCGGACGGTCGCGGCCAGCTCGGCGTGCTGGAGGAACAGCGTGGTGACCCGCTCGGCCAGCTGCTCGCGGGCCCGGCGCGCGGGCAGCGAGCCCGGGTCGCGCTGGCTGCGCGCGGCGGCCACGGCCAGCGCCTCGCCCAGCTCGGTGAGCCCGCGCTCGATCGCGGGCAGCAGCTCCCGGGACACCTCGCGGGCGCCCTCGGGGACCCGCAGCAGCTCGTCGACGTCGCGCTGCACGCGCACCGCGAGCTTGCTGACCTGGTAGCGCATGGAGCCCTGCTGGAACTCCGCGATGCTGGCGGCGATGGTCTCCCGGCGGCCGTGCACCAGGTTGCCCCACTCGACCAGCTGCCGCAGCCGCGGGATGACCACGTCGATGTGCGACTCGCCGATGTCGACCCGGCCGTCGCGCTCGGCGGCGGCCAGCGCCGAGGACACCTCACCGGCGGACAGGTCGGCCAGCAGGGTCGAGGTGAACAGCCGCATGATCGCCAGGTAGGTGTGGTGGTGCTCACGGGGCTGCAGGTAGGCGTAGAGCTGCAACCGCGCGGCGGCGGGGGCGTCCGCCTGGTCATCCTCCACGGCGGGCCACGATAGCCCGGGTGGCCGACAGCCGCGCACCCCGGCCGCCGCCCCGCGCTACGGTTCCCCCGCCAGGGGGAACTTGATCAGGGCCAGCGCGAGGAGGAGCGGTGTCGGTGGCACGGGCGCTCGGACTGCTGCTGGGCGCCGCCGCGGACGCGCGCTGGGGCGACCCCCGGCGGTGGCACCCGGTGGCCGGGTTCGGTCGGGTCGCGCAGCGGCTGGAGCGGCTGGTCCACCGCGACGCCAAGGCTCCCGGGGTGGTCTACACGGCCGTGCTCGCCGGTGGCGCCGTCGGGCTCGGTGTGCTGGTGGAACGCGCCCGCAACCCGCTGGTCCGGGTGGCCGGGACCGCGGTGGCGACCTGGGTCGTGCTCGGCGGTCGGTCGCTGGCCGCCGAGGGCGCGGTCATCGGCGACCACCTGGCCCGCCTCGACCTCGACGCCGCCCGCGACCGGCTGCCCCACCTGTGCGGCCGCGACCCGAGCAGGCTCGACGTCGACGGGCTGGCCAAGGCCGTCGTCGAGTCCGTGGCCGAGAACACCTCGGACGCCGTCGTCGCGCCGCTGCTGTGGGGCGCGGTCGCGGGGGTGCCCGGGTTGCTCGGCTACCGGGCCGTCAACACCATGGACGCGATGGTCGGGCACCGCTCGCCCCGGTACCGCGACTTCGGCTGGGCCTCCGCCCGCCTCGACGACGTGGCGAACTACGTGCCCGCGCGCGTCGCGGCGGCGCTGACCGTGCTGCTGGCCAGGACCGTCGGCGGCGACCAGCCGGGCGCGTGGATCGCCTGGCAGCGCGACGCCGCCGCGCACCCCAGCCCGAACGCGGGCCGCGTCGAGGCCGCTTTCGCGGGGGCGCTGAAGATCAGCCTGGGGGGCCGCACCGAGTACCCCTACGGCGTGCAGGACCGGCCGGTGCTCGGCGACGGCGGCGCGCCGGACGCGATCGACGTCACCAAGGCCGTGCAGCTGTCCCGGCACATCGGCACCGCGACGGCCGGGCTGGCCGCGCTCATCGCCCTGCGGTGCCGCCGCTGACCCGGTCCCGCTCCTCGTCCTCGGCCAGGATCTCCGCGACGGACCGGCGCCGGGGGCGGGCGGTGTCCAGCGCGCCGCCCGGGCGGATCTCGCGCCAGGTGAAGTAGCCGAGGCCGAGCAGGGCCATCGAGCCGAACGCGATCCACTGCAACGCGTACGACAGGAACGGTCCCGCCTCCAGCTGCGGCAGCGGTAGCACCCCCAGGACACCGGGGGTGCTCTCCTCCAGCTGCACGTAGCCCGGTCGGATGTCGAGGCCCGCCGCGCGGCCGACCACGGCCGGGTCGATCGCGTAGACCTGCCTGCGACCGTCTTCGTCGAACGCGTCGCGGGGGGTTGTCTCGTTCACGCGGATCCGGCCCAGCAGGTCCACGCGGCCGGTCGGGGCGGCGGCGAACTGGGGCACGCGGACCCCCTCGACCGGGCGCAGGTAGCCGCGATCGACCAGTACGACCGAACCGTCTACGAGCCGGAACGGGGTCAGCACCTCGAACGCGGCGTTGCCCTGGACCGTCCGCAGCCGGGCCAGCGCCTCGGCCTCGGGCAGGTACTCGCCGGTCAGCGTGACGCGGCGCCACTCGTCGGCGGGCGCCGACCCGATGGGGGCGGGCGGGGCGTCGAAGGACGCGCGGACCGCGGCGTTCGTCGCCGACCGCTCGGTGTTCCGCTCGAACTGCCATGGCGCGAGCAGCGTGAAGCACGTCACGGCGAACGCCACCGTGACGAAGGCCAGCAGCAGCCAACTCGGACGCAGCAGCAACCTCAACCGCACCCCACCACGGTAGGCCGGCCTCACGCGCGCAGCGCCGCCCGGGCCGTGTCCGCGACCTGCCGGGCGTACGTACCGCCGAACACGACGGTGTGCACGAGCAGCGGGAACAGCTGGTGCAGCGGCACGCGGGCCCGCCAACCGTCGGCCAGCGGGCGGTGCTCGTGGTACGCCGCCAGGACCCGGCTCAGCTCCGGGCAGCCGAAGAGCGACAGCATCGCGAGGTCGGTCTCGCGGTGGCCGCCGTGCGCGGCCGGGTCGATCAGCCAGGCCCGCTCCACCGTCCACAGCACGTTGCCGTGCCACAGGTCGCCGTGCAGCCGGGCGGGCGGCTCCGGCGGGCCCGCCAGGTCGTCGACGCGGGCGCAGACCTGTTCGACGGCGTGCACACCGTCGGCGTCGAGCAGGCAGCGGTCGGCGGCGCCGCGCAGGTAGGGCTCGATCCGGTCGGTGACGTACCAGGCCGCCCAGCTCGTGTCCGCCGGGACGCAGGTCAGCGGGGCCAGCCCGATCCACGCCCGCTCCGGGCCGGTCGACGCGCCGAACGCGGGCGCCCCCGCCGAGTGCAGGTCGGCCAGGCCGCGACCGAAGGCGGCGACGGCGTCGGGGGTCCACGGGGACTGCTCGACCTGCTCCATCACCAGCCAGCGGTCGTCCGCGCCGCGCACCTGCGGCACCGCGACCGCCCCCGGTTCGGCCAGCCAGTCCATGCCCGCCGCAGTGGCGGTGACAGCGGCCGTGCGGGCGTCGTACTTGGCCACGAACAGGTCGCCGTCGTCGGTGTCGACCTCGAAGACGTTGTCGGTCAGGGGGTACGCCGCGACGGCCCGGGCGCCGGTGAGCTCGGTCACGGCGACGACGGCTTCGCGGGGGTCCACGGCTCAGTTCTCCTTGACCCAGTCCAGCAGCTCCGGGCAGGCGGCCTCGACCATCGCCAGCACCTCGTCGAACCCCTCGGGGCCGCCGTAGTACGGGTCCGGGACGTCGAGGTCGGTGGCGGCGGGGTCGAAGGACCGGAACAGCACCACGCGGTCCGGGTCGACGCCCTGGGCGCGCAGCGCGCGGGCGTGCCCGGCGTCCATCGCCACCAGCAGGTCGGCGGACAGGTGGTCGTCGTCGAGCTGGGCGGCGACGTGCTCGTCCGGGTAGCCGTTGCGGGCCAGGACACCCGCCGTGCGCGGGTCGGCGGGCTCGCCGACGTGCCAGCCGCCCGTCCCCGCGCTGGTCACCCGGACCCGGTCGGCCAACCCCGCGCGGCGCAGGTGCTCGGCGAACACCAGCGCGGCCATGGGGGAGCGGCAGATGTTGCCGGTACAGACGAAGCAGATGTGCACGCGGCCAGGGTAGGAGTACCGGGGCGGACCGCCGGACGCACTAGCATCTGGCGGCGATGACCAGCGACAACCCGCCCCTCCCCGCCGACCGCGACCTGCTGCGCCACCACGGCGACCGCGACGCCGGACCCGGCCTGCTCGACTTCGCGGTCAACGTGCGCGGCGGCAGGCCACCGCGCTGGCTGCGCGACCGGCTCGCGGGCGCCCTCGACCGTCTCGGCACCTACCCGTCGCCCGCCGACGACCTGCGCGCCCGCGCGGCCGCCGCCGCCCGACACGGCCGCCACCCGGACGAGGTCCTGGTCCTCAACGGCTCCGCCGAGGGCTTCGCGCTGCTGCCCGCGTTGACGCCGCGCCTGGCCGCGGTCGTGCACCCGTCCTTCACCGAACCCGAGGTCGCGCTGCGCACCGGGGGCGTGCCCGTGCACCGGGTACTCCTCGACGCCGAGGACGGCTACGCCCTGCACCCCGACCGGGTCCCGGAGGCAGCCGACCTCGTGGTGGTCGGAAACCCGACCAACCCCACCTCGACCCTGCACCCGGCCGAGTTGATCCGCGCGCTGCGGCGGCCGGGTCGGGTCGTGCTGGTCGACGAGGCGTTCATGGACGCCGTGCCCGGCGAGCCGGAGAGCCTGGCGGGGGAGTCCGGGGTGCTGGTGTTCCGCAGCCTGACCAAGACCTGGGCGTTGCCCGGCCTGCGCGCGGGCTACGCGCTGGGCGACCCGGACGTGCTCGCCCGACTGGCCCGCAACCGTCCACAGTGGCCGGTGGGGACGCTGTCGCTGGAGGCGGTCGTGGCCTGCTGCGAGGCCCCCGCGCTCGCCGAGGCCGAACTCGCGGCGATCGATGCGCGTGACCACCGCGAGGTGCTGGTCGCGGAGTTGGGCCACCTGGTGCAGGGAGATCCGCGGGCGCCGTTCCTGCTGCTGCGAGTCCCCGGCGGGGAACGGTTGCGGCACGCGCTGCGCGCGCGAGGAATCGCCGTGCGCCGGGGCGATACCTTCCCCGGGCTCGGGCCGGACCACCTGCGGGTCGCCGTCCGCTCCCCGGGCGAGTGCGCGCCGCTGCTGGCCGCGCTGGCCGAACTGGTCCCGGACGAACTGGAGGTCCACCCGTGACGACCGTCGCCGACGCGGTTGCCGCACTGGAGGCCGCGTACCCGCCCGCGCTCGCCGAGAGCTGGGACGCCGTCGGTCTGGTCTGCGGCGACCCCGCCGAGACCATCGAGCGGGCGCTGGTCTGCGTCGACCCGGTCGAGTCCACTGTGGACGAGGCGATCGAGACCGGCGCGGGGTTGCTGGTCGCGCACCACCCGTTGCTGCTGCGCGGCGTGCACGGTGTCGGCGCCGACACGACCAAGGGGCGGCTGGTGCACCGGCTGATCCGCGCCGGAATCGCGTTGTACTGCGCGCACACCAACGCCGACTCCGCCGACCCCGGCGTCTCGGACGCCCTGGCCGCCGCGATCGGCCTGCGGGTGACCGGGCCGCTGAACCCGAACCCGGACGGGCGCACGGGCATCGGCCGCGTCGGGGTGCTGCCCGAGCCGGAGCCGTTCGCGGTCTTCGTCGAGCGCGTGGCCCGCGCCCTGCCCGCCACCGAGGGCGGGGTCCGCGCGGCGGGCGACCCGAACCGGGAGATCCGGACGGTCGCGGTGTCCGGCGGCGCGGGCGACTCGTACCTGTCGGTGGTGACCGCGGCGGGCGTCGACGCGTACGTCACCGCCGACCTGCGCCACCACCCGGCGGGCGAGCACCTCGCCGACCCGTCCGCGCCCGCGCTCGTCGACGTTTCGCACTGGGCCAGCGAGTGGCCGTGGTGCGGCCAGGCGGCGGAGATCCTGCGCTCCGCCCTCGGCGGTACCGTCACAGTCGACGTCTCTTCCCGCCGCACCGATCCCTGGACCGCCCAGGCCCCAGGCGCGCCGACCCGAACCGGGAGGTTCACCGGGTGAAAGCCGATCCCGCCGTCCAGCGCCGACTCCTCGACCTCGCCGAGGTCGACGCCGAACTGGCCCGTGTGCGGCACCGCCGCACCTCCATGCCGGAACTGGCCGAACTGGCCGCGGCGGAGCAGGCGGTCCGCGCCCGCCGGGACGCCGTGGTCGCCATCCGCACCCAGCTCGACGACCTGGACCGCGAAGCCGCCCGCCAGGAGAAGGAGATCGACGCCGTCCGGGCCCGCGAGGACCGCGACCGCAAACTCCTCTCCGGCGGCACCATCGGCGCCAAGCAGCTCACCGACCTGGAGCACGAACTCGCCAGCCTGGAACGGCGGCAGAGCGTGCTGGAGGACGACCTGCTGGAGCTGATGGAGCGCCGCGAGGCCGTGGAACTCGACACCAAGCACGCGGACCTCGAACTCGGCAAGGCCGAGCAGGTCCTGGCCGACGTCACCCACCGCCGCGACGAGAACCTCGCCGACCTCGACACCAACGAGGCCCGGCGCACGGCCGAGCGCGCGAAGGTCCTCCCGGGCATCCCGGAGGACCTGCTCAAGGTCTACACCCGCAGGCACGAGCTGCGGGGGATCGGCGCGGCGCTGCTGCGGGCGCGCCGGTGCGGGGCCTGCCGGTTGGAGCTCGACAGCCGCGAGGTGTCCCGCATCCGGGAGGCGGCGAGCGACGAGGTGCTGGAGTGCCCGGAGTGCGGCGCGGTGCTCGTGCGGACCGCCGAATCGGGGCTGTGAACGCGTAGTGGGAGTTGTCGCAGTGTGTGGTCCGCGGTGAGGGTCATTGTCGAAGCCGACGGCGGGTCGCGGGGCAACCCCGGGCCCGCCGGGTACGGCGCGCTCGTGCTCGACGCCGAGACCGGCGCGGTGCTGGCGGAACGGGCCGAGGCGATCGGGGTGGCCACGAACAACGTGGCCGAGTACAAGGGGCTGATCGCCGGGCTGCGCGCGGCGGCCGAGCTCGGCGCGGACGCCGTCGAGGTCCGGATGGACTCGAAGCTCGTGGTCGAGCAGATGGCCGGGCGCTGGCAGGTCAAGCACCCGTCGATGCGGCCGTTGTCTGGGGAAGCACGTGAAATCGCTTCCGGTTTCGCCCGGATCTCCTACACCTGGATCCCGCGCGCGCAGAACCACCGGGCCGACAAGCTGGCCAACCAGGCCATGGACGGCGAGGCGGTGAACCGCCAGGCGGCCCGCACCTCACCCGCCGCGTGGTCGGGGGCGCTCGGCGCGCCGACGAAGATCCTGCTGCTGCGGCACGGGCAAACCGAGATGTCGGTCGACCGGCGGTACTCGGGGCGCGGCGACGTCCCGCTGACCGACCACGGTCAGGCGCAGGCCGAGGCGGCGGCTCGGCGGATCGCCAAGCTGGACGGGATCGACGCGGACACGCCGATCCTGGCCTCGCCGCTGTCCCGGGCGACGAGCACGGCGGCTGCGGTCGCCGCGGCCACCGGGGGCCGGGTGCGCGTTGACGACGCGTTGATCGAGACGGACTTCGGGTCGTGGGAAGGGCTCACGTTCGCGCAGGCCGTCGAGCGCGACCCCGAGCTGCACGCCAGGTGGCTGGCGGACACGTCGGTCCCCCCGCCGGGCGGGGAGAGCTTCGACCGGGTGCACGAGCGGGTTCGGGCGTTCCGGGACGAACTGGTCGGGGCGTACCCGGAGCGGACCGTCCTGGTGGTCAGCCACGTGACGCCGATCAAGGCGCTGCTGCGGCTGGGCCTCGACGTCGGGCCGTCCCTGCTCTACCGGCTGCACCTGGACCTGGCGTCGCTGTCGATCGTCGAGTTCTACCCCGACGACAACGCCTCCGTCCGCCTGGTCAACGACACCTCGCACCTGGTCTGACGCGCGGCCCCGCATTCGGTCTGACGCGCCTGCCGGGTCCGGTCCGGCGCGTCAGCCGGTGAGCGGGACGACCGCGGGGCGCCTGCGGCGGACGGTTTCGGAGAAGTTCAGCACCACTTCACCCAGCGCCGCCGCGGCCAGGGGGCGCACGTGCGCGCCCTCCCGCTCGTCGGCGATCATCTGGTCCAGCACGAAGTGCCCGGCCAGCACCTTCGTCGCCCCCATGGCGAACAGCAGCGGCCGCAGCACGCCGTCGATCGCCACCAGGTGCCCCTGCGTCCCACCGGTCGCCAACGGCAGCACCGCCTTGCCCGCCAACGCCCCGGCGGGCAGCAGGTCCAGCAGCGACTTCACCAGACCGCTGTACGCGGCCCGGTAGACCGGGCTGGCGACGACGATCCCGTCGGCTGCGGCCACCGACGCCATCGCCGCCGAGATGGCCGGGTCGGTGGTGTCCTCCGCCAGCAGCGCCACGGTCGGCAGGTCTCTGACCCGCAGCACGGACACTTGGTGTCCCAACGTGCGCAGGTGGTCCGCCGTGTGGGTGACGAGGATCCCGGCCCGCGCGGTCGGCGCCGGGCTGCCGGAAATGATCAGGATCGAGCCCATGGTCCCCTCCAGGTGTGGTGAGCGTTCGCGGTGGCTGACTGGTGCGGTCAGCTCGAACAGGTCCCGCCCGCGAAGAGGAGGAAGTCCACGTATCTGCGCCGGGTGAGGACACGGTCACCGGACATGCGCCGAGTAGATCAGGGACGTGCGGGTGGGCTCAACGGCGTCCACGCCATGGGACGTGCGGACCGCGAAGTGGACCCCCGTATCCTGATCTCGCGGGCGAGTCGACCGGGCGGCCGCGGCGGTGTGACCCACCGACGAGGAAAGTCCGGACTCCGCAGGGCAGGGTGGTTGTTAACGGCAACCCGAGGTGACTCGCGGGACAGTGCCACAGAGAACAGACCGCCGGTGGATCGGGCCATCCGAGTCCACCTGGTAAGGGTGAAACGGTGGTGTAAGAGACCACCAGCGCCCCGGGTGACCGGGGCGGCTAGGTAAACCCCACCCGGAGCAAGGCCAAGAGGGAGCCGCGAGGCTCCTGCGCAGACGTCCGAGGGCGGCCCGCCCGAGTCTGCGGGTAGGCCGCACGAACCTGCCGGCGACGGCAGGTCTAGATGGATGGTCGCCACCCAGGGCTCGCCCTGGGAACAGGATCCGGCTTATGGCGTCGGCTCGCCCGCCCTACCGACGCTTGCCCGATGCCGGGCAGACCTACACCGATTGGAGTAATTTCGCACGCGTCGCGCCCGGGTATACCCTGTGAGTTGCGTCACTGAGGGTGAACGATGATCGCGCGCTCGGGTGAAACACCCGGCGGACTAGGAAAATCGGGTGGTCGTGGGTTCTGACCGGCTCTCTCCGGATGATGATGGTGTGGTCAGATGGCAGCCGCACCCGACGGAGGAAGGCGCTTGGTCCTACGGAACGCGACCTCCTAACTACTGTTGGTAATGACAATCCTGTGCCCTTCGTGCTGTACTCGACGGGCACAGCACAGACCTGCCGCGCGTGGAGCTCGACGCCCCGACGGCTCCCGCGCACTTGGGAGATCGAGATGACTACCCCGACCCTTGCCGCCCTCGTCGACCTCGCCCAGCAGCAACCAACCCAGACCGAGGTCAACACCGGCGGCCTGCGCACCTGGATCCTGGAAAACATCATCCCGCTCCTGCTCCTGGTGGTGGCGCTGCTGCTGCTCTGGCTCGGCGGCGGCAAGGGGGACAACGCGGGTGTCATGCGCAGGCTCGGCGGCGTCATCGTGGCGCTGGCCATCATCGGCCTCGCGGTGACCAACGCGGGCGAGGGCATCGGCCGGTGGATCGCCGGCCTGTTCACCGGCTGAACAGGCCCGGTGAACTGACGTGCGGATACGCACCGACGACGAGGTCTACCGGGTCGACGCCGTCTGGCTCGGTCCACCCAAGGCCACTTTCCCGTGGCGCGCCCGGTATGTGGCCTGGGGCGTGGGCACCGTCGTCTTCCTCATCGCACTGACGGTGCTGCGCAACGTCGGGGTGGGACTGTTCTGGTCCTTCGCCTGGGGCCTGGTGGCCACGGTCGCGCTCACCATGGTGATCTGCTCGCGGATCAGCCACGAGCGCCCGCTCGGCGCCGTGCTGACCATGTGGCTGCGCGAGCTGAACACCCCGCGCGAGCAGACCACCGGCACCGGCGGCGCGGTCAGCGCGGCGGGCGTGCGGGTGCGCGCGGAATTACCGCGCCGCAAGCCCCGCGGCTCCGACCGCGGCCGGGCCAAGAACGCGCGCCGCGCCGAGGAAGCCCGCCGCAAGGCCCGTGAGGCCCGCGCGGCGGGCGCGACCCGGCAGCCGCGACCCGGCAAGCGGACGGCCAAGAAGACCCAGAAGCAGAGGAACAGGGAGGTCAGCGGTGTTCGGACGCCGTAAGCGCGAGCAGGACGCGCTCGCGCCACATCCGGCGGGACATCCGCACGACCGAGGTCAACAGCCGGGCCGCACCCGGCACAGCGCGCGGTACCAGCAGGCCCCGGCCCCCCGCAAGCGCGGCAAGCGGCTGCCCGGCGAGCAGGGCATCCCCAGCTACACCCCGGAGATCGCGGCCCGCACCATCGACGGGCACCTGCTGCGCACCGGCACCGACGTCTACGCCTGGTACCGGCTGGCGCCGCAGCGCTGGTCGTTCCGCTCGGACTCCCAGCGCCAGGACCTGATCGCGGCGATCGCGGGCCAGTACGCCGAACTCGCGGGCCGCTGGATGCACCTGCGGGTCACCACCCGCCCGTACCCGATCCGCATGTGGGCCGAGGCGCACGTGCACAACGCGGTCAACCGGCTGCCGGACGTGCCGGGCGCGCTGAGCTTCGACGACTACCTCATCGGTGAGCAGCAGCAACTCCTCGGCCGGTCCATGGCCGAGAAAGAGGTCTACCTGGGAGTCCAGGTGCAGACCCGCAACGTGGTCGACCGCGCCGTCGAACGCGCGGCCCCGTTGCTGCGCAAGGTGTTCCCGGACGCGGTCGACGCCGAACTGCTGGCGATCGAGAGCGAGGTCGAGCACCTCGACCAGGTGATCGGGTCGGCCGGACTGGAGGGTCGGCCCGCGACGGCCGAGGAGATGTCCTGGCTGATGCACCGGTCCTGCTCGCTGGGCCTGCCCGCGCCGCGCAACATGCCCGCGGTGCCCGGTGCCGCCTGGGAACCCGAGGACCTGGCCAGCTTCACCGACGCCGCGGACTTCCACCAGGACCCGTACTCGCCGACCGTCACCGTGCGTGGACGAACCGGGTCCAACGCGGGCGTCACCCGGCACGTGACGGTGCTGACCGTGGGCATGATGCACGGCTTGCAGATCCCGGAGATCGACGACCCGTGGGTGCAGCGCGCGGACCGGCTGCCCGCGTCGGTGGAGTGGTCGGCCCGGATCTACGTGCGCAAGCCCGAAGAGGTCCAGGGCGAACTCCAGCGGCAGATGAACAAGGTGCGGTCGCAGGTCAAGCACTACACCGACGAGCACGAGCTGGAGCCGCCGCAGTCGCTGGCCCGGCAGGCGTCGCGGGTGCTGGAGATCGACGACGAGATGACCTCCGGCTTCACCGCGCTGGCCACCCGCGTCCGCTCGTGGTGGCGGCTCGCGGTGTCCGGTCCGTCCGAGCGGGACGCGCTGCGGTTGGCTCAACAGCTGCTCGACCTCTACAAGCCGAAGGTCGCGATCGAGCACCCCGAGGCGCAGTACGCGATGGCGCGGGAGTTCATCCCGGGGGAGCCGCTGGCGTCCTCGGCGTACCTGCGCCGCGGGTCGGTGGTGTGGGCGGCGTCCGCCGTTCCCACCGCGACGGCGGAAGTGGGTGACCGGCGGGGGATCCTGCTCGGCGAGACCTGCACCGCGACCCGTCGCCCGGTCGCCTGGGATCCGTGGATGGCGCAGGAGATCCGGGACGGCTCCGGGTTGACCGCGATGGTCGCGGGGCTCGGTGGTGGTAAGTCGTTCCTCGGCGGCGGCATCGTCTACAAGACACTGCGCGCGGGTGCGCACTGGACGATCCTCGACCCGTCGGGTCCGCTGGCCCGGTTGTGCGAACTGCCCGAGCTGCGGCCGTACGCGCGGCCGATCAACCTCCTGAACGCGCAGGCCGGGATTCTCAACCCGTACCGCGTGGTGGCCGAACCGAAGATCGACCACTTCCTCGACGACGAGGACCCGGAACGGGCCTGGCGCCGCGAGAAGGCCTTGGCGGCCGCGACCCGCCGTCGGCTCGTGCTCGACGTCCTGTCCGGTCTGCTGCCCTACGAGGTCGCGCGGCTGCCGCAGAGCCGGATCGTGCTGCTGCGCGCGGTCCGCACGGTCGGCGGCCGGGTCGACGCCGACCCGAGCCTGGTCTTCGACGCGCTGCGGCGCGACGCCAGCGAACACCGCGAGCACGCCGTCGTCGTCGCCGACTTTCTCGACGAGATGAAGGAGCGCATGTCGCTGCTCATCCCGGAACGCGGCGCCGACCCGTACGACGAGCAGCGCGACGACCGCATGACCGTGCTGACCATGGCGGGCCTGACCCTCCCCAAGGACGGTGTGGCCCGCGAACACTGGACCGACGCCGAGGCCTTGGGCGTCGAGATGCTCAACCTGGCCGCCTGGCTCACCCAGCGGTCCATCTACGACCGCCCCAAGGACATGCGCAAGGGCGTCTGGATCGACGAGGCGTTCTTCCTCTCCGAAGTCCCCACGGGTCGCGTCCTGATGAACCGGTTCGCCCGCGACTCCCGCAAGTGGAACGTCCGAGTCCTCCTGTCGTCCCAGATCCCGGCCGACTTCCTCAAGATCCAGGGCTTCGTAGCCCTCCTCGACTCCGTCTTCATCGGACGCCTCGACGACGACCAAGCCCAAGCCGACGCCCTGCGCCTGCTCAAGGTCCCCGTCGGCGCCGGGTACGAACAGGTCGTCGCCAGCCTCGGCCGCCGCCCGGGCGTCCACCGGGGCATGGTGGAGCGCGACACGGCCCCGCGCCAGTTCATCTTCGGCGACGGAGCAGGCGGAGTCGAGCGAATCCGCATCGACCTCTCCGGCGCCCACCTCGACCACCTGCGGGCCGTCATGGACACCACCCCGGACGCCCAACGCGAATCGGCCCGCCAACTGCTCGCGGAGTCGCAGGAGCGGCACGTACCCACGCCGCCGGAGCCGGAGTACCCGACGTCGGAGTCGATGCCGACGGACGAGGAATTCGAGCGGGCCGCCGAATTCGAGTTGGGGCTCACCGAAGAGGACTTCATAGTCGAACCCGTCCCCGGCGGCCCCCCGCCGGAAAACCCGGACCGCCCCAAGAAACCCGGCCGCGAGGACGCGGCATGACCGCCACCCCGGTGCGCGTCGCGCGGTTAATCGCCACGACCTCGAACACCGAGGACGTCCGATGACGACACTCGCGGTGGCGGCCGCCGCCATGCTGCTCACCGCGGTGTGGCGGCGCAGGAGACAACGCGGCCAAACGCTCTCCCGCCGCGCACTGTCCATGCTCGCCGTCGTGGGAGTATTGGGCTTCCAGGTCTTCCTGGCAGGCCCAGCCATGGCCCAGACCAACGACTCCTGCGTCCCCAACCCGGAACGCCCCGGCACCGGCATGGTCGGCGCATTGGACCCCCCACTGGGCAACGGTGAACCGAACGGGCCGTATTGGAAGTACGGCTACGCCGGGATGGTTTGGCATGTCTATGACGATTCTTGTGGCGGAATCGTTCCGAATGGTGTCGCGGACCCCGGGTCGACGATCGACAACTGGTCGGGCAACGAACTTTTCAACGTCGCCAAGAATATTGTCGGAGCTACCAACTCGCTGCACTACACGCTGGCGGCCGGTGGCGTGTTGGGCGGGCTCAACGACCAGATCGGCAAGGCGGCCGATGCTGTTTTCAACAACATCTACACCCAGCTCTTCAGTCTGTTCATGCTGGTCCTGGCCGTGTTGCTCTTCCGGCAGATCTGGCGTGGCGATCTTGCGACCGTAAGCAAACGCGCGATGTTGGCGTTCGCAGGAATGTGGCTCGCCGCCTCGTCCGCGGTCCTGATCGCCAACTACGACCGTATTGATGACACAATCGTTCGAATCACCACGGGTATTCAGGCGGGCTTTGTCGATCCACAAGAGGATCGAGACGCGGAGGAAATCCTGCCGACCAGCCTGCATACCAAGATCGTCTACGAGAACTGGTTGCGCGGCGAGTTCGGCAGCCCTGACAGTCCGCAGGCCACCGATTTCGGTCCGCGATTGTTGGAGGCCCAGGCGTGGTCACGAGAAGACCTGCTGAAGCACCGGGACGCGGATAATGCGGCGGAGCAGGCCAAGAAGAGCGAATACAAAGCGATCGCCACCCAGCTCGGTCCCGCCACCGGCTACTTCAAGGGCACGGATGGCAGCCGGACGGGTTCGGGCATGCTCGCGCTGTTCCAGGCGATCGTCTACTCGGTCTTCCAACTGTTCGCCAAGCTCGCGGTGCTGCTGGCGCAATTGCTGCTGCGCATCCTGGCGCTCGCTGCCCCTGTGATCGGGTTGGTGGCGCTCGTGCACCACGACATCCTGCGCAAGGTCGGGCGTGCCGTCGGTGCCGTCGTGCTCAACGTGCTCGTGCTCGCGATCCTGGCCGGGATCCACTTCAAGTTCCTTGAGCTGATCTTCTCGCCGGACGCGAAGCTGTCGCTGCTGACGCAGATGCTGTTGGCGGCGATCGTGACGCTGGTGTTCTTCGTGGTCGGGCGGCCCGCCCGGCGGATGTGGCAGATGCTGGAGCTGTCGGTTGGCGCCGCCGGAGCGACGATGCCGGGGGTCGGCGGGGGGATCTTCTCCCGATTCCGGCGGAACAAGCAGCAGGGGCCGACGCCGCAGGACGACTTCTGGGCGAATGTCCGGGAGAACGAGGAGACCGAGGGTTCGCTCGTGCCGACCGGTGGGCGGCGCCCGCGCCCGGAGGCCAGCAACCCGGTCACGGTGCACGCGGAGCGGTTGGACGTGCGGCGACCGCCCAGGCCCGGGCAGGCCATCGGGGGGAGTCGGCCCGGCATCGAGGCAGGCAAGTCCGGTGGGCAGGGGGAACTGGTGCTCGACGGGCTCCCCGGACAGCCCGGTTCGGCGCGGTTGGCCATCGGCGGTAGCCGGAGCAGTCGGGTCGTCGACACCGTGCCGGTCGCCGATCGAGGGTGGGACCGCGGTGAGGACGCCGTGGTGATCCCGTCGATGGTGCCGAGTCGGCGGGGTGAGTTCGAGACGCCGGTGGAGGTCCAGGGGACCCCGACTCCTCGGGTCGCCGAGGTGGAGATGGTGGCCGGGCGACCGGTGCACGTGGTTTACCGGCCGTCGCGGGGACTCGAGGTGGCGGACAACGCGCCCCGGCGAGTGGAGAACGCGCCGCGTCAGGCCCGGCGGATGCCGTTGCACGACGGGCCGCGCGATACCGACTCGGTGGTGAGGTGACGTGATCCGTTCCGGTGGCACGGCAGGTCGGCTCGCTCGGGATTCTCCGGGCAGAGGCGTTGAGGGGGTGAGGTCCGGTGCCGATTCGGACTAATCGGGGGCGGGCGGCCGTCTACCGGAAGTTGTGGGGTTGGCCCCTGCGCTCGCCCCGGCATCTTGGGGTGGCTGTTTTCTTAGCTGCCCTGGTCCTCACCGCCGCCGGCATCGTCGTGCCCAAGCTGATCGGGGCCAAGGCCGCGCCCCAGGTGCCTGCCGGGGCGGCGGCGCCGCCGGGGGTTACCTCGCTCGTGCCCACGCCCAGCGTTCTCACGACCACGTCCCCCCTGCCCACCCGGCTCACCTCCACGCCCTCCCCGACCAGTTCGCGGGGGGTCGCGCCCGCGCCCGCGCTTGAGGTCGTGCGGCAGTGGGCCGAGCAGTGGGTCAACCACGACGGGTCGGCGCAGGAGTGGTTGGCGCGGTTGCGGCCGTACATGACCGAGGAGTACGCGGCGGTCATGGCTTCGGTTGACCCGGCCAACGTGTTGGCCACGAAGGTGACCGGGCCCGTGCGGGCGGAGGCGTCGTTCGCCAAGTCGGTCGAGGCCGAGGTGCCGACCGACCAGGGCACGGTGCACGTCACCGCCATCGAGACCAACATGGGCTGGAAGGTCGCCGCCTACGAACAGGGCCGCCCATGAAGACGGCGGTGATCATCGGTGCGGTGGTGGTCGCGGTTGCCACCACCGTGATCAGCACGGGTGCCGTGTCGCAGGTCGTGCAGAACGAGCAGGCGCAGGGGGCGCAGGCCGTCGCGCTGGCCTCCTGCAACGCCTCGCTCGGCCCGTCCAGCACGGGGCCCGCGGGTTCCGGCGCCGGTGACGCCTCGAACCTCACCGACGAGCAGCGCGGCACCGTCGCGATGATCATTTCGATCGGGAAGCAGCGGAACCTGTCCCCCCGCGCGTGGCAGGTCGCCATCCAGGCCGGGATGACGGAGTCGGGTCTGCGCAGCCTCGACTACGGCGACCGCGACTCGCTCGGCATCTTCCAGATGCGGCCCTCCATGGGCTGGGGCAGCAGGGAAGAGGTCACCAACCCGACCTACGCCATCAACAAGTTCTACGACGTCCTGCTCGCCGTCCCCGACTGGGAGACCCAGCGCCCCGGCGAGTCGGCGCAGGACGTGGAGCGCTCGGCGTTCCCCGACCGCTACCACCGCTGGGAATCGATGGCCGCGCACCTGATCGGGGCGCTCGGCCAGGTCGAGAACTTCACCGGCTGCGGCACCGGTTTCGGCGCACTGCTGCCCGCCCCCACCCAGGCCGCGGGCGGCGCCATGCAGTTCGCGCTCTCCCAGCAAGGCAAGCCGTACGTGTGGGGCGCCAGCACCGACCAGCAGGGCTCGTACGACTGCTCCAGCCTGATGGTCCAGTCCTACCGCGCGGGCGGGATCAGCCTGCCGCGCACCTCGCGCGAGCAGTACCGGGCGGGCGCGCTGCTGCCCGTCGAGCAGGCCCAGCCCGGCGACCTGCTGTTCTGGGCCTACGACGAGTCCGACCCCACCACGATTCACCACGTGGCGATGTACCTGGGGGATGGCAAGATCGTGGAGGCCCAGCAGACCGGTGTCCCGGTGCACATCCGCCCGGTCCGCTGGACCGAGGGCGAGCTGATGAACCAGGCCGTGCGGCCAGGGGTGTGAGAAGAGAGATGAACATGTACCCACCGGGCCCGATCCCCCGCCACGCCGGACCACCGGCCTCCGCCGCCCCGGTCCGCGATTTCCTGGCCAGTGGTGGCCCCCGGCCCGGGGTGAGCGACGGCTACGTGGTGCTGCCCCGCTCGCTGGCCGAGGCGATGCCGCTGCCGTGGCAGCAGCACATGGTCCACCTGCTGCACGAGTTCCACCAGGTCTACGCCCACCTCGACTGGCCGGAGTACCGCGTGGTGCCCTCCCGCCGAGAGCGGCTGGTCGACCTGGACGAGGACCAGTTGGCCGAGGTCGGGTGCATGGTGGAGATCGACGCCGACGGCGAACTCGTCTACCGCGAGCGCAACGGCCGCCGGATCGAGAACCCCGAGCGCCAAGAGGTCCTGGTCTCCTGCCTCGACCCGATCCCCAGCCAGCACATGAACGCCAACCAGGACACCCCGCCGCGCGGCTTCCCGGTGCAGCAGTCACCCAACTGGGGTTAGGTGTTGCTATGAGCGAGGACAACAACCCGGACCCCGGCTGGTACTACAACACCAAGACCAACCAGGTCGAGCACGGCACCAGGGGCCGCGCGGTCGACCTGCTCGGTCCGTACCCCGACCGGGCGTCAGCCGAACGAGCGTTGCAGACCGCCCGCGAGCGGACCAAGGCCGCCGACGCGGCCGACCGCGCCTGGGACTCCGACGACGACTGACGGCCTGGCTGTGAGGTCGGTCCCAACGCCCTGGAAGGGCGTGCGGCGCGGTGCGACGCTGGGTTGGCAAGCCCCATCCGCGCATACCCAGGGACCCACGACGACGTGGGCCTTGAGGGAAGGACGGTGCAACCCAGCCATGTCCGCTGAGCACACCACCGAGGTCGACGCCCCGTACGGAACCGGACCCGCGAAGCCGGGCCGCAACCCCCGCAAGCGCGTCCGCGTGCACCACCTGCAGGAGCTCAAGGACCGCGGCGAGCCGTGGCCCATGCTCACCGCGTACGACATGTACACCGCCGAGTTGTTCGACGAGGCGGGCATCCCGGTCCTGCTGGTCGGCGACTCCGCCGCCAACAACGTCTACGGCTACGACACCTCGCTCCCGGTCACCGTGGACGAGCTGCTGCCGCTGGTCCGCTCGGTCACCCGGGCCACCAAGAGCGCACTCGTGGTAGCCGACCTGCCGTTCGGCTCCTACCAGGTGTCACCTGAACAGGCGGTCACCACCGCGATCCGCTTCATGAAGGAGGGCCGGGCGCACGCCGTGAAGTTGGAGGGCGGCGCCGCCTTCGCCCCGCACGTCCGGGCGATCACCACCGCGGGCATCCCCGTGATGGGCCACATCGGGTTCACCCCCCAGAGTGAGCACAACCTCGGCGGCTACCGCGTGCAAGGACGCGGCGACACCGGGGACACCGTCGTCGCCGACGCCGTGGCCCTGCAGGACGCGGGCGCCTTCGCCGTCGTGATGGAGATGGTCCCGGCCGAGGTCGCCAAACGCGTCACCCACGAACTGCGGGTGCCGACGGTCGGCATCGGCGCGGGCCCGGACTGCGACGCCCAGGTGCTGGTGTGGCAGGACATGGCAGGCCTGCGCCGCGCCAAGGCCCCCCGCTTCGTCAAGCGCTACGCGAACGTCGCCGACGTCCTGCTGGGCGCCGCCAAGGCCTTCGCCGACGACGTCCGGGGCCGCGAGTTCCCCGCCCCCGAACACGCCTTCCACTGAGCCGGATCCCGGTGCCCGCCCACCCGGGCGGGCACCGGGACCTCCGGCTGCGTCGCCACGTCCCGCATCGTGCCGCCGAACGGGGAATGGCCGTGCGGGCCGCGCCTTGGCCGCCCACAACACGGGTTTGAGCTAGATGCGCGGCACATCGGGCCGTCTCTCCGGTAAACGCCCGCGAGGGGTCTCCCGCAATAGGGGAACCCCTATTTTCAATTCTATCGCGGCGCGGTCGTGAAACTGGCCGTCGCCGTTGGCCTTTGGACAACTCCGGGTCATGTGGATGGAGCCGTGGACGGTGAGTTGGAGGCGGGTGGGACGCCCCGCTCAGCCTCGGCCGTGTGGTTCCTGCCAAACCGATTCGTCCGGGCCCAGGGGGACGATCCTGGTCGGGTTGATCTGGTCGTGGGTCGCGTAGTAGTGGCGTTTGATGTGGTCGAAGTTCACGGTTTCGCCGAAGCCCGGCGTCTGGAACAGGTCGCGGGCGTAGGCCCACAAAGTCGGCATCTCGGCCAGCTTCTGCCGGTTGCACTTGAAGTGGCCGTGGTACACCGCGTCGAAGCGGACCAGGGTGGTGAACAGGCGGATGTCCACCTCCGTGATCCGGTCGCCGAGCAGGTACCGGGACGTCTCAAGACGCGTGGAGAGGGTGTCCAGTTCGGCGAACAACGCGGTGAAGGCCGCTTCGTAAGCCTCCTGCGATGTCGCGAACCCGGCCTTGTACACGCCGTTGTTGACGTTGTGGAAGATCGGCTCGATCAGGGCGTCGATCTCCGCCCGCCGGTCGGCCGGGTACAGGTCCGGCGCGTCCGGTTTGTGGAACTCCGCCCACTCCGTCGAGAAGTCCAGCGTGATCTGCGGGTAGTCGTTGGTGACGACCTTCCCCGTTTCCACGTCGACGATCGCGGGCACCGTCACCCGTCCGCCGAAGTCCGGGTCGGTCGCGCGGTACGCCTGCGCCAGGTACTCGATCCCCAGCACCGGGTCGCGCCCGTCCTCGGCCAGCGTGAACCGCCAGCCGCGGTCGTCGCGGATCGGGTCGACGAGGCCCAGCGAGATCACCCCGTCCAGGCCGAGCAGGCCGCGCACGATGATGGCCCGGTGCGCCCACGGGCACGCCAGGCACGCGATCAGCCGGTACCGGCCCGCCTCCGGGCGTCGACCCGACGAGCCGTCCGCGGTGACGCGGTCGGTGAAGGCGTTGGGTTGGCGGACGAACGCGCCGCCCGTCGAGGTCTCCTTGCCGAACTGTGCTGCCATGTCGCCGACCATAGGCGCTCGGGCAGCATGGGCGCATGACCTCTCTCTACCCGGCCATCGAACCGCACGACCGCGGCCTGCTCGACGTCGGTGACGGCCACCGGCTCTACTGGGAGGTCAGCGGCAACCCGCACGGCAAGCCCGCGGTCGTGCTGCACGGCGGCCCCGGCGCGGGCACGAACCCGGTCCAGCGCAGGCACTTCGACCCCGCCGCCTACCGGATCGTGCTCGTCGACCAGCGCGGCTCCGGCCGCAGCGTCCCGCACGTGAGCGACCCGGACGCGGACCTGACGGCCAACACGACCTGGCACCTCGTCGCCGACCTGGAGCGGCTGCGCGCGCACCTGGGGATCGACCGGTGGCTGGTCCTCGGCGGCTCGTGGGGTGCCACGCTGGCCATCGCCTACGCCCAGCGCCACCCGGAGCGGGTGACCGAACTGGTGCTGCGCGGCGTGTTCCTGCTTCGCGAGTCCGAATTGGACTGGCTCTACCGCGGCGGCGCGGGCGCGATCTTCCCCGAGGCCTGGCACGACTTCCGCGCGCTGGTCCCACCCGGCGCGGACCCGCTGGCGGCCTACCAGCGGCTCCTCACCGACCCCGACCCGGACGTGCGGACCAGGGCCGCGGTCGCGTGGAGCACCTGGGAGGGCGCCACGGTCTCGCTCGTGCCGAACCCGGCCCTGGTCGCCCAGTACGCCGACCCGGTGTTCGCGGTGGCGTTCGCGCGGATCGCGCTGCACTACTTCACCCACGGCGGCTGGCTCGACGAGGGCCAACTGCTCCGCGACGCGCCCCGCCTCGCGGGCATCCCCGGCCGCATCGTCCAGGGCCGCTACGACGTCGTCTGCCCGCCCACCAGCGCGTGGGAGCTGCGCCAGGCGTGGCCGGACGCCCGGCTGGCGATCGTCCCGCAGGCCGGTCACGCGACCGGCGACCCGGGCGTGCTGGAGGCGCTGCGGGCCGCGACCGACGAGTTCCGGCCGGCGGGCTGACCGCCGGAGTCAGGTCAACGCGGCGGTGATCGCCCGGTCCAGCTCGGTCCTGGCCTCGACCAGCGACGGCCCGTACCAGGTCAGGTAGCGGCCGACGACCAGCGCGGCCCGCTTGCCGGGGAAGAAACCCGGCCCGTCGTCGGCGGTGAACGCGTACGGCTCGTCGGGCAGCACCACCAGGTCGGCCGACGTCGCGTTCAGCTCGTCCAACGACGGTCGGGGGTACCGGTCGGCGTGCTCGGCGTAGGCGTTGACCACGCCCAACCGCCGCAGCACGTCGCCCGCGAAGGTGTCCCGACCGACCACCACCCACGGCTTGCGCCACACCGGCACGACCGCCGCGGCCCGCACGGGCGCCGTCGAGGCCCAGACCTCCCGGGCTTCGCCCAGCCACGCAGGCTCGGCCCCGAGCGCGGCCAGCAGCCGCGCCGTCGACTCGATACCCGCGGGCACGCTGACCGGCGCCTCCATCACCCACACCGCGATCCCGGCCGCGCGCAGCGCCTCGACGTCCGCTAGCCGGTTCTCCTCGGTGTTGGCGACCACCAGGTCCGGCCGCAACTCCTCGATCGCGGCCACCGTCGGGAACTTCGAGCCGCCGACCCTCGGTACGTCCAGAGTGGATGGGTGCGTGCAGTAGTCGGTGGCGCCGACGAGCACCCCGGGCGCGGACACCGCCACCGCCTCCGTCAACGACGGCACCAGGCTCACCACGCGGGTGACCGGACCGGTGACCTCCGTGCCGAGGTCGTCGCGCACCCGTCAGACCCCCGTGACCCGCACGCCCGCGTGGGTCTTGTAGCGGCGGTTCACCGCGATCAGGTTCGCCGTGAGCGCCTCGACCTGGTGGGCGTTGCGCAGCCTGCCGCCGTAGACGCCGCGCATGCCGGGGATGGCGTCGGCCAGCGCGCGCACGGTGTCGGTGGCCTCGCGGTCGTCGCCGAGCACCAGCACGTCGATGTCGACCTCCGCGACCGCCAGGTCGCCGAGCAGCACCGCCGAGACGTGGTGGAAGGCGGCGGTGACCCGCGAGTCCGGCAGCAGCTGCTCGGCCTGCTGGGCCGCGCTGCCCTCCTCGACGGCCAGCGCGTACGGGCCCTGCTTGTCGAAGCCCAGCGGGTTCACGCAGTCGATGACGATCTTCCCGACCAGCTCGTCGCGCAGCCCGGCCAGCAGCTCGCCGTGCCCCTCCCAGGGCACCGCGACCAGCACCACGTCCGCGTCCGCCGCGCAGCCCGCGTTGTCCAGCCCGGTCACGTGCTCGACGCCCGCGGCCGCCCGCAGCTCACCGGCGGCGGCCGCGGCCCGCTCCGCCGAGCGCGAGCCGAGCACCACGGGGATGCCCGCCCCGGCCCACCGCAGGGCCAGACCGCGCCCCTGCGGGCCGGTCCCGCCGAGCACGCCGACCTTGAGCTGTCCCAACTCCGTCACGTCGATCCCTCCACCGGTGGTCCGCCCCGTCGGCGGCCTCCCACGGCACCGTAGCGAGCGGGCGGTCCGCTTACCGCTCGTCGCACCGCCGCGTTCGCCGAGCGGCGAATCAAGCGCGCTCGAAGGCCACCCGGCGGCGCGACGGGTCGACGGCCACCAGCCGCACCCGCACCGACTCGCCTTCCCGCAGCCCCTCGCCCGCACACCGGCCCAGCACCGGCGGTTCGGCGATGAAGATCTCCGCGGTGGTCGCCTCGGCGCGCAGCACGACCGCGTCGAACTCGGCGCCGACCTGGCTCTCCAGCACCCACGCCTCGACCTGGTCCAGACTCGCCCTGGCCACCTTGGCGGCCACGCCGTCGGAACGCTCCATCAGCTCCGGCAGCTCGGGCAGCGCCGCCCGGACCCACTCCGGGATCGGCTCACCGGCGCACACGGCCAGGCAGATCTCGGTGCCGAACCGGTCGACCAGCCGCCGTAGTGGGGCGGTGACGTGCGCGTACGGGGCGGCGATGCCCGCGTGCGTGGTGACGGCGGGCAGGGTGCCGTCGAACGCCGTGTAGCCCGCGCCGCGCAGGAGCCGGGTGGCGTCCATGAACAGCGCGAGCGCGGCGGGGGAGGCCGGGTCGAGCCCGGCCAGCAGGCGCGCGGTGCTGGTCTCGCGCGACCACGGGATGTCCAGCGCCTTCGCGGAGCGGCGCAGCCACTCGACGGCGGCGTCGTCGGGGTCGGGCAGGGTGCGCAGCACACCCATGCCCGCGCCGAGCATGATCCGGGCCGCGCACATGCCGGTGAGCAGGGAGATCTCGGCGTTCCACGCGTCGACCGAGGTGCGCGTGCGGACCACGAGCCGCCACTGGTCGCCGTGCGGTTCGACGTCCTGCTCGGGCAGTTGCAGCTCGACCGCGCCCCGGGTGAGCGCCGCCGCCCGGCGCAGCTTGCCGACTTCCTTGAGCAGCGCGACGGACGGGTGCGGGGTGCCCGCGTCGATGGCGGCCTGCACCGTCTCGTAGTCGAACTGGGAGACCGAGTGGACCCACGCCCGGCGGACGCGCGCGGACGTCGGTTCGCCTGCCGGGTCGAGGTCGATCGTCCACAGCGCGGCGGGGGTGGTCTGGTCGGGCAAGAGGCTCGCGGCACCCTCGGACAGCGTTGTCGGGTGCAGGGGGACGTTGCCGTCGGGCAGGTAGATGGTTTGGCCCCTCTTACGCACTTCGGCGTCGAGGGCGCCTCCGGGTACTACGAACGCGCCCAGGTCCGCGATTGCGTAGTGGACGCGATAACCCGCACCACGCCGCTCGATGCACACGGCTTGGTCGAGGTCCTTGGCGCCGGGCGGGTCGATAGTGACTAGAGGGATGGCGGTGGCGTCCTCGCGGTCGCCGCGCGGCCCGTCGGACACCGCCTCCTCCGCCTCGGCGAGCGCGGCTGCGGGGAACTGCTCCGCCAGCGCGAACTCGCGGCGCACGCGCGCGAAGTCGATCCCCGATCCCTCGGTTTCGCCCGCCGTGGAGTCCACGAGGAGACACTAACCGGTGAACGAGCGGCGCGGGTGACGACGAAGTCTCGCTGTCACCCGCGCCGCTGTCCCGTGCTCCCGCCGTCCGGCCCGCGCCCGCTCCCGGCTCACTCGGGGAGCTTCGCGCCTTCCCGCCAGCCGCTGGTGATCGGCAGCCTGCGGTCGCGGCCGAACGCCTTGAAGCTGATCTTCGAGCCCGGCGGGTACTGGCGGCGCTTGTACTCGGCCCGGTCGACCAGCCGCACGACCTTGTCCACCACCTCCGGGGCGAACCCGGCGGCGAGCAGGTCCTCGTAACCGCGGTCGCCCTCGACGTAGTCGTCGAGCACGGCGTCGAGCAGCGCGTAGTCGGGCAGCGAGTCGGAGTCCATCTGCCCCGGCCGCAGCTCCGCCGACGGCGGCTTGCTGATCGAGTCCTCCGGGATCGGCGGGGTCTCGCCGTGCTTCTCCGCCTCGGCGTTGCGCCACCGGGCCAACTCCCAGACCAGCGTCTTCGGCACGTCCTTGATGGGCGCGAACCCGCCGACGGCGTCGCCGTAGATCGTGGAGTAGCCGACGGCCAGCTCGGTCTTGTTGCCGGTGGCCAGCACCAGGTGCCCGTGCTGGTTGGACAGCCCCATCAGCGTCACGCCGCGGCAGCGCGCCTGCACGTTCTCCTCGGCGAGACCGGTCAACCCGAGCTGGTTGACGAAGACGTCCACCATCGCGGCGATCGGCTGGACGCTGTAGTGCAGCCCGGTCCGCTCGGCCAGGTCGGCCGCGTCCGAGCGCGAGTGGTCGGAGGAGTAGACCGACGGCATGGACACCCCGTAGACCGCGTCCGCACCGAGCGCGTCCACGGAGAGGGCGGCGACCACCGCGGAGTCGATACCGCCGGACAGGCCGAGCACGACCGAGCGGAAGCCGTTCTTCTGCGCGTAGTCGCGCAGGCCCGTGACCAGCGCGGCCCACACCTCGGCTTCGTCGGACAGCGGCTCGGCGATGGTCGGCGGGTACTGCGGCTCGTAGGCAGCCACGGGCTCATCGGAGACGGTCACGCGCCGGACGGTGAACTCGTCGTCGACGGCGACATCGGTCTTGCCCGCGCCCCCGGGCAGGTCGAGGTCGACCAGCATGAGGTGCTCGACGAACTGCGGCGCCCGCGCCAGCAACGCGCCGTCGGTGCCGACGACCATGGAGTCGCCGTCGAAGACCAGGTCGTCCTGACCGCCGACCTGGTTGACGTAGACCAGGGGCGCCCCGGCTTCACCGGCCCGCCGCGCGACCAGCGGGAGCCGGGCGTCGTCCTTCTTGCGCTCGTACGGGGAGGCGTTGGGGGAGACGACCAGGTCGACCCCGGCCCGCCCGAGCCCGGCGATCGGGCCGCCCTCCTGCCAGATGTCCTCGCAGATCACCACGCCGACCTCGAGCCCGCGCACGCGGACGATGTCGAGGCCGTGCCCGCGCTTGAAGTAGCGCCGCTCGTCGAACACGCCGTAGTTGGGCAGGTGATGCTTGTACTGCCGGGCCACGATCTCGCCGCCGTGCAGCACGGCGGCGGCGTTGCGCGGCCCGACCTCGTCGAGGTCGAGGTAGCCGACGAAGACGGGAACGTCACCGCACCCGTTGTCGGCCAGGTCCCTCGCCAACGCCCGCAGCGCCGCCCGCGACCCGACCCCGAAGGACTCCCGGAGCGCCAGGTCCTCCACCGGGTACCCGGTCAACACCATCTCGGGGAACACCACCAGGTGCGCCCCACCCTCCACGGCCCGCCGAACCCAGGCGGACACCATGGCCGAGTTGCCCCCCAAGTCCCCAACCGTGGGGTTGACCTGCGCGAGTGCGATCCGAAGCTGCGGCATGCCACCATCCTCCACCATGTTTTCGCCTGGGAGGCGAAAATGTGACGGGAGTCAGACCCGCCACCGTTTGGAACACGATAGATGTCGGCACCGGGGGTGGAGCTTGCCTGCGCGGCACCAGCGCCGAACGGCAGGGTGAAAGGCAGGAGAGGAAGCGCCGCGAGCCGTCCACCGCACCCACCCGCACTCCGCGACTTCGCTATGTGACGTGCTCTTCGACTGCCCGACTGCCAGCGCCCCGCCCGCCCAACCGCCTGACCTGGTCCCGGCAGCCTGCCCGACAGACCCGCCAATTCGCCGCTCTTGTCCGGACCCACCCCTCAACCGCCGCTTGAGCCCAAGCCCCCCCAGAACGCGACGCGCCCCCGTCATACGCCTTGATTGGGTGGACTTGCTTTGCGTGGGGGAGCGAGTCTGCCCAAGCTCTCCGGCGGGTGGGGTGGCTTGTCCATCCCGCCGCTCTTCCCCACCGCAGGCTCGCAGGGGCCCCGCGCAAAGCAAGTTCACTCAATCAAGGCCGCCCATCTTTTCCGCGAACAGCCGGACAAACCCAACGCGCCCAGCTCACGCAACGCTCAGCCGTCGCCAGCTCACGCCCGCTTCGCCGTCTTCACCTTCTTCAACATCGCCCGGACCCGCTGCAACGCCTGCTCCGCGTCCGAGTCGAACGGGTTGTCGTGCACCAGATACGTCCACGTCGACGTCGGCCGCCGCAGCCCGGCCTGCTCCAGGTCCAACCCGTCCGCCGTGATCGTCGCTTCCTCGAACGTCTCCACCGCCGAGTCCCCAACCTCCTTCAACAGCCCCCGGAACTCCGCGATCGCCGCCCGGTGGAACTCGTCGATCGGGGTCTCGCGCGCCAGCGCCCGCAGGTGGATCGTCTCCCGGACGTCCGACAGGAACGCCAAGTGCAGCGACCACCGCTGGTCGAGGTGGAACAGCACCACGTGCCGCGCCGCCCGGGCCAGCACGTCCTCCTCGACGTCCTCGCCCAGCTCCTTCCACCGGTCCGGCAGCCGCTCGGCGAGCTGCTTGGCCGCGAGGTCGGTGTGCAGCACGTCATCCCGATACGCCAGCACCAGCCCGCGCTGGTGCTCGATCAGGCGGGTGTAGCGCCACGTGTTGCGGTGGATGTCGATGTTGACGCCCTCCGCGACCTTCTGCGCGTGCTCGATGAACCGGCGGGACGTCGGGTCGTCGTGGCGGCCGTCGTCGTCTGCCTCGGTGCCCGCGGTGGCGTCCGGCGCGTACTGCGTGACCAGGTCGTCGGTCAGGCTGGTGAAGTACACCGACCCGCCCGGGTCGCCCTGGCGCCCCGACCGGCCCCGGAGCTGGTTGTCCAACCGGCTGCTCGGGTAGTGCCCGCACCCCATCACGTACAGACCGCCCAGCTCGGCGACCTTGTCGTGGTCGTCCGAGGTCCCCTCCGCCCCGCCCAGCCGGATGTCGGTACCGCGACCGGCCATCTGCGTCGACACCGTCACCGCGTTCAACGCGCCCGCCTCGGCCACGATCGCGGCCTCCTCGGCGTCGTTCTTCGCGTTCAGCACGACGCTGGACACACCGGCCGCCGTCAGCTTCTCGGCGATGCGCTCGGACTCGGCGACGTCCATGGTGCCGACCAGGATCGGGCGCCCGGTCTCGTGCTGGGCGACGATCTCCGCGACCAGCGCCGTTTCCTTGTGGTCGATCGTGTCGTACACGCGGTCGGCCTCGTCCTCGCGGACGCACGGCTTGTTCGGCGGGATCACCGAGACCTTCAGCTCGTAGAACTCCCGCAGCTGCTCGGCCACCGCCTGGGCCGTGCCCGTCATCCCGCACACCCGCTGGTAGCGGCCGACCAGGCCCTGCACCGAGATGGAGTCCAGGATCTCGCCGCTCTCGGTCGGCTTGAGCCGCTCCTTGGCCTCGACCGCCGCCTGCAGCCCGTCCGGCCAGCGCTGGAGCAGGGCGATCCGGCCCCGGGAGGTGTTGATCAGGTGGACCTTGCCGTCCCGGACGATGTAGTCGACGTCCCGCTGGAGCAGGGCGTGCGCGTGCAGGGCGGCGTTCACCGCGGCCAGCCGGTCGGAGTGGTCGCCGGAGTAGAGGTCGATGTCGCCGAGGGCCTTCTCCACGACCTTGGCACCGCGGCCGGTCAGCCACGCGTTGCGGTTGTCCTCGTCGCGCTCGTAGTGCTGGCCGGGGCGCAGGGTCCGCACGACCGCGGCCACCTCGGGGTCGCCCTGGTTGTCGTCGGTCGAGCCCGCCATCACCAGCGGCACCCTGGCCTCGTCGACGAGCACCGAGTCGGCCTCGTCGATCAGCGCCACGTCCGGGGTGCGCTGCACCAGGTCCTCGGGGTCCACGCAGAGCCGGTCGCGCAGCACGTCGAAGCCGATCTCGCTGACCGCGCCGTAGGTGACGTCGCGGCCGTAGGCGTCGCGCCGGTGCTCGGCGGAGGACTCCTGGTCGACCCAGCCGACCGACACGCCCAGCAGCTCGTACACCGGCCGCATCCACTCGGCGTCGCGCCGGGCCAGGTAGTCGTTGACCGACATGACGTGCACCGACCGGCCCTGCAGCGCGTACCCGGCGGCGGCCAGCGCGCCCGCGAGGGTCTTGCCCTCACCGGTGCCCATCTCCACGACCCGGCCGTGCAGCAGCTCCATCGCGCCGACCAGCTGCATGTCGTACGGCCGCTGCTCCAGCGCCCGCCGCGAGGCCTCCCGGCCCAGCGCGCACAGCTCGACCATGGCCTGGGCGTCCGGCTTGCCCGGCTTGTCGCGCAGCTTGTCCCGCAGTTCCCCGGCGGCCTCGGTCAGCTCGGCGTCCGACAGCTTCGCCACCCGCTCCTCGCGCCACTCGATCGAGGTCAGCACGTCGGAGTACCGCTTGAGGTCGACGGTCGACGGGCGCTCCAGCAGTCGCTGGAACCCGCCCTTGACCCGTGTCAGAAACGCAGCCACGTCGGTCGTCCCTCTTCCCTCGTCCTCGAACGGTGACGCAATTCTCGTCCTGCCACCTAACGGTGCAGCACGGCAGGTGAGTTCCGCATCCGGCCGGCAGGATCACTGCGGTGCGGAAGAGCCCTGCGAGTGCCCTGGTGATCCTGCTGGTCCTCGCGGTCGGCTGCTCGTCGGAGCCCGAGGAACCGCAGGTCGAGCGGCGCGGGCCCAGCGGCGCGGTGCCCGGCGGGCTGTCCGGTTTCTACGGCCAGGAGCTGGCCTGGACGAACTGCGACGGCTACGGCCGCTCCGACGACGACACCGCGGCCCTGCGCCAGACCAAGGGCGTCCAGTGCACCCACCTGCGGGTCCCGCTCGACTACGCCGAGCCCGACGGCGACACCATCACCATCGGCGTCCTGCGCAAATCAGCTGCCGACGGCGACCGCCGGATCGGCTCGCTGATCGTCAACCCGGGTGGTCCCGGCGCCGCGGGTCTGGCCACGGCGGCCCGGCTCTCCGGCGTCGGCGCGCTCAACCAGCGGTTCGACTTCATCGGCTTCGACCCGCGCGGCGTCGGGTCCAGCGAACCCACCGTGCGCTGCCTGACCGACGCCGAGCGCGACGCCGACCGCGCGGACGACGACGAGCTGGACACCTCCGCGGCCGGGGTCGCCAAGGTCGAGTCCGAGGAGAAGGACTACGCCGCCAAGTGCGCCGAGCGCACCGGCAAGGGCGCGGCGATGCTGGCCAACCTCGGCACCCGCGACGTGGCCCGCGACCTCGACGTGCTGCGCTCGGCCCTGGGCGAGGAGAAGCTCAGCTACCTCGGCTACTCCTACGGCACCCGCATCGGCACCACCTACGCGGAGGCCTTCCCGGGGAACGTGCGGGCCATGGTCCTCGACGGCGCCCTCGACCCCGACCAGGACAGCGTGGACGAGCTCGTCGCCCAGGCCCGCGGCTTCCAGTCCGCGTTCGACGACTTCGTGGCCTGGTGCGCGCAGCGGCAGGACTGCGCGCTCGGCCGCGACGCGACCCGCGCGCAGACCGCGTACCAGGACCTGGTCCGGCCGCTGGCCAAGCGCCCGGTCGAGGTGGGCGACGGCAGGCGCCTGTCGTTCTCCGACGCCACCACCGGCGTCACCCAGGCGCTGTACTCCGAGCAGCTCTGGGAGCCGCTCAACACCGGGCTCAACGAGCTGAAGCAGAACCGCGCCCGCACCCTCATGGCGCTGGCCGACCTCTACCTGGAGCGCGGCCGCGACGGCAGGTACACGACCACCCAGGACGCGTTCACGGCCGTGCGCTGCGTCGACGACAAGCCGATCACCGACCGGGCGGTCGTCCTGGAGGCACAACAGGCCTACAAGACCGCCGCCCCGTTCCTCGACGACGGCGCCGCGGCCACCGACAGCCTCGACGCCTGCGCGTTCTGGCCGGTGCCCAACACCAGCACCCCGCACCTGCCGACGGCCACCGGCCTGGCGCCGGTCCTGGTCATCTCCACCACGGGCGACCCCGCCACGCCCTACGACGCGGGCGTCGCGCTGGCCAAGGCGCTCGGCGGGCGGCTGCTGACCTACGAGGCCACCCAGCACACCGCGTTCCTGCAGGGCCACCGCTGCGTCGACGACGCCGGGTCGGCCTACCTCGCCGACCTCGTCCTGCCCGCCGAGGGCACCCGCTGCTCGCCCTGATCGAACTGCCGCCTGGCACCATTGCGCCGTGCGCATCTCCCGCGGCTTTCCGCTGGTCACACCGCTGTTGGCGGCCGTAACACTGAGTTCCTGCACCGTCGTCGTCGACGGCGCGCCGAGTGCGGGTCAGCTCGAGCAGCGCGGTCCGAAGGGCCCGGTGCCCGCGGGGCTGGAGCGCTTCTACGGCCAGCCGCTGAACTGGACCGACTGCCCGCCGCTGGCCTACGACGAGGACAGCCGCGCGGCGTACGCGGTGACCGGCATCCTGTGCACCCGCCTCACCGTGCCGCTCGACTACGCCAAGCCCGACGGCCGCGCGATCACCATCGGCGTGCTCCGCCGCGCCGCCACCGGCCCGGACCGGGTCGGTGCGCTGGTCATGAACCCGGGTGGTCCCGGTGTCTCGGGGATGAACACCGCGGCCACCCTCGGGTTCGTGGTCAAGGACCGCGAACTGGGCAAGCGGTTCGACTTCATCGGCTTCGACCCGCGCGGTGTCGGTCTCAGCGAGCCGCGCGTGCGCTGCCGCAACGCCGCCGAGACCGACGCCGAGCGTTCCGCGCCGGAGCGCAAGGAGGTCGCGCAGGTCGAGGCGAGCAACAAGGACTTCGTCGCCAGGTGCACCGAGCGCAGCGGCGGAACCGAGGTGCTGGCCAACATCGGCACCAGGGACGTGGTGCGCGACATGGATGTCCTGCGCTCGGCGCTGGGCGAGGAGAAGCTGACCTACGTCGGCTACTCCTACGGCACCCGGATCGGCACCGCGTACGCCGAGGCGTTCCCGGGGAACGTGCGCGCCATGGTCCTCGACGGCGCCGTCGACCCGCTGGCCGACCCGGTCGACGCGAGCATCCGCCAGGCCAGGGGCTTCGACGACGCGTTCAAGACCTTCCTCGGCTGGTGCGCGGCGCGGGAGAAGTGCCAGGTCAAGACCGAGCCCGAGCTGGCGAAGCTGCTCCGCCCGCTGCGGGACGCGCCGCTCGCGGTCGGCGACCGCAAGCTCTCGTACTCCGACGCGGGCATCGCCATGGCCTCCGCGCTGTACTCCCAGCTGAGCTGGACCCGCCTCGAACGCGCCATCAACGAACTGGCGAAGGGCGACGGCGGCACCCTGCTGGAGATGGCCGACGAGTACCTGGGCCGCTCCGAACAGGGCGAGTACCGAGACACCATGGCGGCGCTGACCGCCGTGCGCTGCGTGGACGACCCCCGCACGACGGACCGGGCGAAGGTCGAGGAGAACGCCCGCAAGGTCGCGGAGGCGTCCAAGGACATGTTCATGGCCGACCCGAGCGAACCGACCATCCCAACCCTCGACACGTGCGCGTTCTGGCCCGTGCCCAACACCAGCGAACCGCACCAGCCCAAGGTCGACGGCCTGCCCGAGGTCGTGGTCGTGTCCACCACCGGCGACCCGGCGACCCCCTACGAGTCGGGCGTCACCCTCGCCAAGGCCCTCAAGGCCCGCCTGATCACCTACGTGGGCGACCAGCACACGGTCTTCCTGGGCGGCGGCAACTCCTGCGTCGACGACGCGGGCTCGACCTACCTGATCGACCTGCGCGCGCCCCTGGCCGACATCGAGTGCCGCGCGGGGTGATCAGGGTGTGCGCTGGTAGGCGTGCACCTGGTGCCCGTCCAGGTAGCCCATGCGCCGGTACCAGCCCCGGGGCCAGTCCACGGCCTGGGCGATGAGGAACCACAGGTCCGCGCCCGCGTCCCGGGACCGGTGCAGGGCCTCCGCGACGAGCTCGCGCCCCAACCCCAACCCCCGGCTCTCGGGGCGGGTGATGACGTTCTCGAACTGGGCGACGCCGTCGGCGACGTACAGCTCGCCCCGGGCCAGGACCTCGCCGTCGCGGTCGCGGATGCCGAGGAAGGAGACGTCCGCGCCGCGCTGGTAGAGCGTGACCCGGTCGGCCAACTGGGCGATCTGCTCGTCGGTGTCGTCCGGGTAGTCGGCCCGCCAGTCGCGGATCAGGGAGGGGCGCAGCTCCGCGAACGGGATCGACTCGACCCGGTTCGGCACCCGCGCGGGTAACACCCCGGAGTGCAGCATCGCGACGATCCGCTCGTGCACCTGGTACCCGGCCGCCGAGAACACCCCGGCAGCCGCGTCGCCCGCGGCGTCGCTGTTGAACTGCACCAACCGGTGCGCGGCCCCGGCCCCGCCCAACACCTCGTCCGCCGCCGCGACCACCTCGGCGGCGTCGACGGGCCCGGTGACGACGATCCGGTTGTGGTGCCAGGAGGCGAGGAAGTCCCGCTGCAGCAGGCCGTACCCCCACCCCAGCTCGACCACCGAACTGGCCTGGGCCCGAGCGAACCGCTCCTCGAACCCACCGATCCGTCGCCGCGCCGAAGCAGTCCACATGGAGGCCATGATCCCGGCGCGCGATCCCACCGCCAACGGTATTTGTCCCTAGTCCGACCCGCAGAAGCTGAATGGGCTTCTCATCGGGCACTGATCACCCCCGGCGACCCACGCCCGCGGTCAGGTGGAAGCGGTGGCGGATAAGGGGACCGCGGAGGGTGGCTCGTCTGAGTGGCGGGCGCGGCTGATCAGGAGGGATACGGCCGCACCCAGGAAGCAGACCACGGCGGTGATCAGGAAGATCTCCGTGTACTGGGTGAGCAGCGCGCCCTTGAGGGCCGATTGGTAGTCGGCGATCTCCTTGGCCGCGACCTCCGGGTCCTTGCCGAACGGCAGCGGCACGTTCAGGGTCGCCGTGAGGCTGTGGAAGCGGTGCAGGCCCCAGGCCGACAGGGCCGCGATGCCGACCAGCATGCCGGTCATCCGCGCGACGACCACGCCCGCCGAGGCGACGCCGTGGCGTTGGGCCGGGACCACGCGGAGGGCGGCGGCGGACAGGGGGGCGATGACCAAGCCCAGGCCGAGGCCCGCGATCACCAGGTCGGTGTCCAGCCGGGGGAGGCCCAGGAGGCCGGTGGCGGTCAGGGGGTCCTGCGGCCAGTTCGCCATCAGCAGGTATCCGGCTCCCGCGACGGCCATGCCGACGACCGACACGAGCCGTTCGCCGAAGCGGGCGGCGAGGAGGCCGCCGAGGAGGGCGCCGACGGGCAGCGCCACCAGGAACCGCAGCAGCAACAGGACGCCGCCCTCGTCGTCCTTGCCCAGCAGGGTCTGGGCGAACAGGTCGACGTCGACCAGGGTGACCATCAGGGCCGCGCCCGCCGCCGCCGACACCGCGAGGGTGGCCAGGAACGGGCGCATCGCCACGCCCGCCGGGTCGATCAGCTTGGTGCGCGCGCGGCGCTCCCACAGCAGGAAGGCCACGAAAGCCACCAGGGCCGCGATCAGCAGCGGCAGACCCCACGACGGCAGCACCGAATTGCGCGGGTCCGGGTTGTAGAGCCCGACCACCGCCAGCCCGAGCGCCACCGCGAGCAGCGAACCACCCACGACGTCGACCCGCACCCGTTCGCCGGTGGCCGCCCGGGCGGGCACCGTGCGGTGAACCGCGACCATCGCCAGCACCGCGAGCGGCACGTTGACCCAGAACACCCCGCGCCACCCCGTGATGCCGAAGGCGCTGGACCACAGCGGCAGCGCGGCCAGGGCGACGCCGTAGAGCGGGCCGATCACGCTGCCCAGCTCCTGCGCCGCGCCCACGGTGCCCAGCACCGTTGACCGCTTGCGCTCGTCCCACAGGTCGGCGGCCAGCGCCATGGTCACCGGCAGCAGCGCGCCGCTGGCCACGCCCTGCACGACCCGGCCCGCGACCAGCACGGACAGGTCGCCGGACAGCGCCGTGACCACCGAGCCCGCCAGGAACCCCAGCAGGCACAGCTGCAGCAGCGGCCTGCGCCCGAACCGGTCGGACGCCTGGCCGAGCAGCGGCATCGCGGCGATGTAGCCGAGCAGGTAGCCGGTGACGATCGGGGTGACCCGCTCCAGGCGGTTCACCGGGATCTGCAGGTCGTCGATGATCTGCCGGATGACGCTGACCACCACGTAGGTGTCCAGCGCGCCCAGCAGCACGGCGAGCCCGCCCGCGCTGATGGCGATGGTGCGGTTCGCGGACCTCATGGCGCGGTGATCGTCACAGGCTTGTCCACATCGGACAGCGACAGGTCGACGCTCGCGTTGTCCGGCAACGCCACCGACGCCTTCACCGGCTGCTTGTTGTCCTGCCGCACCCACAGCGTGACGTCCACGTCGGCGCTGACGCCCGGCACCACGGCGGACACCACGTCCTTGGCCACCTTGCCCTTGACCCGGTACGCCGACGCCCCGTCCACGGTCTCCGCCGCCTCCGTGCGCGGCTCCTGCACCTTCGCCAGCACGTTGGCGATGCCCTTGTCCGGGTCGAGGATCGTCGACGGGTCGTAGATCCGCGAGGTGATCGCGGACGGGTACTTCGTGAACCCGCCGGTCGGGCCCTTGATGTAGAGCGAGTCGTCGACCAGCACGAACTCGCCCTCGATCAGCTGACCCATCAGGGTCAGCCGGACCGTGCCCTTGGCCGCGCCGGACCCACCGCCCTCACGGGTGAGGTCGCCCTCGGCGTTCTGCACGGGGATCGCGGCCACCGTCCCGTTGACCTTCAACGCGAAGTGCGCGCTCTTGACGTTCTTCGTCGCGGCCGACGCGTCCCGCAGCAGCGCGGCGCCGTCCGGCAGCGTGCCGCCACCCCCGCCCGAATCGTCGGACGAGCAGCCCGCCACCAGCGCGCCCACGAGCGCGAGACTTCCCAAACCCAGTACCACTCGGCGAATGCCCATGGCGGAGATCGTAGGCGGCGGCGCCTGAGGCCGAACGAAGTTATCCACAGGCCGCCACCGACCGCTTGACCGGCGTTCACCGGGAGCCGCTGTCGCGCTTCTGACCAGCGGTTTCGCTCAGTCCGACCGGCTGTCGGGCCGGAACGTGCGCCGGTACGCGAGCGGAGCGACACCGATCGCGGCACGCAGGTGTTGCCTCAGCGACGCCGACGTGCCCAGCCCCGACTGCGCGGCCACCCGGTCCACCGGCAGGTCCGTGTTCTCCAGCAGGTGCCGGGCGCGCCGCAGCCGCTGCTGCACCAGCCAGGCCCCCGGCGACAGCCCGGTCTCCGCGCGGAAGTGCCGCGAGAACGTGCGCACGCTCATCGACGCGTGCCCGGCCAGCGCCGCCAGTTCCAGCGGCTCGTGCAACCGGTCCAGCGCCCACGCGCGCGTCGGCGCCACCCCGTCCGACCCGCCCGCGGGCAGCGGCCGGTCGATGAACTGCGACTGCCCGCCCTCCCGCCACGGCGGCACCACGCAGTAGCGCGCGGCCCGGTTCGCCACCTCGCTGCCGAAGTCGGTGCGCACCACGTGCAGGCACAGGTCGACCCCCGCGCTCAGCCCCGCCGAGGTCAGCACGTCGCCGCCGTCGACGAACAGCACGTCCGGGTCGAGGTCGACGGCCGGGTAGAGCGCGCGGAAGTCGTCGGCGAACTTCCAGTGCGTAGTGGCCCGTCGCCCGTCCAACAGCCCCGCAGCGGCCAGCACGAACGCACCGGTGCAGATCGACATCACCCGCGTACCCGGTCGGATCCGGGCCAGCGCGGCGGCCAGCGGCCCCGGCAGCGTCCCGTGCAGGCGCGGCCCGGGGGAGCGCGTTCCCGGCACGATCACCGTGTCCGCGGTCTCCAGCACCTCCGGGCCGTGGTCGAGCACCGCGGTGAACCCCGTGGTCATCCGCACCGGCTCCGCGTCGACCCCGCAGATCAGCACCTCGTAGAGCGGCGTGCCGTCCGCGGTCTTCGCCGCGCCGAGCAGGAGCGGCGGGATCTCCAGGTCGTAGCCGACCGCCTCGCCCACGGCCAGCACCGCCACCCGATGCGTCATGGCCGGATTCTTTCACATGTTGGCAATCAGGCCACTAGGCCACAGTGGACCGATGTCGCAGGCTGGCCGGCGTGACCCAGACGGATGAATCGGCGACCGCCGCGACCAGTACCGATCGAGCCCCGCGCGTGCACCGGGCCTGGTTCGTGGCGGCCGTGGCGTTCGTCGCCCTGGTCGGCGCCGCAGGCTTCCGCGCGGCGCCGGGCGTGCTGATCGACCCGCTGAAGGCCGAGTTCGGCTGGTCCACCGCCACCATCTCGGCGGCGATCAGCGTCAACCTCGTCCTCTACGGACTCATCTCGCCCTTCGCCGCCGCCCTCATGGAACGGCTCGGCATGCGCCGCGTAGTGGCTGTCGCGCTCGTGCTGGTCGCAGCGGGCAGCGGGCTCACGGTCTTCATGACCACCACCTGGCACCTGCTGCTGTGCTGGGGCGTGCTCGTCGGCGTCGGCACCGGGGCGATGGCGCTGACCTTCGTCGCGACCGTCACCTCCCGCTGGTTCGTCCGCCACCAGGGCCTGGTCAGCGGCGTGCTCACCGCCGCGGGCGCCGCCGGGCAACTCGTCTTCCTGCCGGTCGTCGCCAACCTCGCCACCCACTCGGGCTGGCGCACGGCATCGCTGGTCATCGCCGGGACAGCGCTAACCGTCGTGCCCTTCGTCCTCATCGCACTACGAGACCACCCCAGCGACGTGGGCACCTTCGCCTACGGGGCCACCGAGGACCTACCACGCCCCACCACCAACCGAGGCGCACTACGAGCACTCACCGTCCTCCGCGAAGCCGTGCGCAACCGCACCTTCTGGATGCTCGCGGGCGGGTTCGCCATCTGCGGAGCCACCACCAACGGCCTCGTCGCCACCCACTTCGTCCCCGGCGCCCACGACCACGGAATGCCCACTACGACCGCCGCGAGCCTCTTAGCGGTCATCGGCCTCTTCGACGTCGCAGGAACCGTCTTCTCCGGCTGGCTCACCGACCGCGTGGACCCGCGCTACCTCCTCGCCACCTACTACGCGCTGCGCGGCATCTCCCTGCTCTTCCTGCCCAACCTGTTCGCCGCCACCGCCGATCCACCCATGTGGGCGTTCATCGTCTTCTACGGCCTCGACTGGGTGGCCACCGTCCCGCCGACGGTCGCGCTCTGTCGCCGGGTGTTCGGCACCGACGGCCCGATCGTGTTCGGCTGGGTCTTCGCCGCCCACCAGGTCGGCGCCGGGGTGGCCGCGAGCGCCGCCGGACTCACCCGCGACCACCTGGGCAGCTACGACCTCGCCTGGTACGCGGCGGGCGCGTTGTGCGCCGTGGCCACGGTGGTCTCACTGCGGATCACGTCACACGGGCTCGGTAAGGCGCGCACGGCCAGTTGATGTCTACGCTGCGCACATGGATCGCCAGCAAGAGTTCGTCCTGCGCACGCTCGAGGAGCGCGACATCCGGTTCGTCCGGCTGTGGTTCACCGACGTGCTCGGCTTCCTGAAGTCGGTGGCGGTCGCGCCCGCCGAGCTGGAGGGCGCCTTCGCCGAGGGCATCGGGTTCGACGGCTCGGCGATCGAGGGGTTCTCCCGGGTCTACGAATCGGACATGATCGCCAAACCGGACCCGGCCACCTTCCAGGTCCTGCCCTGGGAGACCCCCGACGGCGAGCCCTACTCCGCCCGCATGTTCTGCGACATCGCCATGCCCGACGGCTCGCCGTCCTGGGCGGACCCGCGGCACGTGCTGCGCCGCACGCTGTCGAAGGCCAGCGAGGCCGGGTTCACCTGCTACGTGCACCCGGAGATCGAGTTCTTCCTGCTCAACAACCTCCCGGACGACGGCAGCGAACCCACCCCGGCGGACAACGGCGGCTACTTCGACCAGGCCAGCCACGCCACCGCGACGCACTTCCGCAGGCACGCCATCGAGACCCTGGAGGCCATGGGCATCTCGGTGGAGTTCAGCCACCACGAGGGCGCGCCCGGTCAGCAGGAGATCGACCTGCGCTACGCCGACGCCCTCACCATGGCCGACAACGTGATGACCTTCCGGTACGTGGTCAAGGAGGTAGCGCTAACCCAGGGCGTCTTCGCGTCCTTCATGCCGAAACCCTTCTCCGACCAACCGGGCTCCGGTATGCACACCCACGTCAGCCTGTTCGAAGGCGACCGCAACGCCTTCTACGACAACGAGGACCCCTACCAGCTGTCCGCGACCGGTAAGGCCTTTGTGGCCGGTCTGCTCAAGCACGCGCGCGAGATCTCCGCGGTCACCAACCAGTGGGTCAACTCGTACAAGCGCCTCATCGTCGGTGGGGAGGCGCCCACGGCCGTCTGCTGGGGACACGCGAACCGGTCCGCCCTCGTCCGCGTCCCGATGTACTCGCCGAGCAAGGCGTCCTCGCGCCGGGTCGAGATCCGCTCACTGGACTCCGCCTGCAACCCGTACCTGGCGTTCTCGGTCATCCTCGCCGCCGGCCTCAAGGGCGTCGCCGAGGGCTACTCGCTGCCACCCGCCGCCGAGGACGACGTCTGGTCCCTCTCGGACGCCGAACGCCGCGCCGCCGGGTACGCGAACCTGCCGCAGAACCTCGGTGAGGCCCTGGCCGAGATGGAGAACTCCGAACTCCTCGCGGAGACCCTCGGGGAGCACGTCTTCGACTACTTCCTCCGCAACAAGCGCACCGAGTGGGACACCTATAGGCGCAGCGTGACCCCCTACGAGCTCCGGACACTCCTGCCGATGCTCTAAGCCGCGGATCGGCGTGCCAGTGCCACTAACCCAGGTCGAGCGTGGAGATGATCACGCGACGAGGTCAACTTCCCTCGACTGGGTGGCACACCCGGGCCCCAAGAGCCGTTAGGTTGGCGCGGTGCCCGACGTGTCCCCAGACGCCGCGACCACCCTCATCGCCTGTACGGCGGTGCCCGTCGCGGACCTGCCCGCCGCGCGGGTCGCGGCGCGGACGTTCCTCGACCACCACCCCGGCTCCCGGTTCGTCACGCTGCTCGTCGACGGCGAGGCCCCGGTCGACGGCGCCGGGAGCTTCGTCCGCCCCGCCGACCTGGGGCTGGGCGCCGACGAGTTGTCCGTGCTGGCCACCGGCCACACCGCGGCCGAAGCCTGCGCGGTGCTGCGGCCCCGCCTGCTGGAGTGGCTGCTCGACCGCGAACCGCACCCCGTGCTCTACCTCGACCCGTGGGTCCGCGTCTACGCACCCCTGACCGACAGCATCACCGCCGCGCTGCGCGAGGCCGCTGTCGTGCTCATCCCCAAGGTCTTGCGCCCGTTGCCCGCCGACGGTCTGCGCCCCGAACAGGCCGAATTGCTCGCTGCGGGCATCTACGACGAGGGTTTCCTCGCCGCGACCCACGGCGCGGAACCGTTCCTGCACTCCTGGGCGGAGGTTTGCCTCGCCGACCCCGCGCGCGCGGGTGCGTTCCTCGACGGCGCACCGGCTATGGTCGACCACCGGGTACTGCGTGACCCCGGGTTGGGCCTATCGCGGTGGAACGCCGCGCAGCGCCCTCTTGCCCAAGATGCCCAACGCCGCCTAACCGCAGGCGGGACGGTCCTGCGCACCGCCAACTTCGCGGGCCTCGATCCCGAGCGCCCCTGGCTGCTGACCGCGGACATCACCGACCACCCGCGGGTACTGCTTTCCGAACACCCGCTGCTTGCCCGCATTTGCACGGACTACGTCGCCGAACTCGACGAAGACACCCCGCAGCCCACTACACGCTTCGCCAAGCTCGCCGACGGCACGGTCTTCCCACCAACGCTCCGCGCCGCCTACCGCGCAGCGCGTGCCGGTAAGGACAAGCCACCGGCGGTAGACGCGGATCCGGCCGGGTTCCTGCGGTGGGCCTGTGCGGCATCCCCCGAAGCGCCGGACGCGACCAGATGGGCCGTCGCCGTCTGGCAGGACGACCCTGAACTGCGGAAACGCTATCCGGAACCCTTCGGCGAGGACTCCGCCGGCTACCGCGACTGGTGCGCCACCGACGCCGTCCTGACCGGTCGACTGCACCCGCGCGCGGTACCGGGACAACACGGCGTCGACGTGACCCTGATAGACCAGATCGGCGTATCCGTCGTCGGATCAGGCCCCTTCGCCGACCGGGTCAAACTGGCGGTCGAGGCCTCCGGGCTCCCCATCTCCGACGAACCGATCTACCCGGTGGTGCTGACCTGCAACGGGATCTCCGGCATCCCACGGCAACGGCACGTCATCGCCGTCCGCGACGAACTCGCGTCGATCCCGTTCCGCGTCGACGAGCGCTGGTTGGTCTGGCCCGCACCCGCGCCCGCACCGGACGGCGTGGCCACGCACATCGTCCCGCTACCCGTACCCGACCCGGGTGCCCGCGACGAGGTCGCCCGCGACGAGGCCCGGCACCGGCTCGGCATCGGCGACGAACCCACCTTCGCGGCCATCGCCGACCGCGCCGACGACGTCCTCGCCGCGTTCACCGCAGCCTTCCCCAACCGCGACGACGTGCGATTGGTGCTCCTGGTCCCCACGTCCGCCGCGCGCTCCGAGGAAGCCGAAAGGCTCCGATTGCGCGCCGCCGGGGACCCGCGCGTGCGGCTGGTCATCGACGAGTCCACGTTCCGCGCCGCGACCGACGCCGCGACCTGGGCGGTGTCCATCCACGGCCGCGGCCAGCCGGACAACGCCCACGCCACCAGGTGGCTCGCCGAGACCGCGTTGCGCGGCGTACCGACGATCACCATCACGGGCGGCACCGCCGTTGAGCTGCTAGGACCGGACTGCTGCGTACCGCTACCGGTCGACGAGTTCGCCGCGGACACCATGGTCGCGGGGGCCATCCGCGACCTGGCCGACGACAACGCCACCGCCGACAAAGTCGGTTCCGCCGCGCGCACCCACGTGCTCGAACACCTCTCGCCGACCGCAGCGGGCGCGGCGGTCCGTAGACGCGTGGAACTCGCCTACCGCAGTTGGCGCGCGGGACGCGCACTGGCGTCCGCGACCGAAGACGACCCCCTGCGCGCACTACGCGCCGCCAGGCACGCCTTGCACCGCCGACCGGACACCGAAGTCGGCTACAAGATCCCGATGGCGCCGCAACTACGACGCGCGGTCTTGCGCGTCCTGGCGCACTACGACGCCCACCTGACCTCCGTGCTCGCATCGCTCATCGACGGCATAGAGCGCACAGCGGTTGAGCTGGTCGAACGCCAGGAAAAACTCACTACGGCGGGTGCGGGCCTCGACGCGGACCTCTTGCGCGCAGACCTCGACCTGGTCGTGGAACGGATGACCCAACTCGGCAAGCAAGTCAGCGCTGCGGGCGAGGAAGTGGTCCGACTGCGCGGGGACGTCGCGGGGAACAGCCGCGAGGTCGGTGAGGTCGCCGCGCAGGTGCGCGAGGTGTCCGCGCGCGAAGTCGCGGGTATCGGCGTCGCGTCCGACGAGGTCCGGAGACTGACCGAGGCGCTGGCGGCGAACACGGCCAGGATGGACGCGCTGGAAGCCAGGCTCGCCAGCAGGCAACTGGAGTCCGAGAGCCGCGTCGCGCAGGGCTCGTGGGCCGCTGACCAGGCCCTACGCGCGACCGACGCACTCCGCCGGGTGATCGTCCGCCAACACGAACGAGTGGTTTCGGTCGACGTGCCGAGCGCCCCGGTGCTCTGCGACGCGGGCCTGCTCCGGCTCCCCGCGCAGGACAGCGTCATGTCGGCGGTCCTGTCGAGCAACGGCGTCTGGGAACCCGACGTCGCCGAGCTGGTCGACTCGCTCATCGAGCCCGACAGCGTCTTCCTCGACGTCGGCGCGTACGTCGGCTACCACGCGATCCGGGTGCTGAGCCGCCTCGGCACCAGCGGCACCGTGGTCGTCGTCGAGCCGGACCCGGACGCGGTGAAACTGTTGCGGCACAACGTATCCGAGAACGTGTCGGACCTGGTCGGCGAGCGCCTGCTGGTGCTGGAGGCAGCGGCCTGGGACGCGCAGGCCGAGCTCGTCGGCGCACCCGCGATGGGCGGCGGCTTCGGCGTGCGGCTCCAAGATCCGGAGAACGTGACCACGGACACACAAACCGAGTTCGCGGTCCAGGGCGTCCGGCTCGACCGCGAGCTCGACGCGCTGGAAGCCATCAAGGGGCAGCGGCTGTCGGTCGTGAAAGTGGACATTCCGGGCCTCGGACACCGGGCCCTGGCGGGTCTCGTGCGCCGTCTGCGCAAGGACCGGCCGAACGTCATCCTGGCCTTCGACGGGCCGCTGACCAGCGGTTTCGGCGATGACCCCGCGGTCGTCCTGCGCGAGTTCCGCACGTGGGGCTACGAGCTGGCGCGGCTGGGCGACGACCGCGCGAGCGAGGTCGACGAACTCCTCCCGGAGGTGTCCTCCGGGGTGCTGCGCACGCTGTGGCTGCGACCGGCCGCAGGGCGCTGACCAGCCGATTTGACTTCCGAATCGGCAACCCAGTAACTTTCTCCATGTCGCACGGAGCGCCGGACGGAACAGGACGCAAGAGCCTGGCGGGGACGGACTCGGAAGACGAACTCCAGGATCTGCTAAGGTTCCCGGAGTCAGAACTTCCACCGGGTCGAGCGGGTTGACACCGCGAAACGAACCGGGTAACGTTCTGCGGCGTTGCCAGGAAGACCTCCCAGCAAGGATCCACTGGATCCGGCGCGGGTCTGGTCGCTCTGGCGAACAAAAACTTGCTAGGCAATACCAGCCTCGGATGAGGTCGCCCTTTCCGGCGATGGATTTCGATGAGCGTGTGTTGTTTGAGAACTCAACAGTGTGCCGATTTAAGCCAGTAGAGCTTGAATGATAGAACCCCGATGTGGGTTCCTTTGAGATGAATTGATGCCAGTTTTGGTGTCTGTTTGTCAGGCAGCACTCTAAATCATCTTTGGAGAGTTTGATCCTGGCTCAGGACGAACGCTGGCGGCGTGCTTAACACATGCAAGTCGAGCGGTAAGGCCCTTCGGGGTACACGAGCGGCGAACGGGTGAGTAACACGTGGGTAATCTGCCCTATACTCTGGGATAAGCCTTGGAAACGAGGTCTAATACCGGATATGACTCTCCACCGCATGGTGGGGGGTGGAAAGTTCCGGCGGTATGGGATGAACCCGCGGCCTATCAGCTTGTTGGTGGGGTAGTGGCCTACCAAGGCGACGACGGGTAGCCGGCCTGAGAGGGCGACCGGCCACACTGGGACTGAGACACGGCCCAGACTCCTACGGGAGGCAGCAGTGGGGAATATTGCACAATGGGCGCAAGCCTGATGCAGCGACGCCGCGTGAGGGATGACGGCCTTCGGGTTGTAAACCTCTTTCAGCAGGGACGAAGCGCAAGTGACGGTACCTGCAGAAGAAGCACCGGCTAACTACGTGCCAGCAGCCGCGGTAATACGTAGGGTGCGAGCGTTGTCCGGAATTATTGGGCGTAAAGAGCTCGTAGGCGGTTTGTCGCGTCGGCCGTGAAAACCTGCAGCTTAACTGTGGGCCTGCGGTCGATACGGGCAGACTTGAGTTCGGTAGGGGAGACTGGAATTCCTGGTGTAGCGGTGAAATGCGCAGATATCAGGAGGAACACCGGTGGCGAAGGCGGGTCTCTGGGCCGATACTGACGCTGAGGAGCGAAAGCGTGGGGAGCGAACAGGATTAGATACCCTGGTAGTCCACGCCGTAAACGGTGGGTGCTAGGTGTGGGGACCATTCCACGGTTTCCGTGCCGTAGCTAACGCATTAAGCACCCCGCCTGGGGAGTACGGCCGCAAGGCTAAAACTCAAAGGAATTGACGGGGGCCCGCACAAGCGGCGGAGCATGTGGATTAATTCGATGCAACGCGAAGAACCTTACCTGGGCTTGACATGCACTGGAAACCGGTAGAGATATCGGCCCCCTTGTGGCCGGTGTACAGGTGGTGCATGGCTGTCGTCAGCTCGTGTCGTGAGATGTTGGGTTAAGTCCCGCAACGAGCGCAACCCTCGTTCCATGTTGCCAGCGCGTAATGGCGGGGACTCATGGGAGACTGCCGGGGTCAACTCGGAGGAAGGTGGGGATGACGTCAAGTCATCATGCCCCTTATGTCCAGGGCTTCACACATGCTACAATGGCCGGTACAGAGGGCTGCGAGACCGTGAGGTGGAGCGAATCCCTTAAAGCCGGTCTCAGTTCGGATCGGGGTCTGCAACTCGACCCCGTGAAGTCGGAGTCGCTAGTAATCGCAGATCAGCAACGCTGCGGTGAATACGTTCCCGGGCCTTGTACACACCGCCCGTCACGTCACGAAAGTCGGTAACACCCGAAGCCCATGGCCCAACCCGCAAGGGGGGGAGTGGTCGAAGGTGGGACTGGCGATTGGGACGAAGTCGTAACAAGGTAGCCGTACCGGAAGGTGCGGCTGGATCACCTCCTTTCTAAGGAGCACCTGCCATCACCTTCGGGTGGTGGGAGACCACGCTGCCAGCGAATGCCTGGTGGGTGGCGCTCATATGCTGTGGAACTACTGGACGAGCGAACGCTCCTCGGTGTCGGTCAGGGCTGCCAGTACTGCCGCTGTTCTTCGGAACGGTGTGCGTGGAACGCGGATGGTCGATGGTGGTGAGTGGTGAGTGTGTCGGTACACTGTTGGGTCCTGAGACAACACCCGTGAGGGTTTGCTCAGTGTCAGGGCCAGGGCGTCGATCAGACCGCCGCGTGGTGCGCGGGTCCGGTGGTCGTGGATGTGTTCTGGTGTCTGGTTGGTGTTTGAGAACTGTACAGTGGATGCGAGCATCTTTGTTGTAAGTGTGTAAGGGCATACGGTGGATGTCTAGGCATCAGGGGCCGATGAAGGACGTGGGAGACTGCGAAATGCCTCGGGGAGCTGTCAACCGAGCTGTGATCCGAGGATGTCCGAATGGGGAAACCCGGCACCAGTCATGTGGTGTCACCCGCACCTGAATATATAGGGTGTTGGGGGGGAACGCGGGGAAGTGAAACATCTCAGTACCCGTAGGAAGAGAAAACAACCGTGATTCCGTGAGTAGTGGCGAGCGAAAGCGGAAGAGGCTAAACCGTCGTCGTGTGATACCCGGCAGGGGTTGCGGTGGCGGGGTCGTGGGACCTTTCGGTCGGTTCTGCCGGACTGGCGCAGAGTAAGAAAACCATGTGTTAGGTGAACGTCTTGGAACGGGCGGCCGTAGAGGGTGAGAGCCCCGTAAGCGAAAACATGTGGTCTCTGGAGAGTGTTCCCAAGTAGCAGCGTACTCGTGAAATTCGCTGTGAATCTGGCGGGACCACCCGCTAAGCCTGAATACTTCCTGATGACCGATAGCGGACTAGTACCGTGAGGGAAAGATGAAAAGTACCCCGGGAGGGGAGTGAAAGAGTACCTGAAACCGTGTGCCTACAAGCCGTCAGAGCCTTGAGGGGTGATGGCGTGCCTTTTGAAGAATGAGCCTGCGAGTTAGTGCTGCGTGGCGAGGTTAACCCGTGTGGGGTAGCCGTAGCGAAAGCGAGTCCGAAGAGGGCGGTTGAGTCGCGTGGTCTAGACCCGAAGCGGAGTGATCTACCCATGGCCAGGGTGAAGCGACGGTAAGACGTCGTGGAGGCCCGAACCCACCAGGGTTGAAAACCTGGGGGATGAGCTGTGGGTAGGGGTGAAAGGCCAATCAAACTCCGTGATAGCTGGTTCTCCCCGAAATGCATTTAGGTGCAGCGTCGTGTGTTTCACCTCGGGGGTAGAGCACTGGATGGTCTAGGGGGCCTACAAGCTTACCGAAATCAACCAAACTCCGAATACCGGGGTGTGAGAGCGCGGCAGTGAGACTGCGGGCGATAAGGTTCGTAGTCGAGAGGGAAACAGCCCAGAACACCAGCTAAGGCCCCTAAGTGTGCGCTAAGTGGGAAAGGATGTGGGGTCGCCCAGACAACCAGGAGGTTGGCTTAGAAGCAGCCACCCTTGAAAGAGTGCGTAATAGCTCACTGGTCAAGTGGTCCTGCGCCGACAATGTAGCGGGGCTGAAGCGCACCGCCGAAGCTGTGTCACTCACACAAATACATCGCTGTCGTCCTTGAGATGACAGCCAGTGGTGTGGGTGGGTAGGGGAGCGTCGTGCAGCCGTGGAAGCCGCGGAGTGATCCAGTGGTGGAGGCTGTGCGAGTGAGAATGCAGGCATGAGTAGCGATAGGCGAGTGAGAATCTCGTCCGCCGAATGACCAAGGGTTCCTGGGCCAGGCTGTTCCGCCCAGGGTAAGTCGGGACCTAAGGCGAGGCCGACAGGCGTAGTCGATGGACAACGGGTTGATATTCCCGTACCCGTGTGGACGCGTCCCTGGTGAGGCCGGTGATACTAACCGCCCAAGGGTGTGGATGTCTTCGGACTGAATCATCTGAGCGCGGGATCTGATCCGGTAGTAGCCAAGCGATGGGGTGACGCAGGAGGGTAGCTCCGCCAGCAGTTGGTGTCTGGTGTAAGCGTGTGGCCCGAGCGATAGGCAAATCCGTCGCTCATGAGGGTGAGGCGTGATGCGTAGCCGAGTGAGGCGAAGTAGAGTGATCCCATGCTGCCGAGAAAAGCCTCTAGCGAGTGTCCGTGCGGCCCGTACCCCAAACCGACACAGGTGGTCAGGTAGAGAATACCGAGGCGTTCGGGTGAACTGTGGTTAAGGAACTCGGCAAAATGCCCCCGTAACTTCGGGAGAAGGGGGGCCGTCTGGCTTGAAGCTCCGTTGCGGGCTAGGGCTGGGTGGCCGCAGAGACCAGCGAGAAGCGACTGTTTACTAAAAACACAGGTCCGTGCGAAGTCGCAAGACGATGTATACGGACTGACGCCTGCCCGGTGCTGGAACGTTAAGAGGACGGGTTAGCTCTTCGGGGCGAAGCTCAGAATTTAAGCGCCAGTAAACGGCGGTGGTAACTATAACCATCCTAAGGTAGCGAAATTCCTTGTCGGGTAAGTTCCGACCTGCACGAATGGCGTAACGACTTCTCGACTGTCTCAACCACAGGCCCGGCGAAATTGCACTACGAGTAAAGATGCTCGTTACGCGCGGCAGGACGGAAAGACCCCGGGACCTTTACTATAGCTTGGTATTGGTGCTTGGTTCGGTTTGTGTAGGATAGGTGGGAGACTGTGAAGCGCTCACGCCAGTGGGTGTGGAGTCGTTGTTGAAATACCACTCTGATCGTACTGAGTGTCTAACCTCGGACCGTGATCCGGTTCAGGGACAGTGCCTGGTGGGTAGTTTAACTGGGGCGGTTGCCTCCCAAAGGGTAACGGAGGCGCCCAAAGGTTCCCTCAGCCTGGTTGGCAATCAGGTGTTGAGTGCAAGTGCACAAGGGGGCTTGACTGTGAGACTGACAGGTCGAGCAGGGACGAAAGTCGGGACTAGTGATCCGGCACTGGCTGGTGGAAGCGGTGTCGCTCAACGGATAAAAGGTACCCCGGGGATAACAGGCTGATCTTGCCCAAGAGTCCATATCGACGGCATGGTTTGGCACCTCGATGTCGGCTCGTCGCATCCTGGGGCCGGAGTAGGTCCCAAGGGTTGGGCTGTTCGCCCATTAAAGCGGTACGCGAGCTGGGTTTAGAACGTCGTGAGACAGTTCGGTCCCTATCCGCCGCGCGCGTTGGAGACTTGAGGAAGGCTGTCCCTAGTACGAGAGGACCGGGACGGACGAACCTCTGGTGTGCCAGTTGTCCCGCCAGGGGCATGGCTGGTTGGCTACGTTCGGAAGGGATAACCGCTGAAGGCATCTAAGCGGGAAGCTCGTTCCAAGATGAGGTCTCCCGCCCCCTTTGAGGGGTTAAGGCCCCCAGCTAGACCACTGGGTTGATAGGCCAGAGATGGAAGCCTCGTGAGGGGTGGAGTTGACTGGTACTAATAGGCCGAGGGCTTACAACGAAGAGGCTACGCATCCACTGTACGGTGTCTGAGACACCAACCACCCCCACCCCCCAGACCATGTCATGTGTGGTCTTGGTTGTGGTGGGGTCGAGGTTGATGATGTGTTTCATAGTGTTACGGCGGTCATAGCGGTGGGGAAACGCCCGGTCCCATCCCGAACCCGGAAGCTAAGCCCACCAGCGCCGATGGTACTGCACTCGTGAGGGTGTGGGAGAGTAGGACGCCGCCGGACTCATTTTCGCGATAGCCCCCTCACTTCGGTGAGGGGGCTATCGCCATTTCCGGGTCTTTTCGGTTTTCGGGTGCTGAAGCGGCTGACGGCTGCCTGCGGGCGATCTTGCTCGCCTCGGCGGAGCCGAGGCCAGGTCACTGGCATACGCTGCACCAGTGACCTCGGTACGAGTTCTGGTGCTCCAGCTCGACGACTCCGCTCCGCCCGCGCGCCTGGCCGACTGGCTGGTCGACGCCGGGGCCGACCCGCGGATCGTCCGACCCGACCGAGAACCTGTCCCGGACGACTACCGAGCTGTCGTGTGTCTCGGTGGTCCGATGGGTGCCAACGACGTCATCGGCCACCCGTGGCTGGCAGCTGTCCGCAGGCTCCTCAGCACCTGCGTCACCAACCGGACGCCGGTGCTGGCCATCTCGCTCGGTGCCCAGCTCCTCGCGGTCGCCACCGGCGGTGTGGTTGAGCCCGGTGCCGATGGACCCGAGGTTGGCAGCGGCCTGGTCGCCAAACGCGACCTGGGTTGGGCCGATCCGCTCTTCGCCGACCTGCCGCTCATGCCGGATGTCATCCAGTTCCACCGGGACGTCATTTCCCGGCTCCCGGTCGACGGGGCCCTGCTCGCCTCCGCGACCCGCTACCCCAACCAGGCCTTCCGCGTCGGGGCCACGGCCTACGGGCTCCAGTTCCACATCGAGACCACCCCGGACCTCTTGCTCTCCTGGGCGGAAGACGATCCGGAAGCGGCCGAGTTCGCCAGGCCAGGGGATCTCGAAACCGAGCGGCTGGCCGAACTGCACGCCGATGTCGAGGAAGTCTGGAAGCCGTTCGTGGCGCGGTTCGTGGGATTGGCGCGCGGCGAACTCGCGCCGGTCGAAAGCTCCCGGCCGCAGCTCCCGATGATCTGACGCCATGGCTGACCGCGCCCGATCGATCTCGTCCGCAGCCCGGTTCGGGCTCACCGACCCGCGCGCCGAGCAGGACCTGCGGGCCGCCGGGCTGTGGGGTGACTCGGGGCCCCAGCACGAGGTCATCCTCACCGCCCTGTCCCGCACCCCGGACCCGGACCTGGCCCTGCGCGGCCTGGACCGCATCCGGGAGTCCGCGCCGGACAGCTGGCCGGAACTGCGCGACGCTCTGGAGACCGACCGCAGGCTGCGGGGGCGGCTGATCGCAGTGCTCGGCTCGTCCAGCGCGTTCACCGACTTCCTCGCCGCGCACCCCGGGCAGTGGCGCAGGCTCGACGGCGGCGGCACCCCGGTGGAGCACTACACCCAGGCCCTCTACGAGGCGGTGGAAGCCGAAGGCGACCACCGCGTCGCCAAGGTGCGGGGCGCCGACGCCGTGCGCAGGCTCAAGGCCGCCTACCGCGGACTGCTGATGGAGGTCGCCGCCGACGACCTCGGCCACGTCGTCGAGTCCACCGCCGCCCGGTTCACCTACGACGAGATAGCCCGCCAGCTCAGCGAACTGGCCGACGCCGCATTGCGGGCGGCGCTCGCCGTGGCCTGGGCGGAGAGCGGCAGCTCGGGTTCGGCGCGGGTCGCGGTCATCGCGATGGGCAAGTGCGGTGGCCAGGAACTGAACTACGTCAGCGACGTCGACGTCGTCTTCGTCGGCGACGGGGACCTCGCGGTGGCGACGCGGGTCGCCAGCGCGCTCATGCGGGTCGCGGGCGAGGCCTGCTTCGAGGTCGACGCGAACCTGCGCCCCGAGGGCCGCAACGGCGCCCTGGTCCGCACCCTCGACGGACACGGCACCTACTACAAGCGCTGGGCCAAGACCTGGGAGTTCCAGGCCCTGCTCAAGGCGCGGCCGGTCGCGGGTGACGCGGAACTGGGCCAGGGCTACCTCGACACCGTGAGCCCGATGGTCTGGCACGCCGCGAACCGGGACAACTTCGTCCCCGAGGTGCAGGCCATGCGCAGGCGCGTCGAGGACCACGTGCCGTCCGAACTCGTCGACCGCGAGCTGAAGCTGGGCCGCGGCGGGCTGCGCGACGTCGAGTTCGCCGTGCAGCTGCTGCAACTGGTGCACGGTCGCACCGACGAGCTGCTGCGCCTCGGCTCCACTGTGGACGCCCTGGCCGCGCTCGGCGCGGGCGGGTACGTCGGCCGCACCGACTCCGCCGAACTCGCCGACTCGTACCGGTTCCTGCGCACCCTCGAGCACCGGCTCCAGCTGCAGCGGCTGCGCCGCACGCACCTGTTCCCGGCCGACCAGGAGACCGACGAGCTGCGCTGGCTGGCCCGGGCCAGCGGCATCGGGCCCGAGCGCGGCCGCACCGCCGCCCAGGTGCTGCAGTCGGACTTCCGCAGGCACGCCAACCGGATCCGGCGGTTGCACGAGAAGCTGTTCTACCGCCCGCTGCTGGAGGCGGTCTCCCGCGTGCCGACCGAGGCGCTGCGGCTGACCACCGAGGAGGCGCACGCCCGGCTCGCCGCGCTCGGCTACCTCTCCCCGCAGGGCGCGCTCCAGCACATCAAGGCGCTCACCGAGGGCGTGTCGCGGCGCGCGGCGATCCAGTCCGCGCTGCTGCCGGTGCTGCTCGACCTGCTCGGCAACACCCCCGACCCGGACGGCGGCCTGCTGGCGTACCGCAAGGTGTCCGAGGCGCTGTCCGGCACGCCCTGGTACCTGCGCGTGCTGCGCGACGAGGGTGCCGTCGCCGAGCGGCTGGCGACCCTGCTCGGCACGTCGAGGTTCGTGCCCGACCTGGTGGTGCGCGCGCCCGAGGTGCTGCGGATGCTGGGCGACCCCAAGGAGCTGACCTCGCGCGACCCGGCCGAGGTGGCGGGGTCGCTGCGCGCGGCGGTGCGCAGGCACGGGTACCTCGGCAACGCCGTCGCCGCGGCCCGGTCGCTGCGCAGGCACGAGCTCCTGCGGATCGCGTGCGCGGACCTGCTCGGCTTCACCGACGTGCTGACGGTGTGCGCGGGGCTGTCGAGCGTGTGGGGCGCGGTGCTGCAGGCCTCGCTGGAAGCCGTCGACCGGGCGGAGGCCGCGGCGGCGGGGGGTCACCTGGCGACCGTCGCGGTGATCGGGATGGGCAGGCTCGGCGGCAGCGAGCTGGGGTACGGCTCCGACGCCGACGTCATGTTCGTCTGCCAGCCCGCGCCGGGGGTGTCCGACGAGGACGCGCTCAAGTACGCCGGTCGGGTCGCCCAGGCGGTGCGCAAGCTGCTGGGTTCGCCGAGCCAGGACCCGCCGTTGCAGGTGGACGTCGACCTGCGGCCGGAGGGCAGGCAGGGGCCGATCGTGCGCACGCTCGAGTCCTACCGCGCGTACTACGCCCAGTGGGGTGAGGTGTGGGAGGCGCAGGCGCTGCTGCGGGCGCGCCCGGTCGCCGGTGACGCGGAGCTGGGGGCCCGGTTCATCGCGATGATCGACCCGATCCGGTACCCCGGGGGCGGTCTGGACGCCGCGCAGGTGCGGGAGATCCGGCGGATCAAGGCCCGGGTGGACACCGAGCGGTTGCCGCGCGGCGCCGACCCGGCCACGCACACCAAGCTCGGCCGCGGCGGGCTCGCCGACATCGAGTGGACCGTGCAGCTCATCCAGCTGCGCAACGCGCACGCCGTACCCGACCTGCGCACGACCTCCACCATGGACGGTCTGGCCGCGGCGGTCGCCGCCGACCTGCTCACCCCCGACGACGCCGAGGCACTGCGCTCGGCCTGGCTCCTGGCCACCCGGGTCCGCAACGCGGCGACCCTGGTGCGGGGCAAGCAGGCCGACCAACTCCCCACCCACGGCCGGGAACTGGCCGCCGTAGCCGCCGCCATGGGCACCGAACTGACCAAAGACCCAGGCCAATTCCTCGACGACTACCGCCGCACCACCCGCCACGCCCGCGCCGTAGTCGAGCACGTCTTCTACGACTGAGTTGTCCACAGGCGAGCTCTCGCCCGCCCCGGCGCGGCGGCCGTTCTCGGTAGAATTGAGAAATAGGGGTTCCCTTTTCCAGGGGACCCCTCGCTGGCGTTGGGGCGGGTTCATTCAGGGCATGGCGAGCTGAGAGCCATGAAGTGCGACGGACGCCCGCAGGGGGCCGCCGAACTCGACATCCCTCCCGCAGCGCGGGTAGTTGACCTCGCGCGGTTCCGGGTGGGGGCTGGCTGGTCGCAAGAGCTGCTGATCGGCCTGCTGCCCCCAGCAGCACGTCGGTGAAACCGAGCAGGTCCGCGCACGCGATCCGCAGCAGCTCGTGCCTGCGCAGCGACCGGGCCGCGGCGACGGTCGGTAGTGGTGGAGGGTGCTGGATGGTGTGGGCTGTGCTTCGTTCGCGACCCCGCTTGACTTGGCCTCGTGGTGAGGCGTCGTGGTCCGCCAAGGACGGGGCTGCTGATGGTGCCCTCGTTGCGCGGATCTCCCGCTGGTGTTGGGGCGGTCGATTCAGCTGTGGGGTGGGGCATGCGGGGCGGAATGGCAGTCCTTGACCGACGAGCACGAGGGGCAGTTCTTGGCTGGCCTCGCGTGTGCGGGTGAGGCGCTGGGGGCTCGGTGGAGGGTTGAGGCGTGGCTCACCTGCGGGGTGTTCCAGGCCGATCCCGAGGCTACTGTTCGGTAATGACCTGGAGCGTTCGCATTCCGGTGCGTAGCTACGAGCTCGACAGCCTCGGCCACCTCAACCACGCCGTGTACCACCAGTACGCCGAGGTGGCCCGGGTCGAGGGGTTCGCCGCCGCCGGGTGCTCGTGGGACCGGCTGATCTCCTCGGGGTTCGGGCCCGTGATGCTGACCTCGACGATCAACTTCCGCCGCGAGCTGCGCGGCGGTGACGTGGTGGACGTCGACCTGGCCGTCAAGTTCGGTCCCGGCAAGACCTTCAACGTCGACTCGAACATCACCAGGGTGGACGGCACCGTGGCCGCCGAGATCACCTGCCTGCTCGGGCTGATGGACCTCGGCGCGCGCAAGCTGGTCGCCGACCCGAGGGCCGCGTTGGCCCGGTTCGGGTTCGACCTCGGTGCCGTCCAGCCCGGCGACTAGGCCAGGACCTCGCCCGCCTCCAGTTGGGGGACCTCGGCCGACTCGGCGATCGCGCGACGCAGGAGTTCGCCTGCCAGGGCGGGTGATTGCAGGTCCAGCGGCCCGTACACCGGGACGTCCAAACCGGCCTGCGCCTCGCGGATCGCCAAGGGGGAGGCGGTGAGCAGGCCGCTCACCGCCAGCACCGGGTGGTTGCCCGCGCGCAGGCGCTGGACTCCGTAGAGGGCGCCGGAGGAGTCCGCGGCGGAGAACAGGACGCCACTGGTGATGCGGCGGATCTCGGGGCGGTCGAGCAGCTGCGCGGTTTCCGGTTGGAGCAGGCCGTCGGCGATCTCCAGGACGATCGCGTCCACGCCGCGGGCCATCAGGTGCCCGTGCAGCAGCAGGGAACTGGTCACCAGGCGCTCCACCGGGATGCGGAAGGTGGTGGCCATGCCCGCGTCGGTGAAGTCCAGCGCGGCGACGGCGCCCGAGTCGCGGAACAGCCACGGGTCGCCGCCCGCCGCGGTGCCGGTCAGCTTGGCCGCGCCGACCCGCAGCCCGGCCCTGGTCAGGCCGTGCACCAGGGAGGCGCAGGTGGTGGTCTTGCCCGAGTTCATCGACGTGCCCACCACGACGAACGTCGGCGGCTTGCGCAGCGCGGGCAGCGGTGCGCCCAGCGCCAGGTCGGACACGTTGAGCACCTGGCCGTTCTCGTCGCCGACCAGCCCCAACGGGCGCACGGTCGTCGGCGCGCTCACCGCCGCGTTGCGGCTTCGGACCTTGCCCAGCACACCGCCCGCCGCGACCAGGTCGCACGCGCCGAGGTCGTCGGGCAGCTCGGCCTCGAAGTGGTCGGGGGCGTAGCGGGCGCCGTAGGCGGCGAGCATCTCGTCGCCCACGTACAGCTTGGCCTTGCGGCCGTCGGTCAGCTCCAGCACCTGGTGGTAGCCGACCTTGGTCACCTCGGCCAGCACGAGGTCGCCGTGCCGCGGTTGGTGATCGCTGTGGTGGACGAGGGTCAGGCAGGCTCCGCGATCGAGGTTGCGCGCGGAGTAAGCCGTCTTGAGGCGTTCGACGCGCGCGGGATCAAGGGGTGCGAACATGGCGGTTCCTCGGTCGAGAACGGAAGAGGGGGGTCGTGCGTGGAGGGTCGAGCACCACACGGGAACGTCCGAACGAGACCTGCGCGGACGTGGTGCGCGGGAGCGTAAGGCTTGGCGCCCCGGCAAGGGAATCCCGCGTGAGGTCTCGATTCGGAGAACACTGGACCCCACCCAGCTCCAGGCCGCGGGCGGATCGGGTGATCCACCTGATCGGGGGACAAAGCTCCCGGGGACCCGAGTCCGGGGACGGTGCGCGGCAACCGGGCCGTGGTGGACTGGACCAATCCGGGCCGGGACCAGGGCCCGCCGAACGGGTGGTCCACGGTGCCGAGTTCCCATGGCCACCACCGAAGCAGGGCTGACCGGGCTTCGACGCGAGGTGTAACCCGCGGTCCACCGATTAGCCGCGCATACGAAAACGGCCGGTTCCACTGGGCAGTGGAACCGGCCGTCGGCGCGGTCTACCGGGTCAGGCCCGGTAGCCGATCACACGTCGTAGTAGAGACCGAACTCGTACGGGTGGGGGCGCAGGCGGAGCGGGTCGATCTCGTGCTCGCGCTTGAAGGCGACCCAGGTCTCGATGACGTCCGGGGTGAAGACGCCGCCTTCGAGGAGGTAGTCGTGGTCGGCCTCGAGGGCGTTGAGCACGTCACCCAGCGACGCGGGGACCTGCGCGACCTCCTTGGCCTCCTCCGGGGGCAGCTCGTAGAGGTCCTTGTCGATCGGGGCCGGGGGCTCGATCTTGTTCTTCACGCCGTCCAGGCCTGCCATCACGATGGCGGCGAAGGCCAGGTACGGGTTGCCCGACGAGTCGGGGCAGCGGAACTCGACGCGCTTGGCCTTGGCGTTGTTGCCGGTGATCGGGATGCGCACGCAGGCGGAGCGGTTGCGCTGGGAGTAGACCAGGCTGACCGGGGCCTCGTAGCCGGGGACCAGGCGGTGGTAGGAGTTCACCGTCGGGTTGGTGAAGGCCAGCAGCGACGGGGCGTGCGCCAGCAGACCGCCGATGTAGTGCCGGGCGGTGTCGGACAGGCCCGCGTAGCCGGACTCGTCGTGGAACAGCGGCTTGCCGTCCTTCCACAGCGACGAGTGCACGTGCATGCCGGAGCCGTTGTCACCGAAGAGCGGCTTGGGCATGAAGGTGACCGACTTGTCGGCGTGCCACGCGGTGTTCTTGATGACGTACTTGAACAGCTGCAGGTCGTCCGCGGCGTGCAGCAGCGTGTTGAACCGGTAGTTGATCTCGGTCTGGCCGCCGGTGCCGACCTCGTGGTGCGCGCGCTCGACCTTGAAGTCGAGGCCCTGCATGTTCAGCACCATCTGGTCGCGCAGGTCGGCGAAGTGGTCGACCGGCGGGACGGGGAAGTAACCGCCCTTGAAGCGGGTCTTGTAGCCCTTGTTGCCGCCGGGCTCGTCGGCGCCGGTGTTCCACCAGCCCTCGACCGAGTCGATCTCGTGGAACGAGCCGTTCTCGGTGTAGTCGAAGCGGACCGAGTCGAAGATGTAGAACTCCGCCTCGGGGCCGAAGTACGCGGTGTCGGCGAAGCCGGACTCGGCGATGTACTGCTCGGCCTTGCGCGCGATGTTGCGCGGGTCGCGGGTGTAGGCCTCGCGGGTGAACGGGTCGTGCACGAAGAAGTTCAGGATCAGCGTCTTCTCGATCCGGAACGGGTCGATGCGCGCGGTGTACGGGTCGGGCAGCAGCAGCATGTCCGACTCGTGGATCGACTGGAAGCCGCGCACGGACGAGCCGTCGAAGGCCAGGCCCTCGGTGAACGCGTCCTCGTCGAAGGCGTCGGCGGGGAGGGTGAAGTGCTGCATGACGCCCGGCAGGTCGCAGAACCGGACATCGACGAACTTCACGCCCTCGTCGGCGATGAAGCGCAAGACCTCGTCGGGAGAGTTGAACACGCTGGGTTACTCCTTCGTCTGCTCGCAGGACCTTGACCGGCCCACCGCGCGAGTGGGCAGTCGAACCGCGGTGCCCGCTCGGTGATGACGCTATGAGTACGGTGTTGCCCGACCGCTACCCGGATGTTTCGCTGGTGTTAACGACACCCCGTGGCGACCGACACACCTCGGTCCGGCCCTGGCAGAGCATGCCGGCCGGACGCCCCGGGGGCACCTCGTGCGGCCACCGGCCTACCCTGGTGCGGTGAGCAGATGGACCGGAACCTGGCTGTCCGGCCCCGGCGCGGCCATCGAGCCGACCGACGGCCCCGTCCGCTACCGCGGTGAGCGCCTCGGGCTGCCGGAGCGCGGTGCGGGCTCGGTCGCGTCCAACGGCATCCGGTTGGGCGCCTACGCCATCGACCTGGTGCTGTCGTCCCTGGTGACGTCGCTGTTCATCCGCCCCGACTACAGCGGTGACCAGTCGGAGATGTGGCGGTTCAACTACCTCGCGATCCTCGTCTGGTTCCTCATCACCGTGGTCGGCACCTCGCTCACCGGGTTCACGCCGGGCAAGGTGCTGCTGGGGCTGCGGGTGGTGCGCATGGACGGCACCGCGCTGATCGGTCCGCACCGGGTCATCCCGCGCACGGTCCTCACCGCGTTCGTCCTGCCCGCCGGGATCACCGACAAGGACGGTCGCGGCCTGCACGACCGGCTGGTCGGCACGATCGTGCTCCGCACCCGCTGACCACGGCCGGTCACCGCGACCGACCCGACCCGGTCGACGCCGCCCACGTCCGGGTGACCGAATAATGCCGCGCGCCCGGACCGCCGGTTGGCTACTGTCCGCGCGTGCCGAACGCCGAATCACCGGGATCCACCGCCGTCCGGATCGCCGACGCCCAGCTCGCGGGCCTGAGCCGCGCTCGCCGGGTGGTCCGCGCCGGGCCGTTCGCCGGGCTGCTGGCGGTCGGCGCGCCCGACTACCTGTCGTACGCGGTCGCCACGCACCCCGGTGACCCGGTTGCCGACGCGGTCGCGGTGGCCGAGTCGGTCGAGGTGCTGCGCGGGGTCTTCCCGCCGGGCGGGCTGCGCTTCGAGCTGATCACGCAGGCCTGTCCGGGCGCGGTCGAGCTGCTGGTCGTCGCGGGGTTCGAGATCTCGGCGAGCGTCCCGCTGCTGGTCCTGGACCCGGCGGAGGCGGTCGTTCCGCGCCAGCCGTCGCACGGTGTGGAGTTGGTGCACGTGCGCGCGGAAGCCGATCTGGTCGCGGGTGCCGAGGTGGCGGCCGCGGCCTTCGGCATGCCCGGCGCCGCGCCCGCCGGACCGGCCCCGGAGCCCGTCGACGGTGGTTCGGTGCTGGCCCGGATAGCCGGTGAACCGGTGGCTGTGGCCTCTTGGACCCAGGTCGCCGACGGCGTCACCGAGATAGTCGGCGTCGCCACCGCCGAGGCCCACCGCGGCCGAGGACTGGGCGCCCTGGTCACCGCGCACGCCGTGCGGCTGGCCGCCGAGCTCGGCGGCGCCACCCTGACCTGGCTGACCCCCGGCGACCCCACCGCCGACCGCGTCTACTGCCGCGTCGGGTTCACCCCGGTCGCCAACGCCGTGCACCTGGCCGAGCGGCAGGTGTGAAAAAGCCCGGCCCGGGCGAGGCGGACCGGGCAGGCTGACGAGCGTCGGGGGACTAGCGGCGGCGCATCGCGCGCTGCACGTTGCGCATCTTCGCGCCCGCGGGCATCGGGCCCTTGGGCAGCGCGGCGCCCCGGGTCGCGATCGCGGCCAGGCGCTTCTCCACGCCGTCGATCTGCGCGGGACGCAGGTTGTTGGGGAGCTTCATCAGGTGCCGCTGCAGGTGCCGCAGGCCGACCTGACCCTCCTCGTTGCCGACGACGACGTCGTAGATCGGGGTGTCGCCGACCAGCCGGGAGATCCGCTTCTTCTCCTGGGCGAGCAGCGTCTTCACCCGGTGCGGGGCGCCCTCGGCGACCAGGATGACGCCGGGTCGGCCGATCACCCGGTGCACCGCGTCGAGCTGGGTGGTGCCCGCGACCGTGGGGGTGACCCGCCAGCGGCCGCGCATGTTCTCCAGCGCCCACGCCGCGGCGCCGGGCTGGCCGTCGGCCTTGCCGTAGACCGTGCGCTGCACCCGGCGGCCGAAGATCACCAGCGCGGCGAGCAGGCCGAACATGATGCCGACCGGCAGCAGGAACCACTGGATGCCCAGCAGCCAGCCGATGCCGAACACCACGCCGGTGATGACCAGCAGGGCGCCGAGCATCCAGGGGATCAGGCCCTTGTCTTCCTTGCGCTGCATGGTGAACGCCTGGAAGATCTGGCCGCGCTTGGCCTTGGAGGCCGCCTTGCGCTCTTTCTTCGCCGCGGCGGCTGCCGCTTTGTCCTGCTTGTCAGCCATAACCACCAGGATACGGGGCGCCGTCCCCCGGTTGGTGCCCGCGCTCTGTAAGGATGCTCCGCATGACCGGCGGACCCTCCTCCCTGCTCGCCGGGCTCGACCCGGACCAGCTCGCCGCCGTGACCGCCCCCCGGGGCCCGGTGTGCGTGCTCGCGGGGGCGGGCACCGGCAAGACCCGCACGATCGTCACCCGGATCGGGTACCTGATCCACTCCGGGCACGTGGCGGCGGGGCAGGTCCTGGCGGTCACGTTCACCGCGCGGGCGGCGGGGGAGATGCGCACCCGGCTGCGCGCGATGGACATCCACGCCGCGCAGGCGCGCACGTTCCACGCCGCCGCGCTGCGCCAGCTGCGCTACTTCTGGCCGCGGGTCGTCGGCGACGCGCCGTGGGACCTGCTGGACGGGAAGCTGCGGCTGGTCGGGCAGGCCGCGCACCGGGCCGGGGTGGGCACCGAGCGCGACACCCTGCGCGACCTGGCAGGCGAGATCGAGTGGGCCAAGGCGTCGCTGATCGCGCCGGAGGACTACCCGGCCGAGGTGGCCAGGGCGCGCCGCGACACCCCGGCGACGGCCGAGCTGGTGGCGAAGGTCTACGCCGGGTACGAGTCGCTCAAGACCGCCGCGCGGCTGCTCGACTTCGACGACCTGCTGCTGCACACCGCCGCCGCGCTGGAGGAGCACAGCGAGGTCGCCGAGGAGTTCCGCGACCGGTACCGGTGCTTCGTCGTCGACGAGTACCAGGACGTCACCCCGCTGCAGCAGCGCGTGCTCGACGCCTGGCTCGGCCGCCGCGACGACCTGACCGTGGTCGGCGACGCCAACCAGACCATCTACTCGTTCGCGGGCGCCTCGCCGCGCCCGCTGCTGGACTTCGGCCGCCGCTTCCCGGAGGCCACGGTCGTCCGGCTGGAACGCGACTACCGGTCCACGCCCGAGGTCGTGTCGCTGGCCAACCAGGTCATCAGCGCGGCCCGCGACCGGCCCGCCGGGTCCCGGCTGCGGCTGGTCGGGCAGCGGCCCAAGGGCCCGGATCCGCGCTTCGCCGAGTTCGACGACGAGCCCGCGGAGGCCGCGGCGGTCGCCGGGCGGGTCAAGGAGCTGGTCGACGCGGGCACGCCGCTGAGCGAGATCGCCGTGCTCTACCGGATCAACGCCCAGTCCGAGGTCTTCGAGCAGGCGCTGGCCCAGGTGGACGTGCCGTACCTGGTGCGCGGCGGGGAGCGGTTCTTCGCCAGGCAGGAGGTGCGGCAGGCGATGGCCGCGGTGCGCACGGCGGCGGTCAACGCGCCGGGCGGCGGCGACCTGCCCGCGCTGGTACGGGCGGTGCTCGTGCCGCTCGGCCTCACCGACGAGCCGCCCGCGGGCGGGACGGCGCGGGAGCGGTGGGAGTCGCTGCTGGCCCTGGTCGAGTTGGCCGAGGAGCTGGCGTCGACGGTGCCGGACGCGGACCTGCCGCGCTACGCCGCCGAGCTCGACCAGCGGGCGCAGGCCCAGCACCCGCCGACGGTGGAGGGCGTGACGCTGGCGTCGTTGCACGCGGCGAAGGGCCTGGAGTGGGACGCGGTGTTCCTCGTCGGGCTGGTCGACGGCACCATGCCGATCCAGCACGCGGACGGCGACGACGTGGCCATCGAGGAGGAGCGGCGGCTGCTCTACGTCGGCGTCACCCGGGCCCGCGAGCACCTGTCGTTGTCCTGGTCGCTCGCGCGCACCGAGGGCGGCGCGCGCTACCGCAGGCGCAGCCGGTTCCTCTACGGGCTGATCCCGGAGAACCACCCGGCCGCGCGGGTGGCGGCGCGCCGGTCGGAGCCGCCGCGGCAGGCGATGGGGCGCGGGATGAACCCGGTCCGCTACTGCCGGGTGTGCGGGGACAAGCTGGTCGGCACCATGCCGATCAAGCTGGGGCGCTGCGAGAGCTGCCCGGCCGAGGTCGACCAGGGGCTGCTGGAGCGGCTGCGCGAGTGGCGGGTCGAGCGGTCGAAGGGGCTGCGGGTGCCCGCGTACGTGATCTTCACCGACGCCACCCTGCTGGCGATCGCCGAACAACGTCCGGCGGACCGGGCCGCGCTCGTGTCGATTTCCGGCATCGGGGCCGCCAAGCTGGACAAATTCGGGGACGAGGTGCTCGGGCTGGTGACGGGCGCCCCCCGTTCGGACGAAGTGTGACCGTCGTCACCTGAACATCTGGAAAATCGGTTGCACGGCCTCCGCAAGGGCCAATAACCTGCAATGGCCGGGCACGAAGTGCCCGACAAGACTTCCAAGACGACTTCGAGACTCCTGAGAGGGAGGTGGCCCCCGTGCGCAGCAACCAGATGACGCTGATCCCAGGTGGCTCCTTGCCGTCCCGGGGTCTTGCCGCGTGCGGGGTCCAGGTCGCTGTGCGGCCTGGGGCGTGGCGTGAGCGAGTCGCAACCTTCCAGGGCACCGGTGTGTTCACCGAAGGCCCGAACGCGACGTCGCACAACAACACGACCGTCACGGCGGATCTAACCGCCCTGACGTACGCCCGTGGCATCGATTTTGTCCAGGTCGAGAGCAAGCCGTCCGCAGCCTCAGGCTGGAGGACTTGACGCGCCGTCAAGAACTCCTGGCCCTGAGGCCGCGGACTCCGACACCGGAGACCGCGGCCTTTTTGTTTGCCCAACAACGTCACAAATCAATGGTTTTCCCAGTTCAGACCACACACCAGGAGTTCAAGACCATGTCAACCGCCACCGCTCCGCTGACCAGCGGAGCGCTTTCGGACCTCCTCGGACCCCCGGGCTCCGGGGTGAGCGAGCTGCTCGACGCGGCTCCCTCGGCCGGGTTGGACCTGCCGTGCCGTTCCAGTGACAACCCCGACCTGTGGTTCGCCGACACCCCGGCCGAGCTCGAGCGCGCCAAGGGCCTCTGCGGCGACTGCCCGGTCCGCTCGGCCTGCCTGGCCTCGGCGCTCGCGCGGCACGAGCCGTGGGGCGTGTGGGGCGGCGAGATCTTCGAGCGCGGCGTCGTCATCGCGCGCAAGCGGCCCCGTGGTCGCCCGCGCAAGGAGGACGTTGCCAGGGACGCGGCGACCGACGCCGCCCGTGCACAGGAGGTCGCGGCGTGAACGCCCAGTTCGAGACACCGATGTACGCCTTCAAGCCAGAGGGATCCCCGCAAATGTTGCTGTATGAAAACCTCGCGAGAGCGCGAACGCGCGAGGCGGAGCAGACGGCGCGCACGCACCGCCTGGTCCGCCGGCTGAGCGCGGCCAAGCGCTGGGAGCGGGTTTCCAGGTGGGCGGCACGGCGCGCCGATCGCGTCGCCGCCGACCTGTAACCGGCTCTCCACTGGGGAACGCGGAGCCCGTCACCTCGACCTGGGGTGACGGGCTTCGGCCGTTCGGGTGGAGAAACACCAAGGCGACGACGAAGCCGCCAACCCGGACGCGGCGCGGGTTACCGTGGGCTGCCCTGTCCACGACGCGGCTGTGGGGCTGACGTGGTGATGTACAGCGATGACATGAGCGCCGCGGGCGGTAGACGCGGGCGCGCGGCCGAGGCGGGTACCCGCTTCGACATCCCCTTCGACGAGGACGACGTCCTGTTCCCAGCCGACACCCCGACCGACGTCGGGCTGGTCGGTGTGCGCCCGCCCCGGCCGTACCCGTTCGACGACCCGCTGCCCCACGCCGAGGCGAGCGGCTACTTCCGGTCGGCCGTCGACCTGTTCGGGCCCGCCGAGGCGCACTCGGCGACGGTCGAGGTCGAGCCGGTCCCCGAGCCGTCGCCGCCGGTGGAACGGCTGACGGACGAGCAGTGGCTGAACCGGCCCGAGTCGCACGCGCTCGTGCGCCCCTACGCGCTGACCCGCGGCCGCACCCACGTCCGCGGCGACCTGGCCGTCGAGACGCTGGTGTCGACCGTCGACGCCACCGCCGCGCGGTCCTGGGAGCACCGGGTGGTGACGGACCTGTGCGCGCGGCCCCGGTCGGTCGCCGAGGTCGCCGCGCTGATCCCGGTCCCGCTCGGCGTCGCGCGGGTGCTGATCAGCGACCTGGCCGACGCGGGCGCGCTGCTGGTGCACGCCGTGGTCGAGGGCGCCCCGGACGTCGCGTTCATGAGTCGCGTGCTGACGGGTCTGCGCAACCTCTAGGTTCCCCGCATGGCGAGTCACACGCACGACGGGATCGACTGGACGGTTCGGCTGGCGGCGATGCGCCGCGCCGACGACACCAAGGCCGAGGTGGGTGCCTGGGTCGCGCAGCGGCTCGTGGACCCGCTGCCCGACGGCGCCACCGTGGTCGACGTGGGGGCGGGCGCAGGCGGGATGGCGGCCGCTTTCGCCGCGGCCCTGGCCGCCCGCCGCGGCGGGCGGATCGTGCTGGTCGACGCGGTACCCCAGCTGCAGGCGGCGGCGGTCGAACGGGTGCGGGCGGTGGCGGGGGACCGGGTAGAGGTCGTGCCCGTCCTGGCCGACGCGGCCGACCCGGGCCTGGTCGACGTGGTGCCCGCGGCGGACCTGGTGTGGGCGTCCGGGATCGTGCACCACCTGCCGAACCAGATCGTCGGCCTGACGGGTTTGGCCGCGCTGCTGCGTCCGGGCGGTTGGTTGGCGCTGGGGGAGGGTGGGCTGAACACCCGCTGCCTGCCGTGGGACCTGGGTATTGGTGAACCCGGCCTGCAAGACCGACTGGTGGCCGCCCGCGATGCCTGGTTCGCGGACATGCGGGCGGGGATCGGTGGTGTTGTCCGGCTCCCGGTCGGGTGGAACCGGGCACTCGGCGACATCGGCCTCCACCTGGCCGGGACGTTCAGCTACCTGGTCGACCTCCCCGCTCCCGCGGCCGAACCGGTCCGCCGATCCGTGGCCGACTGGTTGCACGGCCTCGCCACCATCGCGGGCGATCGGCTGTCCCAGGCTGACCGGGACACCGTCACCCGGTTGTTGGATGAGGACGGCCCGGACTGGATCGTCCACCGCGACGACACCTTCATCCTCAGCGCCGCCACCGTCCACCTCGCGACCAAACCCGACGCGTAGCCGCCCGCCAAGATCATCTGCGCCGGTTGCGGTTGTCCACATGCCTGGATCTCATCCACAGGAAATCTCGGCCCCGTTCCCGCAGCCCCAACGCCGATAGACTGGAGCAGGGCCGTGCCCCCAGAGGTGGGCGGGGGCTTGTGCGGGGTCGGGGTGGTGATCTTCGTGTCAGCAGGGGTGCGTGGCTGGCGTGTGGCTGAGCAGTACCGAGGTCCTGGACTTCTCATCACACTTGCGGCCGGCTCGGCCGGAGGGGAAGCGGTCGCACGGCGCCGCTGCTCTAGAGCGAACCGAGGTTGTGGGCATTGTTCGGCCGGCGCCCGGCACGGGGCAGGGGTGGTCGTGGTGGGCAGGCCCGCGACGATCGGGGCATGCCGGTCGCGGTCGGGCCAGGCACAAGGTGGCTGCCTGAGTTGGCGATGCGGCGATTCGCGGACCCCGACTCGGGACGGGCCAGGACCGATGCGCGGGACGCGTTCGTCATCGTCGACTCGACTCGGCTCGTTCGCTGCGCTCGGTCGACGTCGGCGAGGACGCCTTGGTCGAGCTGGAGATCCTGGTCGGGTTCGATGACGACCTGGCCGACGAGGCCACTCGCATAGCCAACCGCGTCCGGGGATTGCGCACACGACGCGCACCTCTCGCCGAGGGCCTGACCTGGGTGCCCGACATCGGGGTCAGGACCACCGCCCGCATCCTGCTGGAGATCGGCGACACCGCCGGTTTCGCTGGCTCGGCGCACGTGACCGCCTAGGCCCAATGCCGGTCGGTTAGGTCATGGCGGGGCTGTAGCCTGCGGTGGTGGATCTTGGGTTGGGTGTGCGCGAGGGCGGCGGTCTGGCCGACCGAGCTGCGGTTGGTGTGCTGACTCGGACGTTTCCGGTGGAGTTGGTCGATCGGGTCATTGACCAGTATTGGCGTCGGGAACAGCGGACCCGCGCATTGCCTGCTCGGTTGGTCTTCTATTTCACGCTTGCTTTGTGTCTTTTCCCGAATGAGTCGTACCGGTCGACGATGAAGATTCTCATGTCGGCGTTCGGTCGTGGAGGGCAGGGCTATCGGGTACCGACGACCGGTTCGATCGGTGATGCTCGTCGTCGTCTGGGTTCGGAGCCGATGGAGACCGCGGTGCGGGCGGTGATACGACCGAGAGCGTGCCGGGAGACGATAGGCGCGTGGTATGGGGATTGGTTGTTGACAGCGGTTGACGGGACGACGTTCACGGTGCCGGATACCGAGGAGAACGATCGCGAGTTCGGGCGACCCGGTTCAGGGCGCGGCGAGGGAAAGACGGCGTATCCTCAGATTCAAGCGGCGTGTGTGGTCGAGTTGGGAACCCACGCGGTATTCGATGCCCGGATGGATGGCTATGCCGCCGCGGAAACCATGTTGATCGAGGAGATGTTCCCTTCATTGCGGCCGGACATGCTGGTGTTGGCCGACCGGCACATCTACTCGTCCCGTCGCTGGACCAAGGCCGTGGATACCGGCGCCGACCTGCTGTGGAGAGTGACCGCGAACCTCGCCCCACGGCCGGTGGAGACACTATCGGACGGTTCCTGTATCGCCGAGATCACCCCGCCGAGGAGTTCGGGCCAACCATCTTTCCGGCTACGGCTGATCGAGTACCGATTGCCGTGGACGGAGGAGGTGTACCGGTTGGTGACCACGATCCTGGACCCGCTTCTGGCGCCCGCGAAGGAACTGGCCGCGCTCTATCACGAACGGTGGGACATCGAGGGCTTCCTCAAACAGATCAAGAGTGTCCAACTCAATACCGAGAAGATCTTCCGGTCGAAATCGCCCGACGGGGTACGGCAGGAGTTCTGGGCGCATCTGGCGGTGCACTACGCCACGATGTGTGTGCAGGTCGACGCCGCCGATCACGCGAAGCTCGATCCTGATCGGATCTCACACAAAAACACGGTACGCGTCATCCGGTCCCGTATCTGGGCGCCGGGATCTTTCCCCCCTCACGCACAGCGATGACCACTATCGGATGTTGCTGATCGAGGTCGGCAGCGAGATCAACCCGGAACGCCGCCACCGGAGCTACCCGCGGGTGATCAAACGGAAAATGAGCAACTTCCCGGTCAAACGCGCACGACACCGACAACAACTCCGAAACAGCCGACCACCTCACTCGAACATCACCCTCACCCCGCCCAGCACGACCCGACACCGCCGCCGACCAGCCGAAACCACCTAACCGACCAGCATTGCGCCTAGGCAGGCATCGCGTTGGTGACCCGAATCCTTGTGCAGGCACGTCGCTGCGACGGCATCTTCGCCATGCCCGCACCAAGACCCATTGCCGACACCTTGAGTCCACAACCCAACCCGCTGCGGCTTGACAACCACATCGGGAATCATTGGAGGGCCTGTGCGGGGTTCGGGGCGGTGGTCTTCGTGTCAGCAGAGGTGCGTGGCTGGCGTGTGGCTGATCAGTACCGAGGCCCTGGACTTCTCGTCGAGTTCGTGCGGCGGCTGGCGAAGCCGGAACGAAGCTGGCTGGGTGGGCGGAGCTGTGCCCCTGACGGGCGCGGCTGTTCGCTGGAGCCAGTCCACGTGCGGGCTGTCGGGCGATCGGTAAGTCACCCGGCACGCACACTCAGCCTGACCACGCCCAGGTGTTGTGCCGAGCGGTCGCGGCCCATGGTCACCGGTGCGCGACTTGGCTCCGGACACCGCGAGGGGTTTGAGCAGACAGGCAGCCGGAGGACAGCTCAGACTGGGCCGGGAGCCGTGACGACGTGTTTCGTCGGTTGCTTCGAGGTCGAAGCCGGTGGCTGGCGACTGTGCCCGAAGGGGCGGCTTGTCCGGCCGCGGGGTTGCTGGTCGCGGCGTAGCCTGCTTAGCCGTGAGCGACGACGGCAGAGCCGAGGTCTGTTCCCGTTGTGGTCGGTCTCGGGCCGATGCCTCCGTGGTGGAGGCGTTGGCTTGGGTTCGGGAGCAGGACGGGGGTGGGGTGCGGTGGTTGTGTTCGGCTTGTGCGCGGGCTCATGTGCGGGACATCGAGGGGAAGTTGCCGCCTGAGTACTGGTCGGGGAGCTAGTTCTCGTCGGCGAAGCCCGGTTGCCACCGGGAGATGATGTCGCGCATCGAGAACTCGGCGTCGAGTTGGCAGAGGATGCCGGTGGCGCCCGCGGTGACGCGCTGGATCAGCAGGTACTGGGGTGGCAGGTTCAGCGAGCGGCCGGTCTTGAAGTCCTGGCCGCGCAGGTCGCCGACCCGTTCGGCTTGGCGTTGCATCCAGTGGCGGGTGAAGTGGAAGGTCTCCACCGACGCGGGTTCGGCGAACGGGGCCAGGTAGGCCAGCACGTGCTCCGGGTCGAGCCGCATGCCTTGGCGGATGAAGCCCTCGTCGCGCATCAGCTCCATCAGCTCGGCCGAGTCGCCTTGCAGCGCCAGGCGGGTCATCCGGCCCAGGGGGCGGGGCAGGCCCTCGGGGAGCCGGGCGACGGCGCCGAAGTCGATGGCGCAGAGGCGGCCGTCCGGGGTGAGCATGAAGTTGCCCGGGTGCGGGTCGGAGTGCAGCAGCCCGGCGCGCGCGGGGGACGAGAAGTGGAACTCCGAGAGGAGCCTGCCCGCCAGGTCGCGCTCGGCGCGGCTGCCCTCGCGGATGATCGCGGCCAGCGGCTTGCCGTCCACCCACTCGGTGATCGTCACCTTCGGCGAGCTGGCCACGACGCGCGGGACCAGGACCTGCTCGTCCCCGGCGAACGCCTTGGCGAAGCGCCGCTGGTTGTCCGCCTCGGCGCGGTAGTCCAGCTCCTCGGTCATCCGGTCGGTGAGTTCCTGCAGCAGCGGCTTGATCTCCATGCCCGGCGCGAACGGCTGGAACAGCCTGCTGAACCGCTGCAGCTGCCGCAGGTCCGACAGCAGCGCCTCGTCCGCGCCCGGGTACTGGACCTTGACGGCGACCGGCCTGCCGTCGTGCCACACGCCGCGGTGGACCTGGCCGATGCTGGCCGCCGCGGCGGGCTGGTCGTCGAACTCGGCGAACCGCTCCCGCCAGCCGCGGCCCAGCTGCTGCGCCATCACCCGGTGCATCGCCGGGGTGCTCATCGGCGGCGCCGCGGCCTGCAGCTTGGTCAACGCCTCCCGGTACGGCTCGGCCATGTCGTCGGGCACCGCCGCCTCGAACACCGACAGCGCCTGGCCGAACTTCATGGCGCCGCCCTTGAGCTGCCCCAGCACCTCGAACAGCTGCTCCGCGGTGCGCGCCGAGAGCTCGGCGCTCACCTGCTCCGCGCTCTGGCCTGCCAGCCGCTTCCCCCAGCCGCCGACGGTCCGGCCCGCGACCCCCAGCGGAATGCTGGCGAGCCGCGCCGTGCGCGCGACGGTCTTGCGTGGCATCTCGGTCACCGGTCGATTGTCCCTTGTCGAGGCAAGCGGTCGCAGAGGAATACGTCGCGCGGCACCTGTCGACCAGCACACATCAACGTCCGATATCTCCCCTATCGATGAGTTTGGGGGAGCTTTCGGCGGTCGACCGCCCCGGCGGCCGACGGGAACCGGTGGTGGGTTGTTGGCGGCGAGCGCCCGGGAGCAGGTGCCGGTACGTGGGGCGGGTCGCCGCGCGGCACACGCACTCGGGGTGCGGCTCCCACGCCGTGCGCCGCAGCGTGGCGGCGAACGCGTCCACGGCCACGGTGGCGTTCCACGTGCTCGGCGGCGGCGTCCACGGGTCGCGCAGCCACGCCACCGCGCGCAGGGCCTGCGCCGCCGCGACCCCGGCGGTGACGTGCGCCGTCGCCAGGTCGGCGGGTTGGCTGCGGCCCGCCAGCTGCGCGGCCACCAGCGGCCAGCACGGATCCGCCCGGGCCCGGTGGTGGTCCAGGCAGCGCACGCAGCAGCTCAGCCCCGGCACCACCAGCGGCCCCACCAGCCCCTCGCCGTCCCGGCTGCTCACGCACAGGTGCGGCAGCCCCCGTTCGGCCAGCCCGGCCACCACCACCGGGTCCGGCACCAGCGCGTCGGTCAGCAGCACCAGGTCGGGGCGGACGTTGGTGAATCCACGCGTGTTGACCGACGGGTCGGCGCGGCGGACCGCGTCGTGCGCCGCCGCCCGCCGCGCCCGCCCGACGTCGTCGGTCCGCAGCTCCGCGCCCACCTCCGCGGCCGTCACCACGCCGGACGCCCGCACGGTCACGTGGCCCACCCCGGCCTGGGCCAGCAGGCAGGCGACGGCCACCGCCAGCCTGCCGTCGCCGCGCACCTCGACCCCCGCGTCGCGGCGGTCCGCGGGCAGCGGCGCGACCGGCCGCCACGCGGCCAGCGCGTCGTCCGCCAGGAGCCTGCTCGCCACGGCCGGGGCGGGCGCGGCGGCGTCCTCGACCACGCCGCGCGCCGTCAACTCGCCCAGCAGCTCGCGCAGCGCCGACCGGTCCGGCGGGCCCAGCCCGGCGAGCAGTTCGGCCGTGGTCCGGCCTCCGGTGAGGTCTACGGCGACCGCGACGACCGGGGCGGGCAGGTCGCCGATCAGCAGCGCGCGGCGCGGGTCGAGGCCGAACTGCACCTCGCCCGCGCGCCGGTGCAGCACGGCCACCCCCGGGCGCACGCGCGGGCGGTCGGGGAGCCGATCCCCATGGGGGAGCACGGATTCGCTCTCAGTCATGTGCTCAGCGTGGCCGATGGGGCCGTTCGGCTGCCGGAAGTTGTCCACAGGCGAGAGTCACACCCGCCCGGTCCTCCCGCGATGTCGGTGTCGCCCCTTACGGTTGTGGTTGTGGCCGAACCACAAGTCGAGGTGCGCCGGAGCAAGCGCAGAACCCGCACCGTCACGGCGTACCGCGAAGGCGACACCGTGATCGTCCTCATCCCGGCTCGGCTCTCCAAGAAGGAAGAAGCCCACTGGGTCCAGGAGATGCAGCGCAGGCTGCTGCGCAACGAGTCCCGCAGGCGCTCGCCCGCGCGCACGTCCGACGACGCGCTGCTGGAGCGGTGCGGGGAGTTGTCGGGGCTGTACTTCGGGGGGCGGTGTACGCCCAGGTCGGTGCGGTGGGTGCCGCCGATGCGGACCCGGTGGGCGTCGTGCACACCGGCTGATCGGACGATCCGGGTGAGTGAGCGGTTGCGGACGGCGCCGTCGTGGGTGTTGGACTACGTGCTGGTGCACGAGTTGGCGCATTTATTGGTGCCGGGGCACGGGGCGGACTTCTGGGAGTTGGTCAGCGCGTATCCGCGGACGGAGCGGGCGGTGGGGTACTTGGAGGGGTTGTCGGCGGCTGCGGGGTGGGGGATCGCCGGCGACGACTGAGGCCGGGGTCGGTTGGTGAGCGGTTCTCGCGTTCTGGGTGGTTCGGTCGGTGTCGGGGCAGCGGTTCGCCGCTGGTCCCGCACGGTGATGTTCCGACCCGGCGTGGTGCGGTTCTCTCGTGGTCTGGGCGCGAGTGTCGAGCTGCGCTCGATGGGGTGAATTGTCTTTGCGCGGGGCCCCTACGAGCCTGCGGTGGGGCAAGAGCGGTGGGGATGGGCGAGCCACCCCACCCGCAGGGAAGCTTGGGCGGACTCGTCCCCCACGCAAAGACAACCCACGCCCATCGAGCAGTTCTTGGGAGCGCGAAGAGTTGGGCGGGGTCGGGTTGGCACACGTCGGCGGGTAGCGGGTTCACCTTGGTGGGGTGGAGCCGGTTTGCCGGGGTGGCTGTGCGGTGTGGGCGAGTGCGGCTTGGGCGGTGGGCAGCAGGCTCGGCTTGGCCGGGAATCGCCTGGTCGGTGGCTATTTCAACACCCCGCCCGGACCCAGGACGGCCCCCGCCCTCCTCTGGGGGGACAGCCCTGCTCCAGTCTATCGGCGCTGGGGTGGTCGGGAAGGGGGCACGGAAACCTGTGGATGGACGCCGGGGATGTGGATAACCCGCTGAGAGCGGATCTGGGCGGGGCGGGCTTGGCCGGCGCAGTGGGGTGGTGTGGTGGTGGGCGGCTCGGGTGGGGGAGCTGCTGGGGGATCGATGGAAGAAGGGCCGGGGGACCCCCGGCCCTTTCACCTCAGTCTGCTGCCGTCAGGACTCGTCTTCGTGCTGGTCGCGTTCGGCTTCCTCGGTGCGTTTCAGTTGGGCGATCGGGTCGTCTTCCAGGGTGTCCGCGCCGCCCAGGCGGTCGCTGAACTCCAGGGGGTCGTCCAGGTCCGACGCCGTGGGCATCAGGTCCGGGTGGGCCCAGAGGCCATCGCGCTTGTCGATGCCGTGCTGGTCGGTCACGAGTCGCCAGAGGGAGGTGGCGGCTCGGAGGCGGCGGGGGCGCAGTTCGAGGCCCACGAGGGTCGCGAAGGTCTGTTCGGCCGGTCCGCCCGAGGCGCGGCGGCGGCGGAGGGTTTCGCGCAGCGCGTCGGCGCCGGGGAGGCGGTCACCGACCGCGTCGCCCACGACGATGTCGACCCAGCCCTCGACCAGGGCCAACAGGGTTTCGAGGCGGGTCAGGGCGGCCTTCTGCTCCGGGGTGGTCTGCGGTTCCAGCAGACCCGACTGCATGGCCTGCTCGATGGTCTCCGGGCTGCTCGGGTCCACCTGGGTGGCCAGCTGTTCCAGCGCCGAGATGTCGACCTTGATGCCGTCGGCGAACTCCTCGACGGTGGCCAGCAGCCGCTGGCGCAGCCACGGCACGTGCGCGAAGAGGCGCTGGTGGGCGGCCTCGCGCGCGGCGATGAACACCATCACCTCGCTGGCCGGGCGCTCGAGGCCCTTGGTGAACTCCTCGATGTTGGCGGGCAGCAGCGCCGCCGTCCCCACCGGGCCCAGCGGCAGGCCGATGTCGGTCGCGGTGAGCACCTCGGAGCCGAGCTGGGCCAGCGCGTTGCCCAGCTGCGAGCCGAAGGCCATGCCACCCATCTGCCCGACCATCGCCAGCAGCGGACCCGCCTGCTGCTTGGCCTCCGCGGGCAGCGCCTCGACCCAGGCGCCCGCCATCCGCCTGGCCACCGGGTCGCACAGCCGCTGCCAGGTGGGCAGCGTGTGCTCGATCCAGTCGCGCGCGGTCCACGCCCTGGTGGCCGTGGCGCCCGCGGGCAGCGTGGTCACCGGGTCCAGCCACATCTCGGCCAAGTGCACCGCGTCGGTGACGGCCTTGGCGGCCTCCGGCGGCGCGGTGAAGCCGATCTGGCCGCCGAGCTTCTGCACGGCGATCTGCTTGGCCAGGTCGTAGTTGACCGGCCCGCTCGACGAACCCGCCTGGCTGATCATCTGTCCGAGCTGGCTCAACATCTGCCCGAGCTGGTCGAACGGGTTCCCCCCGGCACCGCCCGGACCACCCGGACCCGGGTTGTTCGGGTCCTTGTTCTTGTCCCGGTCGTCGGGGTCCGGCGCGCTGAAGCCGAACGTGAACTCGCTCATGGGTCCACGGTACGCGGCGTCGCCAGCCGCGCGCCGTCCGGTGATCCGCCGTCGGCGAACGCACGTACCCTGTGCGTTTGTGAGCACCGCACCGGATGCCCCAGCGACCCAGCAGCCCACCCCGGACGCCGGGTCGCCCCCGGCGCCGTCCCCACGGACGCTGTCCCGGCGGGGGTGGACGGTCATCGTGGCCTTCGTCGTGTCGCTCGGCCTGTTGCTGGTCGGCCTGCTGGTGCCCATCCCGTACGTGTCGCTTGGCCCCGGCCCGACCTACGACACCCTCGGCTCGGTCGAGAACGTCCAGGTCGTGTCCGTCGACGGCGCGCCGACCTACCCGACCAGCGGTCAGCTGCGGATGACCACCGTCTCGGTGAACAGCGAGATCACCCTCTTCGGCGCGCTCGGCCTCTGGGTCAGCGGCCGCTACGCGCTGGCCCCCCGCGAGGACTACTTCAAGCCGGGGGAGACCGAGGAGCAGATCGAGCAGCAGAACACGAAGATGTTCCAGGACTCGCAGAGCAACGCCGAGATCGCCGCGCTGCACCACCTCAAGTACCCGACCAAGCCCATCGCCAAGGAGATCACCACGGGCGCGCCCGCGGACAAGGTGCTCGTGCCCGGCGACGAGTTCGTCGAGGTCAACGGCAAGAAGATCACCGTGGCCACGGACGTGCGGGCGGCGCTCGCGGGCACCAAGCCGGGCGACACCATCCCCGTCACCTACCGCCGCGACGGCCAGGAGAAGCAGGGCACCATCACCCTGGGCACCTCGACCGACTTCGGCGGCGACCCCCAGGCGGAGGGGTTCATGGGGGTGCGCACCACCGACCGCCCGGACGTGGACTTCAAGACCACGATCCACCTGGAGAACGTGGGCGGTCCCTCGGCCGGGTTGATGTTCTCGCTGGCCATCGTCGACCGGCTCACCCCCGGTGACCTCGCGGGCGGGCAGAACATCGCGGGCACCGGCGAGATCGAGGAGGACGGCCGGGTCGAGCGCATCGGCGGCATCCCGTTCAAGATGACCGCCGCCAAGGAGGCGGGGGTCACCACCTTCCTGGTCCCGGAGGGCAACTGCGCCGAGGCCAAGGACAACGCCCCGGACGGCCTGCGGCTGGTGAAGGTGGCCACCCTCGACGACGCGGTCGCCGCGCTGGACAACCTGAAGGCCGGGCGGCCGGTTCCGGGCTGCTGAGGACTGGGGTTCCGGTGCCGGGCTCAGTCGCGCAGGGTGTCGAGCAGCGCCGCGGTGAGGTTGGCGGCCAGGTCCGGGTGCTCGACGAGCTCGTCGATCGGCTCACCCGATCCGGTGGAATCGGGATTCGTGCTGGCGACGGCGCGCAGCCGCAGCACGCAGGCGACCGAGCCGTCGCGCAGCGCCGCCGCGACCAACCGGGCCTCGCGCGCCTGGGGGTGCTCGGCGGCGAGCCTGCCCAGCGTGTCGCCGTCGGCGGCGGGCAGGTCGGCCTCCGCTTCCGGCGGCAGCATGACGATCTCCTGGACCAGCGCGCAGCCCACCACCGCGGGCGGCCACATGATCGTGGTCAGCGCGGCGCCGAGGTCGCCGTCGGGCAGCGCGTCCTGCGCGACCGGGGTCAGCGTCGACGCCGGGTCCACCTGGTCGGCCAGCTCGGGGCGCTCGTCCAGCAGCTGCGCGGTGGGCACGAACGCGAACAGCTGCGCGGGCTGGTCCCACCCGCCCGCGTTGACGAACTCCTCGACCTCGCGGGTGGCGGCGGGCAGGTCGTGGGTACCGGGATCGCTCACGACGACCATGGTCGCATCCGGCGCGCGGCCCGATGCCGAGCGGTCGGGCCGGTGATCGCCCGGGGTGGGCGCGTTCGCCGGGAGTTATCCACATGCTCGCCAGTCATCCACACAATTCGGACACCCTCGCGGGAACCCGAACCGGTCCTAATAGAGTTGAACAACCAGGGCGGTCCGCCCACCCGTCGTCCGAACCGTGCTAGTCGAGCAGTTGGTTGAAGTTAGTACGTCGATAGTCCGCTACTGATGGAGCGTGCCCAGTGGCCACTCGGCCCCCGATCGGCCTGCCGAAGCTGTCCCGGCGCAGCCGCGTCCTGCTCTACATAGCCGCCGCCCTGATCCTGCTCCTGCTGGTCGGCTCGCGGCTGCTCAACACCTACGTGAACTGGCTGTGGTTCGGCGAGGTCGACTTCCGGTCGGTGTTCACCACCGTCCTGTGGACACGCGTCGTGCTGTTCTTCGCCACCGGCGCGCTGGTCGGCGGTCTGCTCGCGGTGAGCCTGTGGGTGGCCTACCGCACCCGCCCGGTGTTCGTCCCGGTGTCCAGCACGGACGATCCACTCGCCCGCTACCGGTCCACGATCGTGGGCCGGGTCAAGCTGTTCGGCATCGGCCTGCCGGTGATCATGGGCGTGATCGCGGGCTCCGCCGCGCAGTCGGACTGGCAGCAGGTGCAGTTGCTGCTCAACGGCTCCGACTTCGGCGTCACCGACGCGCAGTTCGGCATCGACCTCGGGTTCTACGCGTTCACGCTGCCGTTCATCACCTGGCTGATCAACTGGTTGTTCATCGCCGTCGCGGTCGCCTTCTTCGGCGCGCTGATCACCCACTACCTGTTCGGCGGGATCCGGTTGGCGGGCAAGGGCGGGCAGCTCGCCGCGCCCGCGCGCATGCAGCTGTCGATCACGGCGGGCGTGTTCGTGCTCGTCTACGCGGTCGACTACTTCTTCGAGCGCTACGAACTGCTCTTCAACAACCACGACCTGTTCAGCGGCGCGAACTTCACCGACCTCAACGCGGTGCTGCCCGCCAAGCTGATCCTGATGTTCATCGCGGCGTTCTGCGCCGTGGCGTACTTCGCGGGCGCGTTCCTGCGGAACCTGCAGCTGCCCGCCATCGCCACCGCGCTGCTGATCCTCTCCGGGATCCTGGTCGGCGCGGCGTGGCCCGCGATCATCCAGCAGTTCTCCGTGCGGCCGAACGAGAACGCGAAGGAAGCGCTGTCCATCCAGCGCAACATCGACGCCACCCGGGCCGCCTACGGGCTCACCCCGAACAAGGTCAAGACCGAGGACTACCCGGGCGTCACCACCGCTTCGCCGCAGCAGATCCGGTCCGACCAGCGCAACCTCAACACCATCTCGAACGTGCGCCTGCTGGACCCGAACATCCTCGCCCGCACCTTCACCCAGCGCGAGGGCCGGGAGAACTTCTACGGCTTCCCGGACAAGCTCGACGTCGACCGCTACACCGTCGACGGCAAGACCCAGGACTACATCGTCGCCGCGCGCGAGATCAAGACCAGCGGGCTCACCGAGACCCAGGGCGGCTGGATCAACCGGCACATGGTCTTCACCCACGGCAACGGGTTCGTCGCCGCGCCCGCGAACACGGTCAACTCGGCGCTCGGCGAGGGTGACGACCAGGGCGGGTACCCGGTCTTCAAGGTCAGCGACCTGGCCAACAAGGGGCCGATCAAGGTCGACCAGCCGCGCATCTACTACGGCGAGCTGGCCACCGACAACTACGCCATCGTCGGCGGCAAGGACAACGGCAGGCCGCTGGAGTACGACACCTCCACGAGCACGTCCGGCTACGACGGCAAGGGTGGTGTGGCGATCGACAACCTGTTCAACAAGTTGGTCTTCGCCGCGTACAACACCGAGCGCAACATCCTGTTCTCGTCGCAGATCGGCGACGGCGCCAAGATCATGTACAACCGGAGCCCGCGGGACCGGGTGAGCAAGGTGGCGCCGTGGCTGACCCTCGACGGCGACCCGTACCCGGCGGTGGTCAACGGCCGCATCCTGTGGATCATCGACGGCTACACCACGCTGGAGAACTACCCGTACGCCCAGCGCACCGCCCTCGGTGAGGCCACCAACGACTCGCTCGGCGGGGTCCAGGACAACCGCACGATCAGCTACATCCGCAACTCGGTGAAGGCCACCGTCGACGCCTACGACGGCACGGTCTCGTTGTACTCCATCGACGACAAGGACCCGGTCCTCAAGGCGTGGGAGGGCGTGTTCCCCGGCACGGTGAAGCCGGGGTCGGAGATCAGCCCGGAGCTGCGCTCGCACTTCCGGTACCCGGAGGACCTGTTCAAGGTCCAGCGCGAACTGCTCTCCCGCTACCACGTGGCCGACGCGAACGAGTTCTTCTCGCAGAAGAGCTTCTGGAGCGTCCCGCGCGACCCGACCGAGGACGGCGCGTCCAACGGCGCGAACACCAGCGGGGACAAGCAGCCGCCGTACTACGTGCTCGCGCAGGCGCCCGGGCAGGAAACCGCGACCTTCCAGATCACCAGCGCGCTGACGCTGCTCAGCCGTGACTTCCTCGCGTCGTGGGTATCCGCGTCGTCCGATCCGGACGACTACGGGCAGATCAGGGTGTTGCGACTACCCTCGACCGGCCAACAGGCGGAGGGGCCGGTGCAGGTGCAGAACCGGTTCCAGACAACCCCGAAGGTCACCGAGAACCGGACGCTGCTGCAGAACCCGAGCGTCACACCGACCTACGGCAACCTGCTGACGTTGCCGGTCGCGGGCGGGTTGCTCTACGTGGAACCGCTCTACGTGCAACGCAAGGACGCGAACTCCTTCCCGCAGCTGGCCCGGGTGCTCGTCGCCTTCGGCAGCAAGGTCGGGTTCGCGCCGACGATCGACGAGGCACTGGACGAGGTGTTCGGGGAGGGCACGGGCGACACCGCGACCAAACCGGGGCAAACCGGCGGCGGCACGTCGACACCGCCGACCACGTCGTCGTCGCAGCCACCGACGAGCAGCGCGCCACCACCGAGCACCGGGGGCGGCACCAGCGCCGAGGTCGACGCGGCGGCCCAGGCGATCGACAGCGCCCTGGGCAACCTCCGCCAGGCCCAGCGCGACGGTGACTTCGCCGCGATCGGCAAGGCGATGGCCGACCTGGAGGCCGCGGGCAAGCGCTACCAGGACGCGCGGGCCAAGGCGGGCGCCACACCGTCCACCCCACCGTCCTCACCGGGCGCCTCACCCTCACCCACCCCGCCCTCCGGTGGCGGCTGACGCCCCCTGAGCTAGTCCCCTGACGCGGCCACCCGGCCGGGCTGACCTCCAGCCCACCGGGTGGCCGCGTTGCGTTCCGGGCCGTGCTCGACCCTGGACTGCGGTGCGGGGCCGTTTCGCGGGCGGCTCGCCGTGGTGGACCGGTCGTCGTCGCGGGCCACGGACCGGGGTCGGCTCGTCGTTCGGCGCGACCGACCGGGTGCGCCGCGATGATCCGGACGATGTCGTGGGCAGGGCCTGGGTTGGCCGCGGTTGCGGAGGGGCCACAGACCGAAGCGCGACTCTGGCTGCCGTGCGGTTGGTGTTGGGTCTCTGGCCAGGGCTGATCCGCCGCGGCTGTGTTCCCGGGCACGCGATTTGCTTTCCTCCGCGGCCCCCTGTAGTGTTCATTTTACCGACGCGGGGTGGAGCAGCTCGGTAGCTCGCTGGGCTCATAACCCAGAGGTCGCAGGTTCAAATCCTGTCCCCGCTACAAACGACGAACGGCTCTACTGGCACTTAATGCCAGTAGAGCCGTTCGTTTTGTGTTGAGGACATGCCGTCCCATGCGCTGCGGTGCGGGCAGGCCTGCCCCTGGTCCAGGTCATCGTTGCACCGCTGGTGGGTGCGGTGGCGAGGTGGGCCTGGGGCCCGAGTGGTGGGTGTGGCTGGGGAGTACGAGAAAACGAAATGCCCGTGTGCTGAGCACACGGGCATTTCGTCTTGTAGCGGGGACAGGATTTGAACCTGCGACCTCTGGGTTATGAGCCCAGCGAGCTACCGAGCTGCTCCACCCCGCGTCGGTAAGAGAAGACTATCAGGGGGCTCAACCGGCTTTTTCAGGGGGGTGGGGTTGGGGGCGCGGAAGGGGGGCGCGGGCCGGGGTGGGGGGATCTTGGGGAATGGGGTGCGGGGGTGGGGCGGTGGGTGGAATGTCCTCTGTGGATGGTCGGTGTAACCCGGGTCATTTAGTGAGGACTGTCCTCAGCGGCGGGGCGGGGTTCGGGTGGGGCGCGCGAGCGGGAGCGCGGGGAACGGGTGACATATCGATCAGCACTGGTTTCGGTGTGAGTGTTCGACTGGGAGGCCGGGAGTTCGAGTATGGGCGAGGTTCCGGCGTGCGCGTGCATCCGCACGGTCGTCTGCGGCACCTGTTTGGCAGTGGGGGTTTTCGGCCGTGGTGTCCACACTGGACCGGTCCACCCTGGTCCGCCCGGCGGCGCTCCCGGTGTGACAGTTTTCCCATCAACGCATCGTTCGTCGAGGGTTCGCCGGGGCTCGTGGCCCGTCCGGGCGGCCCGACCTGGGGGATTGGACGTGATCTAGGCCACATCGGCGGGTATTTTCCGGCCGATTCCCGCTTCTCGTACCGACTACGGGGCGCCGTCGGGGCGCTGGGCCGAACGGGTTGTGGGGTGGGAAGAGATCCACTCCTTTGGGGGAGCAAGTCGCTGCGGTCCACGTGGGACCGTCCGGTTTTGGGCCGGATGGGGCCTCTCGCTTGCGCGATCGGTCCCGGGTCGAATGTCCTTCCGGGGCGCGCGGGCGATCAGCCACTGTGGACTGCGCTGCCTGGCCACTGTGGACAGCGCGGCGCATACGTGGGACCGTGGTCAACGTGTCTGAATTGAATGCAACCGCCGCGGCTCTTCTCGGACTGCTGCACGAGGGACCGCAGACCGGTGGTCAACTCGTGTCCGCCGCCAGGGAGCGCTTCGGCTCTTTCTTCAGCGTCACCCGCAGCCAGGTCTACCGGGAGCTGCCCGCGCTGGCGGACGCCGGTCTGGTCCGGCTCGGGAAGCAGGGGCCCCGTTCCAGCCAGCAGTACGTGATCACCGCCGCGGGCAAGAAGGCCTTCAAGTCGTGGCTCGGCGGCGAGCCGGGTCCGGACCACCTGCGCAGCCCGCTGATCCTGCGCCTGGTGCACGCGAGCACGCTCACCGCCAAGCAGCGCGTGGGACTCATCGACTCGGCCAAGCAGGTCTACAACGGCGAGCACGAGGCGGCCAAGACGGCCGTCAAGACCGCCGAGGACCCGTACGCCAAGGCAATCGCGGAGTTCGGCGTGGCGCGGGCCAAGGCCGTGCTGAAGCTGCTGGACTCCATCCCGAAGTCCTAGTCGGCAGACCTCCGCCGCAGCGGCGGCGCCCGTGTCCGCGTAGTCTTCCGACGTGAACCCGGACGTCGCCGCCCTCCTCAAGGAACTCTCCACCTCGCTGGCCAACGTCGAGGCGGTGATGGACCTCGAAGGCCTGCGCGCGCAGATCGCCGAGCTGGAGGAGCAGGCCGCCAAGCCGGACCTGTGGGACAACCCCGACGAGGCCCAGCAGGTCACCAGCAGGCTGTCGCACCGGCAGGGTGAGCTGCGCCGGATCGAGGACCTGCGCTCCCGCTTCGACGACCTCAGCGTGCTCTACGAGCTGGCCGAGGAGGACGGTGGCGACGCCGACACCACGGCCGAGGCGGACGCGGAGTACGCCAAGCTCAAGGGCGACATCTCGGCGCTCGAGGTGCGCACCCTGCTCTCCGGCGAGTACGACGGCCGCGACGCGCTGATGACGATCCGGTCCGAGGCCGGTGGCGTGGACGCCGCCGACTTCGCCGAGATGCTGATGCGCATGTACCTGCGCTGGTCGGAGCGGCACGGCTACTCCATCGACGTCTACGACACCTCCTACGCCGAGGAGGCGGGCATCAAGTCGGCGACCTTCAAGGTCACCGCGCCCTACGCCTACGGCACGCTGTCGGTCGAGCAGGGCACGCACCGCCTGGTGCGCATCTCGCCGTTCGACAACCAGGGCCGCAGGCAGACCTCGTTCGCCGCGGTCGAGGTCGCCCCGGTCGTGGAGCAGACCGACCACGTCGAGATCGACGAGAAGGACCTGCGGGTCGACGTGTACCGCTCGTCCGGTCCCGGTGGCCAGGGCGTCAACACGACCGACTCCGCGGTCCGGCTGACCCACCTGCCGACCGGCATCGTGGTGTCCTGCCAGAACGAGCGCTCGCAGCTGCAGAACAAGGCCTCCGCGATGGCCGTGCTGCAGGCGAAGCTGCTGGAGCGCCGCCGCCAGGAGCAGCAGGCCAAGATGGACGCGCTCAAGGACACCTCCACCGGCTCCTGGGGCAACCAGATGCGGACCTACGTGCTGCACCCGTACCAGATGGTCAAGGACCTGCGGACCGAGTTCGAGGTGGGCAACCCGAGCGCCGTGCTCGACGGCGACATCGACGGCTTCCTGGAGGCCGGGATCCGCTGGCGCCGCACCCGGTAGTAACGGCCCGAACACACGCTGTGACCTGCGGAAACCATAACGGGGCAGCAGGCTACGGCTCGATAACGACCAGAGGTAGACTCGCCGACCGTGATCCGGCTCGAACAGGTTTCCAAGGTCTACAAGACCTCCACGCGGCCCGCACTGGAGAACGTTTCCGTGCAGGTCGACAAGGGCGAGTTCGTCTTCCTCATCGGCGCGTCGGGGTCCGGGAAGTCGACCTTCCTGCGGCTCCTGCTGCGCGAGGAGGTGCCCAGCAAGGGCCGGGTCTACGTGGCCAACTTCGACCTGACCCGGATGGCGCGCCGCCGGGTGCCGCGGCTGCGGCAGTCGATCGGCTGCGTGTTCCAGGACTTCCGGCTGCTGGCGAACAAGACGGTGGCGGAGAACGTCGCCTTCGCCCTGGAGGTCATCGGCAAGCCCCGGCACACCATCCGCAAGGTGGTGCCGGAGGTGCTCGAGCTGGTCGGCCTGGAGGGCAAGGCGGGCCGGATGCCGCACGAGCTCTCCGGTGGTGAGCAGCAGCGCGTGGCGATCGCCCGGGCCTTCGTGAACCGGCCGCTGATGCTGCTCGCCGACGAGCCGACCGGAAACCTGGACCCGGACACCAGCCAGGACATCATGCTGCTGCTGGAGCGGATCAACCGCACGGGCACCACCGTCCTGATGGCCACCCACGACCACTCCATCGTGGACTCCATGCGGCGCCGGGTCGTCGAGCTCGACCTGGGCCGGGTCGTGCGCGACGACGCCCGCGGCGTCTACGGCGTCGGCCGCTAGCGCCCCGCCACCGCCCGCCGAGAAGAACCGCCCCGGACAAGCGAGGAACCCCACCCCCGATGCGTGCCAGCTTCGTGTTCAGCGAGGTCGTGACCGGTCTGCGCCGGAACATCACGATGACCATCGCGATGATCATCACGACCGCCATCTCGCTCGCCCTGCTCGGCGGTGGTCTGCTGGTGGTGCGGATGATCGACAAGACCAAGACGCTCTACCAGGACAAGGTCGAGGTCAGCGTCTTCCTGACCAACGACATCTCCGCCTCCGACAGCGGGTGCGTCAACGACCCGTGCAAGGGGTTGCAGGCCGCGCTGCGCGCCGACCCGGCGGTGGAGGAGGTGGCCTACGAGAACCGGCAGGCGTCCTTCGAGCGGTTCAAGCGGATCTTCGAGGCGCAGCCGGAGCTGGTGAAGCTGACCCGGCCGGAGTCGCTGCCCGCGTCCTTCCGGGTCCGGCTCAAGGACCCGGACCGGCCGGAGGTCATCACCCAGGCCTACAGCGGCAAGCCGGGCGTGGACAACGTGGTCGACCAGAGCGAGTTCCTGGACCGGTTCTTCAACGCGCTCAACGGGTTCCGGAACATGACCTTCGCCATCGCGCTGTTCATGGCCGTGGCGGCGCTGCTGCTGATCTCCAACACCGTGCAGCTGTCCGCGTTCACCAGACGCACGGAAGTCGGGATCATGCGCCTGGTGGGCGCGACCCGCTGGTACACCCAGCTGCCGTTCCTCCTGGAGGCCATGGTCACCGGGTTGATCGGCGCGCTGCTGGCCATCGGGTTGCTGGTGCTGCTGAAGATGTCCTTCCTGGACGACGTGCTGGCCGACCCCATCAAGGCGAACGTGGTGCGGTCGGTGGACGGGATCGACATCCTGCTGGTGTCGCCGTGGCTGATGCTGGTCGCGCTGGGCATTTCGGCTGTCACCGGATATGTCACGCTGCGCCTGTACGTCCGCACGTAAAGTCTGGTCCATGGCTAAGGAACGCGGCCGCAAGGCGATCGTGACCAACCGCAAGGCCCGTCACGACTACTCGATCATCGATACCTACGAGGCCGGTGTGGTCCTCGTGGGTACCGAGGTCAAGAGCCTGCGCGAGGGTCGCGCGTCGATCGTCGACGCGTTCGCCACGGTGGACGACGGCGAGGTGTTCCTGCGCAACCTGTTCATCCCGGAGTACACGCAGGGCACGTGGACCAACCACGAGCCGCGGCGCACCCGCAAGCTGCTGCTGCACCGGGCCGAGATCACCAAGCTGATCGGCAAGATCAAGGAGACCGGGGTCTCGCTGGTCCCGCTGTCGATGTACTTCAACGACGGCAAGGTGAAGGTCGAGCTGGCGCTGGCCCGGGGCAAGAAGGCCTACGACAAGCGCCAGGACCTGGCCAAGCGCGACGCCAACCGGGAGATCGCCAAGGCCATGGGCCGCCGCGCCAAGGGCATGGCCTAGGCGCGCGGTCGTGTCCGGACCGGGGTCCGATGCCGAGGTCGCGGCGTGGGTGCGCGGCCTCGGGCTGTCGGGGCTGGTGGACGTGCACGTGCACTTCCTGCCGGAGCGGGTGCAGGAGAGGGTCTGGGCCTACTTCGACGACGCCGAGCGCCGCTACGGCCGGGCCTGGCCGATCCACTACCGCTCGTCGGAGGCCGAGCGGTTGGCCGCGTTGCGGGGGCTCGGCGTGGTCGGGTTCGCGCCGCTGGTCTACCCGCACAAGCCCGGCATGGCCGAGTGGCTGACGTCGTGGGTCCTGGACTTCGCCGCCCGCGTGCCCGAGGCCGTCCCGACCGCGACGCTGTTCCCCGAACCGTCCGTCGCCCGCTACCTGGGCGCGGCGCTGGCCGCCGGTGCCCGGTGCGTGAAGGCGCACGTGCAGGTCGGCGGCTACGACCCGCGCGACCCGCTGCTGGCGCCCGCCTGGGGCCTGCTGGCCGAGGCGGGGGTGCCGGTGGTCGTCCACTGCGGACACGGGCCCCTGCGCGGCGCGCACACCGGTCTGGCGGTGTTCGAGGAGGTGCTGCGCGCGCACCCGCGGCTGGTCGTGGTGCTGGCGCACGCGGGCATGCCGGAGCTGTCGGGCGCGTTGGACTTGGCGGAGCGTCATCCGGGCGTGCACCTGGACACCACGATGGTGGGGGTCGGGTTCACGCTCGGCGACGCGCCGCTGCCCGCGGACTGGACCGCGCGGCTGGCCGACGTGGCCGACCGGGTCGTGCTGGGGACCGACTTCCCGAGCATCCCGTACGACTACGCCACCCAGCTGCGGGCCATCGCGGACTGGGCGCGGGCCCCTGAGCTGGGGGAACCGTTCCTGCGGGCGGTGCTGCACGACAACCCGGCCCGGCTGCTCGCTCTGGGCGAACGCCAGCGGGAAACAAACACCACCCGATAGAGGTTGAGCTGATCAGACTCAACATTCTGGAGGGTGAACATGTCCGAGGCTCTGACGCTGCCGGTGCTGCCGCTGGATGACACGGTCCTGCTGCCCGGCATGGTCGTCCCCGTCCAGCTGACCGGTTCCGACAACGCCACCGAGGCGCGCGCGGCCGTGGAAGCCGCGCAGGCCGGGACCGAACCGGCGCGGGTGGTGCTCGTGCCGAGGCTGGAGGGCAAGTACGCCCGGGTCGGCACGTTGGCCGTGGTCGAACAAGTCGGGCGGCTACCCGGCGGTGAGCTGGCCGCGGTGGTGCGCGGCACCGGCCGCGTGCGGATCGGCGCGGGTACCACCGGCCCCGGCGCGGCGCTGTGGGTGCAGGTGGAGACCGCGGACGAGACGTCCGACGAGCGCACCCGCGAGCTGGCGCGCGAGTACAAGGGGCTGGTCACCACCATCCTCCAGCAGCGCGGCGCCTACCAGGTGATCGACACCATCACCCAGCTCGACGACCCGGCCCAGCTCGCCGACATGGCCGGGTACGCCTCGTACCTGTCCGACGAGCAGAAGGTCTGGCTGCTGGAGACCACCGAGGTCTCCGCACGGCTGGCGAAGCTGCTGGAGTGGGGTCGCGAGCACCTGGCCGAGCTCGACGTCGCCGAGACGATCCGCAAGGACGTCAAGGAGGGCATGGAGAAGCAGCAGCGCGAGTTCCTGCTGCGGCAGCAGCTGGCGGCGATCCGCAAGGAACTCGCCGAGTTGGACGGCAAGCCCGCGTCCGAGGAGCAGGACTACCGCGCCCGGGTGGAGGCCGCGGACCTGCCGGAGACCGTGCGCACCGCCGCGCTGTCCGAAGTGGACAAGTTGGAGCGCACCTCGGAGCAGTCGCCGGAGGTCGGGTGGATCCGCACGTGGCTGGACACCGTGCTGGAGCTGCCGTGGGGCACCCGCACCGAGGACGCGTACGACATCAAGGGCGCGCGGGCGGTGCTCGACGCCGACCACGCGGGCCTGGACGACGTGAAGGACCGGATCGTCGAGTACCTGGCCGTGCGCAAGCGGCGCGACGAGCGCGGGCTCGGCGTCGTCGGTGGTCGGCGCAGCGGCGCGGTGCTGGCGCTGGCCGGTCCGCCCGGAGTCGGCAAGACCTCGCTGGGCGAGTCGGTGGCGCGGGCCATGGGGCGCAAGTTCGTCCGGGTCGCTTTGGGCGGAGTCCGCGACGAGGCGGAGATCCGCGGCCACCGACGCACCTACGTCGGCGCGCTGCCGGGTCGGATCGTGCGGGCCATCAAGGAAGCCGGGTCGATGAACCCGGTGGTGCTGCTCGACGAGATCGACAAGGTGGGCGCGGACTACCGGGGCGACCCGACCGCGGCGCTGCTGGAGGTGCTGGACCCGGCGCAGAACCACACCTTCCGGGACCACTACCTGGAGGTCGAGCTGGACCTGTCCGATGTGGTCTTCCTGGCCACCGCGAACGTGGTCGAGGCGATCCCGGAGCCGCTGCTGGACCGCATGGAGCTGGTGCGGCTCGACGGCTACACCGAGGACGAGAAGGTCACCATCGCGTCCGGGCACCTGCTGCCCCGGCAGCTGGAGCGCGCCGGGCTGACCGCCGACGAGGTCGAGGTCGGCGAGCCCGCGCTGCGGCTGCTGGCGGGGGAGTACACCCGCGAGGCCGGGGTGCGGCAGCTGGAGCGGGCCATCGCGCGGGTGCTGCGCAAGGTGGCGGCCCGGTTGGCGCTGGGCGACGCGGAGTTGCCGCTGCGCGTGGACGTCGGTGATCTGCGGGGCTACCTCGGGCAGCCCAAGCACACGCCGGAGTCGGCGGAGCGGACGGCGGTGCCGGGTGTGTCGACCGGGTTGGCGGTGACCGGCGCGGGCGGTGACGTGCTGTTCGTCGAGGCGTCGTTGGCGGAGAAGGACAGCGGCGGGCCCGGGGTGACGTTGACCGGGCAGCTGGGTGACGTCATGAAGGAGTCGGCGCAGATCGCGCTGTCGTACCTGCGTTCGCACGGCCCCGAGCTGGGGCTGCCGGTCGCGGAGCTGGCCGGTCGCGGGGTGCACGTGCACGTCCCGGCGGGCGCGGTGCCCAAGGACGGCCCGAGCGCGGGCGTCACCATGACGACCGCGCTGGCCTCGCTGCTGTCCGGTCGCCCGGTGCGCTCGGACGTGGCGATGACCGGTGAGGTGTCCCTGACCGGTCGGGTCCTGCCGATCGGCGGCGTGAAGCAGAAGCTGCTCGCCGCCCACCGCGCGGGCATCACCACGGTCCTGCTGCCGCAGCGCAACGAGCCGGACCTCGACGAGGTGCCGGACTCGGTGCGCTCGGCGCTGACCGTGCACCTGGTCAGCGATGTGCGGGACGTGCTCACGCTGGCACTGGCTCCGGGAGCGGGCGCGCGGTTGGCCGCGTGACCTGGACCGGGTTCGGGTGGGTCGTCACCGGCTTGGTGGCGGCCCGCCCGCGGTCGTGGCGCAGGCCGAGGACGACGCCGGTGACCACGAGCGCGATCCACGGCAGCGGGCCGTCGAGGACGCCGGGGCCGTCGGGGGAGAAGCCGTGCACGACCAGGCCGAGCAGGCCCGCCGCCGCGGTGAGGTAGGCGCCGACCAGCGGCACCGTCGCGGGGACGGCCCGGCCGCCGCCGACCTCGAACCGGCCGAACACCCTCACCAGCAGGTGCAGCACGTAACCGGTGGCGCCCAGCCACATCGGCGCGGCGGCGAACCACTGCGTCGAACCGGGTTCCGGGGTGTGGTAACCGAAGCCCATGACCGCGATCCCGGCCACCACGACCAGCGCGGGCATGTGCCACAGGTAGATCGTGGTGCAGCGGGCGCCGAGCGCGTCCACCGCCGGACCGGCGAAGCGGATCAGCTTGTCGCGCAACAGGAGGAGTAGACCCAGCTGACCGACCGCCAGTGGCAGCAGCACGGCGGCGGGCGGGCTCATGTTCGACATCGGCGCGCCCGGCATGCCGATCATGCTCGGCGCGTACGGTCCGAACGCGACCATCGCGGCCACGGCGCCGAACCCGGCGAGGGCCACCAGCGCCTGGGAACGCTTGCCGGTGTTGGCGAAAAGCCCGTCGGCGTAGCAGATGCCGAGCTGGTGCACGGTGACCCACACCACGACCGCGTTGGCGAACCCGACCTCGGGGACACCGGCGAAGCGGACCACGTCGACGAGCACCGCGAGCGCGGCGAGGGGGAGCAGGACGCGGACGCCGAAGCGGTCGTGCAGCGCGGTCATGACCGGCGTCAGCGCCACGACGACCAGGTAGACGACCAGGAACCACAGCAGCTGCGCGGTGATGCCGCCCGCGATGTCGACCGGTTGGGCCGGGACACCCGCGCTGAGCAACAGGTTCGGCAGCGCCAGCCAGACCGCGGCGAGCGGGAGCACGGGGAGCACGAGCCTGCGCAGCCTGCTCGCCAGCCAGGCCCGCGTGTCCCGCGAGCCGCGGAAGGAGTGCAGGTTCGCCGCGCCGCCCGCGAAGAACACCATCGGCATCACCTGCGACAGCCAGGTGATCAGCCACCAGCCCGGCGTGGCGAGCGCGTTCCCGGTCTCGATGACCTCGCCGTGCGCGCCGCCCCGGCCGAGCACCGGCATCAGCCAGTGCTGCAGGACCACCAGCAGCACCGCGCCCACCCGCACCACGTCCAGGAACGGGTCCCGGCGCGACCCCGTCTTGCCCGACATCACTGCCCCCTAATCGCCGCTGCTCCCGACACACCGAAAGCATCTCGGCGCGCGGCCGTCCGCACAGCCGTGCCAGCAGGCGTCATCGTTTGGGGGTGGGCACCACCGCGCGGGGTAGGGCTGTCCCCACCCCTGACCTGGGAACAGCGCGCCGACGGGGTGATAACACCGTCGTGAATGCGCTTGTTCTGGGTGCGGACACCGGGACTATGGACTGAATAGCGGAACCTGTTCCCGTTGGCTGGCGCGCGCGGGTGTGATCGTGGTTGCTTTTGCGGACGGTATGCCGGAATTGTTCGCGAACGTCGTCCCTGATCCCTGCTGCGCTTTTTTGGAGTCACACGATGAGAGAAGTTCGCGCGAGCCTGCGCAGACGCACCCTTTGCGCGGGAGCCGCCGCGGTCACCGCCATGGCGCTGGTGGTGGGCGCGGGGAACGCGCACGCGGCCGAGGGCATCGTCCTCGGCGCGGGTTCCCCCGACGCCATCCCCGGCAGCTACCTGGTGACGCTCAAGGACACCGCCGCCATAATGTCCAATGTGGACGACACGGTGGCCGCGGTCGCCGGTCGCTACGGCGCCGCGGTCAAGACCACGTGGCGCTACGCGCTGCGCGGGTTCGCCGCGAGCATGTCCCCGACGCAGGCCGCCCGGCTGGCCGCCGACCCGACCGTCGCCTCGGTCGAGCAGGACGCCGTCGTGCGGATCGCCGGTACACAGCCGAATCCGCCGTCCTGGGGGCTCGACCGCATCGACCAGCGGAACCTGCCGCTGGACTCGAACTACAACTACGACACCACGGGTCAGGGCGTCACCGCCTACATCATCGACACCGGCATCCGCACCACGCACCGCACCTTCGGCGGTCGGGCGACCTGGGGCACGAACACCGCCGACAGCAACAACACCGACTGCCACGGGCACGGCACGCACGTCGCGGGCACGGTCGGCGGCACCGAATACGGTGTGGCCAAAGACGTCAAGCTGGTCGCGGTGAAGGTGCTCAACTGCTCCGGGCAGGGCTCCAACACCGGTGTGGTCAGCGGCATCGAGTGGGTGACCCGCAACGCCACCAAGCCCGCGGTCGCGAACATGAGCCTCGGTGGCGGCGCGGCGAGCACGGTCGACGCCGCGGTGCGCAGTTCCGTGGCCGCCGGGATCGTCTACGCGGTCGCCTCCGGCAATGACAACCGGGACGCCTGCAATTCCTCACCGGCCCGCGTCACCGAGGCGATAACGGTGAACGCGACGCAGAACAACGACGCGCGGGCCTCGTTCTCGAATTTCGGCACCTGCACGGATATCTTCGCGCCGGGGGTGGACATCACCTCGTCGTGGAAGGACAGCGACACCGCGACCAACCGCATCTCGGGCACGTCGATGGCGACCCCGCACGTGGCTGGCGTCGTGGCGCGGTACCAGGAGGCGCACCCGAGCGACAGCCCGGCGGCGGTGGCCACCGCGCTGCTCGCGCAGGCGACGCCGAGCAAGGTCACCAACCCGGGCTCGGGTTCGCCGAACCGGCTGCTGTTCGCGGGTGAGGGGACCGGTGGGACGGCCACCGTCACGCCGCCGGGGAACCAGACGGGAACCGTTGGTACGCCCGCGAACCTGACGCTGTCGGCCACCGGCGCGACCGGCCCGTACCGCTGGACGGCGACGGGTCTGCCCGCCGGGCTGTCGATCTCCACGGGCGGGGTCGTCTCGGGTACGCCTACTACGGCTGGTACCTCCAACGTGACCGTCACCGCGACCCCGACCTCGGGGACGGCGGGTAGCGCGTCCTTCACGTGGACCATCAACCCGCAGCCCGCCGGGGACGCGGTCGTCACGCCGCCCGGTGACCAGACCGGCCGCGTGGGGACGCCGGTGAACCTGGCGTTGCGCGCGACCGGCGCGACCGCGCCGTACACGTGGACCGCGACCGGCCTGCCCCCGGGCCTGTCGATCTCCAGCGGCGGTGTGGTTTCCGGAACGCCGACCACCGCGGGGAACTACACGTTGACGGTGACCGCCACCCCGGCGGCCGGGAACCCGGGCAGCCTCAAGTTCAGCTGGACCATCTCGGAGGCGCCCGGCGGTGACGTGACGATCGCCGATCCGGGGACGCAGACCGGGAAGGTCGGGGTGAAGGCCGGTCTGAAGCTGGTCGCCACCGGCGGGACGGGGCCGTACACCTGGTCGGTGTCGGGTCTGCCCACCGGTCTGACCGCCGACAACGCGGCCGGGTCCACCACGCAGGTCATCCGCGGCACGCCGACGAGTGCCGCGACGTACCGGGTGACGGCCACGGTCACCGCGGCCACGGGCGGGTCGGGCACGGTCACGTTCGACTGGGTGATCACGCAGGGCGGGGTGACCGTGGTCATCTCCGACCCGGGCGCCCAGACGGCGCGGGTCGGGCAGCAGGTGTCGGTCCCGCTGACCGCCACCGGCGGCACGGGCCCGTACACCTGGTCGGCGCGCGGCCTGCCGGGCGGCCTGTCGATCGACGCGAACGGCGTGATCAACGGCAAGCCCACCGCCGAGGGCCGCTGGGCCGCGGCCATCACGGTCAACGCGTCCGACGGTTCGGGCACGCTGAGTCTGGATTGGACGATCACCCCGGGCAGCGGCTGCGCGCCGAGCCAGGTGATCGCCAACGCCGACTTCGAGGGCGGCGCCACGGGATGGGCCGCCACGACCGGCGTGATCGGCCAACACGGCGGTCAAGGCCAACCCGCCCACGGCGGCACTCACGCGGCGTGGCTGGGCGGCCGGGGCAGTGTGGCGACGGAGAGCACGAGCCAGCAGCTCACCCTTCCGGCGGGATGCTCGACGTACACGCTGACTTACTGGCTGCACATCGACACGGTCGAGAACACCGACACCGAACGCTACGACACCCTGACCGTGCGGCTCGGTGACAACGCCCTCAAGACGTACTCGAACCTGGACAGCGCAACCGGCTACCAACAGGTCACCGTCGACGTGTCGGCCTACGCGGGCCAGTCCGTCAACCTGTCCTTCACCTCCATCGAAGACGAATCCCTCCAAACCTCCTTCGTCCTCGACGACGTAACCCTCTCGGTCAGCTAACCCACCAACCGGACCGGCGGCCAAGTCCCCAGGGGCTTGGCCGCCGCCCTATGCCCGATCGAGGTGCGCCTGGAGCAGCTTGACCGCTAAGTCATGCCGATACGACAAGGCCATGTCCATCGGGGTGCGCCCCTTCGGATCGGGGAGCCGAGGATCCGCGCCGAACGCCAACAGCACCGCCGTCAGGTGGACACTCAACGGCTCCCGCGTCTGGTTGGCCGCGTCCCCCTCGGCATCAATGGCGTGCGTCAACAAGGTGAAGTCCACGAACACCTCATCAGGATCACTGCCCGCACTCAATAACCGGGACAGCTCCTCCACCTCGAAGTTCTCAACCGCATGATGCGCAGGAGTCCAGTACCGGCTATCACTCACCGCAAGCCCTCTTCGTCTCCGCTGGTGTAGGACGCATCGTGTCCCCACCCCGCAGCTCGACCGCTCCACCACGCTGGTTCAGTTCCGTACCGCACCGTGGGGGTCTGGGGGGTCGCCCCCCAGAAATGACAACGGACGACGCGGTCTGCGCTTTCCGCAGACACGCGTCGCCCGAGTCCGTGGAGGTGCCGGGAATCGAACCCGGGTCCTCTGTCGCTTCACCAGGACTTCTCCGTGCGCAGTTCGCATTGTCTCTGCTTGGCCCCACCGGTCACGCGAACAAGCCGGTGTGACGGGCCCAGTCACTGTTTGCTTCCCGCCTGGTCCCCGTGACCGGGACCGGCGGTGAGCCTCCTAGCTGATGCCGGCTACCGGGGCGGAGGCGTCCCCGGGCCGACAGACACGAGCTCGCTTAGGCAGCGAGGTCGTAGTCAGCGCGACTGTTAGTCTTGGCGCTTATTGGTTTGCGAGCGACGCTTGAGGTGGTCATCTCGCCTGCACCTGCACGCTTCCCCTGACTCGACGTCCAGAGTCGAAACCGTTCACCCCCGTGGGTTGGTGTTGCTCGTTCTGCACAGCTTAACGCGTGCCGCGCCTCGTTTCATCCCGGTATCGATGGTGGGGACAGCCCCACCCCCGACTCGGTAGCGTCCCCCATGGAGACGTGCCCTGGTGACCGCGATGCTGGTTGCGACGGCACGAGGAGGACGAGAGACATGACCACCACCTTCCACCAGGACGGCACGCGGCCGAACCCGTCGGTCCTGGGGTCGCTCGGGTACCTGCTGATGAACCTGCCCGTCGGGATCGCCGGGTTCGTCACCTTCGTGGTGCTGCTCAGCGTGGGGGTGGGCACCGCCGTCGTCTGGGTGGGGTTGCCGGTGCTGGCGCTGGCGGTGGTGGCGGCGCGGGTGTCGGCGCGGGTGGAGCGGGCCCGGGTGTACGCGATGCTCGACACCTACATCGCCAGCCCGTACCCGCCGCTGCCGGAGCGGGGGCGGTGGAAGGCGCGGGTGCGGGACTCGTCGACCTGGAAGGACATGGCGTACTTCCTGGTGCTGCTGCCGGTCGGGATCGCCGAGTTCACCACGGTGGTGGTCTTCTGGTCGCTGGCGCTCGGGGCGACGTTCCTGCCCGTCTACTACCGGTTCCTGCCCGACGGCGAGTACCGCGTGTTCGACACCGAGAACCCGGTCTGGGTCGTCGACTCGTTCGTGGAGGCGCTGGCCTTCACCGGGCTCGGCTTGGTGGTCTTCGCCATCGCCATCCCGCTGACCAGGGCGATGGGGCGCGGCCACGCCAGGTTCGCCCGGGCCCTGCTGGGGCCCGCGCCGTCCGCCGTCCGCTTCGACGCCGCCGCGTCGAGCCCGCTCGCGCACGAGGTGTGACGTGACCGACCCGAGCGAGCGGCCGCTGCCGCACCCGGCCAAGGCGATCCTCTACTTCCTCGGCGGGTTCCCGCTGAGCCTGCTCACCTTCGTGTTCACGGTCGTGGCCATCGCCGTGGGCGTCGGCACCGTGATCGTGTGGGTCGGCGTGCCCATCCTGATCGGCGGGGTGTGCGCGGCCCGCGCCTTCGGCAACGCGCACCGGGCGCTGGCCCGCGGGCTGCTCGGCGCCGACCTGCCCGCCCGGCCGGTGCGCGACCCGGCGGACGGGCGGTCGCTGCTGCGGCAGTGGCGCGACCTGCTCACCGACGGCCGCACCTGGCGCGACATCCTGTTCATCCTGATGGAGCTGCCGCTGTCGGTGTTCGGCTTCGGCCTGGCCATCGCCAGCATCCCGCTGGTCCCGCTGGCTCTCTTCATCATGCCGCGCTACGCCTGGCTGCACGCCCGCCTCGCCGAGACCATGCTCGGCCCGGACCGCACCGCCGACCTGACCGCCCGCGCCGAGCGCCTGCAGGCCTCCCGGGCCCGGGGCGTGGACGCCGCCGAGGCCGAGCGCCGCCGCATCGAGCGCGACCTGCACGACGGCGCCCAGCAGCGGCTGGTGGCCGTGGCCATGGGGTTGGGCCGGGCCAAGGGCAAGCTGGACGCCGACCCGGACCTGGCCCGCGCGCTGATCGACGAGGCGCACGCGGACGCCAAGCTGGCCGTCGCCGAGCTGCGCGACCTGGCCCGCGGCATCTACCCGGCGGTGCTGGGCGACCGCGGCCTGGACGCGGCGCTGTCGTCACTGGCGGCCAAGTGCCCGGTGCCGTGCGAGGTCACCGTCCGCGTCGACCCGCGGCCGCCCGCCGCGGTGGAGAGCACGGCGTACTTCATCGTCGGCGAGTCGCTGACCAACATCGCCAAGCACTCCGGGGCGAGCGCGGTGACGGTGAAGGTGTGGCGGGCGGATCGCGCCAGCGGTGACCAGGTCATCGTCGAGATCACCGACAACGGCGACGGCGGCGCGGTGCTGCGGCCGGGGGGAGGGCTGTCCGGCCTCGCCGACCGCGCTGCCACGATTGACGGTGTGATGACCGTGGTGAGCCCCATCGGTGGGCCGACAGTGATCAGGGCCGATCTGCCGTGCGTGTGGTGATCGCCGAGGACTCCGTGCTGCTGCGGGTGGGCGTGACCAGGCTGCTCGCCGACGAGGACATCGAGACCGTGGCGGCGGTGGAGAACGGCGACGAGCTGCTGCTCGCCGTCTCCGAACACCGCCCCGACCTGGCGATCGTGGACGTGCGGATGCCGCCGAGCTTCACCGACGAGGGGCTGCGGGCGGCGCTGCGGGCGCGGGAGGAGCTGCCGGGGCTGCCGGTGCTGGTGCTCTCGCAGTACGTGGAGGAGCGCTACGCCGTCGAGCTGCTGGCGGGTGGCGCGGGCGGGGTCGGGTACCTGCTCAAGGAGCGGGTCGCCGACGTCGCCGAGTTCGTCGACGCGGTCCGCCGGGTGGCGGCGGGTGGCACGTGCATCGACCAGGAGGTGATCGCACAGCTCATGGCACGCGGACGGCGCAACCCCATCGACCTGCTCACCCCCCGGGAGCGGGAGGTCCTCGGCCTGATGGCCCAGGGCCTGTCCAACGTGGCCATCGCCCGGTCGCTGACGGTCTCCGACGGGGCGGTCGAGAAGCACGTGGGCAACATCTTCTCCAAGCTCGGGCTGGAGCCCAGCTCGGAGGAACACCGCCGCGTCCGCGCCGTCCTGACCTTCCTCGACCGCGGCTGACCCGGGGCCGAGCCAAGGGTCTCCCACTGCTCGACGTCGTTTGCGTGACCCGTGCACGCGGCGGGTCAGATGGTGTCCGGCCGCCGCTGGCATCGCGGGCGTTCGTGGCCCGCGCATCGGTCCATCGCGGAGCGGCTTCGGACCTGGTTGTGGCTTGTGGTCGACACCGGTGATCGCCCGAAGGAGACCGAGGACCGGGCTGTGCCGGACTCCCGGGATCGCCTGCGGACCGGCCGGTTCGGCTAGCCGCGGATCGTCTCGGTGCGGGCTAGGCGGGAGGAGCGGGCCGAGGTCGTCAGGTGTTTGCCCGGCCAGGTGAGTACCGCCAAGGCCGCCGTCTTGAACTCGGGGCGGGTGCCGGTGAGGGTTTCGACCACGTCCTCCAGGTCCGGGTTGTGGCCGATCAGCAGGACCGTGCGGGCGGTGTCCGGAACGGACCCGAGCACGGTGAGGATGGACTCGGCGCCCTCGCCGTAGAGCTGTTCGTCGAAGGTGGTCGGGGGGACGGTCGGTAACTGGGCCGCCGCCAGCTCCCAGGTCTGCCTGGTGCGGGTGGCGGGGGAGACCAGGGCCAGGTCGATCCCCTCGACGTGCTCGGCCAGCCACTTGCCGACGGCGGGCGCGTCGCGGCGGCCCCGGTCGTTGAGCGGTCGTCGATAGTCGGGGACGCCCTCCGGCCAGGCCGACTTCGCGTGCCGCAGGACCACCAACCGGCGCATGGGCCTCTTCCTCCTGTCGTCGTGCACACCCCATCGAACCAGCTTTACTTTCGTCAGTGTCGACAACGCTCCCACTGCTTGTAGCGTCACGCCGGTGGAGTCGAAGCGGACGGTCGCGACCGATCTCTCGATAGGTGTGACGCTCACCGCTCTCTTCGTCCTCGAGGTGACCCTCAACCTCCCCCTCTCCCGGCTCAGCTGGGACGTCTACGCGCTGTTCGTCGCGATCGTCGCGACTGTCCCGCTGGCCAGGCGGCGCCCGGTCCTGGCGGTGCTCGTCACCGCGGCGGGCCTGGCCCACCTGATCCTGACCGGCACCGGCAGCCTCAGCTTCACCTTGGCGGTCGTGTTCACCGGCTTCATGATGGGCATGCGCCTGCCGACGGCCCGCCCGGCAGTGCTGGTGTTCACGGGTCTGGTCCTGGTCGGACTGGGCTACACCCTCGTCGTGGCCGCCGTCCGGGGGCGGTTGGACACGCAGTTGCTGCAATGGCTGTGGATGGTCCTGGGGCTGCTGCTGCTCGCGGTGTGCCCGTGGTTCGCGGGGCGCTACCTGCGCCAGCGCGCCGAGTTGCAGCGCGCGGGGTGGGAGCGCGCCGAGCACTTGGAGCGGGAACAGCGGATCGTCGCCGAGCGGGAGCGGCTGCGCGAGCGGGCCCGCATCGCCCAGGACATGCACGACTCACTCGGCCACGAACTCGCCCTCATCGCGCTCCGTGCTGGCGCCCTCGAAATGGCCCGCGACCTCGACGAACACCACCGCCACGCGGCCGGTGAGCTGCGCGCGTCCGCGGGTGCGGCCACCGACACGCTGCGCACCATCATCGGCATGCTCGGCGAGGCCGAGCCCGCGCCGCTCACCCCGGTCGCCGAGACGCCCGCCGAACTGGTCGAGCGGGCGCGGGCGTCCGGGATGGACGTCGACCTGCGGTCCGACGGCGACGAACCCGCCCCCGGCGTGGTGGAGATGGCGGTGCGGCGGGTCGTGCAGGAGGCGCTGACCAATGTGGCCAAACACGCCCCCGGCGCCGCCGCGACCGTCCTGGTGTCCCGGCAGGCCGGGGTGACCGTCGTCGCCGTCACCAACGGCGCCCCGACCGGCGCGGTCACCGCGACCGGTTCCCGCCGCGGCCTCATCGGACTGCGCGAGCGGGTTCGACTGCTCGGCGGCACCCTCACCGCGGGCCCGGAGGGCGATGGGTTCGCCGTTCGGGCCAGCCTCCCGCACGACGCGGCCGCGCTGCCCGACGCGGAGGAGACCACCGAGGTGGTCCTCGGGCGCGTCCGGCGGCGCGTTCGACGCGGGCTGGTGGTGGCCATCGGCATGCCCACGGCGATCACGGTCGGTCTGGTGGCGCTCATCTTCGGCTACTACGCGTACTCGGTCACCAACTCGGTCCTGCCCACCGAGGTGTTCGACGGCCTGCGGGTCGGTCAGTCGAGCGCGGAGGTCGAGGCCGTGCTGCCCGACCTGGAGATGATCGACCCGCCGCGGGGCGCGCCGAACCCGCCCGGCGCCGGGTGCCGCTACTACCGGGCCACCGGTGACGTGTTCGACCTGCGGCCCGCCGTGCACCGGCTCTGCTTCGCCGTGGGCCGACTGGTGGCCAAGGACGCCTACAGCAACAACCGCGACGAGGGTTCCACCGGGGAAAGGGGATCAGGGTGATCCGCGTGCTGCTCGCCGACGACGAGGCCATGGTGCGCGCCGGGGTGCGCGCCATCCTCGCCTCCGACGACGGGATCGAGGTCGTCGCCGAGGCCGCCGACGGCCGCGAGGCGGTCGAGCTGACCCAGGCGCACCGCCCGGACGTGGCGGTGCTCGACATCCGGATGCCCGGCATGGACGGGCTGGCCGCCGCCGCCGAGATCCGCCGGACCCAGCCGGACACCGCGGTCGTCATGCTCACCACCTTTTCCGAGGACGCCTACATCGCCCGCGCCCTCGGCGACGGTGCCAGTGGGTTCCTGCTCAAATCCGGCGACCCCCGCGAGTTGCTCGCGGGGGTGCGCGCGGTGTCGGAGGGCGCCGCCTACCTCTCGCCCAGGGTGGCCTCGCGGGTCATCGCCGAGCTGTCGACCGGCCCCGCCGCGCGGATGGGCGCCCGGGTCGACGCGCGGGCCAGGCTCGCCGCGCTCGCGCCGCGCGAGCTGGAGGTGCTGGCGCTGGTCGGGCAGGGGTTGGCCAACGCGGAGATCGCGCGGCGCCTGCACCTGGTCGAGGGCACCGTGAAGGCCTACGTCAGCGGGGTGCTGGCGCGCCTCGACGTCCGCAACCGGGTGCAGGCGGCGATCATCGCGTACGAGGCCGGTCTCGTCGGCCCGACGAGCTGACCCGGTCCCGGCGAGCGCCCCGGACCCGTTGCACCACGAACCAGGCCACGGCCAGGACGACCGCGCCGAGCACGACCTTCTCGAGGATGCCCGCGTAGTCCTCGACCAGGTGCCACTGCTGGCCGAGCAGGTAGCCCGCGAGCACGAACGCGGTGTTCCAGATCAGGCTGCCGAGCGTGGTCAGCAGCGTGAACCTGGCCAGTGGCATGCGGTGCACGCCCGCCGGGATCGAGATCAGGCTGCGGAACACCGGGACCATGCGGCCGAAGAAGACCGCTTTGCCGCCGTGCCGGTCGAACCACGCCTCCGTCTTGTCCACATCGGACACCTTGAGCAGGGGCACGCGGTCGGCGATGGCGCGGAGGCGGTCGCGGCCGAGCGCGGCGCCGAGCCAGTAGAGCGCGAGCGCGCCCGCGACCGAGCCCAGGGTGGTGAAGAAGATGGCGCTGAACAAGGAGATCCGGCCAAGGCCCGCGGCAAAACCGGCCAGGGGTAGGAAGATCTCGCTCGGCAGTGGCGGGAACAGGTTCTCCAGTGCGACGAGCAGGCCCGCGCCGGGCGCGCCGAGGACGTCCATGACGTCCAGGGCCCAGCCCGCCATGCCGCCGTCCGGTGCGGCGCTCACGCGTCCCGCTTCCGCAGCACCGCGATGCCCGCGAGGAGTGCGACCGCGGCCCAGACCACCAGCACCACCGCGCCCCGGGTCGTGTCGGCGCGCTCCATCAGGTCGACGCCCGCGATGCCGGGGACGTAGTGCGACAGGTCGCGCAGGAACTGCGTGGTCTGCATGCCCAGCGGCAGCACCATGATCAGCATGAACATCGCGACCAGCGTGCCCGCGACGCTGCGCACCGCGGTGGCGACGCCGACCGTGAGCACGCACATGAGGCTCGTGTAGAGCGCGACGAGCAGGCACGTCCCGGCGAAGTCGGCGGCGCTGTAGGGCAGGCCGCGTTCGGCCATGGTCAGGTCGGCCAACCACACCCCCAGCGCGGTCAGCGGCAGGCTCACCACCGCCATGGCGGACGCCAGGGCCAGCGACTTCGACGCCGGGACCCGCCACCGCACCGGCACCCACTGCAGGGTCGTGCGGACCTGGCCGGTGCCGTACTCGCCCGCGACCAGCAGCGCCACCAGCGCGATCACCGCGAACTGCACCAGGTACACCGTGGCCTCGATCGGCAACTGGGTCGCGGGCCAGGCGTTGGCACCCGGGACGCCGTCGCGCAACTGGCCGCGGATGGCCAAGCCGTTGGGCACCACCATGCCCACCATCAGCAGCACCGCGGCGACCAGGCACCAGTAGGTCGACCGGACCGTCCACGTCTTCGTCCACTCCGCCGCGATCGCGCCCCGCATCACCGGGTCACCGCCGCGCACTCGACGCTGTCCGCGGTCAGGTCGAGGTAGGCCTGCTCCAGGGAAGCGTGCTCGGCGCGCAGTTCGTGCAGGCGCACTCGCAGCTGGAAGGCCAGGTCGCCGACCTGCTCCGCGGTCGCCCCGGTGACCTCCAACTCGGTCGGGCCGATCCGGCGCGTGGTCGCGAGCCCGCGTTCGAGCGCGTCGACGGCGGCGGGTTCGGGGGCGCGCACGCGCACGACCGAACCCGCGGCGGCGATCACCGCGCCGATGCTCGCGTCGGCCAGGAGCTTGCCCTTGCCGATCACCACGACGTGGTCGGCGACCAGCTGCATCTCGCTCATCAGGTGGCTGGAGACGAAAACCGCGCGGCCCTCGTCGGCCAGTTCCCGCACCAGGTCCCGGATCCAGCGGACGCCGTCGAGGTCGAGGCCGTTGACCGGCTCGTCGAACATCAGCGTGCCGGGGTCGCCGAGCAGCGCGCCCGCGATGCCCAGCCGCTGGCTCATGCCCAGGGAGAGCGTGCCCGCGCGCTTGCCCGCCACGTCGGTCAGGCCGACCGCGTCGAGCACCTCGCCGACCCGCTTGGTCGGGATCCCGTTGCTGCGCGCCATCGCCGTCAGGTGCGCTCGCGCGCTGCGCCCGGGGTGCAGGGCCTTCGCGTCCAGCAGCGCCCCGAGTTCGCGCAGCGGGTACCGGTGCTCGTGGTACCGCTTCCCGCCGACCAGGGCCGTGCCCGCGGTCGGCTCGTCGAGCCCGAGGATCATGCGCATGGTCGTTGACTTACCCGCGCCGTTGGGCCCGAGAAACCCGGTGACCCGCCCCGGCTCGATCTCGCACGTCACCCCATCGACCGCCAGCGCCTTCCGGTAGCGCTTGGTCAGTCCCCGCAATGTGATCACTGCGTCCCCTTTCTGCTGCGGGGACGGTAGGTGTGGCGGGGTGTCCGGCGCCTTGGTCGGAGGGCAGTGATCGGACCTTACTTAGGTAAGGCGGTATTCGCGGATGACGAGGTAGATGACGACTACGTCAAGTAGCGCGAATATCGGGAGGACAATGCTGCCCGTGTCGATCGCGCGGTAGATCTCGTAGGCGACGAAAAGTCCGAGGACGACCGCGGCCACGGGATACGCCCGGCGATAGTGCTTCATCAGCGCGATGACGAGGGCGAGCTTGATCAAGCCGTGCAGGATCAGGTAGATGATCGCGAACGTCTTGGTGCCGCCGTCGGTGAAGTCCTGTGCGGCGTGGGTGAGGTGGTGGGCGAGCGTCCCGTCGCCTATCAGGTCGCGGGTGATGATGGCGTGGACTACGCCGGTGATGACGGTGGGTGGGATGAGGGCCAAGGCCAGGCCGGCGAGGAGTTGGCCGCCGCCGTCTATGCCTTTGAGGAGGACGGCGTAGCGGAACAGCGTCTCTTGGGTCTTGTTGGCTTTGGTCGCACACACGGGCTCCAGCATGCGCCTGTTCGGTGGGGCCCGTCTTGTCGATCTCCGTGTGCGATCCTGGGGTGTGGGTTCGGTGAACTCGGTTTCCGGTTCGTGGGTCAACGGGCCGAACATCCAGATCGGGTCGGCGGGGAACGTGACCCTGGCTTTTGGGCGACCGGCTGCCAGATCCAGCGGCTGGGGCCGGCTGGGCGGGACGAGTGGGTGCCTCGGCACCGGCGGACGCCGAGTTACCTGCTGGACGCGCGACGGGAGGTCGTACCGTTCTGGCCTCGGGTGGCTGTGCAGGACGCGTTGCTGCGATGGCGGGATGAGGCGGATTGTCCGGCGTCGCTGCTGGTGGTGCATGGGGCGGGTGGTCAGGGGAAGACCCGCCTGGCGAACGCGTTCGCGGGGGAGTGCGTCGAGGCGGGCTGGGGTGTGGCGCGGGCGGTGTCGGGGCGGGTCTCGCCGGGGGATGTCCTGCCGGATGTGGAGTCTGCGCCGGAGTGGTCCGGCTCGGACCTGATCGTCGTGGACTACGCGGAGCGCTGGCCGCTGGACACCTTGGTGCAGGTGATCCGGTCGTCGCTCCCTTCGGTACTAAGCGCACCGTCCGGATCCTGCTCCTGGTCCGTTCGCTGGCCAACCTGCGTTCCGGCTTGAACCACCACCTGGACCGCTTGCCGATCGAGATCGCCGACCCGATCGCCCTGACCGACCTGGCGGGCAGCGTGGATGACCGGTGGGCCGCGTTCGAGCAGGCGGCGACGGCCTTCGCCGAACACGTGGTGGTCGACGCGGTGCCCGGTCCACCCAGCCACCAAGCCCAAAGCGCTGTCGTGCTCGCCACCTTGTTCGGGCCCCTGCCCACCGGCGACCTCGCACGCCAACTGCTCACTTCGGCGGGGGTGTCCGACCCGGCAGCGGTCTTGGCCTGGCACGACACCGCGTACCCGGAAATGTCGCCCCGGGATTTGGCCCTCAATCCTTTCCGCCCCGACCGGCTCGGCGAGGACTGTGTGGCCGACATCCTCGCCCACGACCGCCGCGCCAACGAGATGGTCGCCGCCGTGCTGGCGGGGATCTCAGGCCACAAGGTCGTCGATGACGAAACCACCCATCGACACTTTCACCGACACCATATCGGCCGTTATCGCCCTCTACTTCTACGCCGCTAAATAAGCCTCTTGGGCCCGGCCAAATACCTGGCCGGTCTCGCCATGAGCCTGATCAATCTCGGCGTCAATGCCACCAAGGCGGGGGAGAAGACGGCTGCGCTGGCGCCCACTCGAGAAGGAGTGGAATTATATCGTGAACTGGTCGAGGCGGATCCGGTCAAGCGCCTGCCCGGTTTCGCCTCCGGCCTCAACAACCTCGGGAGCCGACTTTCCCTAGCGGGGGAGCAGTGGGAGGCGCTGTCCTTCCTCCGTGAAGCGGTAGACATCCGTCGCGCACTCGTTGAGGTAGACCCGATCGCCTATCGCGCTGAGCTTGCTACGACCCTCAGCAACGCCAGTTCCCAGTTCGCTCTGGTCGGGGAGGTTCCCGCCGCGTTGGCGTTCGCCCATGAAGCGGTTGAGATCCTTCGTGGACACGCACGTGCGGATCCGGTGGCCTACCTTCCCGCATTTGCCAGATGCCTATGGAGACTGGCCTGTGTGCAATCTGCGCACGGGATGCTCGAACGTGCAGACGCGCGTCGGGAAGTGCTGGCGGCGATGGATGAGTCCTGCGGAATCTACCGAAGTCTGGCTGCGGAGTGGCCTGGGATCTATGCCGAGGAGTATGAGGTCATGGCGAAAGCTCGAGAGTCTCTGGTTGGAGGGGACTAGGTGCGGCGGCGTTGGGTGGTGTGGCGGGTGGGGTCGGCGGCCAGGGGGTCGTCGGGCCAGCGGTGTTTGGGGTAGCGGCCTCTCAGTTCGCCTCGGACCTGGTGGTAGCCGGTTGTCCAGAAGGACGTCAGGTCGGCGGTGACCGCTACTGGGCGGGAGGCCGGGGAGAGCAGGTGCAGGACGATCGGGACCTTGCCGTCGACGATCGTGGGGGTGGCGGTCCAGCCGAAGACCTCTTGGATCTTTACCGGTAGGGCGGGGGTGTCTCCGGTGTAGTCGATCTTCAGGGCTGAGCCGGAGGGGACGGTCAGGCGTTCCGGAACGAGTTCTTCCAGGCGGGTGGCCTGGGGCCAGGGGAGGAGAGCGCGGAGAGCCTGGGTCATGTCCAGGCGGGAGAGGGTGGCGCGGTTGTGGGCGTTGCCGATCCAGGTTTCGGCGGCGGAGAGGAGCGCGGTGTCGTCCACGGCGGGCCAGGGGTCGCCGAGGGTGCGGTGCAGGAGGGCTAGGCGGGTGCGTAGGGACTGGGCTGCGGGGGTGAAGCGGACCAGGGATAGGCCGGTGCGGCGTAGGCCATCCAGGACTGCGGCGCGGACGGCGTCGGCGGGTGGGGTGGGGAGTGGGCGTTCTTGGAGGACGATCGCGCCGATTCGACGGACTCGGCGGGCTACTACGTCGCCGTCGCGCCAAGTGACCTCGTCTTCGGCGGTGATGCCTACTACCTCGGCAGCCAGGGCCTCGTCGGCGCGGGCGGCTAGGCGGACCCTGCCATGGGCGGCGCCTGGGACGCGTTCGGCCACGGCGATGGCCAGCCACTCGGGGTCGCCCAGGCCGTTGCCGGGGAGGAGTTCGACGGCGGTGCCGTTGGCCATGAGGTAGACGGGCTGGTCCTTGGCGCGTCGGCGGGCCAGGCGTTCGGGGTGGGCCAGGGCTACGACCAGGGCGGGGTCGTCGGTGCCGGTTGGGGTGTTGTCGACCAGGGCGGCGAGTCTGCGGGTTTCGCGGCGCCAGCGCGGGGAGTCGATGCGCAGGGCCGAGTCCAGGTCGGTAGTGGAGGCCAGGGTGTCGTCGTCCAGTAGGGCGACGATTTGGGCCGCGCGGGTGGTGCCTACGCGGGGTGCGCCGTCCAGGAGGGCTCGGGCCAGGCGGGGGTGCAGGCCTAGGGCAGCCATGGAACGGCCGCGGGCGGTGACGGAGTCCTCGGTCAGGGCGCCTAGGGCGGTGAGGGCTTCGCGGCCTGCGGCGAGGGGGCCTGCTGGGGGCTCGTCCCACCAGCGGAGGCCGCTGCCGTCGGGGGTGCCCCAGCAGGCGAGTTCCAGGGCCAGGCGGGTCAGGTCGGCGGTGCGGATCTCTGGCTCGGGGTAGCGGGGGAGCGTGCCGTGCTCGTGTTCTGGCCAGCAGCGGTAGACCCAGCCTGGGGCTTCGCGGCCTGCGCGGCCTGCGCGCTGATCGGCTACCGCGGCGGAGACGCGGACGGTCGTCAGGCCCGACATGCCCCGGCGGTGGTCGACGCGGGAGACGCGGGACTGGCCTGCGTCCACCACGATCCGGACGCCTGGCACTGTGAGGCTGGACTCGGCTACGGCGGTGGAGAGCACTACTCGCCTGCGGCGGCCTGGGGTCAGGGCGGCGTCCTGCTCGGCTGAGGCGAGTCGGCCGTGCAGGGGGAGTAGGTCGGCGTCGATGCCGTGCAGGGCTGCGGTCACTCGGCGGATCTCGGCGGCGCCGGGGAGGAACACCAGCACATCACCGTCATGTGTGGACAGTGCCGTTCGGACTGTCCTGGCCACGCACGAGTCGAGCCGTTCGGCCCTGGTGGGTGGGGAGTAAAGGATCTGGACCGGGTGTGTCCTGGCCTCGACGCGGATCACGGGGGCATTGCCGAGCAGCTCGGCGAGCCTGCCCTCGGCGACGGTCGCGCTCGTCGCCAGCAGCCGCAGGTCCGGGCGGAGGCCGTCGCGGGCGTCGAGCAGCAGGGCCAGCAGGAGGTCGGCGTCCAGGTGGCGCTCGTGGCACTCGTCGAGCAAGACCGTGTCCACACCGGACAGCTCCGGGTCGTGCTGCAATCGGCGGACCAGTAGGCCCGAGGTGACGACCTCGATCCTGGTCTCGCGGGAGGTCTTGCGGTCGCCGCGCACCGCGTAGCCGACTGTGCGGCCGACGGGTTCGCCCAACAACGAGGCCATGCGTGCTGCGGCGGCCCGTGCGGCCAGTCGGCGCGGTTCCGCTACTACGACTTTGCCGCCGGATTCGGCCAGCGCCAGGGGCACGAGTGTGGTCTTGCCGGTTCCAGGGGGTGCGACGAGCACGGCGGTACCGCGTTCGTCCACCGTCCGGGTGATTTCCGGGAGGGTGGCGCGCACCGGCAGGTCCGGGAGTCCAAGCACACAACAAGGTTCTCAGGTTGCGCTCAGCGTGCGCGGGTAGCCTCCGTGGTCGTGACGGAACCGGCGGTGGCTGAGCGGGTCCGGTCGGGCGAACCCGTGGTGCTCGACGTGATCGGCACGGTGCTGCGGCTCGGGCTGGCGGCGGTGTGGCTGGTCTCGGGCTGGCTCAAGGTGCGCGACCCGAACCAGACCTTCATCGCGGTGCAGGCCTACGACGTGCTGCCCGGCGGTGTGGTCAGCGTGGTCGCCGCCGCGATGCCGTTCCTGGAACTGGCCCTGGGCGTGCTCCTGGTGCTGGGCCTGGGCACGCGGCTGACCGCGGTGCTGTCCGGTGTGGTGCTGCTGGCGTTCATCGCCGCGGTGGCGCAGTCGTGGGCCAGGGGCCTGAGCATCGACTGCGGCTGCTTCGGCGGCGGCGGCCAGGTCGCCGCGGGCGACACGCGGTACCCCGAGGAGATCGCCAGGGACATCGGGTTCCTGGTGCTGGCGGTGTGGCTGGTGGTCCGGCCGCGCACCCGGTTCTCGCTGGACGCCCGGCTGGGGCGGGCGGCGGAGCCGGTCGGTTAGGGAGGTTCGGGACAGGTGGGCGGAGCGGAGCGCAGCGCGCGCAAGCGGCGGCAGGGAGCGCAGACGGGTGCCGGGGCGCGACCGACCGGGTCCGGCAAGGGCGCGGTGGCGGCGGCGCGCAAGTCGGGCGTCGACCGCAAGACGGCCATCGGCATCGTCGTGGTGCTGGTCATCGCGGTGGCGGTCGTCGGTGGCGTGATCTTCACCAGGAGCCAGAAGGACGACACGTCCGGCCAGGCCATCGCGGTCAAGAACACCGGTGTCGAGGTCCCGGCGGTGCGCGACGGCGCTGCGGTGCTGGTCGGCAAGGACGCGGCCAAGGTCACCGTCGACGTCTACGAGGACTTCCTCTGCCCGGCCTGCGGCTCGTTCGAGAGCGCGTACGGCGCCTCGGTGGAGGAGAAGCTGGCGGCGGGGGAGATCAAGGTCCGCTTCCACATGCTCAACATGCTCAACGACCGCTCCGACCCGGCGGGCTACTCCACCGACTCGGCCAACGCGGCGCTGCTGGCCGCGGACGAGGGCAAGTTCCTCGCGTTCCACAAGAGCCTGTTCGGCAGCCAGCCGGAGGAAGGCGCCCGCGGCTGGTCGAAGGACCAGTTGATCGCGCTCGGCAAGTCGCTGGGACTGACCTCGCAAACGTTTGCGGACGGCATCCGGTCGGGCAAGTACGACAAGGACGTCAGCGACGCGTTCCAGAAGGTCCGCACCACGGACTACCTGCAGCAGGAGTACAACGGCCAGAAGAGCTTCGGTACCCCGACCCTGGCCATCGGCACCAAGATCGTCGACACGTCCGACCCCAAGTGGCTGGACAACGCGGTGGCGGCGGGCGCGGGCTCTTAGTCGCCTAGTCCAGACCGGGCAGCGGGGCGGGCCCCTCGGTCCAGCGGCGCAGTCGCTGGGCCTTGCCCGTCTCCGCGCGCGGGACCGTGCCCGCGGGCAGCACCTTGACCACGCAGGTCAGCCCGAGGCGTTCGCGCAGGGCGGTGCCGAGCGCGTGCGTGACCGCGTCGGCGTCGCCGTGGCTCTCGACGGCGACGCGCAGCTCCGGCCGCGCGGGGTCCCGCCGGTCCTCGACGAGCAGGTAGTGCGGGCTGACCCGGGCGTCGGCGAGCACGACGGCCTCGACCTCGGTGGGGAAGACGTTGACACCGCGGATGACGAGCATGTCGTCGGTGCGACCAAGCAGTTTGGACATCCGCCGCAGCGTGCGCGGGGAGCCGGGCACCGGACCGTCGAGCGTGGCCACGTCGCCGGTGCGGTAGCGCAGCAGCGGCATACCGGTCTTGGTGAGGGTCGTGAAGACCAGTTCGCCGGGCGTGCCGTCGGGGACCGGGTTGCCGTCGGCGTCGACGCACTCCGGGTAGAAGTGGTCCTCGGCGACGTTGAGCATGCCGTCGGAGTCCAGGGACTCGCAGGCCACACCCGGTCCGATGATCTCGGACAGGCCGTAGATGTCGAGGGCGCGGATGCCCAGCAGGCTCTCGATCTGGTCCCGCATCTCGTTGGTCCACGGCTCCGCCCCGTGCAGCCCGGCGCGCAGGGAGTTCGTCCCGACCCCGGCCCCGGCGAGCGCCTCGCCCAGGTGGATGGCGTAGGAGGGCGTGCAGGTCAGCACGTCGGGGCGCAGGTCCTGGATGAGCCGGACCTGGCGGTCGGTCAGGCCGCCGGACATCGGGACCACGGTGGCGCCGAGGTGCACGGCGCCGTGGTGGATGCCGAGGCCGCCGGTGAACAACCCGTAGCCGTAGGCGTTGTGGATCACGCTCTTCGGCGTCGCGCCCGCCCCGGCGAGGGCCCGGGCGACCACCTCGGCCCAGATGCGCAGGTCGTTGGCGGTGTACGGCACGAGCGTGGGGCGACCGCCGGTGCCGGACGAACCGTGGACGCACACCACGTCATCGGCGTCGACGGCGCGCAACCCGTACGGGTAGTGCTCCCACAGGTCGCGCTTGCGGACGGTGGGCAGCCTCGGCAGGTCGTCGAGTTCGACGTCGGCGCCGGACCGCACGCCGCAGTCCCGCAGCCGCTCGGCCTGGACACCCCCGGCGACCAGCAGCCGGCCCACCAGCCCTTGGAGCCGGGCCTGCTGCACGATCCGCCGCTCGGCGGGGTCCAGTCCCACGGCCCCGTCCACGCCCAACGCCACAGCCGTCATCCCACTGGTCTACACCCCACGCCCCGGACCAGGGAAGACCCGCTTCCCGCACCCCCGATTTCCACCCTGGCAACCGGTGTTGTAGCGTATCCACATCGCGACAGGGACAACGTCCCGAGCGCGACTGACCCGGGGCTGTGGCGCAGCTGGTAGCGCATCACACTGGCAGTGTGAGGGTCAGGGGTTCGAGTCCCCTCAGCTCCACGCATGGGAGGCGAGTGCTCGTGGAGAGCACTCGCCTTTTGCGTTTCGCGTTTGTTTCTGGGGGGCGACCCCCCAGACCCCCACGGTGCGGGCGGTTTCTGAACCAGCGTGCTGCGAAGGTGCGGTGCGGGTGGTTCCTGAACCGGCCTGGTGAAGAGGGGATCGATACGGTGGGTGGTCCTGGGACTACGGGCTGGTGACATATCGTCCGGATATGGAGAACCGCATACGTGGTGGGGACGGCGCGCTGTCTATACTGCCTGGTATGGCCTATAGCGAACCGGCACGAACAGCGGAGCTCCGCACCCGATCGCTGGCGTCCGCGTCCCCCTCGGCTGTGCTGACAACCGGGATCACCATTTATGGGTGCGCGCAGGATGAGGCCGCGCTGTTTCGGGAAATGACGCCTCGGTTCGGAATCAATCCGACAATGACCGATGAGCCGGTTTCGGAAGCCAATGTTGAATTGGCCGCGGGGAACCGGTGCATCAGCGTCGGGCACAAGACCCGGGTGACCAACGACGTGCTGCTCGCGCTGAGCGAGGCCGGGGTCGAGTACATCTCGACGCGGAGCGTCGGGTTCAACCACATCGACGTGGAGTACGCCGAGCGCGTCGGCATCGTCGTGGGGAACGTCAACTACTCGCCGGACAGCGTGGGCGACTACACGCTGATGCTGATGCTCATGGCGGTGCGGAACGCAAAAGCGATGATCCGCCGCGTGGACGTGCACGACTACCGGCTCAACGACGTGCGCGGCCGGGAACTGCGGGACCTGACCGTCGGCGTGGTCGGCACCGGGCGCATCGGCGCCGCGGTCCTCGACCGGCTGCGCGGGTTCGGCTGCCGGGTGCTGGCCTTCGACGCCATTCCCGCGACCGACGCGAACTACGTGTCCCTCGACGAATTGCTGGCGGAGAGCGATATCGTCTCGCTGCACACGCCGCTCAACGAGGGGACGTACCACCTGCTCGACGCGCGGCGCATCGAGCGGATGCGGGACGGCGCCTACGTCATCAACACCGGGCGGGGCCCGCTGATCGACACCGAGGCGCTCATCGCGGCCCTGGAAAGCGGCAAGTTAGGCGGCGCGGCGCTGGACGTCCTCGAAGAAGAAGAGGGGATCTTCTACGCGGACTGCCGCAACACCACCATCAAGAGTTCGCTGTTGCTGCGGCTGCAAAAACTGCCGAACGTGCTCATCAGCCCGCACACCGCTTACTACACGGATCACGCACTGAGCGACACCATTGAAAACTCCATCGCAAACTGTCTGGAATTCGAAAGTGGGAAGCGGCATGGATAGGCTGAAGATCGGAATCATTTTCGGCGGCTGTTCCGAGGAACACCCTATCTCTGTCAAGTCGGTGCGCGAGGTCGAGAAGAGCCTCGACACCGAGAAGTACGAGCCGTTCTACATCGGGATCACCCAGAGCGGTTCGTGGCTGCTGTGCGACAGCCCCGAGGGCGACTGGGAGAGCAGCGGCAAGCCCGCCGTGCTCTCGCCGGACCGCGGCGCCCACGGCCTGCTGGTCCTCGAGCCGGGCCAGTGCGAAACCGTGCGGCTGGACGTGGTCATGTCCGTCATGCACGGCAAGTTCGGCGAGGACGGCGTGATCCAGGGCCTGTTCGAGCTCTCCGGCATCCCGTACGTGGGCTGCGACATCCAGAGCTCCACCCTGTGCATCGACAAGTCCCTCACCTACCTCGCCGTCCGCAACGCGGGCATCGCGACGCCGGACTTCTGGATCATCACCCCGGACGAGACCGTCGACGCCGACGCGCTCACCTACCCCGTCTTCGTCAAGCCCGCCCGCTCGGGTTCGTCCTTCGGCGTCACCAAGGTGACCCGCAAGGAGGAGCTGGCCGAGGCGCTGGAGACCGCGCGCCAGTACGACTCCAAGGTGCTGATCGAGGGCGCCGTCGTCGGCAGTGAGATCGGCTGCGCGATCCTGGGCAACGACCAGGACCTGTTCGCCGGTGAGGTCGACCGGGTCGCGCTGACCCACGGCTTCTTCAAGATCCACCAGGAGGCGGAGCCCGAGAAGGGCTCCGAGAACTCCACCTTCATCGTGCCCGCGGACATCCCCGAGGAGTCCCGCGCGCGCGTCCAGGAGACCGCGAAGCGCATCTACAGCGCCCTGGGCTGCCGGGGCCTCGCCCGGGTGGACCTGTTCCTCAAGGAGGACGGCGAGGTGGTCCTCAACGAGGTCAACACCCTGCCCGGCCTGACCTCCTACAGCCGCTACCCCCGGATGATGGCCGCCGCCGGGCTGCCGCTCGGTGACGTGATCGACCGCCTGGTGTCGCTCACCCTCACCGGGAAGGCCCAGTGATCGACGACTTCGTCTACGCAGACGAGTTCGTCCCGGGCATCCGCTGGGACGCCAAGTACGCCACCTGGGACAACTTCACCGGCAAACCGGTGGACGGCTACCTGGTGAACCGGATCGTCGGCACGAAGGCCCTGTGCGCGGCACTGGAGAACGCGCAGGAGGAAGCCGCCGCGCGCGGCTTCAGCCTGCTCCTCTGGGACGGCTACCGCCCGCAGCGCGCCGTCGACAACTTCCTGCACTGGTCGCGGCAGCCGGAGGACGGGCGCACGAAGGCGCGGCACTACCCGAACATCGAGCGGTCCGAGATGTTCGAGAAGGGCTACGTGGCCGCCAAGTCGGGGCACAGCCGGGGCAGCACGGTCGACCTGACGATCTACCGCCTGGACACCGGTGAGCTCGCGCCGATGGGTGGCGACCACGACCTGATGGACCCCGTGTCGCACCACGGCGCGGACGGGATCAGTCCACAGGAGACGGAGAACCGCGAGCACCTCCGCGCCATCATGGAGGTCAGCGGGTTCAGCGCGTACGCCTACGAGTGGTGGCACTACTCGCTCAAGGGCGAGCCCTACCCGGACACGTACTTCGACTTCCCCATCACCTAGTCGAGGTCGGGTCGCGGTGCGGCGGGCAGCCGCACCGCGACCCGGAGCCCCCCGGTGGGCCGGGGGGTGAGGGTCAGCGTCCCGTCGTGGGCGCAGGTGATGCTCTTGACGATCGCCAGGCCGAGGCCGAAACCCGCCTGGTCGCTGTGGATCCGCTCGGTGCCGCGCTGGAACGGCTCGGTGAGCGTCGAGACCAGCTCCGCGGCAAGCGGTTCCCCCGTGTTCTCGACGACGAGCACCGCGCTCGCCGGGTGGACGCTGGTCGTGACCCACACCTTGCCCTCCGGCAGGTTGTGCGCGATGGCGTTGTGCACGAGGTTCGTGGTCAGCTGCAGCAGGAGCGCGGACGATCCCTCCGCGGGGCAGATGTCGCCGCGGGTCGCGATCGTGAGCCCGCGCCGTTCCGCAAGGGGGAGCAGGGTTTCGGTGGCCTCTTCCGCCAGCAGCGACAGGTCGACCGGTTCCCGGCTGAAGGTCCGCTGCTCGGCGCGGCTGAGCATGAGCAGCGCCTCGGTCAGCTCGATCGCCCTCGCGTTGACCAGGGCGAGGCGCGCGACGAGTTCGTCGGTGTCCCGGTCCGGGTCGTCGCGCGCCACCTCCAGCAGCGTCTGCGTGATCGACAGCGGGGTGCGCAGCTCGTGGGAGGCGTTCGCGGCGAAGCGGCGCTGCTCGGCGACGTGCGCCTCGAGCCGCGCCAGCATGGTGTCGAAGGCGTCGGCGAGCTCGCGGAACTCGTCCTTGCGGCCCTCCAACCGGATCCGGTGCGACAGCGACGCGTTCGCCGCCTTGCGCGCGGCGTCGGTGACCCGGGTCAGCGGCGCGAGCATGCGGCCCGCCAGGAGCCACCCGCCGAGGAAGCCGAACACCAGCAGCAGCCCCAGCACGACGGCCGCGGTCGGGGCGAAGGCGCGGATCAGCGCCCGGCCGGGCGGCGCGATCACCACCGGCCGCGGCAGGGGGACCGCGCGCTGGTAGCCGAGCAGGAACACGCCGACGGCGGCGAGCAGCAGCGTGCCCGCGACCATCAGGAAACCGACGTAGCTGAGGGTGAGTTTGAGCCGGGCGCTCAGACCGCGCGCCCTATCCACGGTCCTCGCCCGCGGCGCTCGGCGCCGTGTCGATGCGGTAGCCGACACCCGCCACGGTCGCGATGACCCAGGGCTCGCCGAGCCGCTTGCGCAGCGCCGAGACGGTGATGCGCACGGCGTTGGTGAACGGGTCGGCGTTCTCGTCCCACGCCCGCTCCAGCAGCTCCTCGGCGCTGACGACGCCGCCGTCGGCGTCGACGAGCACCTCGAGCACCGCGAACTGCTTGCGGGTCAGCGCGATGTACCGGCCGTCCCGGTAGACCTCGCGGCGGAACGAGTCCAGCCGCAGCCCCGCGATCTCCCGCACCGGTGGCCGGTTGCGGGCGCGCCTGCGGTCGAGCGCGCGCAACCGGAGCACGAGTTCGCGCAGCTCGAAGGGTTTGGTGAGGTAGTCGTCCGCGCCGAGCTCGAACCCGGAGACCTTGTCGTCGAGGCGGTCGGCCGCGGTGAGCATGAGGATCGGCATGCCGGTGTCGCGGGCGACGATGTGCGCGGCGATCTCGTCGCCGGAGGGGCCGGGGATGTCGCGGTCGAGCACGGCGATGTCGTAGGCGTTGACGCCCAACATCTCCAGCGCGGTGTCGCCGTCGCCCGCCACGTCCGCCGCGATCGCCGCCAGCCGCAGGCCGTCGCGGATGGCCTGGGCCAGATAGGGTTCGTCCTCGACGATCAGCACGCGCATGGACCGGCGCTCCGAGCAGGCGGCATATCGCCAGCGTATCGAAAACCGCATACGCGTCCGCAACACCGCGTGGTCTTGACTCCGGCGGGTGACCGACAGCGAGACCGCGCCCAGCCCCGTCTTCGGCCCGGCCGACGGCGCCGTCCCCCACGGCGCCTCGGTCTTCGACGACGAGGTCGCGGGCGTGGTCAACCTGGACCCGGCCCTGCTCGCCGCGCTGCGCGGGGCCGCGACCGCCGCCGCCCGGGACGGTGTGGTGCTGCGGGTCAACAGCGGCTGGCGGTCCCCGGCGTACCAGGAGCACCTGCGCCGCGGCGCGGTGGCGCGGTACGGCTCCGAGGAGGAGGCGGCCCGGTGGGTGGCCACGCCGGAGAAGTCCATTCACGTGGCGGGGCACGCGGTCGACGTCGGTCCGCCCCCGTCCGCCGCGTGGTTGTCCGCGCACGGCGCCGAGTTCGGGCTGTGCCAGGTCTACCGCAACGAGCCGTGGCACTACGAACTGCGCCCCGAGGCGGTCGAGCACGGGTGCCCGCCGATGCTCGCCGACCCCTCGGAAGACCCGAGGCTGCGGTGACCCCCGCACCGGCCGGTTCGCGCGTGGCGAACACGCGGTTCGAGTGCGTGGCCGGGACGCTACCGGGGAATGAAGCGATCGCCGCGCCGCGTCGTGGCGGTCACCACGTCTGGCGATACACCTGGTTCGGACAGCCCAATGTCAGCGGCCCGCGACCGGCCGGGTACCTTAGCCGGCGCCTTCGAATGATCAAGACCTGCGATCGGTCTAATTGAACCCGCGAACAGCCTAATTGGATTCATCCGGCGCGTGCGGATTTTGGTGCGCGGCAGTATACTAATGCAAAACCCGATAGTCAACGGCATTTGTGAACATACGAATGCGATAGTCAGTGACAACCTGTCCGGGGTGTCGTTTTGTTTGGCAATTGCCGCATGACGATCGGTCATGCCATGCTGACGCCGTGTGCACTCGCCGGGGACCGATGGGGCGCGACCTCCGCGTCCGACCACGGGGCTACCGCAGTTCCCCGTCCGGCGGCACCGCTGACCCGACCGGCGCCGGGCGCGTGCGGTCGGCCCGGTACCGACCAGGTCGGCCACACCGGGCATCGGCCCTTGTCGGGCTGAGATAGCGGTCCGCGCACACGGCCTGCCAGAGGTGTTCGAGGGGATCCCCAGCGTCGAGGACCCCGGGGCGGGCGCGGGCGGGGCACGGCGTCCAACCACCGAGGCTGAGCGGTTGGACGACGCGCTCCCAGGCTGTACCGAAAAAACGAAAACGTTGACGTAGACGAGATCCAATGGGGGCTAGGTGGATCCGACGAGAGTTGACATATTCGCTCTCCCGGCCGTCGAAATCGAGCTGTCCCGGCTGTCGTCCGTGTGCTCGCCAAGAACCTCGGGTGAGGACCCGGAGCACGTCGAGACGCTGTTGTTGGCAGAAGGGGAGCTTCCGCCCATTCTGGTACACCGACCGACGATGCGGGTGGTCGACGGCCTGCACCGGTTGAAGGTGGCACGGGTACGCGGAGACCGGACAATCGCGGCGCGGTTCGTGGACGGCACCGAATCCGACGCGTTCGTCCTGGCCGTCGAGGCGAACATCCGGCACGGTCTGCCGCTTTCGCTCGCCGACCGCAAGCGCGCGGCGGCCCAGATCATGGGGACGCACCCGCAGTGGTCCGACCGGCGGGTGGCGTCGGCGACCGGCATCTCCGCGGGCACCGTGGCCGACCTGCGCAGGCGCGGCGGGGAAGGCGGCAACGAGGCCAGGATCGGGCGGGACGGCCGGATCCGGCCCGTGGACAGCACGGAGCGCCGCAAGCAGGCCGCCGACCTGATCCGCAGCGACCCGGGGCTGTCCCTGCGCCAGGTCGCCAAGCAGGTCGGCATCTCCCCGGAGACGGTCCGGGACGTGCGGGGCAGGCTGGAGCGCGGCGAGAGCCCGACCCCGGACGGGAACCGGGCGCTGCGGCCCAAACCGCACCCGCTGACCTGGCCGGAGCCGGACCTCGGCCGCGCCGTGGACCGGGAGCGCCTCGCGGTGCTGGAGCGGCTCAAGGCCGATCCCGCCCTGCGGCTCAACGAGGTCGGCCGGATCCTGCTGCGCATGCTCGCCATGCACTCCATGGACGGGCAGGAGTGGGAGCGGATCCTGCGCGGTGTGCCGCCGCACCTCTACGGCGTGGTCGCGGCGTTCGCCAGGGACCACGCCCGGGTGTGGGCGGGGTTCGCCGACCACCTGGAGAACCGGGCGACCGACGTGTCGCACGACGAGCACGACCTGCGGGGAGTCTCCTCCCGGTCGTGATCGGGGACGCCCCGGTGGGGCGGTGGCCCGGGGTGTGCCGACGGGCTGACGGCACACGGGACGGGTGATCACGCGGCGGCGAACCGGGCCGCGGCAAGCGAATACGGGCAGCGCGCGGTGTGGCCGGGCTTCGACGACGAGGCCGGTCCCACCCCGCGCGGTCGTGCCGTGCCCGCACTCCGCGGCGCGGCGGTGCCGTGCTCCGTGCTGCCTGCCCTGCCGACATTCTCGACGTTCTCGACGTGGTCCGGGCGCGGGCGCTCGGCGATCGGTCTCCGGACTTCGCAGGTGTCCAAGCCCGAGGTTGGACACCGTCCAAGTGGACGGCAGGGAGTAGCGGTGGACATCGGGAAGGCGCTCGTCGTGGGCACCGGGTTGATCGGGACCTCGGTCGCGTTGGCCCTCCGCGAGCGCGGGGTGGCGGTGTACCTGGCCGACGTCGACGCGCACGCCGTGCGGGTGGCCGGGGAACTCGGCGCCGGGCTGCGCTGGTCCGGTCAGGGAGTGGACCTGGCGGTGATCGCCGTGCCGCCGCACGCCGTGGCGGCACGGCTGGCCGAGTTGCAGCGGCGGGGCGCCGCGCGCGCGTACACCGACGTGGCCAGCGTCAAGGCGGGCCCGGTGGCCGACGCGCGACGGCTCGGGTGCGACCTCGTCTCTTACGTACCAGGGCATCCGCTGGCGGGCCGTGAGGTGTCCGGCCCGGCGGCGGGCCGCGCGGACCTGTTCGCCGGTCGCCCCTGGGCGCTGTGCCCCGGCCCCGAGGCGGGCGCGGACGCCTTGGACCTGGCGCGGGAACTGGTGTCGCTGTGCGGCGCTGAGGCCGTGACCGTGGACGCGGGCGCGCACGACTCGGCGGTGGCCCTGGTGTCGCACGCCCCGCACGTGGTGGCGTCGGCGGTGGCGGCGAGCCTGGCGGGTGGCGACGACACCGCGCTCGGCCTGGCGGGGCAGGGATTGCGGGACGTGACGCGGATCGCGGCCGGGGACCCGGTGCTGTGGCGGTCGATCCTCGCGGGCAACACCCTGCCGGTGGCCGGGGTGCTGGAGCGGGTCGCGGCCGACCTCACCGCCGCGGCCGCGGCGCTGCGGTCCGGTGACCTGGATACCGTGGCGGACCTGCTGGGTCGGGGCGTGCGCGGTCACGGTCGGATCCCCGGTGCGCGCGGTCGAGTCCTGAGCGGGTAAGGGAATCGCCGCGGGCGGCCGGTGCGCGGGGTCCGCGTCCAAGTGCCGAAATGCTCGCTTGGACCAACTCGTGGACACCGACTCGATTCAGCACGATTGGGTTCGCCGACTTCGCGTGTGAGAGGGATGCCCGCATGGACGTGGTGTTGCGCTTCGGGGCACCGAACAAGACTGACGACGACCCCGACCCCTGGTCGACCGAGGTCCGCCGGGGGACGGTGCGCCGGGTGCTCGCCTACTTCCGGCCGCACCTCGGGAAAGTGGCGCTGTTCGTGCTCGTCGCCGTGCTGGAGTCCGCCGTCGTCATCGCGACTCCGTTGGCGCTCAAGGAACTCATCGACGGGGGCATCCTCAAGGACGACCTGGGCCTCGTGGTCTGGATGGCCTGCCTGGCCGCCGGGTTGGCCGTGGTGGGCGCGGGGTTGACGCTGGTGTCGGCCTACATCGCCGGGTGGATCGGCGAGGGGGTCGGCTACGACCTGCGGGTGCAGTCCCTCGACCACGTCCGGCGGCTGCCGATCGCGTTCTTCACCCGCACCCAGACCGGGGTGCTGGTCGGCAGGCTGCACACCGAGCTGATCATGGCCCAGCAGGCGTTCAGCCACCTGCTGATGGCGGCCACCAGCGCGCTCACGGTGGTGCTGGTGCTGGTCGAGCTGGTCTACCTGTCCTGGCTCGTCGCCGCCGTCACGGCCGTGCTGATCCCGGTGTTCCTCGTGCCGTGGGTCTACGTGGGACGGTTGATCCAGCGGCGCACCACCCTGCAGATGGACGCGAACGCGGGCCTCGCGGGCGTGCTCCAGGAGCGGTTCAACGTGCAGGGGGCCATGCTCGCCAAGCTCTACGGCCGCCCCGACGAGGAGGTGGCCGAGTACCGGGACCGGGCCGGGGTGATCCGCCGGATCGGCGTGAGCCTGTCGGTGTGGGGTCGGATGGCCTTCGTCATCATGGGGTTGATGGCCTCGCTGGCCACCGCGCTGGTCTACGGGATCGGCGGCGAACTGGTGCTCGCCGGTGCGTTGCAGCTGGGCACCCTGGTCGCCATCGCCACCCTGCTCGGGCGGCTGTTCGGGCCGATCACCCAGTTGTCGGGGTTGCAGGAGACCGCGCAGACCGTGGTGGTGAGCTTCTCCCGGATCTTCGAACTGCTCGACCTCAAGCCGCTGATCGAGGAGCGCCCGGACGCGGTCGCGCTGGAGCGGGGCGTGGCGCCGGACATCGAGTTCGACGACGTGTCGTTCCGCTACCCCACCGCGGACGAGGTGTCGCTGGCGTCGCTGGAACACGTGCGGGCCGGGCGCGGCACCGAGGAGATCCCGGTGGAAGTCCTGCGCGGCGTCGGTTTCCGCGTTCCGGCGGGCACGCTCACCGCGCTCGTCGGACCGTCCGGCGCGGGCAAGAGCACCCTCACCCACCTGGTGTCGCGGCTCTACGACCCGGTTTCCGGTGTCATCCGCGTCGGCGGGCACGACCTGCGGGACCTCAGCTTCGCGTCGCTGCGCGACACGGTCGGGGTGGTCAGCCAGGACGCCTACCTGTTCCACGACACCATCCGGGAGAACCTGCTCTACGCGCGTCCCACCGCCACCGAGGACGAGCTGGTCGAGGCGTGCAAGGGCGCGCAGATCTGGGACCTGATCGAGTCCCTGCCGCGCGGGTTCGACACCATCGCGGGCGACCGCGGCTACCGCCTGTCGGGCGGGGAGAAGCAGCGGCTGGCCATCGCCCGGCTGCTGCTGAAGGCGCCGTCGGTCGTCGTGCTCGACGAGGCGACCGCGCACCTGGACTCCGAGTCGGAGGCGGCCGTCCAGCGGGCGCTCAAGACCGCGCTGCGCAGCCGCACCTCGCTGGTGATCGCCCACCGGTTGTCCACGATCCGCGAGGCCGACCAGATCCTGGTGATCGAGGGCGGCGGTGTGCGGGAGCGCGGGACGCACGACGAGCTGCTGGCCGCGGGCGGCCTCTACGCGGAGCTGTACCGCACGCAGTTCGCCCGGTCGGAGAGCAACGGTTCCCCGCCGGACGGCAACGGTTCCGCGCCGGTGCGCCAGGTGGTCCGCGAGGGCGGGCGATGAACACCGCGGCGCGGGCCGCGGTGCCGGACCTCTTCGCGTCCCGAGTGGACCGCGCACCCGACGCGGTGGCCGTGGTCGACGGGGACCGGGTGCTGACCTACCGGCAGCTCGACGCGCTCGCGGGCCGGTTGGCCGCGCGGTTGGCGGCTCGGGGTGTGCGTCGTGGCGACCGCGTCGCGGTCCTGCTCGACCGCTCGGCGGACCTGCTGGTGGCGCTGCTGGCCGTGTGGAAAACCGGGGCGGCGCAGGTGCCCGTGGACGCCGCCTACCCCGCGCGGCGGGTGGCGTTCATGGTGGCGGACTCCGGGGTGTCCGCGGCGGTGTGCTCGCCTGCCACGCGCGAAGCCGTGCCTGACGGCGTCGAGGCGGTCGTTGTCACGGATGAGGACGCGGGCGACGCGCTCGCCGTCGAGGTGCGCCCGGGGGACCTGGCGTACGTGATGTACACCTCCGGTTCGACGGGCACCCCGAAGGGCGTGGCCGTACCGCACCACGGTGTCGCCGCGCTGGTGGGCGATCCCGGCTGGGCGGTGGAACCCGGTGACGCGGTCCTCCTGCACGCGCCGCACGCCTTCGACGCGTCCCTGTACGAGATCTGGGTGCCGCTGGTGTCCGGTGCCCGCGTGGTGATCGCGGCGCCGGGGCCGGTCGACGCCCGACGCCTGCGGGAAGCGGTCGCGGGTGGGGTGACGATGGCGCACCTGACTGCGGGCAGTTTCCGGGCGGTGGCGGAGGAGTCGCCCGAGTCCTTCGCGGGGCTGCGCGAGGTGTTGACCGGCGGTGACCTGGTGCCCGTGCACGCGGTCGACCGGGTGCGGCGGGCGTGCCCCGGGGTGCGCGTGCGGCACATGTACGGCCCGACGGAGACGACGCTGTGCGCGACGTGGCACGTACTCGAACCGGGTGACGTCCTGGGGCGGGTGTTGCCGATCGGTCGGCCGCTCGCCGGCAGGCGGGCCCAGGTGCTCGACGCGTCGCTGCGGCCCGTGGCGCCCGGTGTGGTCGGTGACCTCTACCTGTCGGGCGCCGGTGTGGCGGACGGCTACCTGGGGCGGCCGGGTCTGACGGCGGAGCGGTTCGTGGCGGACCCGACCGCCGCGGGTGCGCGGATGTACCGGACCGGGGACCTCGCCCAGTGGACCGGGGACGGCGAACTGCTGTTCGCGGGCCGGGTCGACGACCAGGTGAAGGTCCGCGGGTTCCGGATCGAGCCCGGTGAGGTCGAGGCGGCGCTGACCGCCCAGCCGGACGTGCACGAGGCCGTCGTGCTGGTGGTCGACGAGCGCCTGATCGGGTACGCGGTGTCGGCCGTCGATCCCGACCTCATCCGCGCGCGCCTTGGCGCGGTCTTGCCCGAGTACCTGGTCCCGACCGTGGTGATCACGCTGGACTCGTTGCCGTTGACCGCCAACGGAAAGGTTGACCGGGCCGCGCTGCCCGTTCCCGACTTCACCGCGTCCGCATCGGGGCGCGAACCCGCCACCGAGGCGGAACGGGTCCTGTGTGGACTGTTTGCCGAAGTCCTCGGGCTGGACCGGGCCGGTGTCGACGACGGCTTCTTCGCGCTGGGCGGGGATTCCATCATCGCGTTGCGCCTGGCAGCCCGCGCGGCCAAGGCGGGTCTGCTCGTGTCGCCGTCCGAGATCTTCCGGGAGAAGACCCCGGCGCGTCTCGCGGCCGTGGCGCGCCCCGCCCCCCTCGACGGCGCTGTCGACGACCCGCTGATCACGCTGACCGCCGAGGAAGCGGCGGAGTTGGCGGTCGTCGCCCCAGGAGTGGAGGACGTCTGGCCGCTGGCGCCGCTCCAGGCGGGCCTGCTCTTCCAGACGACCCTCGACGACCAGGGCGTCGACATCTACCAGACGCAGTGGCTCGTCGAGCTGACCGGGCCGCTGGACGTGGCCGGGCTGCGGGGCGTGTGGGACGCGGTCTTCGCCCGGCACGCCGAACTCCGGCTGAGCTTCCACCGGCTCGCGTCCGGCCGGGCCGTGCAGGCCGTCGCCCGGCACGTCGCCCTGCCGTGGCGGGAGGTGGACCTGACCGGCGCGGACGACGTCGAAGCGGCCGTCGCGGCGTTGATCGAGCAGGAGCAGCGCGAGCGCTTCGACCTGGCCAACGCGCCGCTGTTCCGGCTGGTGCTGGTCCGGCTGGCCGCGGACCGGCACCGGTTGCTGGTCGTCAACCACCACATCCTGACCGACGGCTGGTCGGTGGCGGTCATCCTCAACGAGGTCTCCGAGGCGTACGCGGCAGGTGGGCGGTTCCCGCTGCGGTCGACCGCCTCCTATCGGGACTACCTGGTCTGGCTGGAGAGCCAGGACAAGGACGCCGCGCGCGCGGCCTGGCGGGCTGAACTGTCCGATGTGGACGAGCCGACGCTGATCGCGAAGACCGACTCCGGGGTGGACTACGGCTACCGCGTCACCCACCTGCCGCCGGACGTGCGCACCAGGCTGATCGAGTTCTCCCGCGACCACGGGCTGACGCTGAACACCGTGGTGCAGGGCGCCTGGGCGCTCGTGCTGGCGCGGCTCGCGCGGCGCACCGACGTCGTGTTCGGCACCACGGTCGCCACCCGCCCCGCCGAGCTGCCGGGCGTGGAGTCGATGCCGGGGCTCATGATGAACACGGTGCCGGTCCGGGTCCCGCTGGACGGCGGGCAGCGGGTCGTCGACCTGCTCACCGGGGTGCAGCACCGGCAGGTGGCGCTGATGCCGCACCACCACCTGGGCCTGACCGAGATCCAGAAGGCGGCCGGACCGGGCGCGGTGTTCGACACGCTGCTGGTCTTCGAGAACTACCCGCGCGACTTCGCCGAGCGGTTCACCTACCTGGGCACGGTCGAGGGGACCCACTACCCGGTGACCGTCGGCGTCATCCCGGGCGAGGAGTTCCGGATCCAACTCGCCTACTGGACCGGGCAGGTCGAGCGGGCCGTCGCCGATTCCCTGCTGGAGTGGTTCGTCGGGGCCATCGACGCGGTGGTCACCGACCCGACCGGCCTGGTGGGGCGGATCGGCGTCGGGCCCGGCACGGTCCACCCCGCCGAGCCCGCGTTGGTCTCGGGGGAGCCGCTGCCGGTGTTGGTCGGGCGCGTGGCGGCCGAACGGCCGGACGGTGTGGCCGTGGTGGACGGTCGCGGTGAGTTGTCGTACGCGGAGTTGTGGGACCGGGCCGTGCGGTTCGCGGGTGTCCTGCGGGCGCGCGGGGTCGGGCGGGAACGCCGTGTCGGTCTGGTCGTGGAGCGGTCGTCGTGGTGGCTGGTCGGGATGTTGGGGGTGTCGCTCGCGGGTGGCGTGTTCGTCCCCGTGGACCCGGCCTACCCTGCCGAGCGCGTGCGGTTCGTCTTCGGCAGCGCCGACCCGATGCTGGTCGTGTGCTCCGGTCAGACGCGCGGCGCGGTGCCCGCGGAGTTCGGCGACCGGCTGGTGGTCATCGACGAGGTGGACTTGGCGACCGGCGCCGGTGTCGAGCTGCCGTCCTTGGACGTGCGGGACGCGGCGTACGTGATCTACACCTCGGGGTCGACGGGGACGCCGAAGGGTGTCGTCGTGACCTACTCGGGCCTGGGGAACCTGGCGCTCGCGCACATCGACCGCTTCGGTGTGACGCCGTCGTCGCGGGTGCTCCAGTTCGCGGCGCTCGGCTTCGACACCATCGTGTCCGAGGTGATGATGGCGCTGCTGGCGGGGGCGGCGCTGGTGATGCCGCCGGACGAGGACCTGCCGCCCCAGGCGTCGTTCACGGAGGCGTTGCGGCGGTGGGACATCACGCAGGTGAAGGCGCCGCCGTCGGTGCTGGCCACCGCCGACGAGCTGCCGGACCGGCTGGAAACCGTTGTCGCGGCGGGGGAACTCTGCCCGCCCGGCCTGGTGGACCGGCTGTCGGTGGGCCGTCGGATGATCAACGCGTACGGCCCGACCGAGACCACGATCTGCGCGACGATGAGCCTGCCGCTGGCGCCGGGCGGTGACGTGATCCCGTTCGGCAAGCCGGTCGCGGGTGTGCGCGGCTACCTGCTGGACTCGTTCCTGCGCCCGTTGCCGCCGGGGATCACCGGTGAGCTGTACCTGTCCGGGATCGGTGTGGCCCGCGGCTACCACGGTCGATCGGCGCTGACGTCGGAGCGGTTCGTCGCCGACCCGTTCGCCCCCGGCGAGCGGATGTACCGCACGGGCGACCTGGCGTACTGGACCGACCGGGGCGGGCTGGTGTCCGCCGGTCGGGCCGACGACCAGGTGAAGATCCGCGGGTTCCGGGTCGAGCCCCGCGAGGTCGAGTTCGCCCTCTCCAGCCACCCGCGGGTGGCCCACGCCGTGGTGGTCGTCCGCGACGGCCGCCTGGTGGCCTACGTGTCGCCCGACGATGTCGACCCCCGGGAGCTGCGGGACGACCTCTCGTCCCGGTTGCCCCCGTACATGGTGCCCGCCGCGGTGATGGCGCTGGACGCCCTTCCGCTGACGCCGCACGGGAAGGTCGACCGGCGCGCGTTGCCGGAACCGGACTTCTCGTCGAGGTCGGTCGGCCGGGAGCCCGCCACCGCGGCCGAGCGAATCCTCTGCGGGGTGTTCGCCGAGGTGCTCGGTATCGACCGGGTCGGGGTCGAGGACAGCTTCTTCGAGTTGGGTGGCGACTCGATCTCGTCGATGCAGGTGGCGGCTCGCGCGCGCCGCGACGGCATCTCCCTGACGCCGCGACAGGTCTTCGAACTCCGGACCCCTGAACGGCTCGCGCAGCTGGTGGCCGATTCGCCGCTGCCGCGACCGGAGTCCTCGACGGCCGACGATGGTGTCGGCGACGTCGAGCTGACACCGGTCATGCGGATGTTCGCGGATGGTGTCGCGGGAACGGGATTCGCGCAGTGGGCGGTGCTGGCCGTGCCTTCGGATCTGGCGGAGGAGGCCTTGGTGGCCGCGCTGGCCGCCGTTGTCGACACGCACGACATGTTGCGTGCGCGGGTCGTCGACGGCGAAGCGGGACGACGCTTGGTCGTGGGTGAGCGCGGTTCGGTGGACGCGGCCGGGTTGGTCCGGCGTGTCGTGGTCGACGGCTCGCTCGACAACGCTACGGCGGACGCGGCGCGCGGGGCGGTGGGCCGGTTGGACCCGCTCGCGGGCGTGGTCGTCCAAGCCGTGTGGTTGGCCGCGGGGCCGGATCGCCTGGGGCGCTTGGTCGTGGTGGCGCACCACTTGGTGGTGGACGGGGTCTCCTGGCGGATCCTCGCGTCGGACCTGCGAGCGGCCTATGAGGCGGTGGCCGCCGGACGTGATCCGAGGCTGGAGCCGGTGGCTGTGTCGTTCCGGCGTTGGGCGGGTCTGCTGGCGCAGTGGGCGGTCTCCGCCGAGCGGGTCGCCGAGCTGGACGCGTGGAAAGCGGTTGTCGGACAGGG